>NZ_JBLVTL010000001.1:547236-664513 GCF_048285835.1 Christiangramia aquimixticola
TCTTTAAGCAATCTTTGATTTGTTTCTTAGTTAAAATAACTTGATCAAAATTCTCAATATTTTTAAGAATTACATGGGAAGTGAATACATGATGTTCACCTTCCTGAGACCAGATATGCGTATGATGAAGTGATTTTACATTTTTAACATTCAGTATCTCCTGCTTAATTTTTTCAATGTCCAAATCTTGAGGAACTCCCTGAAGAAATATAAACAGTGTTTCTTTCAACCTTTTAAATACATTATATAAAATGTACAAAGTGATTATTAGCGACAAGGCAGGATCAAGGTAGTGGATATCCTTAAAATAAAGAACAATACCAACTACTAACACGGCAACCCAGCCCAGTACATCTTCCATTAAATGCCAGGATACTACCTTTTCATTCATAGTTTTTCCACTACTTAATTTATAGGCCGCATAACCATTTACGACAACTCCAATAATCGCAAAAATGATCATTCCCTGTGCATCAGAATGTTCTGGTTCCAGAATCCTGCCAACGGCTTCATAAATCACATATATAGATCCCCCAATCAGAACTAGACTATTAATCAAAGCTCCTAGCAAGGAGAACCTTCGATAACCATATGAAAATTTTGAATTGGAGTCTTTTTTACTCTTATTATCCAGATACCATGAAGTCCCGAGAGACAATGAGTCTCCCAGGTCATGTACGGCGTCAGATATTATCGCTACACTATTAACATATAATCCCCCAATAAATTCCAGGATCGTAAAAGCTAGGTTAAGAAAAAATGCCAGCTTTAAATTCTTACCCGAATTATCATGTGAATGTTGATGTCCCATTTTCCTTAGTTTTAGTGACTATGTCCTCCATCGCCTTTATTCATTTCAGCCATAAGGTAATACGCATTATTAAAAGCAAACTTCATTTTTTCAGGCGTTATTTCCAGAAAGTTCACGGTGGTCCACTTATCTTCTGTGACTCCGGTGGTAATTTCCACCGGTTTAAAACTCCATTGTTCACCTTCCCTTTCAGCAGAAAAGATATAAAACCTATCTCCATTTTTAGCAATCGCGGCTTCCGGAAAAGATAATGTCTTATTATCTTCTATGGCAATTCTACCTTTTACATACATTCCCGGTACCAGTTGGCCCGAGCGATTATCAATTTCGGCATGTACATGCAGCGCTTTGGGATCCTGTTCGAAGTTTTTACTAATCGAAAGTATCTCGGCAACCATTTCTTTTCCTGGCTGTGCAGAGGTACTGAAAAAAACTTTTTGACCTTCTTTTACCTTCGGAACATCTTTTTCAAAAACCATTAGATCTACATGTACATCATCTGTATTTATAATTTCAAACATATTTGTTTGGGATTGTACAAACTGTCCTGTTTTAATATTAACCGCCTGCACTGCACCCTTGATAGGGCTTAAAACGGGAATTTGCTGCTGAATATCTCCATTTTTAATAGTTTCAGGGTTAATATGAAGCTGCCTTAACTGAGCTTCCATACCCTTTAAATGTGCTTTTGCACCTTCCAGTTCAGATTCTACTTTCTGAAAAGTTTCTCCTGAACCTACACCTCCATCGTACAGCCTTTTCTGCCTGGAATAATCCTTCTCCAGAAACTTCAGATTGCTTGCCGTGTTTACATAATCTATTTGTACTTTAACAATATCGGGATGACTAAGATAAGCCAGAACACTCCCTTTCTCCACAGCATCACCTTCGATCACTTTAATAGAACTGATGTTACCACCAATTACCGGTGTTACCATAGCTTCACTTTGTGGTGGCACCTCCAGATGACCGTTGGCCTCAATGTAACCACTCATAAGCCTGGATGTTAAAGTGTCAATTTCCATGTCCAGAGCATCAAATTGTTGCTGGGTAAGCATTACTTCTTTTGAAGCTTTAACTTCGCCTGAAATATTCTTTCCTTCTGGAACCTGTTTTTTATTTTCTCCACAGGAAGCAAGAAAAATAGCAGTACTTGCTAATATGATTTTTATAATTTTCATCTCTTTATTTTCTTTTTAGGTAAAATTCCATTTCGGCCAGAGCGACCTTGTAATTTTTATAAGCATTGATGGACCGAAGTTCAGATTGAATGGCATTGTCCATATTCTGGATCATTTCTGTATAATCTATTGCTCCTACATTAAACGCCAGCAAGGTTCCCTGCCGCTGATCTTCCAGTAGCGGAACAACTTCAGTGTGATAAAATTCCCAGGAAGTTTTCCATTTTCTGAAATTTTCTAATGCCGATTGATATTCAGTAGAAATTTGTTCTTTTCTGAATCTTAAGTTTTCTTCGGCTATTTCCTTTTCAATTTTTGCTGTTTTCACATCGGCATATTCCTTGCCTGAAAAAACCGGAATTGAAATTCCCGCCTGATAATTGTAAAACCCGCTGGCTCCATTTACTTCCTGTATTCCATACTGAAGATTAAGAGCCGGAAGAAAATCAGTTTTCTCAACCCTTATCCTGGAATTTGCTATCTGTACTTTTTCTTCGGAAATCTGAATTAATGGATGTTCCTCAATATATTCTGGTAGCAATTCATTTTCAGGATTAGGATTACTTATAGATTCTGCTGCAACATCAAAATTTCCTTCTCCAAGCCATAGATTTAACTCCCTTATTGAATTTTGGTAATCACTTGCTGCCTGATTTTTTTGAATTTCAATTTCCCTGATCCTGTTTTTCGCAGCGAGCATTTCCAGCCTGGAAATCGCTTCGGTTTCATATCTCAAATCCACTGCCTTTTCCAGTCGGGTATACAATGAATCTAATCTATTGAAAAGTTTCAGCTTTAATTTGGCTGAATAGGCAGAAATCCAGACCTTCTTAACCTCGCGGCTAAGCTGTAATCTGGACAATTCCAGGTCACTCACCGCAAGATCGATGCGATCATTGTAAAGTCGGTTTTTACTGGCAATTCCAAAGAGGTCTATTCCCTGTTGCTGAAAACCAACAGTGGTATATATACCTCCTGTTTCGCCAATTTCTTCACCGCCGGTAAATACACTCGTCTTACCAAAATCCCAGGCTGCGGCTTTCATAGCATTTTCCCTATCAACTTCACGGGCCTTATTTTTTAAAAGCGGATAATTCTCCAGTGCTTTTTCAACTGCCTCTTTCTGGGTTATCTCCGGCATATCGTATGTTTCCTGCGCCCTCAAATTATTGCTAAAACCAATTAGCATTATAAGGGGTATAATTCCTGCTAATTTTGGATTCATTTTTAGGATGTTTTTTCTGTTTTCCATCCAGCGATATAGAACCGGAAGAATGAATAAGGTTAGGAATGTTGAAGTTACCAGGCCGCCAATTACCACTGTGGCCAGAGGTCTTTGCACTTCAGCTCCGGCCGAAGATGAGATTGCCATGGGTAAAAATCCTAAAACGTCGGTT
Organism: Christiangramia aquimixticola; assembly: GCF_048285835.1. NCBI lineage: Bacteria > Pseudomonadati > Bacteroidota > Flavobacteriia > Flavobacteriales > Flavobacteriaceae > Christiangramia > Christiangramia aquimixticola. The sequence goes on from NZ_JBLVTL010000001.1 coordinate 550,626, forward strand.
AGTGCCGTTAATAAAATAGGTCTTATTCTGCGTTTGGTTCCGAGTTTGATGCGTTTTGATATATCTGAAACTCCTTCTTCCTTCAATTCATTTAAGCCACTTATGAGTACAAGTCCGTTTAATACCGCAACCCCGAACAACACAATAAAGCCTACTCCGGCAGATATGCTAAAGGGCATTCCTCTTAGCCACAAAGAATAGACTCCTCCAATGGCGGCAAGTGGGATTGCCATGTAGATCATGGTGGTTTGTTTAAAAGATTTCAAGGCGAAATAGATTAGGATAAAGATCAGAAACAGGGCAATTGGAACTACAATTTGTAGTCTCTTCCTGGCGCGTTCGAAGTTTTCAAAAGCTCCCCCATACCGGATATAATAACCAGGAGGAAGACTTAATTCATCATTTAATTTAGTCTGTATATCTTCCACGACAGATTTCACGTCACGGTTTCTAATATTTACACCTACATAAGTTCTGCGATTTGTGTTATCCCTGCTTATTTGCATGGGACCAGATTTATAGCTTATGTCGGCCACTTCTTTGAGCGGAATTTGTTCGCCGGAAGGTAGATTCACATACAAATTCTGAATATTACCGATGTTCCTCCGGTTTTCCGGCTGTAGCCGAACTACAAGATCGAATCGCTTTTCTCCTTCAAAAATAACTCCCGCTTTCCCTCCTGCAAATGCCGACTGGATCTGAGAATTAAGGTCATAGATCTGGAGGCCATACTGAGCGACCTTATCTCGGTCATAAACTACAGTGATCTGTGGTAATCCCGTGGTAGCTTCAACCTTCATATCGGCTACACCTTCAATTTTACCAATGAGACCACTAATTTCCTGTGCTTTCGTAGCAAGAAGATCCAAATCCTCTCCATATATTTTCACTGCAATATCTTCACGAACCCCTGTTAATAGTTCATTGAAACGCATTTCTACCGGCTGAGTGAATTCATAACTCACTCCGGGTATAATGCTAAGACTTTCTTTTATTTTTGAGATAAGCTCCTCCTTACTGTCTGCAGATGTCCATTCAGATTTATCTTTTAAGATGATAAAACTGTCCCCAATATCCATAGGCATGGGATCTGTTGGAACATCAGACACTCCAAACCGGGTAACCACTTGTTCAATTTCGGGATATTTGTCCAGTAACATCTTTTCTATTCTGGTTGAAGTTTTTATTCCCTCATCCAAAGAACTTCCCGGTTGAAGAATAACATGAAACGCGATATCACCTTCATCCAGCTGCGGGATGAATTCGCCACCCATTCTGCTAAATAAAAATATGGCAAAAGCAAAGAGCCCGATGGTTAATCCAATAAGAAGTTTACTCTTGCTCAGTGCATTTTGAAGCAGAGGCTCGTATTTATTCTGCACCCATATAACAAATCGATCTCCCCATGTGTTTCTGATCTTTTTAGGTAGCTTGAGAAAAACCGAAGATATCATTGGCACATAGGTTAAGCATAGAATCATGGCACCCAGCATCGCGAAAATAAAGGTGAGCGCCATTGGCTTAAACATTTTACCTTCTACACCTTCTAAAGCGAGTAACGGAAGAAATACGATAAGAATAATTAACTGACCAAAAAATGCCGAATTCATCATCTTCTTGGAAGAGGATGCCACGATTTTATCTTTTTCTTTTTGATCATTCTGCTGATTCCTGCCAATTCTTTGGTATAGCATAAAAACAGTACTTTCTACAATAATTACAGCTCCATCTACAATGATCCCAAAATCGATCGCGCCAAGGCTCATCAGGTTAGCCCAGACATCAAAAGCATTCATCAATATAAATGCGAATAATAATGATAGTGGAATAGTTGAGGCTACAATGAGTCCTCCTCTCCAGTTTCCAAGTAGTAAAACCAGAACAAAGATTACAATTAATCCACCTTCGATCAAATTCCCTTTAACTGTAGAAGTGGTATTAGCTATAAGCTCACTTCGATCCAGGAATGGTTTGATACTCACACCTTCCGGTAATGATTTTTGTATTTGTTTAATCCGGTCTTTTACATTTTCTACCACCTCATTAGAATTCGCTCCTTTAAGCATCATTACCATTCCGCCTACCGCTTCGCCTTCACCGTTTTTAGTAAGAGCACCATAACGTACCGCACTGCCTATTCCAACTTCGGCGACATCACCAATAGTGATAGGAATTCCTTCAGAATTGGTAATCACAATCTTTTGAAGATCTTTAATACTTCTGGCAAGGCCTTCACCTCTGATAAAATTGGCCTGATGATTTTTTTCGATATAAGCGCCACCTGTATTTTGGTTATTATTTTCAAGGGCATTAAAAACATCGGAAATCGTTAGGCCAATCGCTAGAAGCTCATCCGGATCTACCGCTACTTCATACTGTTTGATTTTGCCTCCCACGCCATTAACTTCTACCACGCCGGGAACCATCGCCATCTGTCGACGTACGATCCAGTCCTGGAAAGTTCTAAGTTCGGTGGGCGAATACTTACCCTTATGAGCTTCATCTACCTCTAGAGTATATTGAAATATTTCTCCCAGTCCGGTAGAGATAGGGCCCATTGATGGCTTTCCAAAACCTTGGGGTATATCCTCTTTAACCTGGCCCAGCTTTTCAGCAACAAGTTGCCGGGGAAGATAAGTCCCCATATCATCTTTAAAAACGATAGTAACGACAGAGAGTCCAAATCGTGATACAGATCGTATTTCCTGCACTCCCGGAAGATTACTCATAGCAATTTCCACGGGGTAGGTTACAAATTGTTCTATATCCTGTGTTCCCAGATTGGGCGCTTGGGTAATTACCTGCACCTGGTTATTGGTAATATCGGGTTGGGCATCGATGGGAACCTGGGTCATGCTCCAGATGCCAGCACCTATAAGTACTACGGTAAACAACCCAATAATAAATTTATTATTGATTGAAAAATCAATGATTTTATTAATCATGAATAGTATGTTTAATTCAGTGAATATTAATTCGGTCCAAACAATTAGTATGGTTTGGACATAGGTATCCTAGGACTGAATTAAACCCGGGGTGGTTGGAAAAAGGATTTCGGAATATCGTCTCCCAGCTGGTAATTTACTTCCGGGATTTCTGTGGAAATTTCTAAGGAAATTAACTCCTTATCTTGTGAATCAAAACTTGCTATATGCACATGACAGCAATGGCATTGGCAAAAAGGACTACAATCATCTGCAGAAGAATTGGTGGAATGAGATTTATCAACCTGATGAAATTCTGTAATATCTTCCTGTGCAATAACTTCGTCCTCGCAAGGCATAAAGCTGAGCCCAAGAAAGTATATAGAAAATATGACTGCCAAAATCTTCATATTGCAAATGTAGAAATAATAATATACATTGAAAATACCATGGTTTATCAATTCCTTCAATAATAATTAATAAAATTATAGAAAGTAATTGCACTGGCTACAACAACGGTTATCGCAAATAGTCGGTACCGTTAGAAAGAAATTATTTAACTTGATCAACTATTAAACACTAAACCGACAAATCCGCGTTCCTTACTCCGCCAACTTGCGTTAACCGGGATCGTTGTGGTGCATTTTAAAGAAATGATAAACTTATAAGGATATTGAAAGAATAGTAATCCTTTTATTTTAGAATTATTTGTAAATCTACTTCAATAAATATTCAAATAATCACCAAGAAAATCCCCCTATTTTATTAATAATTTCGATTGTTATTTCTTCTATATTTATACGGTTTTAGCAATAATTGACAATCATTAAATGTACCGCAATAAACATGGTTGTGATAAGTATAATTAGAAATTAGAACAGAAAATGGTAATAGCATTACTATTAATATTCATTGGTTTTACAGCTTTAATATATGGAGCGAATTGGATGGTTGACGGAGCTTCCTCATTAGCCAAAAAACACAATATTTCCGATTTAGCCATAGGATTAACTATAGTTGCTTTTGGAACTTCCGCGCCTGAGTTAGTAGTGAACTCTATGGCATCATTTGACGGATTATATGATATAGTATTAGGAAATATTATAGGTAGTAACAATTTCAATTTATTCCTAATTCTGGGTATAGCTGGCTTAGTTTATCCAATTAAAGTCCAATCTTCTACAGCATGGCGGGAAATTCCCATTTCACTACTCATTACTATACTATTTTTGGTATTAGCAAACGACTTATTTTTAAACTCAAATTCCCGTATTTCCAGATTTGATGGTCTAATTTTATTCACCCTCTTTTTGGTATTTATATTTTACGTCTTTAAACAAATGAAAATTGATGAAGGTGAAGTAGTAGCCTATGAACAAAAGTCAAATTTGAAAATTTGGAAACTGATCTCATTTGGCCTTTTAGGACTTATTATTGGCGGTAAATTAGTTGTAGACAATAGCATATCTGTTGCAACAGATTTAGGAGTGAGTCAAAAGATAATTGGTTTAACTATCATTGCTGCAGGAACATCACTACCTGAACTGATAACGTCGATTGTGGCTGCACTTAAAAAAAACAGTGATATTGCAATTGGAAATGTAATAGGCTCAAATATTTTTAATATTCTACTAATTCTCTCTATTAGTTCCTTCATTAAACCAATTAATTATAATGACATTTTCAACATTGATTTATTCATATTAATTGGCGGAACTTTATTTCTGATTCTTGCTATGTTTACAGGGAAAAGAAAAAAGCTTGATAGATGGGAAGCGGCTTTACTTGTGATATTTTATTTGACTTATACTATTTATTTAATATTAAAGGAAACGTAATAAAACGCACCACAACAACGGTTATCGCAAATAGCCCGTAATGCAAGAAAGAAGTAAATTAACTCTTGCAGTTTACTAGGATTAACTCATTGAGTCGCGTAGAATACCTTTTAGATAACCTTTCCTGTTTTATCTTCCAGGTACGACCTAGATCCTGACCACCGAATTTAACTTTACCATTTTCCCTAAAGTTTAATTGATCTACAACCTTCATCAATTTCTCGTGATTAGGATTTTCCTCTGAGAATAATTTGAACTGTTTTTGTTTTGCCGGAGTAAGTTTCATGGCGATGATCCCAGCCTTTTTATACTGGTAACCTTCCTTATAAATCATCTCCAATCCGATTAAGGCTGTTTTAACCAATGTAATACTCGAGTTAGTTGGAAAAGGAGTATATACTGATATACTTGCCCGATACTGCTTAAAATCATTCCTAAATGGATTTGTAAGCAAGAATACCTGGAGTAGAGAACAATTGCTACCCTGTCGCCTGAGTTTTTCTCCAATTTTAATGGCATAGGTAGATACACGTTCTTTTAATTCATCATAATCACTATACATTCTTTCAAAGGCTCTTGTGACAGCAATATTCTTTTTAACTGGGATAGGTTCTAACGACAAAGTGGTTAGTCCTGATAGATCTCTTTTTAGTCGCAGACCGACAACTGAAAATTCTTTTCGAACATATTCGTCATGTAATTCCACGAACTGCTGTGCGTTTGTGATTTTCATTGAGAGCAATCTCTTTTCATATTGCCTGCCGATACCCCACACATCTCCAATCTTGGTCCACAATAAAGCTTTCCTGGTTTTTTCTGGATCATCAATGATATAGACTCCACCCGTTCGAGCATCAAATTTCTTAGCGATCTTATTAGCAACTTTTGCCAGGGCCTTTGTGGGTGCAATGCCGATACTAATTGGAATACCGGTCCTGCTTTTAACAGCTTTGATCATTTCTTTACCGTAAGAATTGAGATCAAAATGTTCTTCAAATCCTTCCAGCAGCAGAAATGCCTCATCGATAGAATAGATTTCAATATCCGGCGTAAACCGGGAAAGAATGTTCATTACTCTTCTGCTCATATCTCCGTACAAAGCATAGTTCGAACTGAAAACATAAACACCGTTCTTTTCAAAAAGCTTTTCAAACTGAAATGCCGGAGCACCCATGGGAATGTCTAGGGCTTTAGCTTCGTTACTACGAGCAATGACACATCCATCATTATTTGAAAGCACTACCACCGGTTTGTTTTCCAGGGCCGGATTAAAAACTCGTTCACAGGAAGCGTAAAAGTTATTGCAGTCTACCAGGGTGTACATTATACATACTTTATTACGTTGGTAACTATTCCCCAGATCAGGAAGTCATTTTCTGCCGTAACCTTAATAGGTTTGTATTTCTGGTTTTCCGCAACCAACCAGATTACATGTTTCTCAATTTTAATTCGTTTAACGGTAAATTCGCCATCAATAAAACAAACAGCTATTTTACCATCTCTTGGTTCCAATCCTTTATTTATTACCAAAAGATCACCATGTTCAATCCCTGCTCCGGTCATGGAGTCACCTTCCACCCTACCGAAAAAGGTAGCGTCTTTATCTTTTATAATTTCAGCATTAAGATCTATAGATTTATCCAGGTGATCATCAGCAGGGGAAGGGAAGCCCGCAGTTATACTTCCTACAAAGGGAAAATTAAATATTCCTGGAATGACTAAATGAAGCAATACTTTCATGCTTCAAATTTACAAAAATGGAATTATTCCTACTTATAGGAAATAATCCTATTTTTTAATTAATTTTGAGGAAGTGGTTTGCATTTTGTCTTGTCAACTATTTTACGTCGCATTACCCCTTTATCTGTAAAATGCCTTGAAATCTCCATCACTTTTTCTGAGAAATCATCGGTTTCATCATTGCGCCTATGATAAAATACCTTTATGGATTTGCAATTATCATGTTCAAAAATTTCTCGAAGCATGGTTCTATCTGACAAGCCACAAGAATGTCCATATACAAACACCTGATAATTTTCAGCATCAATAAATCTCATCAGATCATGGTAATTTGGAGTCAAGCTATATCTGAAAGACTTAATATGTTCGAAAAAATCATTATCGTTTTGCTTTTCAATTTTAGAATAATCATCATCAATCTCGTCCCCGAATCCGAAGATCAGAGGATTTTTTTCGCTCTTTAATTCTCCATGAATATAATTCCATGATAATTCCGCCTGAGTATATGAACTGAGACTCTGAGTTATCTGAAATAGGCAATTGGTATAATTGAAAGAAAGGAAGAGAATTTTTTTAGGAGAAATATCATTATCAATTAACTCTTTCTCCAATAGATCTTCTTTTTTGATGTTCTCGGAAAATTGACTACTAACATTCCCAATGAAATATCTTGAATTTGGTATATCAAGATGATCTATTTCTAATAGGTATTCTTCGAGTTTTTTAGTTATAAAATTTAGTTGATTATTTAAATGTTGAATTTTATGATGTTTGCTATTAAGTTCCTTTTTTAAGTTTTGATAGAATTCATTTTCAATATCTACCCAGCCTTTATTTTCAAAGTTTTTTAAAAGATCTGATAACAATCCATTTTTAAAGGAAAAATCGACGTTGTAGTGTTCCCGAAAACGATTTAACAATTCAATATTTTCAATCCTATTAATTTCTACTTCATAATCAACATTTGAGTATTCGGTTCTAAAACCAATCCTGTAAAATTCATTTTCTGCGAATCCGGCATTATACATAATACTATTGGAATATTGTCTGGGGGTCCCAAGGGTACTGGTTAAAAGATCTTTAATCAGCCAAAGCATGAAATCTGAATAGGAGGTCTTCAGGCCCAAAGCCAGATCGAATCCATTTCCAATTAGAATTAATCTATTCATCATTAACTATTTTCAACAATTTGGATCTCTTCCTCGGTAAGCCCATAAAGCTCATACACCATTTGGTCTATCTTCTTATCGGTCTCGTCTATTTGTTGCTGAAGTTCCACCGCTTTTTTCTTGTTTTCCTCAAAAAGCTCCATCCATTCGAACTCATCCTTTTTTGTCAATTCTTTTACCGGTTCCAAGCTTTCCTTAACCCGCTCCCTATTTTGCTTTTTAATTGCTTTATTTAGTTCTTTGATAAATTCACCGAATTCCAGTTCGTGCCAAGTTTCTAGATTTCTAGATATTGAGTCAAGACTGGAAGCCTGTTTAATATATTTTATAAAATTTTCAGATTCAACTAACATCTTTTTATTAAGTTCAAGCATCCTATCAACTTTGGCTATAAATGGTTCTTGTAGATCAAGATTTATACTTTTTATTGGAAATTTTCTAAGATCCTTCAAAATAATTTTTGGGAACATTTTCCTTACTGATTTTGCGGTGTTTTTTAAGAACCAATAAGAAATAAGGGTACTATTTAATATTCCTAAAACATACTTTAGCGAAATTTCAATGGAAGGCTTGGAAATAATGGCAATATTACTTCTATTAAATAGATACAGGTCATCGGAATAGGTCGCTATAATATTTCTGGGGTATTTACCTGTTATTTCCCGAACTATAATTTTTTCTCCCTCAAATAAATCAATAGATCTCGGTGAAGCTAGATGTTCTCCATATCTCAAATATAAACTGGACCAGGTATTATAATACCTAGATACATCTTTTCCTTCCAAATATTTATATGTGTCTTTATCATATTTGTAATCGTAATCGTACGGCCTATCTTTTACATCTTGGGCGGTCTGTTTGGGATTACCTTTATTTTTTTCATAGGCTTGTAATCCAGCTTTTATGAGGACTAACTCATCCAAAATTACGGATCCCTTCTTCAATTTATCAGTTAATTCGAAACCTTTACGATTTGAGAAAATTCTAAATTCGAATCCATCATTTTTCAAAAAATCAGACTGATTTCTTTTATGAAGTAACTCAAACATTTTTTCATTATTCTGATAAATGTGAATATCATTATCAGAAGTCTCAATTTTTTGAGCTATAAGGATAATTGTTTCAACGTTTACCCCTTCAAATGAATATCCCGAAAGGTTTAAAATTTGGTTTATCCTACTGGTCTCCAAAAGAAACTTCCTCAACTCTTCACCTGAATAGACCATTAACCATGCATTTGGAACAATTAATCCATAAGCACCGTTTTTCTTTATGATTTTTACTGACTGTTCAATAAATAATACATAGGTATTAATCTGATACTTCGAAGATTTGAATTTTATTTGGTAAAAGTCTTTTTCTTCAGTTTTAAAATTATCCCTTGCAAATACATAGGGTGGATTCCCTATCACCACATCAAAACCTCCATTTTTAAATACCTCTGGAAATTCGGCATCCCATTTAAAAGCCTTATCGCCAGCTACCTTTTTATCATCAATTAGGGAGTTACCACATTTGATGTTGCTGCTTAAATCGTTCAGCTTTCTATGGGGCTTAGCTGTACGTAGCCATAAACTTAAACGAGCGATCTCTACGCTTTCTTCGTTGATATCTACCCCGTAAATATTATTCTCCAGGATGGTATTCTCGATACCTGGAAAGCGAAAACTTTCACCAAGCAGTTTACCGCGCATTTCATCGATATAGTGGTGTTCCCTAATCAAAAAGTCTAGTGCCTGGTTTAAAAAGGCTCCAGAACCACAGGCTGGATCGCATATGGTAAGTTTCAAAAGCCAGTCGCGGTAATCATTAAGAATTTTTAAAAGTTGTTCTAAAGTTGCTTTATGGCGTTTTTTTCTTCCTTTATAATATTCTTCTTCCCGGAAGCCAAGTTCGATCTTTTTTTCCTCGCAAAGCTTCCCAACAGTATTTTCCACGATATACTTGGTGATATACTTGGGCGTATAAAAGACTCCATCCTTCTTCCGCTTACTATTCTGCTTATCAAAGTCAGCTCCCTCGATCTCTGCATTTACGCTTTCGATCTCGTTCAGCGAGTTTTCGAAAATATGTCCGAGGATATTCACGTCTACCTGGCTTTCAAAATCGTAAGTAGCCAGCTTCTTTGTATGCTTCAGTAACAGCTCGTTATCGATCTTCAGCATATCCAGAATGGGATCTGGTTTAAAGAGTCCGCCATTATAAGCGAAGATCTCTGCATGGTCGCCTTTGGCCTCTCTACCAGTATTTAGATAATTGAAATAGATCTTATATCTATCATAAAGCGATTGCTCTACATCCATATCACGTAACATCTCCCAGTTCTGTATGATCTTATGAATGGAATTGGGAGGAAGCAGTCCGCGATCTTCCGCGAAGAAAACGAAAAGAAACCGGTCTATCAGCTTCTGGGATTTCTTAAAAAGGTTAAGCTTGACGTTCTTTTCCAGGCCATTTACCTCTTTTTGGAATACTTCATCTTCGAGAGATTCTGAAGCAAGTTCTGAATGACGAATAGATTTTAATTCTTTCGCATTTTTCTTAACCAGGTCACGGTATAATTCCCTTTTAAATACAGAGTAATCCTTATAGAACTCCTTAGTGATCGCCTCTTCTTCCACTAGAGATGCTTCTTTGATCTTGAGAGGTAGGCCGTTCATGATATTATCATGATGCAAGCAAAGCCATAACAAACCAAAGTCATCACGGTTAAGTTCAAAAAGATCGAATTCCAGGAATTCGGTCGCATCGTTTATATAGAATCTTAGCTTCTCGAAATTGGAAGTGATCACATAAACGCAATTTTTCTGGTTGGCCTTGTAATCGAACGCCTGTTGCCTTATCCCTTCCAGATGCTTTGTGTTAGTTCCCTTTAATTCAATTACCCCAATGGCATTTCCCTGTTTCAGGATCGCACCATCAGCCTTGCGGTTGTTCGATTCGTTCTTGAATTCCGTAGTAAGATTATAATTAGGATTGGGATTCAGTTTATACCCGAGAATATTGACAAACAGTTCACTTAGAAAGGTTGCCTGGAATTGTTCTTCCTTGGACTTCCTGATATTTTCCTGGATCTCGGGATGCTGAAAGTAAGAGGTGAATTTTTTATACGCTTTATCGATGATCTTCTCATCCTGAAGTTTGAGGTATTTCTTTAAAACAGAAACCTGGAATAAGGCCATAAAATCGATTGGTTAGTATTACTTTCTGCCTTACTTATAGTAGGGTAAGAGTAGTAGCAGATTTTAGGATAGTAAAACTAACCAATCTTAAGTATTAATCAAATAAATTTTAATAATGTACTAACTATGTAATAATCGTATATATACTGACTACATTTCGATATTCTCGCCGTTGCAATGGCTTTTGTATTCACCGTTGCGGTCACCGTTGCGGTCACCGTTGCAGCACTTAAATTAACAAAAAAAATATCTAAACACCTTATTTTCAGCAAATAGAAAGTTATCATGTTGTTGCAACAGTTATTATACATACCATTGCAACGGTTACTCATAAAATACTTTATTAGGTTTTATAAAATTTAATATACAGAATTTTTTCTACTATGTAGAGAATGTACAAATTTCAAATTTATATTCCCTTTAATTATAAACCTGCATGTGTATATTTTTCAATTATATACACGGACTACATTTCTAATTAAAACAAAATGTAAATCCTTCACTTGTTCTTGGGCCTCTTAAGACTTTTAATCCCTTGTAATTTGCATATAACTCAACCCATTCAATCATGGTCTTTACATCCCTTTTTAAGAACATATATTTCTCACCATAAATAGCAATCATTTTATCCCGAATTGAGACAAAGGAATTATAAACATTTTTTTCGGCATAATTTGATTCCATAAAGTCAATAAAGTCAGGAGAAGTTTCATTTTTTAAAATTTTCAATTCCCATTCTGGATCGTTATATTTTATAAATCCCATAGACAGGTATAATCTCAAACAACACATCATGAAGAAGTCGAAATAATACCACTCTTCCTCATCCCAACCATGGAAAAATTCATTCCCGAAATCATCGGCAGGTGTATGACTAGCATTGTAATAATTATTAAGAAACACATCAAATCTCCTTCTTTTAAAACTAGAACTAGTACCTTTTATAGTATAGTTAGTAGTAATTACAAATTTTGGACTTTCCTTATATGGCAAGGCTAATACAGGCTGATGTTTTCTTTCTATCGGCATATCTTCTGTCAGAACACTAAATAGAGCTTCAAAATTAAAATTTCTGGGAGCATCGTCTATAAATAAAATATTTGATGTTTCTGAAACATTCTGATAGGCAAATTTGTTATTTGTGAAATCAGCATTCTTTCCATTATATAATGCTTTTTCAACAATCTTAGATAAACCTTTAATTAATAAGCCTTTTCCTGTTCCCCCTTGCGGTTTTCCATCATCAATTAAATTTTGATCATTCACTATTATAGCTACTGGCTTTCTTTGATCCTTGTAATTGTGTAGCAAATATCCAACTGCGCTACAAATAGAATTAAAATGGTCTTCATTATTAGAAATATTCTTAATGAACTTAGCAAATATGGCATCCTCAATAAATTTTTCTTCCAAAACTTTAAACTTCCTTTTTATAATGGTTTCTTGCCAAATGAAACCGTCTATTTCTTCATATTTTAGGATTTCAAATGCTTTATTTTTTTCCACTTTTAAAATGGCTCCATCATAAAATTTATAGCTTATAAACTCACTGTCTTTTAAAGGTCTAAATTCGCATTCTTGTAGAGATATGATGATTGCTTTATTTCTTAATAATAAGGCTTCTCCCATTTTTATAAAACTCGCTTCTAGATTCTTATCTTCAAAAGTTTCAACATAGCGTAGGGTATAATTAAATATGTCGTCTGCGGTAACCTTACTAGCAACTCTACCCGTCAACTTAATAGGTTCATTTTTAAATAACCTATAACCTTCATTTTTCAAATATACCCTTAAGGCTGGAGCATCAATTTTATAGTCATAAGCTTTCAACCTAGGATTATACTCTTCGGTCCAAAAGACTTCTTTATTTTTAATTTCTTGTTTTTTTGATTGATTTCTCATAAAATGATTGATGAGCATATAAAAGACGTTGATTAAGTTTCTTTCCTAATCCATTACATCCAATAAATGCAGGATGATTAATTTCTTTTATACTTAATTGATTTTACTTCAGAAAGAGCTTTCTGAAATTCTTCTTCCTCGATAAAGATTCTACGGCCAAGACGCTTGGCTTTAATTTTACCATCGGTGATCCAGTTGCGAACAGTAAGTTCTGCAACCCCACAATGACTAGCCAATTCCTTAATTGATCTCTTATTAATCTTTTGATTTAGATTTTCTAATCGATCAATTTTCTGGTTCAGCTCGTCAAGCTTTTTACTAATTTGTTGAAGTGGTTCAACATCAAATACTAATTTCATAATACTGTGTTTTTAAAAATTATTTTTACAAATTTTCAAAAAACAGTACTGGAATGTACTTTATATATACTACGTATAGGGTATACGAAATTTAGGTGGAATGAAATACCATCTTTTCAAATTGAGGTATCAGGGAGGGATAATCATTTTTTAACAATATTAAAACAGCCTGGATATCTTTGTTAGAATAGCCTTCTAAACCTCTACTATTATTAATGGCATTATATTTCATTTCGAAATTTTTCCAGCCAATTTTATATTCCTTGGCCAAAGCTTTAATTTCACTTGTTTTTTCATGAAAAGGAGGCATAATTTTATTTTCCTGTAAAAAATAATAATACAGTGCCCATTGAGCTGCAGTAGTTTTTATATCTTTTTCAGAAATAGCTTCTGTTTCTCGAGTCTTTAAAAATTTCAGTATTTTACCAAAACTAATACAAAGATTTTGTGCGACCATTCGGTCTATTTCTCCATTCTCTTTCCTAATTTTCTCATATACCTTCCAAATTACACCATCGCCATTCAATAAGCTTTTTGGAAACCACCCTATGGTATCACCTGCAAAGCCTCGATCAATCTTCGCAGTTTCCAGACACTTCTGATACCATTCAGTTTGCAAAGAAATGAACTCATCTTCGTCGTTATCTTCGTAGGCATTTACGAAATCATTCTTAATTTTTTCATAGTTTCGTTTATACTCAGTAAGAGTAAAGAATATTTCATCAATCATTTATTCAGCTTTCTTTACGGTATTGAAATTTATTTTAAAAGTTTCTGCTACGGCTTCTTTCTTAGCGTCATCATCAACCTGATAATACTGGTTTAAGGTTTTTAGGTCTTTATGTCCCGTAATTTTCGAAATAAGCTTATCACTTTTCCCGTCTCTTTTCAGCATTGTAATAAAAGTCCTTCTTGCCGTATGGGTGCTAACTCTATCCTTAAATAGAACAGGAATTCTTTCTACCTGTTTTCCTCGAATAACGATTCTTTCAACTTCATGAGTATATCCTGCTTTTTCAAAAACTTCTTTGATGTACTCATTTTGTTTTTGATTTGCAATAAGTGGTAGTTTATATTCGTATTTTCTGAGTAGATAGAGTGCTAAATCATTTAAAGGAATGGTTCTTACCTCCTTTTCAGCTCCTTTCTCCTCTTTTAAATGTAGAAGATCATCTTTAACACTGGTTTTGGAAACCAAGCTTAATTCTCCAAATCTGAGTCCAGTTATACAAGCAAAAACAAACACGTCTCTCACTCTTTCTAGACGATCATTTTTGAAGTCATGCTGCATTAGCTTTTCAAGATCAGTTTTCTGCAATGCTACTTGCGGAATGATGACCTTTGGAACCTTTTGCATTTCTCTAAATTCTTCATTGTAAGTATACCCATTTTTAAATGCCCACAACATGAAAGTCTTGAAAAGTCCAAAGTTCCTAGAGTATGTATTATTTACATGTTGCTTTTCACCCATACAATAATCTGTAAATTCAGCGTGAAATTTACTATTAATCGCATTAAAGGTCAGTTTGTACTTTCTATCCTTTTCAAATTCTTTAAGGATATTCTTAATATTCTTATATCGCTTCTCAGTGGAAGGCTTCCACTCCTGATTCTTTATCTTTTGATCCATAAATTCATCATAGGCATCGAAAAAAATGTTCTTCCCCCCTGGCGCCTTTTTGAATTGCTCATCAAATTCCTTTTTTAGAAGCCTCGACGTGAAATCTACTTGCATGGAGATACAACGGTTTCGGATTTCATTAAAAATCCTTGAATACCGATCTAATTGACCTTTAATAATTCCCCTATTAGCTGCTTTATTTTTCCCTTTAGTTCTTGGAATGCGTCCTTCCTGATCCCAATGAGCTGGTAAAATTCTTTCGCCTGTGGAGTACACAAACTTTTTTCCTTCCTCTTTAAAATAGCAAGAAAAGTAAATTAATGATTCCTTTTTTGACTTGGGTTCTTTGAGATAAAAAGTGCTGGTCATTGGATTATCTTTTACCGATCCGGTGACAATATAAGGTGACAAGATCGGTGACAATATTACATATAATTACTATATAATCAAATGATAATAAGTTTAAGTTTATCAACAATACCAGGCATTTATCAAGTAACCATAACAGTTGAGTAAAATTAAAACTAAATAAGTTCGATAGCCTCCGACTCCACTATCAAGCGCAGCGATGCTGCGGATTAAAACAGGAAAATCCCGCTAAACACATTGGTGTTTAAGTGGGATTTTTTCGTTTGAGACGCCAGGGTTGTAGGGACAAGAAAGAATAGCTGCATTTACAGAAAGGGGACAATTCTATATATGTTGGCTGCACTTCCAATTTTACACGAAGGGAAAAGAAACATATTACCAGGCTCAACTCGAAATTTAAAAACCAGTTAACACTTGATTGTTAAACACTGTTAGATATTTTCTTATCGACCTTCAAAAACCTTTTCCTTAAGCTAGAAAATAATAATTTTAAAACATACTATCTTATGGAAACACCAAATTACGACAAGCAACAAGGGAAACATCCAATTCCACATGCCGAAGGAATTGCAAAAGATGAGAATGCCGAGATCAAGAAGAAAAAGGATGATGCCTCAAAGAAAAAAGATAAGAAAGAGGAATAGGCAGCAAATAACATTTTAATCCCGTTCTCCAAGGAGCGGGATTTTTTTTTGGAGAATCCTTTAGCTTCTCAAGGATCAGGATGCATGTATCCAATTTACAATCAGAATTTAAGAAAGCTTTAATCCTGGATTTCTCAGCTTATAAAAGCAAAAACCTAACTTTATTCTGCAACAAATTTTCGGGTTTAACCCCCGGGCATAATATGGATATTCTAACAGATTTGCTGAGATTTTTTATTTTTTATACGGGTGTATTTTTTCTGCTTATCGTATTCCGCTACTTTCTGGCCGCGGGAATCTTTTACTACTATTACTACATAAAGAATAAGCAAAGACACCTTTCAAAAAAGTTAAGCAAGCGAAAGCCTAAAAACCGGCAGATTAAAAATGAAATCAAATGGAGTATCATTTCTTCTGCGATTTTCGCCGTTGCCGGGACGCTTATATATTATATGTATGAGCAAGGCTTAACAGGCATTTATATAAGTGTTGGCCTATCTGATATATTTTATATACCCTTCAGCTTGTTGTTGATCCTACTTATCCATGAAACTTATTATTACTGGATTCACCGATGGATGCACCTTCCTGCGATCTATAAATATGTTCATAAAGTGCATCATGACAGCCTTACTCCCACTCCCTGGACCGCATTTTCCTTTCATCCATGGGAAGCTCTGATAATGGCCATTATCATTCCGGCGGTTTTAATATTTCTTCCCGTTCATCTATATGTCATCATGTTCTACCTTATCCTAATGACCATTAGCAGCGTTGTGAATCATTTAGATATTGAGATCTATCCCAGAAAGTTTAGAAACAGTATTATTGGCCAGCAGTTTATAGGTGCGACTCATCATCATTTTCATCATTCAGAATTTAATACAAATTATGGTCTGTATTTTACCTTTTGGGACAGATGGCTGAAAACTGAAAGTAAGCAGATGCCTCAATAAAAATATTACTGCCGTGAACTTTTCACTTGACCAAAGGGATTAACCACGAAAAATTCCAATTATACCATTTTAGAAGAACGGAGCTTGTAGGATTGGGTACCTTTTCAGTTGGCTGGATGAAACAGGGGCATTAAATATTTTTTATATATTTAACACTTCAATCATCCCCGGTTTAAATGAATACATTGTTTTCAAGGATACTCCTTTGTGTTATCCTTTTTCCATTTTTGGCCACAGCCCAGGAAATGCCCGATCCTTTAGTCCCAACCGAACGTATAACCTATGGAAGTAATGACCACACCAGCCGGGATGCAATATTTTTTTCAGAAAAAGACAGCCGTGGAAATTTAATAGTTGCTGGATATACAGAAAGAGATTTTTCATTTGCTGATGTTAAGATCATCAGTCTTAATGAGAACCTGGAGGAGAACTGGAGCAACCAGTTGTCCTGGGACGGTGTTAGTTATGATTATCCTATGAATCTCCTGTTAGATAAAGATGATCATATCTGGGTGATTTCAAAGAATTATATCGGGGGATCCGAGGCCAACTATATAATTGTAAGATTTAGCCCTTCCGGTGAAAAGCTTTGGGAATACAAATCACCCGAATCCCTGGAGAGTCATACTCTCAACGTGAATCAATATTATTATTTTATTGATGATGACGGCTACCTCAACTTTACATATCGGGAGAAACCGGAGAATGGTGACTTACATCTTCCCCAAAACTTTTTTAGAATATCTCCGGAGGGAATACCTTCTGAAGAATTTCAAGCCAATGGGCCATTTTCGCATTTATCCTATTCCGGGGAGCACTATAAGGGATTTAGCTTAAAGTATATAAACCAGCAGGAACTTTTATATTATGTGAAATTCAATAAAACTGAATATAAAGAGGAATTTTTAGACCTAAACGTAGATCAAATTTCCGAAATAAGTAACACTCTTTTTGAGAAAACTACCAGTTCTTTTATTGATCGTGATGGAAATTATATTTACGTGGGAGGTGGAAAGTTTATAAATGAGGCTCAAAAACAGCATCCCGGGAATATTATCTTATCCATTTCCCCTGCTAATCAAATCAATTTCTACGTTGAAGATGAAGGTATAACCGATAAATATATTTTAGACGCATTTGTAAATGACAAAAATGAAATTATCCTATTAAGTAACACTCAGCCAAATTCTGATGTAGTTAATGAACCATTCCTAACTCTAGAAAAATATGCCAATAATGGGGACCTTCTATTCAAAAAGAGGATTGAAGCGGTAACAGGAAATATGGGAAAAATTGCAGACGGAGAAATTCTGGTTCGAACATTATCTGGCGATTTGCACAAGTACGACCTTGATTTGAACCTGCTGGAGTCGATAAGGGTTACTCCAACCGAAGTATTTTTTCAACCACAGGACCTCCACTCTATCAATGGAAATACATTTTTAGTAGGAACCACAATTTCTTCAAAGTATGAAGGGTCAGATTTTGTTTCTGAACAGAATTATTATGTTAGGAAATTTGAGAATCAAAATCTTACCGCAGAATTTAATTATAATGGTGAAGGCACCTCAGGGCATTATTATTACCACATGATTCAGGATACCAATAGTGATATTCTTGTTTCCTGCAGAGAATTCTACGGTCCTAATAATCTTTTAAAGGGAGGCTCCAGGGCTCCATATAAGAAAAAAGTAATTCGTTTTAATTCTAAGCTGGAATACCTGAATCAGGAGGTTGTAGAAGAAAATTTTCATTTATGGAAGGAACCCGATTTAACCTTCGAAGCTATGAATGGTGATCATTACAGATATGAAATTTCTGAAGACGAAAAGACCATACATTTCTATAAAAATGAAATACACACCTGGGAACGATCACTATTTCTTGGAGCTGGTAAAATTAGCTATCAGCATGTTATTGACAAAGAAGGAAACCTTCTTATAACCTCCACCTTGTATGAAAGTTATGAAGGCAAAATTCATAAGTTAAGCCCAGAAAATGATTATAAGTATATTCCTACAGGAGATGTCGTAGGCAGGATGGCTATTCTGGATAATGACAAAATATTCAGTTTTTTAAAAGATTATTCGATAAGAGTTTATTCACCAGAGCTTGAGTTGCTAAGCCACAAGCAGTTTGATAAAGATTACTTCGATGGAGAGTCCTACCCTACACTTATGGTAAAGAACAATAAGGTTTTACTTAATGTAAGACATAGGCAACTGGTAATGGTGTTCAATCAATTTGGAGACTATGAGAGCAGGTTCCGTCTTGATGGTCAAATGCATCCAAGTGTTGCCTTTTTCGATGAAAACGATGTGCTTAATGTATATCATACGGTTGGAAAAGGAGTTTATCTCGCACATGGCTTTAGCTGGACGCGGCTGGCGATAAGCCGATATTCCAATATAGTAGATGATTTTATTGGACAAATTGAAGATCGTGATCAGGATGGTGACGGAGTTTTGGATTTTAGTGATCTATGTCCCAACACTCCGGCGGGGCAACCTGTTAATGAAAAGGGTTGTCCAATTATAATTCTGCCTGAGGACAACTTTTCTTTATCAACGAGAGATGAAACCTGCAAAGGCAAAAACAACGGCCATTTTAGGATTAATGTGCTTGAAGAGCATAATTATATTGTTAATTTAAATGGAGAGGAGCATGACTTTAACCTGGGCTTAAGCTTTGAAATGCTCTCCCCGGGAAATTATACAGCTTGCATGAGCGTAAAAGATCAACCTCATACAGAAAAGTGCTTTGAATTTGAAATTAAACCGGGTCGAACCTTTGAGGCTGACAGCAAAATAGACAACAAAACAATGACAGTTAAAGTAAAGGACGGAAGCGGACCTTTTCATGTTAGAGTAAATGGAATTGAATCCGGCATTTATCATAATTCGAATTTCGACATCTCCATACATGACGGAGACCGGGTAGTCGTAAAATCTTCCAAAATTTGTGAAGGGAATCTGGAATTTCTGGTAAGCCTGGCGAATGTGCATCTGGTTTCGAATCCGGTTGATGAGGAAGCGTTAATAGTGATTCCAGGTTCAATTAATGATCTTGTATTTGTTCAAGTTTATACCAGTTCAAGTCAACTGGTCTTTTCAGAAAAATTAAAGCCGGATAACGACCAAAAATTAAGAATAGACACCTCAGCTTTTCCTACCGGGATATATTATGTACAGGTGCAATTAGGAAAACTACATTCCCTTAAATTGATTAAAAAATGAAAATAATTTTTCGATTCGTTTATATAATACTGGGTCTTGGTATTACGGCATGTTCTGGAGAAGCTGTAGAAGGATCTAAAGGCCCCAGTAACAAAGCACCTTCAGCTCCCAGGCTAATATCTCCGGAAAATGCTTTGGCCTGTTCTTATTCCCCTCTATCCTTTGAATGGGAAACTTCTACAGATCCTGAAGGAAATAATGTGAGCTATTATTTAGAGGTTTCAAAAGACGAAAATTTTAATGATCTCTTTGCTCAACGGGAGGTTGACACAACTAAAGCAACTCTGGATTTAGACAAGGGTTCGACCTATTACTGGAGAGTTTTAGCCATGGATGAAAAAAAGAAAAAAAGTGGCTATGATGAAACCCGTTCATTTTATACCGAACCTAACCTTGCTTATAATTCCATTCCACAGACCCCACATTCAGAAACTCCTGTAAATAACTCCAGCATAAATGAATTTTCTGTTTCTCTGGGATGGGAAAGTCAGGATGCTGATGGTGACTCAATAAAATACGATCTTTACTTTGGCACTGACAATCCTCCATCTTTAATCAAGGAAAATCTGATTCAAACTTCATTAGATGTAGAACTTGAACTAAATACCACTTATTTCTGGCAAGTTGTCGCTAAAGATGATAAAGGAGCAAAAGCCATAGGCCCGGTCTGGACCTTTAATACGATCTAGGGCCTTTTGTTATAAGAATTGCAGATAAGGCTTGAATCTCAAAAAAGGAAACGAAGGATTTTATTATTTTTTAGAAACAGCTTTCCAAACTTTCTTCCCTAAAGCAACCAGCAGTAGCACTACAATCCCGACTATAAGGCCAATTAAAAACTCCACCATAATAGCAGGGATATTTTCGAGGATGCCATGAAGAAAATGGATATTATGTGTAAAAATTCCTCCGGCAACTAGGAGTAAAGCTATCGTTCCAATAATCCCAAGACTTTTAATAACCCATGGCAATGCATTCACAAGAAGTTTTCCAACTTTATCTGAGAAACTATCATCCCTGTCGTTTAAATCAATGAGTTTCGCGCCAAATTCATCCATACGAACAATTAGGGCAACTATCCCATAAACTCCAACGGTAGCAACCAAGGCGATCAATGAGACCACCATGATTTGGGTGACTATAGGCTCACCGGTAACTGTACCCAAAGCAATTATTACAATTTCTACGGACAAAATAAAATCTGTAAGAATTGCCGATTTTATCTTTTCCTTTTCATGGGCCAGTACTTCTTCTTTAGAGAGATCTTCTAAATCCTGAATTTCGGAATGATGCTTATGAGGGAATAAGTATTCATAGATCTTTTCAGCTCCCTCGTAAGCCAGATATAAACCTCCAATTACAAGAATGACGGTTACTGCTGTGGGCAAATAAGCACTTAGAAGAAAGGCTATGGGAAGTATGATCAATTTATTAAGAAAAGACCCCTTGGTAATTGCCCATAAAACGGGAATCTCTCTGGAGGATAAAAACCCTGATGCCTTTTCGGCATTTACGGCCAGATCGTCTCCAAGAATCCCTGCGGTCTTTTTACCGGCAACCTTGCCCATTACCGCAACATCGTCCATAAGTGCTGCTATATCATCTAATAATGCGAAAAATCCTGAAGCCATTTAATATAAGTTTTCTTTTATGCCTGGGGAAGTTCCTATTTTTAGTTGAATTGAAAAAAAAATTATCAATTTGTTAGCAGCCAGGTGGGAAATTCTTCATTCCTCTTTAAAATTAGATATATCTATTCTAGAAATATTCCCTGAGGCAGAGATACCCAGTACATTACCAAACAACTTCCCTAAACCAAGACGAATTCCTGACTTTAAATTGAAAAATTAAGGATTCTGAACTTTTTACCACATTAATATTTTAGATTTAACCTGATCTCTTTTTACAAACGAAGATTTATAATACAAGTTAATTTTTGCACATCCCAGGCCGGGCTACAGATATCCAGTACAGAATTGAAATTTAATTAATCCAATTACCGTAAACCAGACAGACCATGAAAACCTTAAAATACATCCTGGTTTTATCCATTTATTTAATCTGCATTTCCTTTACCATAGTAGACCCGGATTTTAAAATTCTTTTTGTTGGAAACAGTTTAACCTATACCAATGACTTGCCTAAACTTGTTAAAAAATCCGCCGCAGAAAAGGGAATGGCTATTCAGGTAGAAACACTCGCTTACCCCAATTATGCGTTAATTGACCACTGGAAGGACGCTAAAGTTCAAAAACTAATATCGAACAATAATTATGACCTTGTAATTGTGCAACAAGGCCCGTCTTCCCAGGCTTATGGAAGAAAGATCCTGTTGGAATACGGAAAGAAATTTAGTGACCTTTGTAAATTGAATAACTGTAAATTGGGTTATTTCATGGTATGGCCATCCCGGGAGTATTTCCATACTTTTGAAGGAGTGATAAAAAATTACCGCGAAGCTTCAAAAGCTCATGCAGCCATCCTATTCCCGGTAGGCGAGATTTGGAAAGAACATTTTGAAACAACCGGCGATTTTGATTATTATGGTGCAGATCAATTTCATCCTTCTAAAAAAGGGAGTCTTGCCGCGGCGAAAGTGATCGTTAATGAACTAATGAAGTTGAAAATTACTTCTGAATAAAGTCCTCTATTGTTGGGTTTCTTTCACAGAGAAATTAGCATTAGCTAAAGAAAATCCCGCCTAAATTAAGCGGGATCTATTTTTAATAAAACTTGTACCTGAAAGTAAATTAGGCCGGGATCATTTTTGCCTGATCCTCTCTTTTCCAATTTCGGTGCATAGCGATAGCTTTTATAAAATCTGCAGGTTTTTTATTGATGCAAACCGCCTCATCATCTTTGAAATCTTTTCCATAGGTTTCATCAAATAATTCCTCAGCTTCAGTATCCACAGCGATGGCCTTACAATGTTTTAAAGCTTCGTTTATAAATTTCTTTGCCTTTGCTTCTTTTTTCAAAGCTTTTACACTTTTAGCTCCCCCCGGGATATAGATCGCATCAAAAGCGACACTTTCCGTAGTCATTATAGCGGCATCAACTTTATGCTTTTTATCATCTGAAGCTTGTACCGTTCCTCCATGAGGGGCAACCAGATTTACGATTGCATTTTTCTTTTCGAGCTCTTCTTTCATAGCAGTAGCCTTTTCTGCATTAAAGCCATCACTTACCAAAAAGGCAATTTTTCTAGTCGCAATACTATCGGTTTTAATGTGAGTTTGACTTAGTGCCTCAGATTTATCAAGGTAGTCCTTTCTTTCCTTAGGTTCATTCTTAGTACCGTCATCATCTGCTCCAATAGCCTGGTTTACCGGTTTTTCAATTTTTGAAGGAATCTTCAATCCCAGATTATCTGCAACCTTTTTCGCCAGATCTTTATCTATTTTTTCAATAAGCCACAACATACGCTCCTTAATATGGTCCTGGGTACATTTACCCAGTTCAAACGAGTAAGCATCTGCAACATGATTTTTTCCCCAATCTTCTAAACTTCTGTAAAAAATTCCCGGTTGGGAAAAATGGTCGTTAAAACTTTCACTACGTGCTCTCACCTTATTGGCGTCTATCCTTTCTTCATAACTGGTAAAACCTCCATCGGCCATTTTTGCCAAATGTGGACATCCTCCGCCCATCGAATTAGGAAAATATGCTGTATTCCCTTTATTTATAGTCATCCTCATATGACCATCCCGCTGATTATTATGCACGGGATTAATTGGTCGGTTAATTGGAATCTCATGAAAATTAGGACTCCCCAACCTGGAAAGTTGAGTGTCTGTATACGAAAATAGTCTTCCCTGCAGCAATGGGTCATTACTAAAATCTATCCCGGGAACTATATGCCCCGAATGGAAGGCAACCTGTTCAGTTTCTGCAAAGAAGTTATCCGGGTTACGATTAAGGGTCATTTTTCCTATACGCTGTACCGGCACCAATTCTTCCGGGATAAGTTTGGTAGGATCTAAGAGGTCAAATTCAAATTTATGTTCATCTTCTTCAGGAACTATTTGCAGTCCTAATTCCCATTCCGGAAACTGCCCAGAATCTATCGCATCCCACAAGTCCCTTCGATGAAAATCACTATCGGCACCATGAAGTTTCACTGCCTCATCCCAGGTTACAGATTTTACCCCCAGCAAAGGTTTCCAGTGAAATTTAACGAAATGAGATTTTCCTTCTTTATTAATTAATCTGAAGGTATGAATTCCAAATCCTTCCATCATTCTTAAACTTCGTGGAATAGCACGATCACTCATAACCCAGATATGATTATGCATAGTTTCCGGTGTTCGCGATATAAAATCGTAAAAGGTATCGTGCGCTGAGGCTGCCTGGGGAATTTCGCGATGAGGCTCAGGTTTAACCGCGTGAATAAGATCTGGAAACTTCATAGCATCCTGAATAAAGAAAATGGGCATATTGTTTCCCACAAGATCAAACACACCTTCTTCAGTATAAAATTTCACGGCAAAGCCCCTTACATCCCGGGCCAAATCTGCAGAACCTTTGGATCCAGCCACCGTGGAGAATCTGGCAAAAACCGGAGTTTTTCTACTGGTATCTGTAAAAATACCGGCTTTAGTATATTTCTCCTGACTTTCATATAATTCGAAAATACCATGAGCAGCACTCCCTCTGGCGTGGACAATTCGCTCCGGAATTCTTTCATGGTCAAAATGGGTGATCTTTTCCCTTAATATAAAATCCTCTAAAAGCGTTGCTCCCCGCTCTCCTGCTTTTAGAGAATTATTAGTATCATTTACTTTTAAACCCTGATTAGTAGTCATGGTTTGGCCCTCTGCCTCAGATAAGTTTTTCTTTAAATCCTTGTCTTTGGCATTATCTTTATCCTTCTTCATTTTTGAGAAATTAGTTCATTTAAAGTTATCGCAATGAATGAGTTACATCCCTCAAATCCTTGTTAAAGATTTAGCAATTATTTCTTAATTCGGAAAAAAAATTATTCCTGGTTACGAATGGATTTATACCAATTAATAAGTCTGATTTACATCGGTCTGAATTAAGAACTGTTCGTATTTTCTTATATAAGAAGCTGATGGTAGGTAGGTCTTTACAAGACAAAACTAAATTGCTCTTAAAAGCAGATCAGGAAATAATTTTTATTATCGCCATCAAAGAATTAGAGGAAATAAATTATATTTTCTCCCGTAAATTCCTTCTTAGAGAGAATTATTGCACTGAAGTAATCTCTAATAAATTATTTAGGAGGAAGTGAAAATTGCAGAATACGTACCTCCTAAAAATGAAACAGCCCTGTTGTAGGGGACAGGACTGTTTCATTGTTAACCAATTAATTCTAAAAAATTCAATCTTGCAAATAAAGTTCAACCGTGCATTTAAACCATTTAAAAGCACCGTTGCCCAGCATTCCAGTTCAAATTTGGTGCAAAAAAGGTCATCTCTATTTCAATTCCGTTCAATATAAAAACTTATTTTATTTCATTAAAATCCTTAACTTTTCTTTTGAACAGTTTTAAGGACTTTTTAAAAAAAATTTAAGGGCCAGGTGATTTTCATAAAACAAGTCTTGAACCTGTATTAATCGATAAGCTTCAATTTCCCTGAATAGCTTAATTTCGGAAATTTTCCATCAATTAGGATTTTTTCCTTTTCATTTTAGAGGTTTTGTAGTAATTTGCGCGGTATGAAGGATTTGAAATTCGCAGTAGTCGATATCGAGACAACGGGCAATGGCATTAAAGGCAACCGAATTACTGAAATTTGTGTTATAATTCTTAACAATGGTGAGGTTGAAGAAAAGTTTACTTCCCTGGTCAATCCAAGTCAGTCAATACCCCTTTATATTGAAAGTCTAACCGGGATCAATGATGATATGGTTAGTTCTGCTCCCGCTTTTTCTGAAATTGCAGACGAGGTATTAAAAATTACCAGGGATTGCATTTTCGTGGCCCACAATGTAAATTTTGACTATAATATTTTAAGAGCTGAATTTGCTGCCATTGGAATGGAATTTAAACGAAAGCGAATATGCACCGTTAGACTAACCAAAAAGCTTATCCCGGGCTTATTCTCCTATAGTTTAGGCAACATCTGTACTTCCATAAATATTCCTCTCTATGACCGGCATCGTGCTGAAGGAGATTGTGAAGCTACCGTGATCCTTTTAAAAAGATGTTTGTCGCTGGATGAAAACGGAGAGGTTATCGACGAGTATTTGAAAAGAAAAAGTGGTGCCGATTATTTACCTCCGAATTTTAAAAATTCAGATTTCGATAAACTCCCTACTGCAACCGGAGTTTACTTTTTTAAAGATAAGGACGGAGTTCCTCTGTATATAGGGAAAGCAAAAAATATAAAAACCAGGATCAAATCTCATTTTCAGGAAAAAAGCAATCGAAAATATGAGTTAATGCAACAAACTCATAGTATTGATTTTGAGCTTACCGGAAGCGAATTTCTGGCACTATTACGCGAAGCCGAACTTATTCTTAAGTTCTATCCTAAATACAACAAAGCTCAAAAGAAGGTTTCCAGACCATATACCCTTACTTCATATCATAATCAAAAAGGCATTGAAGTATTCGCACTACATAAAAATAAAATTGCGCCTGTAAGCTGGATGAAATTCTATACCAGAGAAGAAGCGATCAAATTTATGGAAGAATTATGTATAAAATTTGAGTTGTGTCCAAAGTACTGTGGCCTTCAGGCACAGGTAAATGCTTGTGATCATTATAAAATCATGGAATGTAGTGGGGTTTGTGAAGAAAAGATCTCTGTGGAGGAATATAATTCGAGAGTAGCGAAAGCCCATGAATTTATTGGTCATTACGATGATTCCTGTTTATTACTGGAAAAAGGCCGGACTAAAGGTGAAAGATCCTTTATTTATTTAAATAAAGGGAAATACGCCGGATATGGGTATATAGGCCCCATGGACGAAATGAACCACCCGGAAGAATTCACCAATTATCTTATTCCGGCAAAAACATCCAGTTATGCTGATAGAATTGTAAATAGATATATTAATTCAAAAAAGAACTTATCCAGGATCCCATTAACGCAAACCAACGAGGTGCCACATGAAGAAGAAACCGAACTCTGGTTTTCTTGATTCCCTTTAAAAGCTAAAGGCATATAGAATTTAATCACCTTAAGAATAGGGATATCCTGTCATCCTATTTATATATTAAAGACCGTAAATTAAATTTTTAAAGTATATTGCTGTAAATCAGCCTTAAAACTCATGTATCTTTTACTTTCCCTGCAGAAAAAAATCCTTTCGTTTACAAATGAACAACCGGGAATTTCATAAAATCAGGGATAATGTGCTAGCTCGCCTGGAAAGTGAACTTCCACCCCACCTTACTTACCATGATGTGAAACACACCATGGAAGTAGTTGAAAATGTAGAATTCCTGGCTGAGTTAAATTCACTGAATAATAAAGATACTATCCTTATTAAAATCGCAGCTTTATATCATGATTCCGGCTTTATAATAAGCAAGGATAATCACGAAGAGAATAGTTGCCGTCTTGCCACCAAAGATTTGGAACAACTTCAGTTTCCTCAGGATGTTATTGAGTTTGTTTGTGAAATGATACTCGCAACCAAAATTCCTCAGGATGCAAATAACATATCCCAGCAAATAATTGCAGATGCAGACCTGTTTTACCTTGGAACCGATAAGTATAACCACTATGCCAAAAAGCTTTTTAATGAGTTAAAACATTTCAAGCCGGAAATTACCCAACTTGAATGGTTAAAAATTCAAATTGAATTTATGGAACAGCACCGGTTTTATACCCAATACGGCCAAACTGAACTTGCTCCCGTTAAAATGAATCATCTAAAGCGCTTAAAAGTTACCAGAGATTCCCTTTAATCTCCTTATTTCGTTTGTCACTTTTATTCCGGATTTCACCTCAATAATTATTTTAACTTTTTCAATAATATTAGCGTTATTGTAACCTAATAAATTGAAAGTATACGCATGATCCAACTTGCCACTATAGATTACATTCTAATCTTTTCATTTTTTGCTCTTACTCTTGGAATAGGCTTTTATGTTTCTAAAAGGTCTGGAAAAAGTTCTTCTGAATATTTTCTTTCAGGAAGAACCATGCCCTGGTGGTTACTGGGAGTTTCTATGGTTGCCACTACTTTTTCTACAGACACTCCTAACCTGGTAACAGATATTGTTCGAACCAACGGAGTTTCGGGAAACTGGGTATGGTGGGCCTTTTTATTAACGGGTCTGCTAACCGTTTTTATATATGCCAAGCTCTGGCGCAAGTCAAATGTGAATACAGATATAGAATTCTATGAATTAAGGTATGGAGGTAAACCGGCAAAATTTCTTCGGGCATTCAGGGCTATATATCTGGGAGTAATATTTAATGTTCTTGCCATGGCAGCCGTAACTCTTGCTGCGATTAAAATAGGTCAGGTGATGTTAGGCCTTTCTGCTTTAGAAACTATTGCTCTTGCTGGAATTGTGACCGTGGTATTTAGTACCCTTGGTGGTTTTAAAGGAGTTGTTTATACTGATTTCATCTTATTTTTTACCGCTATTATTGGCGGAGTTGGTGCAGCATATTACTGTGTAAATCTTCCGGAAATTGGAGGCCTCCATAATTTATTAACTCATGAAAATGTAAGCGGGAAACTGGACCTGATCCCGGATTTTAGTAATACAGAAGCTCTCATAACTTTACTAATAATTCCCCTGGCCGTACAGTGGTGGAGCGCGTGGTATCCCGGAGCCGAGCCTGGTGGAGGTGGTTATGTAGCCCAGCGAATGCTGGCAGCTAAAAATGAAAACCATGCCATGGGAGCAACATTTTTCTTTAATGTGCTTCACTATGCCTTAAGACCCTGGCCATGGATTATTGTAGCACTGACTTCCATAGTTATCTATCCCGATATCGCCAGTATTCAGCAGGCATTTCCTAATGTAAGCGCAGATAAATTGGGCCATGATCTTGCCTATTCAGCCATGCTTACTAAACTACCTACTGGCCTCTTAGGTCTGGTTATCGCGTCCTTGGTGGCTGCTTATATGTCGACTATTTCTACCCATTTAAACTGGGGCTCATCGTATATAGTAAACGATTTTTATTCAAGGTATATTAAAAAGGATGCTTCGGAAAAAGAGCTGGTAAATGTTGGTCGTATAAGTACTGTAATTTTAATGGTAATTAGTGCTGTTTTAGCTCTTGTGCTGCAAAATGCTCTACAGTTATTCAACCTCATTCTTATGTTTGGAGCTGGGACCGGACTTATTTTCTTATTGCGATGGTTCTGGTGGAGAATCAATGCCTGGAGTGAAATTACGGCTATGTTAGTATCGGGCATCATTTCCATATTATTCAACTTTACAGGAGTAGGAATTTACCTTTTTGGCGGAACGGACAGCATTACAAATTCCGTTCTCACCGGGGTGTTACCTGGCTGGGCAACTTATCCACTTGTGGTTTTGGTTACTACAGTGGCCTGGCTTGTAGTTACATTTTTAACCAGACCGGAAAAAGAGGAAGTGCTGATTAAGTTTTATAAACAAACAGAGCCCGGAGGCCCGGGATGGAAAAGGATTACCCGGCATATTAGCAATTCAAAGGTTCAAACAACATGGAATGTTCCATCTGGCATCCTGGCTACGATCCTGGGTTGTTTCACCATCTACGGCGCTCTTTTCGGAACCGGCTACTGGATCTATGGAGAATATTTTAAAGCATCAATATTAACCGTAATGGTTCTGCTATTATCCCTTCTTTTGAGAAAACTATGGTTCAGAATAAAATCGGATATTTTCTAAAATAAAAATGCTCCATTATCTGGAGCTTTTTTATTAATTATTTCGGGATTTTTAGAAATAGCAACCACCTTTTCGTCTACCCGGATTTGCTGCACTATCAAATATTTTAAAACTCAGACTTAACAGGATTTGATTAAGCCTGGCATCATCAAAATTTGCTTTGTTGATACCGTAGTCGGCATTAATTATATCAAGGCCTTGAGATTCTGCAGTTGAAAGTGAATGATCATACCTAAGATCCAGTTCAAATCTTCCAAAACCAGCCTTTACACCTATTTGACCAGCCAGTGGAGTATTTTGTGCTATTATTGTCTGGTTTGGCGGTTCAGTTCCTTCCAGGGTTCCATCCAGAATATTCTGGTAAGCAGGACCTCCATAAATATCTATAGGACCCCATATATTGTAACCAAAAAGTAATGGAACACTTATTTTATCAACAGAATATATTGCAGGAGCTTTTGGGAATGGAAATTCCGTTTCCATAGCGCTGTAAATGAATTCCGGTCTTAGGAAAAACTTACCGAATCTTACTTCGAAAAAGGCACCTCCATGAAATCCCACCTGGGACTCAGCTTCAACGGTACCATCAAAATAAAGTCCGTTAGAACTATTTCCGGTTATTTGACCTCCCATTACATAATTGGCTCCACCTTTGATTCCAAAACTAAATTCCTGAGCATTAGCGGCGGAAAAAAAGAAGAAACCAATAAATAATAAGTAAAATGCTTTATTCATGATCATAGTATAAATCGCGGACAATCGGGGTTAAATATATCAATTTAATGGACTAATTAAATAGTCCTTCCTATGTTTTTAACGTAAAAAAAATGTTTTGAGTATTTGAAATATAAAGCACCATCGAATAATGGTGCTTTATATTTTAAATAATTAGGTAATCTATTTAGTTTCAGATTCTCCCTGCCATTCAGAAAATCCACCTTTCAAATTATAGGTTTCGCTAAAGCCCATTTGATCCAGCAGACTACAAGCCTGAGAACTTCTTTTTCCGGAGCGGCAGTATATATAATAATGTTTGGATTTATCCAGTTTTTCAACTTCGTCTATAAATTCCTGTCCTTTATATATATCTATATTTTTCGAATTCGGGATGTACCCCTCTTCTACTTCTTCCTCGGTACGAACATCAAGAATAACAGATTTTTCATCGTTTTCCATCTTTTCTTTCCATTCCTGCTGAGATAACTCTTTCATGTTTGTAGGTTTAAAAGTTTTGATATGTAAAGATAAGTTTATTTTTTCTCTGAGAAATTTTATAGCCGCTCTTCAGTCAATTTAACAAAAGATTAATGCTGATATACTAAAATTCACTTATATTTGTACCTACAATTGTTGTTTATACAAATGAAAATAGAAACACTTTTAAAAACAAATAGTGATTTAGCCCTTTCAAAGAAACTGGTGCTCAATATAATTGTGACAGCGAATCATATTAGTGAAAAAGTGCAGGAAGCAATTAAACCTTTTGGAATAAGCACTCCGCAATTCAATGTGCTTAGAATTCTACGAGGTCAAAAGGGGAAACCGGCGAATCTCAGTACTATTCAGGAACGTATGGTGAGTAAAATGAGTAATACCACCAGATTGGTTGACAAACTCGTAGAAAAGGGTTTAAGTGAACGAATTACCTGTCCCTCCAACCGAAGAAAGGTAGAGATTAGAATTACTGAAGATGGATTAAATCTTCTCTCGGAACTGGATCCGATTATAGAAAATATCGAGAATAGTTTTATTAATAAACTAAATGAAAAAGAAATAGAAACTTTAATAATTAAACTTAATGAACTCAGAAGTTAAAACTCAAAATACTTACAACGAAGATCTAAACTGGCGCTATGCGACCAAAAAATTCGATGCATCTAAAAAGTTATCTCAAGAGGAACTAGAACAGATTTTAGAAAGCATACAACTTACGGCATCTTCTTACGGTTTACAACCTTACGAAGTAATTGTGGTGGAGAATGAAGAAATCCGTGAAAAATTAAAAGCAGTAGCCTGGAATCAAACTCAGGTGACTGATGCTTCCCACCTATTAGTTTTCGCCAACCTTACTAAGGTGACTGAAGGTTATGTACATAACTATCTGGATAACATTGCTAATACCCGTAATATTTCCCGTGAAGACCTGAAAGGGATGGAAGACATGATAAAAAATACCGTTTTGCAATTACCTGCACAGGCACAGGAAATCTGGGCAGCGAAACAGGCCTACATCGCACTTGGAAATTTATTATCCTCTGCCGCAAACTTAAAAATAGATACCTGTCCTATGGAAGGTTTCGATGCTGAAAAATTTGATGAGATTCTTGGTCTAAAAGAACGAAATCTTACTACTGCAGTTATTGCTCCAATTGGATTCAGAAGTTCAGAGGACTACTATCAGGATCTTGCTAAAGTAAGAAAAGCAAAATCAGACTTAATTGAAATAATATAACTTAATTATAATATCATGAATAAAGGATTTTTAAAAAGTGCCGTTGCTATCGTTGTTGTGTTTACCACACTTGCATTTAGCCAAATTAAGAAAGAAGTAAATATTGAAGCCAGTACGGTTACCTGGACAGGTGAAAAAGTGACCGGTTCTCACCAGGGAACAATTGCCCTCGAAAAAGGTTTCTTTCTTATGGAAGATGATAAAATTGTAGGCGGTGAATTTGTGATGGATATGAGCAGTATTCAGGTTACCGATCTAAAGGGTGAAAACAGACAAAAACTAGAAGGCCACCTTAAATCTTCAGATTTCTTCGGAATAGAAAAATTCCCTGAAGCTAAATTGGTTATTACAAGTGCCGCAGCTAAAGGAAATGGAAAATATGGAATAGTTGGTGATCTTACTATTAAAGGGGAAACTCATCCCATTACATTCGATGTAATGATGGAAGGTGATTCAGCTAAAACCCATCTAACCATCGACAGATCTAAATATGATGTTCGATATGGTTCCGGAAGCTTTTTCGACAATTTGGGAGACAAAACCATCTATGATAATTTTGAACTGGATATTGTTTTGAAATTCTAATTAAATAATCCCGGGAATTTCCCCGGGATTATTTTAAGTTAATTTATTTGATTACAAATAATTGATTTCTATCTTTGAGCTCATGTTCAAAACTAAAAGAAATAACTGGTGGTGGAATAACTTACGTGAAAACTCGTGAGCTGATACGCCATTCCATAAATAGAATATAAAAGGCTTGTCTCACGACAAGCCTTTTTTTATTCCACAAATTCAAAATTGAATGTTTAAACTTACTACTCAATACAAAAAGATCCTTGCAGATACCATCACCCCGGTGAGTATCTATTTAAAACTCAGGGATAAATATCCCAACAGCCTGCTTCTGGAAAGTAGTGATTATCATGCCAGTGATAATAGTTTCTCCTATATCTGCTGCAATCCTATTGCCTCATTCAAAGTAGAACAAGAAGAAATCACTGAAAAACTTCCTGATGGTTCTGTGGTGAATACACCCATAGATGCTTCAGTTTCCATACCTGAAGCTATACAGAATTTCTCTAAGAAATTCCAAACAGATGCTTCAGATTTTAAATTTATAAATAATGGAATATTTGGTTACATCGCTTATGATTCTGTACGGTATTTTGAAAATGTAGAAATCCGTAGAAAGGACAAAGACCTCCAAATTCCTGATATTTATTATGCCGTTTATCAAAATATAATTGCCATCAATCATTTCAAAAATGAGGCATATATTTTTGACCACAGCTATGATTCGACAAGTAATCTTAAAGAAATTGAGCAGTTACTGAAGGTTAAAAATTTCGCGACCTATAATTTTACCAGATCAGAGGATCCTTATTCAAATTTGAATGACAAGGAATATAAAGAAGTTGTAAATGCTGCCAAAGAGCATTGTCATCGGGGAGACGTTTTTCAAATGGTTCTTTCCAGAAGATTTTCTCAGAAGTTTAAAGGAGATGAATTTAATGTATACCGCGCACTAAGGAATGTAAATCCTTCCCCCTATTTATTTTATTTTGATTACGGGAATTTTAAAATTTTTGGAAGTTCACCAGAAGCTCAATTAGTCGTAGATCATGGCCGGGCAGAAATTCATCCTATTGCCGGGACTTTCAAACGTACCGGAAACGATGAAAAAGATGCTGAAATTGCCAAACAACTGGCGGCAGACGAAAAGGAAAATTCTGAACATGTGATGCTGGTTGATCTTGCCCGTAATGACCTCAGCCGGAATGGAAAAGATGTAGTGGTAGAAAATTATAAAGAGATCCAGTTTTTCTCACACGTAATACATCTTGTAAGCAAGGTTACCGGAAAGATTAATAAGAATATTGCCACTCCACAAATCGTTGCTGATACCTTCCCGGCAGGAACTTTAAGCGGAGCGCCCAAACCCAAGGCTTTACAATTGATCGAAAAATTCGAAAATGTAAACAGAAGTGCGTATGGTGGGGCAATTGGATTTATGGACTTTGAGGGAAACTTTAATCACGCTATCATTATTAGATCTTTTGTGAGTAAAAATCACGAATTACATTATCAGGCAGGTGCAGGAATTGTTTCTGAATCCAAAGCAGAAAATGAATTACAGGAAGTGTATAACAAATTAGGAGCTTTAACCAAAGCATTGGAATTAGCTGAAGAAATTTAGAATGAAAGATAAAATGAAAATACTGGTCATAGATAATTACGATTCTTTCGTATACAACCTGGTTCATTATCTGGAAGAACTCGATTGCCTGGTCACCGTAAAGAGAAACGATCAGTTAGATATCGAAGATGTCGAAAATTACGATAAAATATTACTCTCACCCGGTCCAGGTATCCCGGATGAAGCAGGACTTTTAAAATCCATTATTCAGGAATATGCAGCTTCAAAAGGTATATTGGGAGTCTGTCTCGGTATGCAGGCCATTGGAGAAGTTTTTGGAGGACAATTATTGAATCTTGATGATGTTTACCACGGTGTGGCCACAGATATTGAAATATTTGTTGATGATGAATATTTATTTGATGGTCTTGATAAAACCATTCAGGTAGGGCGATACCATTCATGGGTGGTAAAAAAAGATCTTCCTCCTCAACTTCAGGCGACCAGTTATGACGAAAAGGGAGAAATCATGTCTCTAAGACATACTGAATTTGACGTACGCGGAGTGCAATTCCATCCCGAATCTGTTTTAACACCAACCGGAAAAACAATGATCAAAAACTGGGTAAATCATTCTGAAACTGCCCAAACTACTATAAAGGAAGCTGACGAAAAGACTATATGAAAGAATTACTGAACAGGCTAATAAGCCATGAAACCATCACCGCAACAGAAGCTAAGCAGGTAATTTTCAATATCTCTGAAGGACGGTATTCTGAAACTCAGATCGCAGCTTTTCTAACAGTTTATATGATGCGTAGTATTACCATCGAAGAACTGGAAGGTTTTAGAGATGCACTACTGGAATTGTGTATAAAGGTTGATCTCTCTGCTTATGATGCGGTTGATCTTTGTGGAACCGGCGGAGACGGAAAAGATACTTTTAATATTTCCACCACCTCTTCCTTCGTTACAGCCGGGGCAGGTGTAAAGGTTTCAAAACACGGAAATTATGGAGTATCTTCCATTAGCGGTAGTTCCAATGTAATGGAAACGCTTGGGATCAAATTTAGCAGTGATAAGGATTTTCTTGAAAAATGTATCGAAGAAGCGAATATTTGCATTCTTCATGCTCCCTTGTTCCACCCTGCCATGAAAAATGTGGCTCCGGTTAGAAAAAGCCTGGCGGTTAAAACCTTTTTTAATATGCTGGGTCCTATGGTGAATCCTGCATTCCCAAAAAATCAACTGGTTGGGGTGTTTAGTCTGGAGCTAGCGAGGATGTATGCATACTTGTACCAGAATACAAATAAGAACTATACCATATTATACGCTCTTGATGGCTATGATGAAATTTCGCTTACAGGAGAAACCAAGAGTATAAGTAATAACACTGAAAGAATTTTAAAACCTTCAGATTTTGGTGTTTCTCAATTAACTCAAACTGAAATTGCCGGTGGAGGAACCGTTGAAAGTTCAGCTAAGATTCTGGTAGAAATTTTAAAAGGCAACGGTACTACTGCCCAGGAAAACGTGGTTTGTGCCAATGCAGGGATGGCGATTGCCACCTCTCGTAATCTTAGTCCACAAGATGGATTTGAAGCTGCCAGGGAGTCTATAAGATCGGGCAAGGCGTATGAAAGTTTTAGAAAATTACAGGAGCTGAGCCAAAAATAAAATAAGAGCAATGAATATTTTAGACAAGATCATAGCAGATAAATATCGGGAAGTAGAATTAAAAAAGTCCTTAATTCCGGTTTCTCAATTAGAAAGTTCGAAACTTTTTGAAAGAGATACGGTTTCCCTGGCGGCAAACTTAAAAAGTTCATCCAGCGGAATAATTGCGGAGCATAAACGCAGGTCTCCTTCAAAAGCTGTTATCAACCAAAACCTGAATGTACAGGATGTGGCTGTGGGGTATGAAAACGCAGGAGTTTCAGGAATTTCGGTTTTAACAGATTGCAAATATTTTGGCGGATCCCTGGACGATCTCGTGTATGCAAGAGCATCGGTTAAAACGCCTATTCTTAGAAAAGAGTTTATCATAGATGAATATCAGATTTTAGAAGCAAAAGCATACGGTGCAGATGTGATCCTTTTGATCGCTGCAGTGCTGGACAAAAATCAGCTTAATAGATTGGCTGATTTCGCAAAAAAATTGAAACTTGACGTATTACTGGAAGTTCATGACCTTCAGGAATTGGAGAAATCCCTGGATGCGAAGGTGGATATGATTGGTGTAAATAACCGGAACCTGAAAACATTTGAAGTTGACATTGCTAACTCCAAGAATCTGGCTTCTAAAATACCAGATCATTTCATCAAGGTTTCAGAAAGTGGGATAAGCAACACTATTGCCATATCTGAACTTAAAGAATATGGTTATAAGGGATTTCTTGTAGGTGAGAATTTTATGAAGACC
The DNA here is from genome assembly GCF_048285835.1 of Christiangramia aquimixticola. NCBI lineage: Bacteria > Pseudomonadati > Bacteroidota > Flavobacteriia > Flavobacteriales > Flavobacteriaceae > Christiangramia > Christiangramia aquimixticola. The sequence goes on from NZ_JBLVTL010000001.1 coordinate 587,398, forward strand.
ACCGATCCGGGAAAGGCGGCTACAGATTTTATCTTTGAACTGGAAACTCAATTTAAAAAGTCAGTTTAAAAATGGGAGAACAGAATCTTACTACCCCTGCTTCAGGACAAAGTTCAGGATTAAGTTTAAAAGTTTGCGGCATGCAGCAGGCTGGGAATATGATTCAGGTTGCCGATATTCAACCGGATTATATGGGCTTTATCTTTTATGAAAAATCTCCCCGATATTTTGATGGGAACTTACCCGAACTTTCTTCTGAAATTAAAAAAACCGGCGTTTTTGTTAATGAAACTCTTTCCATAGTATTAGAAAAGGTCACCACATATAATCTGAATGCAATTCAGCTACACGGAGAGGAATCGGCTGCATTTTGCAAACAATTACGAACAGAATTACAAAAAAGAGGAAATACGCCAGAGCTCATAAAAGTATTTAGTGTAGGTAGTGATTTTGATTTTCAGGAGATCAAAGCCTATGAAGGTATAGTTGATTATTTTCTCTTTGACACCAAAGGAGAATTTAAGGGCGGGAACGGTGTGGAATTCGACTGGAAAATTTTAAAAGATTACCCTTCCTCCACCCCATTCTTTTTAAGTGGCGGAATTGGTTTGGAACATGGCAAGGCTATTGCAGAATTAAAGAGGCATTTTAATTTAAATGGCAAACCCGAAATTTTATACGCGGTGGATGTAAACAGTAAATTTGAACTGAAACCCGGGTTAAAAAAATTGAAAGAATTAAAAGAATTCAAAGAACAGATAAATTCATAAAATGAGCTATCAGGTTGATGAAAAAGGATATTACGGGGAATTTGGGGGAGCTTACATTCCCGAAATGTTATATCCTAATGTTGAAGAATTAAGATCCAGATATCTGGATATCATGAAAGAGGATTCCTTTCAAAAGGAATTCAGGGATCTATTAAAAGAATATGTGGGACGTCCTACTCCTTTGTATTACGCAAAACGCTTCAGCGAAAAATATGGCACGAAAGTTTACTTAAAACGCGAGGATCTTTGTCACACAGGAGCGCATAAGGTTAATAATACCATAGGGCAAATCCTGATGGCTCAAAAGCTTGGAAAGAAAAGGATCATTGCCGAAACCGGTGCCGGGCAACATGGAGTAGCAACTGCGACTGTTTGCGCCCTTATGGGAATGGAATGTATCGTTTACATGGGAGAAGTTGACATTGAGCGTCAATCCCCTAACGTGGCCAGAATGAAAATGCTGGGTGCCACGGTAGTTCCTGCAAGATCCGGTAGTAAAACCCTAAAGGATGCCACTAATGAAGCTATAAGAGACTGGATCAATAATCCTGTGGATACACATTACATTATAGGATCTGTGGTAGGACCACATCCGTATCCAGACATGGTAGCAAGGTTTCAAAGTGTGATATCTGAAGAAATAAAAATTCAGTTAAAGGAGAAGGAAGGCACTGAAGATCCTGATTTTGTAATTGCCTGTGTGGGCGGCGGCAGTAACGCAGCCGGAGCCTATTATCACTATCTGGATAACCCAAAAGTTGGGATCATAGCCGTTGAAGCTGCAGGAAAAGGTATAGATACCGGGGAAAGTGCAGCTACTTCTGCCCTTGGAAAACCAGGGATTATTCATGGAAGTAAAACACTTTTAATGCAAACCGGTGACGGACAAATTACCGAGCCTTATTCCATTTCAGCAGGATTGGATTACCCCGGAGTTGGCCCAATGCATGCCAATTTATTTACCAGCAAACGCGGTGAATTTATTAGCATTACAGATGATGCCGCCATGAAAGCCGGACTTGAACTCGCAAAACTCGAAGGAATAATTCCGGCGATTGAAACATCTCATGCCCTGGCTGTTTTTGAAACCAGAAAATTTAAAAAGGATGATTTGGTAGTGGTAAATCTATCAGGCCGCGGAGATAAGGATCTTAATACCTATATCGATTATTTTAAATTATAATCCATAGCGGTTCCTTAAGCAAGTTAAAAAATCACCTTTAACGGTATAAGCTGAATTACAATGAATAGAATTGAAAAAAAACTTAAAGCAGATCATAAACTGCTTTCCATATATTTTACTGCCGGTTATCCTAATGTAGATGATACCACCAGGATCATTCTAAACCTCGAAAAAAATGGTGTGGATTTTATTGAAATAGGTCTCCCTTTTAGTGATCCCCTGGCAGATGGGCCAACCATTCAGGAGAGTTCTACCAAAGCATTAAAAAATGGGATGACCACCCAGAAACTTTTTGAGCAGTTGGAAGGTATAAGAGAGAAAGTCAATATTCCATTGATCATCATGGGCTATTTTAACCCCATACTTCAGTACGGAGTTGAAGCTTTCTGTAAGAAATGTCAGGAAACAGGGATAGACGGCCTTATAATTCCGGATCTTCCTGCTGAAGAATATCATGAACATTATCAGCAGCTGTTCGAGAAATATGGTCTTATAAATGTATTTCTTATTACCCCACAAACGTCTGACGAGAGAATCAGGTTTATCGATTCCATTTCCAATGGATTCATTTATATGGTAAGTAGTGCCAGCGTGACCGGTTCAACTTCGAGATTTGGAGAAGAGACCAAGGAATATTTTAAACGAATTGATGAACTTCAGCTTCAAAATCCTCAAATCGTAGGCTTTGGGATTAACGATAACTCAACTTTTGATCAGGCTACGCAATATGCCAAAGGAGCTATTATAGGCAGCGCATTTATTAAATATCTTACTAAAAACGGAGTGGGAGAAATCGATACTTTTGTTAAAGATGTAAAAGGTTTAACCTAAATGTAACAAGGCGTTAGGAGGTTTTAAGACTCCTTCTTTCTATATTAGTTCTGAATCAAAAAACATTGAATTATGGGAGGACCAATTGAAGATAACCACAGAGAAAGAAGTAAAGATCAAAAAAATCCAACAAATCCTACCGGAAACAGAAATGAGAAAACCAATGAGGTAGATTTTGATGAAAAAACGATCAAGAAGCAGCAAAATAAGCAGTAAATGGGGAGAGGAGACAAAAAAACAAAAAGAGGTAAGATCGCGATTGGAACTCACGGTAAATTAAGACCAAAAAGGAGAAAATTCAAGATCAAGCCTACAACTCTTGCAAACCAGGATAAAAAAGAGTTACAGTAATCAAAAAAATTCCTGATACTGTAGAACCCTGAAATCAATCGTATTGAATTCAGGGTTTTTCTTTTTTAGTTCTTTATACAGAGCTGTACTTCCAATAGAAATATTGGCCGCACCAGAAGGAGCTATTAAAGAAACCGTTTTCACCAACCGATCTTTAACCAGCACCTGATGAATGCGCGGGGAAGTATTGGATACTAACTTCATTTTAATCTCGGGATACTTTTCCCTCAGCAATCTTCGGAAAAAATATTCTGGACCATTTTTAGAATTACCCCCGGTAAAAAGTAAAGTATCAATTGAAGGGTTCTGATCTATAATATTCACCACATCCCTTAGCTCCACTTTTTGCATCCCAAGGTCTGAAGCATCAATCTTTTCTCTCCTACTGCTTTCTACTACATCACAAATCCCAATTCCACGGGACTTAAGAAAATTCTTCCTTTGCTCAATAGCCTCTTCAGTATTTTCAAATTTTAAGTTAAGATCAAAAATTTTATCAAGTACCACCCATAATAATCCATCTCCGCTTCCGTAGCAAAAATCCACATCATCATTTCGAAGTTGTCTTTTAGTAAACCTTGGAGGAGGTAAGGTCCCTACGATGAGTTTGGTGGCATTTTCCGGAATAAAAGGTCGGTAAGGATGTTTATGATGAAATAGATCCAATAGAATTCAATGTTTTATTTAAAATTTAAGCTTTCGTAATCCACTCCTATGAATTATCTTATAAACGTTGGTTCCTGTTCTTTCTTAGTATGTTCCTCACTAAACCTGTACCCATCATAATCAAATCCCCTGATGTCATCCAGAGTTTTACAATTATTATCGATAGCATATCGGGCCATGGACCCTCTCGCTTTTTTTGCAAAAAAACTTATGATCTTTAATTTACCGTTTTTAAAATCTTTAAACACCGGGGAAATAACCGGCACCTTCAAATTTTTAGCATCGACTGCTTTAAAATATTCATTACTGGCAAGGTTGAGAAATAATTCGTCGTCCTCTAATTCATCATTTAAAAAATCGGTCACCTTTTTCTTCCAAACCTCGTATAAATTTTTCTTCCTCTCAATTCCTATTGAAGTTCCCATTTCGAGTCGGTAGGGCTGGATAAGATCCAGAGGACGCAATACTCCATACATACCGGAAAGGATACGCAGGGAATTCTGCACATCATCAAGTCGATCCCCGGGGATAGTGTAAGCATCAAGGCCGGTGTATACATCTCCATTAAAAGCATACATAGCCGGTCTGGAATTTTTATGATCATGATCCTCCTGAAATTCCTGATAGCGCACATGATTTAGTTCTGCGAGCTTATCACTAATGCCCATCAATCTTGATAATTCCTTTCTTGACTGTCTGGATAATTTTTTATTTAATTTCACTGCGGTCTCAAGAAACTTTGGTAGAGTTCCACGTGTGGTAGGTAATTTAGATTCATAATCCAGCGTTTTAGCCGGAGAAACTACGATTTTCATTTGTCTAAAAGTGTTTAGACCAAAGATAATCTATAGGCCGAAAAAGAGAAATCTTCGGCCATTTAGTTTTTTATGGAATTATAGAGAAGGCTTATTTCTAAAGATCTTCAAGCTGATTCTTTGCGTAACCTCTCCATTTTTCAACACAGTCTGCAATATCCTGAGGAATATCAGAATTAAAACTCATCCATTTCCCGGTTACGGGATGAATGAATCCTAAGGTCTTGGCATGTAAAGCCTGTCGTGGTAAGATCTTAAAACAATTATCTACAAATTGCTTGTATTTGGTAAAGGTGGTTCCTTTTAATATTTTGTCTCCACCATAACGTTCATCGTTGAAAAGGGTGTGACCAATATACTTCATATGAACCCTGATTTGATGTGTTCTTCCGGTTTCCAGTCTACAGGATACCAAAGTAACATAACCCAATCGTTCCAAAACTTTAAAATGAGTTACTGCAGGTTTTCCATTTTCAGCATCATCCCCTTCATAAACAATGTTTTGTAACCTGTTTCGCGGATTGCGGCCAATATTGCCTTCAATAGTACCTTCATCCTCTTCCATATTTCCCCAAACGATCGCCACATATTCACGCTCACTCGTTTTATCGAAGAATTGTTTAGAGAGATGAGCCATAGCTTCTTCCGTCTTCGCGATCACCAGTAAACCACTGGTATCTTTATCTATCCTGTGTACAAGTCCCGGGCGGTCACTACTGTTATTCGGTAAATTTTCAAAATGATGAACCAGCGCGTTGATAAGTGTTCCGCTGTAATTACCGTGTCCGGGATGCACCACCATTCCGGCAGGCTTATTTACAACCAGTAAGGTTTCATCTTCATACACGATATCCAGAGGAATATCTTCAGGCACCAAAAGGTATTCATAAGGCGGATGCTCGAACATTACCTGTACAGTATCCCCACCTTTGACCTTATAATTCTGCTTTACGGTTTCTCCATTCACATAGATATTACCGGTCTTGGCAGCTTTTTGAATTTTATTACGGGTTGCGTTCTCGATAAAATTCATTAGATATTTATCGACCCTCAACGGCTTTTGCCCAACCTCAGCTACAAATTTATGATGTTCATAGAGACTTTCATCCTGATCCTGCTCTTCCGGTCCTTCATTAATATCCATATTAAAATTCATCTACTTCTGTTTGAGTTTGTTCATTTGTACTAAGGGTGTCACTTTCAACATTGCGATATCTCCCACTACCATCACCTAAAACAAGATCGATCACAGAAGTTTTCATTAATTTTTCTCCCGGTTGCACCTGTCTTCCCTTATGTCTTAATTCCAGTACCGCATCTTCAGCAATATCCGGCTTATAGGAAATCTCCCCTATTTCAAAACCAAGCGATCTTAAAGTTGGTTCTACCTGTCTTCTGGTTTTTCGAATAAGGTTATTAGGCACTTCTATCTTACGGTAACCTGAAGGATTGAGCGTTAAATAAATCTTACGGTCTTCTTTCACAAATTTCCCCGGTGCCGGTACCTGGTCGATAACCGAATATCTTGGAAATTCAGGATTATAATTGGCTGAATCAAGGATCTCAAAATCCAGTTCGAGTTCGTCCAACTTACTTTCAACCATATTCAGCTTCATTTTTGCCAGATCTGGTACCTCGATCCTTTGATCCTGATTAGTCGAATAATCCAGCCATTGCATGGTCAGGAATCCAAGTACAATCAATATAATACCTGCAAGAACCAGTTGAATTAAAAAGGTCTTGCTAAAAATAAAACGAAATAATCCCATAGTTAAGTGATAATGGGCAAAGATATAAAACCCTTTGGTTTTGGTGACTGCCCTTTTAAGTGATATTTTTGTTTAACGATTTCTAACAGGAAATATTGAATATGAAGAAAAAGATTGCCATCGCCATGGGTGGATATTCCAGCGAATATCGCATTTCTATTAATAGCGGAAACATCGTATATAAGAACCTTGACCGCGATCTATATGAACCATATCGGGTTCATATTTTGCAAAGTGAATGGTTCGTGGTAACCGAGGATGATACGCCATACCCTATTAACAAGAGCAATTTTACCGTTACTATTGATGACCTGATCATTGATTTTGATTGTGTTTTTAATACCATTCATGGGACTCCGGGAGAAAATGGGCTTTTACAGGCTTACCTGGAATTGATTGGTGTACCTCAAACCAGTTGTGACTATTACCAGTCTGCACTCACCTTTAACAAGCGCGATCTAATAAGTGTTTTAAAACCTTATGGAGTAAAGGCTGCCACCAATTATTTCCTGAATAAAGGCGAAGAGATCAATACTTCTGAAATCGTTAATAAAGTGGGATTACCATGTTTTGTGAAGGCCAACAGAGCCGGAAGCAGTTTTGGTGTTTCCAAGGTTAAAACTGAAGATGAAATTATCGCTGCGGCGAAAAATGCATTTACTGAAGATGATGAAGCAATTATCGAATCTTTCTTAGATGGAACCGAAGTTTCTGTAGGTGTAATTACCTATCGCGGGGAAGTTATTGCTTTACCTGTTACTGAAATTGTACCGGACGGAGAATTCTTTGATTATGAAGCAAAGTATCTTGGAAAATCTCAGGAGATCACTCCAGCAAGAATTTCAGAGGAAGACACCAAAAAAGTACAGGATATAGCCATAATGATCTATAAAAAACTTAAAATGAAAGGTTTTTCCAGGTCTGAATTTATCTTCCATAAGGGCGAACCATATTTTATAGAAATGAATACGAACCCGGGAATTAGCCAGGCAAGTATTTTACCTCAACAGGCAGAGAACGCCGGGATTAGTTTAAAAGATTTATTCGGCAGCGCCATCGAAGCGGCTTTAAATCAATAAAATAAATAATTCTCCCTATCTTTTTCTTGAAAATTCTTGAATAAACCTTAGATGAAAAAAGCAGTTTTCCCGGGTTCTTTTGATCCGCTCACCCTTGGACATACCGATATTATTGATCGTGCCTTACCCTTATTTGATGAAATCATTCTGGCCATTGGCACCAACTCCAGTAAAAAATACATGTTCAGCCTGGAAGAAAGACTGGAATTTTTGAAGGAAACTTACAAGAATGAATCTAAAATAAAAGTGGAAACCTATAGTGGGCTCACGGTCGATTTTTGTAAATCTCAAAATGCAGGCTTTATTCTTCGCGGCTTACGAAACGGTCAGGATCTGGAATTTGAGAAATCCATTGGTCAAACTAATTTTAAAATGGCAGGTATTGACAGTGTGTTCTTATTATCAAGCCCGGGAATGGGTCATATTTCATCCACGGTTGTTCGTGATGTTATGAGACACGGTGGGAATTATGAATTCATGGTTCCGGATGTAGTAAGGAAAAAATAATATTTTACACCCCCTGCTGTATTTTCAAAGATCAAATCTAAATATTACACCACCATAAAAATTCCTGGGTTTACCGGGATAATAATATCTTGGCGCAGCCCCTCCAAATCCCATGGCATTGGGAACTATGCTGGAGGCATATTGCTCATCGAACAAATTGTTTACTCCCATATTAAATTCAGCAGTTATAGATTGACCAACCAACCAATGGTACATCAATTTAAAATTGGTTACAGCATACGCGTCTGTAAAAACACTGTTTTCATCATTTAAAGCCATTTCCCCTACGGCTGTCATGTTTAAATAAAACTTCCAGTTATCAATATTATATTCTACTGAGGGACTTAAGCTATATTTAGGAATGGCAGGCAGATCGTTCCCTGAAAAGTTGTTCTCCCGGTCTATAAATTCTTCAAACTTATGGAAATTAAAGGCGGAGTTTAATTCAAATTGAAGATTTGAACCTCGGCCCATATCAAGGCGATATTGGGAAAAAAATTCAACTCCGTTATAATGAGCTTTACCAGCATTAATACCAATGTATTGGTCTTCACCTATCCGCTGTGCTACAAGCAGATCTGAAACCCGTATGGTATACAAACTTAACTCAGTATACAATCGATTTTCCAACCAGGATCCTTTAAACCCAATTTCATAGTTCCAGCCTTTTTCCGGCTTAAGCTCTGTATTTATCAAACCTTCAGGTGTTAAGGTTTCACTAACCGTTGGAGTAGAAAATCCGTGACTTAAAGAAGCATAGAAGTTTTTACTATCAAAAGCCTCATAGCTCAGGCCGAATCTGGGAGATATAACAGGATCAAAATTGTATTCTCCTGATTGAACTTTTTCATCAGAATTAAATTTATCATCCAGTTTATAAGAAGTAGTATTGAAATTAAACCCGGCTTCGGCAGTTAGAGCGGTAGTTATTTGCATGTTCAGCTGACTAAAAACATTTAAATATTTTCTGTTTTGTTCATTAAAACTTAACCTCTCTCCCTGAATACTTTTTTGCTCATTAGAATCTCTATATAAATTCTCATAAGTAGCAACTGAGGTTTTTTCCAGCATCGCTTCAGCACCAAAACCTATCTCAGCAGGTAAATTAATAATTTCCTGAACCATATTGAACCGGGTTCTGAGACCAACTCCTAAAATATCATCATCAAGAATATTGAAAGGTCGGGGTTCATACCCATCTCTGGAATTGGCAAAGACAGATGTTTCGTTCTTGAGTTGTGCAGAAAATGCATGAGAATAGGATAGACCCAGAATGTTTTTATCATAAGATTCATAACCTCCCGAGGCATTCCAGGTAAATGCAGCTTTTTGCGGTGAATAAAGGAAATCTTGTTCATTCAAACTACTGGGTATATGTGCTTTTAAATTTAAATATGAATAGAACAAAGTCCAGCGATTGCCCAGCTTGTTCAAATAATTTGCGGTTCCATTTAAACCTATCCGCTCATAATTTCCGTTAGCTCTATATCCATCACTTAATAGTTGGTGATAATTAAGGTGAAAGCCTAAACTGTCCTGAACCCGGTTAAACCCTACATTGATTTTTCTGGTATTAAAACTTCCATAATCATATCCTGCTTTTAAATTTCTATGATTTTTGGCTGGATTAAGAGTATATAAGTTTATCGCACCTCCCAATCCCGCACCGAACATGGAAGATACCGGGCCCTTATGAACTTCAATTCTATCAATAAGTTGCGGGTCGATATCATCAATAGTAAGCTCCCCTTCAGCAGTAGTTAATGGTATTCCATTTATATAACCTTTGATCCTGTTGGTTCCATACTGTGCGCGGGAACCAATCCCCCGGATGTTGAGCTTATTGGTATTTAATGCCCCCTGTCCCACGAAAACTCCCGGAACACGGTTTAAATTCTGAACAAGATTAAAATTGTTGCCGGATTTTATAGAGTTTTTATCGATAAGGCTAACAGATGCCGGAGTACGCCTTATTTTTTCCGGAATTACAGAACTATAAAGTACAACTTCAGCTAATTGATCTGCTTTTTTAAAAAGGATAACTTTTACAACTTCGGTACCTTCAAAAATCTTCAAAAATTTCACTTCATAACCCTCCTTACTAAATTCGAAATTTGCCGGATAGGTATCAACCTCTATTTGAAAAAGACCATCATCATTGGTATTCACATGATCCTGTGAATCTAATATTCGTATTTGAACACCTTCAATTGGACCATTCTCATCAGAAACTTTCCCTGATATTATTTGCGAATAACCGCTAAGGTTAAATCCAAGAAAAATAAGAAGCAGTAATATATATTGTTTCAAAGTATGTAAAATTTGTAGGTGCGGTTATAACATTATGATTCAGTTGTAATTTCAAACCAGATGTCAAACTAATTTTTCAATGTAAAATTCAGCCATAAAATGCGATTAATATTTTGAGCTCCGGATTGATATTGAGCTTAAAACATAAAAGAAATCCTAAATTTTTCAGACTGGAAAAAATACGGCAAATAAATAGATTTTGGTGTAATTAGCTACTCTCTGAGTTTTTAATTAAGTTTACGGCTAATTTTTTTACAAAATTTTATGAAAAAATTGTGGTTGATATTGGGGATTTTGATCAGCCTTAGTTCCTGTGATTTCTCTAAATATAAATTGGTAAAGGAATTTGATTTTGAAACCCGTTTCGAAAAGTCGGGAGGTACCGAAACAGGAACCTATGCTGAAGTAATAAAATTTTATACGCAACTGGCAGAGGCTTACCCATCTGTCACCCTGCAAACCTTTGGTGAAACAGATAGCGGCTTACCCCTTCACCTCGCCATTTATAATCCTTCCGGTGAACCGGATCTGGAAAAGTTAAGAAAGTCTCACAGCGTAATGCTTATTAATAACGGGATACATCCCGGGGAAAGTGATGGTATCGATGCTACCATGATGCTTTTTCGAGATCTCGCTTCAGATTCTATTGCTTCACCTAAAAATACCATTATTGCCACTATCCCTATATATAATGTAGGTGGTGCATTAAACCGAAATTCCACTACCAGAACGAATCAAAACGGACCTAAAGAATATGGTTTTAGAGGAAATGCGCGTAATTATGACCTGAACCGGGATTTTATAAAGGCCGACACCAAAAATGCTAAAACCTTTTATGAGATATTTCACCTTCTGGATCCAGAAGTATTTATCGATAACCACGTAAGTAATGGTGCCGATTATCAATATACCCTTACTCATCTTTTTACTCAACATGATAAACTTGGAGGAACTCTGGGAGAATACCTTCAGAATAAAATGATGCCTGCGCTGGAAGATTCATTAAAATCAAAAGACTGGGATATCACTCCCTATGTAAATGTTTTCAACGAGGTACCGGAAAAAGGTTTTACACAGTTCATGGATTCACCAAGGTATTCAACAGGTTACACCACGCTCTGGAATACACTGGGAATGATGGTTGAAACTCATATGCTTAAACCTTATGACAAAAGGGTCATGGGCACTTATGAACTTATGAGATCAATGATAGATATTACCGATGCTGAATCAAATTTCATAAAAGATCTTCGCAATCAGGCCAAACGGAAATATTTAACCGACAGGCATTATAATTTAAAGTTTGAACCGGACACTGAAAATCCTTCCAAAAGACAGTTCAAGGGCTTTGAAGGAGAGGAAATTACCAGTGAAATTACTGGAATGCAACGATTAAAATATGACCAAAACCAGCCATTCACAAAAGAAATTGAGTATTTCGATAATTTTAAAGTAACCGAAGAAGTGGAAATTCCTCGTGCTTATGTAATTCCTCAAGGCTGGTGGGAAGTATTGAACAGGTTGAAACTAAACAATATAAAAATGGAGCCTTTGGAACGGGATACCGTTTTAAGCGTTGAAGTATACAAAATCCAGGATTTTGAAACTTCAGAACAGGCTTATGAAGGTCATTACCCTCATCGAAATACAAAAGTAACCAAGAGCATAGAAAGGGTTAATTTTAGAAAGGGTGATCTATTGGTAACAACATTTCAGGATGGAGCCAGATACTTACTGGAAACTCTGGAGCCCTCGGCAGTGGATTCATTTTTTAACTGGAACTTTTTTGATACCGTGCTGCAACAAAAGGAGGGTTTCTCCCCTTATGTTTTTGAAGATAAAGCAAAAGAATTACTGGAAAATGATCCGGAACTAAGGAAAAAGTTCGAGCGCAAAAAAAGTCTGGATAACGACTTTAGTAATAGCTGGTATGCCCAGCTGGACTGGTTGCATAAAAATTCACCTAATTACGAGCCGGCACATTTACGCTACCCAGTTTTTAGACTTCCCCGCTAAAAATTTTTCAGGGAAAAGCATTTTGATATTGGCGTAGGATTTTTGAAGAGCCTTTTGGGATTTTTCAAAGTTCTTCCATTTGGCTTTTTTAATGCCTTCGCTTAATTCAGGTACGAGTTCCCCTTCATATTCGGTATACATTTCATACCAATGGGTCTCTTTTAAGCGCAGTTTGCCGTTTCTTTTAAAAACGTGATAGGTTTTTGTTATAAAGCGTTTTATCTGCAGGTCTTTTACTCCGGTCTCCTCTTCTACTTCCCGAATTGCTGAGCTTTCTATACTCTCATTTTTTTCGGTTTTACCCTTGGGAAGATCCCAGCGGTGATTCCGGTATATAAAGAGAATTTCCTCTTTGGAATTGACTACCAGGCCACCGGCAGCTGTCACCACTTTCATTTTTCTTAAAAGCAGTTTTAGTAATTTTTTCTCATTCTTGTGATAAAGATTAACATAGAGCAGGTCTCCATTCAGAATCTTTTTGATCACCTTTTTAAGCCGAACAGTTTTTAAACGATAGTTCGTATATTTTTCACCTAAATCTTTCTGTGTAGAAATAATTATGGGAATATCATTCACAAAAACTTTATACATTTGCAGCTATGATTTTGAATAAAGAAACAGCGAAAAAAACTGCTGAGCTTTTATTGCAAATTAAAGCAATAAAATTAGAACCGCAAGAGCCTTTTACATGGGCCAGCGGATGGAAATCACCTATATATTGCGACAACAGGATCATCTTATCTTATCCTGTGATGCGTAATTATATTAGAGAACAGTTTGCCAGACAAATCGAAGAAAAGTATGGAAAACCTGATGTGATTGCTGCAGTAGCCACAGGAGCCATAGGAATTGGAATGCTGGTGGCAGAATATTTAAGCCTCCCTTTTATTTATGTTAGACCCGAAGCAAAAGGTCATGGCAGGAAAAACCAGATTGAAGGAAATCTGGAAGAAGGTCAAACCGTAGTGGTGGTAGAAGATCTTATTAGCACCGGAAACAGTAGTCTTAATGCTGTTAAAGCTTTAAAAGAAGCCGGAGCTCAGGTAAAAGGCATGTTTGCCATTTTTACCTATGGCTTTGATGTTTCCACTTCTAATTTTACTGAGGCAAACGTGGAGTTACACACCCTGAGCGACTACGAAAATTTGATCGAGACTGCTCAACACACAAATTATATAAATACTGAAGAAGCCGGAATCTTACGAAAGTGGAGAGAACAACCGGATAATTGGACCCCATAATATGAAATTAGAAAGCCAGAAAGTTACCGCAAATAAAAGTCAGCAGGAATTATTCAATTTTCTCACGAAGGTTGAGAACTTTGAGCAGATCATGCCTCAAAGCAAAGAAAAATTTGAAGTTACTTCAAATGATACTTTCCTATTCCAGCTAAAAGGTATGCCTGAAATAAGATTAAAAATTATTGAAAATAAAGAACCGGAACTTATTGTTCTTGGATCGACATCAGATAAATTTCCTTTTACGCTTAATACCCATATTGAAAGTAAAGGAGATAACGAAAGTGAAGTTTTTATGGATTTTGAAGGTCAGTTTAATGCTATGATGAGCATGATGATCAAATCTCCGTTGAAAAAATTCATCACTGCTCTTATTGAGAATATAGGAAAGCTATAAACGAATTTAGGTTCGTATTTCTGGCCGGAGTTTTAACTCCGGCTTTTTTGTTTAATACAGTAACTGAATTTCTTTGAGCCCAAACTCTTCCAACTTATCATCTTCGGTTTTCAATAAAAGCTTTCCATCGGGAGTCACCCCTTTGATAATCCCATTTAATTTATCACTGTTGGGTTTCTGAAAAACAGTAACTTTATCCAGCATAAACATGTTTTCTTGATATTTTTTCAGCAAAATTTCTTCTGAAGTAGTAGACAATCTGGATAATGCGGTATCAATTTCAGGAATTAAAATTTCGAGAATTTCATCAAGGTCATAACTGTTACCGGTAGCTAATTTTAAAGATGAAGCCTGGGGCAAATTATGAAATTCGGTCTGGTTTACATTTATTCCTACTCCAATGATACTGGCAGCAATCCCATCATTTTTTATTATATTTTCAATCAAAATGCCACCAACTTTCTTTTTGGATGACATTATGTCGTTAGGCCATTTAACTTTTAATTGCGGAATATTCAGTTGTCTGAAAACCTTTAAAATAGCGAGCGAAATGGAGGCACTTAATAAAAAATATTTGGAAATTTCAAGTTGGGACTGCGGGTACAGAATACTAAACGTAAGGTTTTGTCCGGGTTTTACCTCCCAATTGGAACCTCTTTGCCCTCTCCCGGCTGTTTGATGAATTGCACGAACACATACAGGCGAAAAATCGCTGGCTCCTTCGTAGAACTTCCTCACAAAGGAATTTGTGGAATCAATGGCATCAACTTTGATTATACGCATAAGTATATATAGGAGGTTAGGAGTTAAATCTTCAGAAAGAATCTCTTTAAAAGAGCAAAAAATGATAAATTTGCGTAAATAAATTAATTTAATGTCGAAAAAGGAAAAAAACAGCGATCAACTTATTGCACATATTATAAAAGGGATTGAGGAAGTTAAGGGAAATGATATTGATATCCTTGATCTTAGAGAAATTGAAAACACAGTTTGTGATTATTTTATTATCTGCAACGGTACTTCTAACACGCAGGTTAACGCCATAGTCAATTCCATACAAAAAACCGTTAGTAAAAACCTTAAGGATAAACCCTGGCATATTGAGGGTAGCGAGAATGCGGAATGGGTTTTAATGGACTACGTTGATGTAGTGGTTCATGTTTTCCAGAAGCATATTAGGGAATTTTACGATATTGAAAGTCTGTGGGGTGATGCTAAAATCACATCTATACAGACAAGTTACTAAATTCAAAACATTAGCACGACAGAATGGCGAATCAAAAATCGAAGAA
This sequence comes from Christiangramia aquimixticola, assembly GCF_048285835.1. NCBI lineage: Bacteria > Pseudomonadati > Bacteroidota > Flavobacteriia > Flavobacteriales > Flavobacteriaceae > Christiangramia > Christiangramia aquimixticola. The sequence continues at coordinate 602,622 of NZ_JBLVTL010000001.1, forward strand.
AAAATTAGATCCCAGAAAACCTAAATTTAGTGCATACTGGATTTATGCTGCGATCATCATCATATTTCTAGGCCTTAATTTGTTTGGAGATGGTGGGTTCTCAGAACCTGCTAAAACAAATCCGGCTGAATTTAAAGAGTATTTAAGAACAGGCGATGTAAAAAAGGTAGAGATCATCAACCGTAATCAGGCTCGTGTTTACCTTACAGATGAAGCCAAGCAGAAGGAAATCCATAAGAAAAATATAGATCCGGATCTTTTCCCTACGGGAGAAACGCCTACCTATAGTTTCCAGTTTGGGGATCTTCAAAATTTTGAGAACGATATCAATGAGATCAAGCAGGAAAGCAACCTTGATACGGTTATTACCTACGACACTTCAAGTGACGTGATTGGAGACCTTTTCTGGGCTTTACTTCCATTTATCCTCATCATTGGAGTTTGGATTTTCATTATGCGAAAAATGAGTTCCGGAGCCGGCGGTGGTGCTGGTGGACAGATTTTTAATATTGGAAAATCCAAGGCTAAACTATTCGACCAAAATACAGATGTAAAGACTTCGTTCAAAGATGTTGCAGGTCTTGAAGGAGCGAAAGAAGAAGTACAGGAAATTGTAGACTTTTTAAAGCATCCTGAAAAATATACTGCCCTTGGTGGTAAAATTCCGAAAGGAGCTTTATTGGTAGGTCCTCCGGGAACCGGTAAAACTCTTTTAGCGAAGGCAGTTGCCGGGGAAGCAAAGGTTCCCTTCTTCTCTCTGTCAGGTTCAGACTTCGTAGAAATGTTTGTTGGAGTTGGAGCCTCAAGGGTTCGTGACCTTTTCAAACAGGCAAAGGAAAAATCACCTTCTATCATTTTTATTGATGAGATCGATGCAATTGGTAGAGCTCGTGGAAAAAGCAACTTTTCAGGTTCTAACGATGAACGTGAAAACACCCTTAACCAGCTTTTAACCGAGATGGATGGTTTTGGAACAAACACCAATGTAATTGTAATTGCCGCTACCAACCGTGCAGACGTTTTGGATAAAGCACTTATGAGGGCAGGTCGTTTTGACAGACAGATCTATGTAGATCTTCCTGACCTTAACGAAAGAAAAGAAATATTTGAAGTTCATCTTGCGCCTCTTAAAAGAGTTGCAGACGAGCTGGATACTGAATTTTTAGCAAAGCAAACACCAGGATTTTCAGGTGCAGATATTGCCAACGTTTGTAACGAAGCTGCGCTTATTGCTGCCAGAAAAGGTAACAAGGCAGTAGGAAAACAAGATTTCTTAGATGCTGTTGACAGGATAGTTGGAGGTCTTGAGAAAAAGAACAAGATCATCACTCCTAGTGAAAAGAAAGCAATTGCTTTTCACGAAGCAGGTCATGCTACGGTTAGCTGGATGCTGGAACATGCAGCTCCACTGGTTAAAGTAACCATTGTACCAAGAGGACAATCTCTGGGTGCGGCCTGGTATCTACCTGAAGAAAGGTTGATCGTGAGACCGGAGCAGATGCTTGATGAAATGTGTGCTGCCTTAGGAGGGCGTGCAGCAGAGAAAGTGATCTTTAACAAGATCTCTACCGGAGCACTGAGTGATCTTGAAAAAGTTACCAAGCAGGCAAGAGCCATGGTAACGATATACGGTTTAAATGAAGCAGTAGGAAACCTGACCTATTATGATAGTTCAGGACAAAGTGAATACAATTTTACTAAACCTTACAGTGAAAAAACTTCTGAGCTTATAGATAAGGAGATCTCGAATCTTATCGAAGCACAATATAAAAGAGCGCTGGAGCTTCTGGAAAACAACAAGGATAAACTATCTCAACTTGCAGAAATTCTGCTGGACAAAGAGGTTATTTTTAAGGATGACCTTGAAAAGATCTTCGGGAAACGACCTTTTGAGGTTGAAGAAAGAGTAGCTTCAGAAAAGGCAAAACCTACCATTACAGGGGATGAAGATGCTAAAACGAAGGATATCAATGAAGAAGAAAAATTAACCGAAAACGATTCGGTTAATAAGTAGTGTAGAAGTTGAAGTAAAAAATCTGAAATTAAACAATGGTTAATTTCAGATTTTTTAACTTTGATAAAATGACTGTAAGAACCATACTCACCACCCTATGAATCTATTCAAGAGGTTTCTTAATCCCAAGGCGAAAGCGACGCAGGATCAGGACGTTCCTGAAAAGGCCGACAGAGGGAAATACATGCCGGAGGTAAAACTGCCTACCGATGAGCGCTTTATGCTCAATTTTAAGAATAATGGTGGTAAATTCTTATACTGTGTTGAAGATTCAGAAGTATTGGAGGCTTTTGACAACATACTTCTTGAAAACGACTGGTATGAAAAGCAATGCTGTTGTTTTGATGAACAGCTAAAGAATAAATTTCAGGGCTTTAATCTGGATTTTAATAAATCTGCAGATGCAGAATTTTATTTATCTACCTGCGAATTTCTGGTTGCCAATGATGGTTCAATTTTGATCTCATCAAACCAGATCAAGGAACGTAAACTTCATGAGCTCCCTGCTAATTTCATAATTTTTGCCTCTACAAGTCAGTTAATTGACACCATTGGTGAAGGCCTGAGAGGAATAAAATTTAAAAACAAACAGCAGATCCCATCGAATATTACAACCATTAAAAATTTTGAGACTCAAAAGGAAGGTGATTTCATGAGTTACGGGAGTAGTACAAAAAACCTATATTTGCTCCTGCTGGAAGATCTGTAATATATGAGGGAAACCATTATACGTACTGTATCAGGATTATTGTATACTTCCATTTTGGTTGCTTCAATACTCTCATCTGAATTAATTTTTATCTGCCTTTTTTACTTGTTAAGTCTGGTTTGCCTCGTAGAGATGCAAAAACTTCTAAGGCTTAAAAGTTATGCTTTATACATTTTGCAGGCGGTGCTGTTCTATTTATTCAGCTTCTTAAAGTTTAATCAGGACGCTACCATTCTTTTACTATTAGTGACCATATTTGTGAACCTGTTTCTGGTAAAGGACCTCCTGGTGGTCAAAAAAATTCCGGTATTCGAAAAGAAGAAATATATCATCATCATATTCTATCTTATTTCATCTACCATCTTTTTAACCCTTATTCCAACTATTGAAGGGGTATTTATTCCAAAACTGGTTATTGGTATTTTCTTCCTTATCTGGACCAACGATACCTTTGCATACCTGGTGGGTAAAAATTTCGGGAAACATAAACTCTACGAAAAGATTTCCCCCAACAAGACCGTAGAAGGTTTTATGGGTGGTCTGGTCTTTAGTTGCATTATGAGTTATGCTATCTGGTATTACAGCCCGTTGTTTCCAACAACATTTTCTGAATTCAGTTCATTTAACACCCCCGGGATCTGGTTAGGGATGGCGATCATACTAAGTATTTTTGGAACTCTTGGAGATCTTATTCAGTCCAAATTCAAGCGACAAGCCGGAGTTAAGGATAGCGGAAAATTAATGCCCGGCCATGGCGGATTGTTTGATAGGTTGGATAGTATTATATTTGCAAGTCCATTCATTTACGCATATTTATATATATTGAATTATGTTTCATAAGGAAGGTTATAAAATAATGACTGTTACCGCGATCGTTTTAATCGCGATAAATATTGTAAGCTACAACCTTATAGAAACCTACTGGGTGAAATTTCTTATTCTTGTTGTATCAATACTATTCTTCCTTTTAATCATTCAATTCTTCAGAAATCCTGCAAGAAGAACGGTTCATAATAATGAACATATTGTTTCACCAGTAGATGGAAAAGTTGTGGTGATCGAAGAAGTATATGAAAAAGAATATTTTAAAGATAAGAGATTACAGATCTCGATCTTCATGTCGCCAATTAATGTGCATGTTACCAGACACCCTGTTGGAGGGAAAGTAAAATTCAGCAAATACCATCCCGGTAAATTTCTTGTTGCCTGGCATCCAAAATCCAGCGAAGAGAACGAAAGAACCACGGTGGTAGTAGAAAATGAAGTGGTAGGCGAAGTGCTTTACAGGCAGATTGCCGGTGCACTTGCAAAACGCATTGTAAACTACGCAAAAGAAGGAACCGAAGTGGTTCAGGGTAGTGACAGTGGATTTATCAAATTTGGTAGCAGGGTTGATGTATTCCTGCCTCTTGGAACGAAGGTGAATGTTGGAATCAATGATAAAGTTAAAGGTGGTGTTAGCGTAATTGCTGATGTTGCATCATAAATTACATAATGGCAGAAGAAAACCTGAAATTTTTAAAAGCCTATGAAATGGCTAGCAAAACGCAGCAGCAATTCCCGCCTGACGTAATGCTACACTTCTATGCCCTTTACAAAAGAGCTACCGAAAAAAACGGATTCTATATCCCTCCAAGCAGCCACGGAGACCTTAAAAGCGCTTTTAAAATGAATGCTTTGATTCAAGTAAAAGAGTTAAGCAAGAAGGAAGCTGAGGAGAAATACATAGAACTGGTTGAAAAGCATATTGGAGAAATATCTCAGTAATCTGAAATAAGAACATAAAAAAAGAGGGCGATTGCCCTCTTTTTTTATGTGTAATACTCAATTTTAGTTCAAACTATTCAAGCTGGCTTTTAGAGCTTCGATCTTAGCTTCGGCATCGGCTTTTTTAGCTTTTTCAATCGCTACTACCTGCTCCGGTGCATTATTAACGAATCTTTCGTTTGAAAGTTTTTTATCCACAGATTTTAGAAACCCTTCTGTATAACTTAACTCTTCCTGAATTTTCTTCTTTTCGGCTTCTATATCTATAGCTCCAACAATTGGAATAAAATATTCATTTGACTTTACTCTAAATGATAAGGCACCGTCTACTGCCCCGGAAACATATTCAAAATTGGAGATATTCCCCATTTTAGCAATTACCGAATCAAAGGAATTCCCGGTATTCTCGTTATTCAATACTTTAAGGTCTATCACATTTTTAAAAGCGATATTCTTATCCTTCCTTATTTTTCGTACTCCAGCAATAACTTCAGCAGCATGAGTAAATTCCTTAATGATTGTAGCATCATATTCTTTCTCTTCCGGCCACTTTGCAATTATTAAAGCTTCCTCTGGCGTACGCTCCGTGATCGTTTGCCAGATTTCTTCAGAAACAAAAGGCATGAAAGGATGTAACAATTTAAGGTTCTCCTCTAAAATTGTGATAACAGCTTTAAAGGTTTTAGCATCTATAGGATCTCCATAACCAGGCTTTACCATTTCCAGGAACCAGCTACAGTAATCATCCCAGATTAGTTTATAGGTGGTCATCAAGGCATCACTAATTCGATATTTTGAAAAGTGATCTTCAATTTCTCTTAAGCTTAGCTGAAATTTAGCATTATACCAGTCTATTGCTTTTTTAGCAGTTTCGGGCTGTTCTATTTCTTCTGAAACTTCCCAACCTTTAACAAGCCTAAACGCATTCCAAATCTTGTTAGAAAATGCACTTCCCTGTTTGCAAAGATCCTCATCAAACATAAGATCATTCCCGGCAGGTGAACTAAGCAACATTCCAACTCTTACCCCATCTGCACCATACTGCTCTATCAATCCAAGCGGGTCTGGTGAATTTCCCAGGGATTTAGACATTTTTCGTCTTTGTTTATCCCTAACGATACCTGTTAGATATACATTTTTAAAAGGTCTTTCACCTCTGTATTCATAACCAGCCATGATCATTCTGGCCACCCAGAAGAATAGAATTTCCGGTGCGGTAACAAGATCGTTGGTTGGATAATAATATTGAATCTCTTTATTCTCCGGTTCAAGAATTCCGTTGAAAACACTCATTGGCCATAGCCAGGAAGAAAACCAGGTATCCAAAGCATCTTTATCCTGAGTAAGATCTGATGCCTGTAATTCTTTATTTCCGGTAACTTCTTTAGCCTTTTCAAGTGCAGCTTCAGCAGTCTCGGCTACTACAAAATCGTTTTTACCGGAACCATAGAAATAAGCCGGAATTTGATGACCCCACCAAAGCTGGCGGGAAATATTCCAGTCTCTTACATTTTCCATCCAGTGACGGTATGTATTAAGGAATTTTTCTGGAACCAGGTTAATGTCATCACCAATTACGGCTTCAATAGCAGGCTTGGCCATCTCCTTCATTTTAAGGAACCACTGGTCACTTAATTTTGGTTCGATTACTGCACCGGTACGCTCACTTGTCCCAACTTTGTTCAGGTGGTCTTCCACCTTTTCCAAATGGCCGGTAAGCTCAAGCTCCTCTACAATTTCAGCCCTTACCACAAAGCGATCTTTCCCTTCGTAATGAAGTCCGAATTTATTTAAGGTAGCATCATCATTTAAAATGTCTATAACTTCAAGATCATGCTTATCTCCAAGGTTCTTGTCATTCTCATCATGTGCAGGAGTCACCTTTAAACATCCTGTCCCGAATTCCATATCCACATACTCATCTTCAATGATTGGAATTACCCTGTTGCAGATTGGCACAATGGCTTTTTTACCTTTAAGATGTGTGAACCTTTCATCATTTGGATTGATACATATTGCAGTATCACCTAAAATGGTCTCCGGTCTTGTAGTCGCAATCGTTAGAAACTCTTCAGTCCCTTCTACTTTATATTTCAGGTAAAATAATTTACCGTTTCTCTCTTCATGATTTACTTCTTCGTCAGACAAGGTAGTTTGTGCCACCGGATCCCAGTTCACCATACGATAACCGCGATAAATAAGACCTTTCTCGTAAAGATCTACGAACACCTTTATAACAGATGCCGACATATCTTCGTCCATCGTAAACTTGGTTCGGTCCCAATCACAGGAAGCACCAAGATGCTTTAACTGCTGTAAAATTATACCGCCATGTTTGTGAGTCCAGTCCCAGGCATGCTGTAGAAATTCTTCACGGGTAAGATCATTCTTGTCTATCCCTTCAGCTTTAAGCTTGGCAACCACTTTTGCTTCAGTAGCAATAGATGCATGATCTGTCCCGGGTACCCAGCAGGCATTATAACCCTTCAATCTTGCTCTTCGCACCAGTACATCCTGAATGGTATTATTCAGCATATGCCCCATATGAAGCACCCCGGTAACGTTAGGCGGTGGAATTACTATCGTATATGGCTCTCGTTCATCAACTTCAGAATGAAAATAATTATTTTTCATCCAGTAGTCGTACCATTTATCTTCTACTTGTTTAGCATTATAATGTGAAGCAATTCCCATTTCTTGGTCTGATTTTTGAAATAATGGCAAAAGTAATTATTAATGGAGGATTATGAAAGCTGCTGAATTGATTTAAAAATTTGAGATTTGAACTATTTCAGCTTATATTTACTATTCCGCTTAAAATTTTCGAATTATGAAAAAACTTATTGCAATCGCCATATTCATATTTGCAGGTCTGGCTACCGCACAGGCGCAGAAGACTGCTAAATTTGAATTTAAAACCGAAACTATCGATTACGGCGAAATAAAAAAGGGCAGTGACGGAGTCCGCGTTTTTGAGTTCAAGAACGTAGGAGATGCGCCGCTCGTTATAGAGGACGTTAAATCCAGCTGCGGCTGTACTGTCCCTAAAAAACCGGAAAAACCGATAATGCCTGGAGAAACCGGGAAAATTGAAGTTAAATATGACACGAGTCGTGTTGGACACATTCGAAAAACAGTTACTGTTTATTCCAATGCCGATGAACCGATAAAAGGTTTGAAAATAAAAGGGCAGGTTATAGATGAATCTGCAGATAAGAGTTAATCATTCTTAAAATGAAAACTAATAGCCTTCCATTGTGAAGGCTATTTTTTTATAAAATCCTTTTTAATACAAATGAAAGTTTAACTGGCTTTCCCTCCCGCAAAACTTCCATTCTAATCCTTTTCCCTTCACCAGACGACAACACTCTGTTTATATTTTCCAGGCTGTACTTATGGACAACCTTTCCATTTAATTTTAAAAGTTCATCTCCAATTTTCAATCCGGCAAATTCTGCCGGGGAATCCGGCCTTATCTCGGCGATTTCGTAATTAGGCTCCATGGAATAAAATACCTGAACACTGGTTTTATAGACCATCACACCTCTCTCCGGCCCCTCTTCATCTGAGTATCTTTGGGAATTAAGGTCTTTATTTTTCACAATCTTGAAGCCACTGTGTTTTACCACCACTCCACTCATGTCGTATTCAAAGGGTTCCCTAAAGTCACCATTGGGTTTTAATCGAATATTCCTTCCGCGATAATCTATCACCGAGTGAAATCTCTTGATGACCTGAGCGCCCAGGGTTCCGTTCCGGGCTTCAAAATTATCCATATAAGCCAGTGAGGTACTATCAGGAAAACTGGCCGTGACATCCATTAACTGAAATTTTCCAATGTGCAGTTCTTTTATTCTCGTTCTGTCACCATAGACACTTCCGGAAATTCCGAAGCCTAAAAAGTCACTAAAAGAAGCCTCCGGTAATTCGATTCCTTTTTCTTGATTTTGAAATAACCAGATTGCGTCGCCAGATCCACTGTCCAGGAGAAGTTTTACTTTCTTTTTTTGATTATCGTCTAAAACCACCTCAGCATCTATATAGGGTTTCTTTTTATAGAAACTTAAGGGGAGATCTATGCACTTTCCACATTTACCATATTCATAATATTGGGGATCGAAAACACTGACCTTCTCTCTCCTGTAATTGAATTCCACAATAAAATTTTTAAAGAAATCATATCCAAGAATTCCATTTATGGCCACCCCCATTCTATTGGAAAGATTAAAAACACCTCCCTGAATAACATAGATATTGTGTTTATCACTTATCGCATCGCCAAACTGAACCTCATTTCCTCGGGAAAGAATTGCCCGTAAGGGCTTCCCATCCCCCAGCCCTTTCAAATAAATAACCGACTGGCTATTAAGATCAATGGTATCACCCTCTGCATGATCAAAAAGAATTGTTGAATCTACACCTGTATCCAAAAGAAATGAGAGAGGCTGACCGTTCACCGAAATCGGGATAATTACAAGGTCATTAACCAGATCAAATTTGGCAGTAAACTTTCCTTTTCCATTCTCAATTCTGAAATTATTTTGCGAATAAATTGAAGCAGACAGAATAAGGATGAAAAAAACTAAAAGATACTTAGTCAGGATTTGAAAGTTCATACCTTATTAAATTACAAAAATAACGGGATAATAACCGGTGATTTTTATTGATTAATCCATTAATTTTGCAATTTTGCAACCCACAATTAATAAGCTATGCCTAAGATATCTATAAAAGGGCTTCAAATGCCCGAATCACCAATTAGAAAACTGGTTCCTTATGCTGAAGCAGCAACTGCTCAGGGTCGTAAGATCTATCAGCTTAATATTGGTCAACCCGATATTAAAACGCCGGAAGGAGCTCTTGATGCAGTAAAAAATCATAATATCGAAGTTCTTTCCTATAGTCATTCGGCAGGTTTTGAAAGCTACAGAAAGAAACTTGCGAAATACTACCAGAAAACTTCCATTCCTGTAGATAAAAATGAGATCATTATCACCACCGGTGGATCTGAAGCTTTATTATTTGCCATGGGAAGCATTACAGATCCGGGAGATGAAGTTATAATTCCTGAGCCATTTTATGCCAATTATAATGGATTTGCAACGGCTTCAGGAGTTAGCATCAAACCTATTCAGTCTAACATCGATAATGGTTTTGCGCTTCCTCCAATTTCTGAATTCGAAAAACTGATTTCAGAAAAAACAAAAGCAATTTTAATTTGTAACCCGGGAAATCCAACAGGATATTTATATACTGAAGAGGAAATCAAACAACTGGCAGACCTTGCTATTAAACATGACCTGTTCATAGTTTCAGATGAAGTTTACAGAGAGTTTGCTTATGATGGTGCTGTTCACCATTCTATTATGAGCATCCCGGAACTTGCAGATCACGCGATCATGGTTGACTCCGTTTCCAAGCGTTACAGCATGTGTGGAGCCAGAATTGGATGTCTGGTATCTAAGAATAAAGAGGTGATCGCCACAGCTATGAAATTTGCTCAGGCGAGATTAAGCCCACCTACTTTTGCACAGATCGCCAGTGAAGCAGCGCTGGATACACCAGAAGAATATTTTAACGAGGTAATTGAAGAATACACTTTTAGAAGGAACCTTTTAGTAGAAGGTCTTGAAAGAATAGAAGGTGTAAAAGTTGCCAAGCCAAAAGGCGCATTTTATTGTATCGCTGAACTTCCGGTAGAAAATGCCGATGATTTTGCTAAATGGTTACTGGAGAGTTTCGAAGATAATAATGAAACAATTATGGTTGCTCCGGCCGCCGGGTTTTACTCCACTCCAAATACAGGAAATAATCAGGTTCGAATTGCTTACGTACTTAAAAAGGAAGACCTTGAAAGAGCCATTGTAATCCTGGAAAAGGCTTTAAAAGAGTACAACAGATAATCGAATGCAAATACAGCATAATTTTTCCTTAAAGCAATACAATACTTTTGGAATCGATGTAAAAGCTGAAGCTTTTATTTCGGTAACAAAGCTGGAAGATTTACGTAAAGTTTTAAAGAGAAGTTATGCTTCAGATCTTTTTATTCTGGGAGGCGGGAGCAATATGCTCTTAACCGGGGACATCCCGAAAACCGTACTTCATATTGCCCTTACCGGGAAGGAAATAATTTCTGAAACTGAGGAAAATGTTATAATCGAAGCTGCCGCAGGAGAGAACTGGCACGAATTTGTAATGTGGACTTTAGACCAGGATTTTGGAGGACTCGAAAATCTCTCCTTAATTCCGGGAAATGTAGGAACCTCCCCTATTCAAAATATTGGGGCTTATGGCGTGGAATTAAAAGACAGCTTTGTTAGCTGTAAAGCCATGCACATCCAGACTCTTGAAGAAAAGGAATTCAGTCTGGAAGATTGCAATTTTGGTTACAGAAATTCTGTATTTAAACATGATCTAAAAGGGGAATATATAATCACCTCGGTTAGATTCAGACTCACCAGAAAGAAACACCAATTAAAGGTAGACTACGGCTCCATAATTTCAGAACTGGAAATCAAAGGAATCACTTCTCCCTCCATTAAAGATATTTCAAATGCTGTGATCGCAATTAGAAGATCTAAATTACCAGATCCTGCCGAAATTGGGAATAGTGGGAGTTTTTTCAAGAATCCGGTGATTGAAAAAAGCCAATACGAAAAATTAAAAGCTGAATATCCAAATATCCCCTCCTACCCGATATCGCACACTCAGGTAAAAGTCCCTGCAGGTTGGCTTATCGATACTGCCGGCCTTAAAGGATACAGGGATGGAGACGCAGGAGTTCATAGAAATCAGGCGTTGGTACTTGTCAATTACGGAGAAGCCAGCGGGAATGAAATTTTAATGCTGTCAAAGAAGGTTCAGGAAACAGTTTATAAACGCTTTGGCATTCATTTAGAAGCCGAAGTGAATATTATATAAAAAAAGGAGGGCAAATGCCCTCCTTTTCCTTTAACTAATAACTAATCAAATTAAGATTTCTTCATTACAACGGCGTCAATTACGTGAACCACACCATTTGAAGCATCTACATCTGCCATTACTACGGTAGCTTTTTTACCATTTTCATCTGTAAGCACTACTTTATCTCCCTCCATAGAAGCAACTAAAGTACCTCCACCAACGGTATTCAATTCATACTTTCCGTTATTATCCTTGATTTTTTGAACAAGCGCTTGAGAATTAACTTCCTCAGCAACTACATGATATTTCAAAACATCTGCCAACTTCTCTTTATTTTCAGGCTTCATCAGGGATTCCAATGTAGCTTTATCTACTTTATTAAAAGCGGCATTATGCGGAGCGAATACAGTAAATGGTCCTTCTTCAGATTTGAACATAACCGCCAGATCTGCAGATTTTAGAGCAGAAACCAGGGTGCTAAGCGTATCTGTTTCCATTGCTTTGGCTGCAATGCTATTGGATTCCATTTCCATGGTTGCTTTTTCAGCTTCCATTTCGGCTTTTTTCTCAGCTTCCATTTCTTCCATTCGTTCCTTTTCAGCCTGTAACTCCTGTTCTTTTTTATTATTGTCTTCACAGGATGTGAAAACTATTGCAAAAAGCGCAAGAGTCATAAATAACATTCTAAATTTCATATTTTTAGTTTTTTCGTGATTAACAGTGCAAGATATTGTAGAAAAGGCAGTTACGGTCATTATAGGGATTAAACTTTAGTTAAATATTGTAAAGATTATATTAATGATGCGTCCTACTTTCAGAAGGTTTTAATTATTATTATTTTTGCATCAGAATTAAGGAAGCTATGAAACTATTTATCATCAGTATTATTCTATTAGGTCTCGCTTTTGCCGGAATCGCCATTAAGATCTGGGGAAAGAAAGAAGGAAAGTTTGCAGGCACCTGCGCCAGCCAGAATCCTTATCTTAACAAAGAGGGAGAACCTTGTAGTTTTTGCGGAAAAATGCCTGATGAAATAGAGAATTGTTCAGATACTCCAAAGAACTAGAATACTGAATGGCTTTAATTTTACTCGGGATCTTTATACTTATTAGTTTAGTTAATCTTATATACTTTTTTTCTTTTTTCTCTTTTGCCAACGCCACTACTTCTGGAAAGAATGGTGCAGAAGTGCCGGTGAGCATCATCATCTGTGCTAAAAATGAAGAAGAAAATTTAAGGAATTTTCTTCCCGCTATAATTGAACAGGATTATCCATCATTTGAAATTATTGTAATCAATGACGCCTCGACCGATAATACTTTGGAGGTCATTGAGGAATTTCAGCAATTAGATCCAAGAATTAAAATTGTGGATGTTGCAAATAATGAGGCTTTTTGGGCGAATAAAAAATACGCCTTAACTCTTGGGATAAAAAAGGCTGTAAACGAACATCTACTCTTTACAGATGCCGACTGTGCACCTCAATCCCGCAACTGGATTAGAGAAATGGCCGGGCAATTCCAACCGGGAATCGATATTGTTCTGGGATATGGAGGTTTTTTCCAGCATACCGGTTCTTTATTGAATAAACTTATTCGGTTTGAAACTCTTCTAACCGCGATTCAGTATTTTTCATATGCCAAAATGGGCTCCCCTTATATGGGTGTTGGGCGTAACCTTGCATACACTTCCTCAAAATTTTACGAAATGAAAGGTTTTGCCAGTCATCTGCATTTAAGGTCCGGGGATGATGATCTTTTTGTAAATGAAGCTGCAACGCCGCACAATACTGCTCTTAGTTTTGGTCCCGATTCTATTACGCGGAGTGTCCCAAAAGGAAGCTTTAAAGAATGGTTTACGCAAAAAAGAAGACATGTTTCTACGGCAACAAATTATAAAAGCAAACACAAACTTCTGCTTGGTGTCTTTTATATAGCCAGATTATTATTCTGGGTCTTTTTTACTTTGCTTTTAATTCTTCAGGTGCATCCGGAAATCGTTCTTGCTACTTTAGGAGTTAAATTATTAGTTGAAGGAATAATTTATTTCAAATCTGCTAAAAAACTCGGTGAGCAGGATGTCGCCTGGTTCTTCCCCTTTTTCGACATTTTCCTGATATTAATGCAATTGGTTATATTTATCACGAACCTTGTTTCAAAACCTAAAAGTTGGAAATAGACCCTGATAAGTTATCTGCAAAAATACAAGAAGCAAAACAGGGCAACCAATCTGCTTTTAACTACCTGTTGGACAGATTTTGGAATGATGTTTATGGATTTCAGTTAAAAAAGACTCACAATGAGTATGAATCTGAGGACATCACCATTCAAACCTTTTCCAAGGCCTTTAAAAAAATAGATACTTTCGACAGCAATTATTCTTTTGCTACCTGGCTTATAGCAATTTCCAAGAACATTCATATCGACCAGATTAGAAAAAAGAAATCTTCAATTCGCTCCGGCACAACGATTGAAAACGAAGATCTGGTTTATGAGATTGCTGATGAAACTCCAGGAATAGAAGATAAATTAATTAAGGAACAGAACCTGGAACAATTGCTTGCAGACATCAAGCAACTTAAACCACAGTATCAGGAGGTGATCAACCTTCGGTTCTTTCAAGAAATGTCCTACAAAGAAATTGCTGGCAACCTTAATGAACCCATGAATAATATTAAGGTTAAATTACTCAGAGCCAAGAAACTACTTGCCCAAATTATCGAACAGAGGAAGGCTTAAGTAAGGTTTAAAAACCTGAGCTGTCTAATTTATGCAGTTTGGCTTATTATTGTATCTTTGAACCCTTAGATTTTGACTATGAATACAGACGTTGCTCCCGTTAGATCAAAGACCGAAAGAACTCCTAAACCAAAGTGGTTAAGGGTAAAACTTCCTACGGGGAAAAAATATACAGAATTAAGAAGTCTTGTAGACAAATATGACCTTCACACCATATGTACCTCCGGTAGTTGTCCAAATATGGGAGAATGTTGGAGTGAAGGGACTGCAACCTTTATGATTCTGGGAAATATTTGCACAAGATCCTGTGGGTTTTGTGGTGTAAAGACGGGGAGACCGGAAACTGTAGATTGGGATGAACCTGAAAAAGTTGCCAGATCCATTAAATTGATGAAAATCAAACATGCGGTGGTAACAAGTGTAGACAGGGACGACCTTAAGGACATGGGATCTATCATTTGGGCTGAAACCGTTAAGGCAATTCGCCGAATGAATCCAGAAACCACTTTGGAAACTTTAATTCCCGATTTTCAGGGAAATGAAAGGAATATTGACCGAATTATCGAGGTAATGCCTGAAGTTGTTTCCCATAACATGGAAACTGTAAAAAGGTTAACCCGAGAGGTTAGAATTCAGGCAAAATATGACCGAAGCCTTGGTGTTTTAAAATATTTGAAGGATAACGGGATAAGAAGAACAAAATCCGGAATCATGCTGGGTCTTGGTGAACAGGAAGATGAAGTAATTCAAACGCTGCACGATCTACGTGATGCCGGGGTGGATGTGGTTACTATTGGCCAGTACCTTCAACCAAGTAAAAAACATTTACCGGTAAAACAGTTTATTACTCCAGATCAATTTAAAAAATACGAAGAAGTAGGACTGGAACTTGGATTCAGACATGTTGAAAGTAGTGCTTTGGTAAGATCTTCTTACAAAGCTCAGAAACATATAAACTAGTCATTAAATGGCTACACCCATAAAGATTGGTCTTAACGGTTTCGGAAGAATTGGAAGAAATTTTTTCCGACTGCTACTCGACCATCCTACGATTCAAATTGTTGCGATAAACGATATCCATGATTCGGTTAGTCTGGCACACCTTTTAAGGTATGACAGTATTCATGGCCGTATTTTTAATGATATTACCGCCGGAGAAGGGTTTATAAAAGTGGATGGAAGAGTTATACCATTAACTCATCACCCACAACCCGATGATATTCCATGGAATAACCACGAGGTGGATTATGTTGTAGAGGCAACCGGTAAATTTAAAACCGAGGACACGTTATTTGGTCATTTAAAAAAAGGAGTTAAAAAGGTAATTCTTTCTGTTCCTCCACAGGATGATAATATTAAAATGGTGGTTTTAGGAGTAAATGAACATATTCTGGATGGTTCAGAAAAAATTATTTCAAATGCCTCCTGCACCACTAATAATGCTGCTCCCATGCTAAAAGTGATTCACGATCATTTTACAGTGACTCAGGCATATATTACCACCGTGCATTCTTACACTTCAGACCAGAGTTTACATGATAAACCTCATCGTGATTTAAGAAGAAGTCGTGCGGCTGCACAGTCTATTATCCCAACCACAACCGGTGCAGCCAAAGCTCTTACAACTATTTTTCCAGATCTTAGCGAAGTAATTGGAGGATGCGGAATTAGAGTACCGGTGCCAAACGGATCACTTACAGATATGACTTTGAATGTGGCAAAAAACACCAGCATTGAAGAAGTAAATGAAGTTTTCAAGAAGGCTGCGAATTCACAAATGTCTCATATACTTGAATACACTAGTGATCCTATAGTATCCATAGATATCATTGACAATAAACACAGCTGCATTTTCGACTCCCAGATGACCTCGGTTATTGGTGGGAAACTTGTAAAATTAATAGGATGGTATGACAATGAAATTGGCTACTCTAACCGTCTTGTCGATTTAATTTCACTTGTTAACGATAAATAGCTATATTTAACAAATATTAACAGCTTCTAGCTATTTCCCAAATGAAGAACCTAAAGCTTATATTTCTCTTTATTGCCAGCATGGTATTGTTTGGATTCCAGGATCCCGGAATCGACGAGGCTGCGCCTAAACCTGAAGAGATCAGGGAATTGCTGAATAAAGCTGAACATTCCATAGATATAATGGAATTTGACAAGGCCCGGGAAGATTTAAACAAGTCTCTCGAGTATGCAAAAAGAATTGACAATAAAAGATATATTGCTCTTGCCAGTAGTATTCTTTCCAGATTACACCACGTAAGGCATGAATATGACAAAGCAATTACGCAGCTGGATAGAGCCATGTCCATCCAAAGGGATATAAAAGACGACCTTGGCCTGAACTATTCTTACATTTTATATTCTAAAATACTTACCTCTAAACGTGAATATGATCGTGCTTTAAAATATTTGGATCTTGCTGATAAATTTTATCAAAAACAGGAAAATTCAGAACAATTAGGTGTGATAGCTCTTAACCGGGCTGTTATTTATTTTGGGAAAGTAGAGAATCATGACCGGGTACTTTCAGAATTGCACAATGCTGAAGTTTATTTAGATAGGAGCAAAAATAAATACGAATTGGCCAGGTTAAACTATTTCTACGCCCGAGCTTATGCCCTAGAAGGAGACTATCAAAAGGCTGAAAAAGCTGCTCAGGATGCTCTGCGAATTTCTCAGGAAGGCGGATATACAGGAATGACCATGTACACCTATGGCTTATTAAGTCAGATCTCCGAAAGCAGAAATAATTTACCAAATGCACTGGAGTATCTTAAAAAAATGAATGAGATACGCGAGACTGTTTTTGACATGAACAAAGAAGCACTGGCAACTGAAGCCAATGCTAAACTGGGAATGAATGCGCTTAAAACCACGGTTGATGAATTGACTTTACAGGCTGAAGAAAATGAAAAAACATTAAAGGTCAATAAACTTACAACCATCCTTAGTGTGGCCTTAATAACCATACTTTCGTTACTAACGCTTTCTTTATATAAGAACAATAATTTACGGGCAAGAGCGAATGAATTGCTTCAGAAGAAAAATTCTGAACTTATTCTGGCAAAAGAAAATGCCGAAAAAGCCTCTCTGGCAAAAGCACAGTTTTTAACAACCATTACCCACGAATTACGAACACCGCTTTATGCGGTTACAGGCTTGACTCATCTCCTCCTGGAAGAAAGTCCTACCGAAAGTCAAAAAGAGCACCTTAATTCATTAAAGTTTTCTGGGGAATATTTACTTTCTCTAATCAACAATATCCTTGACCTCAATAAACTGGAGGCAAATAAGGTAGAAATTGTAAAAAGTAAATTCGATCTGGAAAAAAGAATTTCTGATGTACTTATCGCATTAAAAAATTCTGCCGATGAGCGCAATACTAAATTACATTTCAATTACGATAAAAAAATTCCGGAGAAACTGGTTGGTGACCCGCTTAAGGTCTCACAAATCCTCATCAATTTAATAGGGAACTCTATTAAGTTTACCGAAAATGGAGACATCTGGATCAATGTAAAACAGTCTAAAATCGAAGGCGAGAAGGTATTCTTACAGTTTGAGATAAAGGATAACGGAGAAGGTATTGGTAAAGAAAAACAAAAAGCGATTTTTGAGAATTTCACTCAGGGCTCCACGCAGATCAACCGTAAATTTGGTGGCACCGGTTTAGGTCTTTCTATTGTGAAAAACCTTTTAGGCTTACTTGGAAGTGAGATCATCCTGGAAAGTGAACTTGGCGAAGGATCTTCTTTCGCATTTGAACTTGAATTCGAAGCTCCTGAAGCAGAATTGAAAAAAGCTGCAACAGCTTCTCCGCAAACCAAAGAGATTGAACTTACCAACGATATCATGAAAGACAAGCATATCCTGGTAGTAGAAGACAACAAGATCAATCAAATGATCACCCGGAAAATACTTGAGAAAAACAAGGTTGTTTGTGATGTTGCAGATAATGGGACCATTGCCATTGAAAAGGTGAAAAATAATGATTTCGACCTTATTCTTATGGATATTCATATGCCGGGAATCAGCGGAATTGAAGCAACCATAGAGATCAGGAAGTTTGATTTTGACATTCCTATTATTGCTTTAACCGCAGTGACTCTGGATGATAATCTGGACGAATTCTATTTGAATGGATTTAATGATATTATCCCTAAGCCATATAAAACCGAAGAATTCTTCCATAAGATTAATAAGTATTTAGCGGCACGGGAAGCAGCTGTATAATTTATGGCATGGGCTTTGCAAAATATTGCTAAGTAGGATTATATAAAGAGAAGAAATTATATAGTTTGAATTAGCCAAAACAAAATGAGGTGTATTTTACACCTCATTTTTATTTACATAATCTTTAATCGCTGAATCAAATTGTTCAGCATTATCAATAATTTCTGTTTTTATTGGCAAATAGTATAACTTCCCCTTAAGCCTGCTGTCCTTTAACCGCATAAAATCCTTTTCAGTAGTTAATATCCCTTCATACTTATCAAGCTGACTTAACTCATTCTCGGTAAAAATATGATGGTCTGGAAATTTTAAATGCGGTAATTCAAGTCCTGCTTTTTTCAGATGATCAATAAACGGGGCCGGATTGGCGATTCCTGTAACAATAGCATAGTTTTCCTGCTTCATGTCATTCAGGTTCTTTATATCATACTTTCCATATATTTTATTTGAATATTCAATTTTACTGAAAAAGACTTTCTGCTTATCATTTGCCTTGAGCTTTTCCCTGATCTTTTCCATCTCTACAGAGGTGATCTCCGGCGGACATTTTGTTACAACTATAACATCTGCCCTCTCAGCTCCTTTTCGCGATTCTCTAAGATTCCCCGCCGGCAGAACCAAATCCTGAGAATAAAGGTCACCATAGGACGTAAGTAAGATATAGTATCCAGCCTCAACCTTTCTATGTTGAAATGCATCATCCAGCAGAATCACCTCAGCCTGCTCGTTTCTTAATTTTGCGATGCCGTTTCTCCTGTCAGCATCCACAGCCACAAGCAATTCGGGATATTTATTTTTGAACTGTAGAGGTTCATCACCGCTTTTTGCCGCATTATCATCGCTGCCTATTAACTGAAAGCCTTTACTTTCCCGTTTATAACCTCTGCTTAGTGTCGCAACTTTGTGCTCCTCTATCAACAAACCAACCAGGTATTCTATCATTGGTGATTTTCCGGTACCACCGGTATTCAGGTTACCCACTGCGATCACAGGAAAATCATATCTGGCAACTTCAAAATAACCATAGTCATAACCAATATTCCGAAGATCGGTTAGTCCTTTATACAGGACCGAAAATGGATATAGTAATTTTCTTAAATTGGGCATCTATGACTATGTCTAAGATTTATAATTAATTTCGCAGCAGAGCTTATTAGATCGAACTGTATAACTTTATAAGCAATCTTAAGAGTAGGCTAAAATATTAAAATATGATCATAAAGGAAGTAATTGATATCATCGAAGATTTTGCACCACCGGCATATGCTGAAGGCTTTGACAATATTGGCTTATTAGTTGGGGACGAATCCAGGGAAGTAACCGGAGCTCTAATAACTCTTGACACCCTGGAAGCTACTGTAGAGGAGGCGATTTCGAAGAATTGCAATTTGATCATTAGTTTCCATCCAATAGTATTTTCCGGATTAAAAAAACTAACCGGAAGAAATTATGTAGAAAGAACTGTCTTGAAGGCCATCAAGAATGACATTGCAATTTATGCCATTCACACTGCCCTGGACAATCAATATAAAGGAGTGAATGATATGATCGCTGAAAAACTCAATTTAAGCGATCGGCAAATTCTCATTCCAAAAAATGACAGTATAAAAAAACTAACCACTTTTGTCCCTGTAAAAGATGCGGAAAAAGTTAGGACAGCATTATTCCAGGCCGGTGCCGGAAGTATAGGAAATTATGATCACTGCAGTTTTAATATTGAAGGTTCCGGAAGCTTTAAAGGAAATGAAGAATCAAACCCGGTGATTGGCCAAAAGGGACAATTACATTTCGAGAAGGAGATACAGCTGGGAATGACCTTTCCAGCACATTTGAAATCAAAAATCGTAAAAGCGCTATTTGACAGCCATCCTTACGAGGAAGTTGCCTATGAAATCCATCAGCTTGAAAACCTGAATCAGCATCTGGGAATGGGAATGATTGGAAAACTCAAACAGGAAATTTCAGAAGAGAAATTTCTAAAACATGTGAAGGAAGTATTTAAATGTGGAATAATTAGACATTCAGCCTTTCTCAACAAACCCATGCAAAAAGTTGCAGTTCTGGGTGGAAGTGGAGCTTTTGCTATCGAAAATGCCAAAGCTGCAGGAGCCGATATTTATATCACGGCCGATCTAAAATATCATGACTTCTATAAAGCTGAGCAAAAGCTGGTAGTGGCAGATATTGGACATTATGAAAGTGAACAGTATACAAAAAATTTACTATATTCTTTTCTTAGCAAAAAAATTAGTAGTTTTGCACTTATTTTAGCAGATACAAATACCAATCCAATACATTATTTATAATATGGCGAAAAAAAACGATGTTACTGTAGAAGAGAAGTTAAGATCACTGTACGATCTTCAGTTGGTGGATTCGCGAATTGATGAAATTAGAAACGTACGTGGAGAACTTCCTCTAGAAGTTGAAGATCTGGAAGACGAGGTAGCAGGGTTAAACAGACGCCTGGAAAAACTGGATGCAGATATCGAAGTTATTGAAAACGATATCAAGAATAAGAAAAACCAGATTGAGGAGTCCAAGACTACCATCAAGAAATACACAGAGCAGCAAAAAAATGTTCGCAACAATCGTGAATTTAATGCACTAAGCAAGGAAGTAGAGTTCCAGGAATTGGAGATCGAACTTTCTGAAAAGCACATTAAAGAATACAAAGCGAAGATCGAGCAGAAGAAAGAAGTTATTTCTCAAACTAAAGAGAAACTTGCTGAAAGAGAAGCTCACCTTAAGCACAAGAAAAGTGAACTTGACGAGATCCTTAAAGAAACCGAAAAAGAGGAACAGGCTCTTATCGATAAGTCTAAGGAATACGAAAAGAACATCGAAGAAAGACTGGTTACTGCTTATAAAAGAATAAGAAGTAATGTGAAAAATGGTCTTGCTGTTGTACCGGTAGAACGTGGTGCATCTGGTGGTTCTTTCTTTACAATTCCACCACAGGTTATCATGGAGATCGCAGGACGCAAAAAGATCATTACAGATGAGCACAGTGGAAGAATCCTTGTTGATGAAGAACTGGCTAAGGAAGAACAGGAAAAAATGGAATCTATGTTCAAAAGGTTCTAATACCTGACAGAACAAACATTATAAACTGCCTGAAAATAATAGTAGGATCTGCGGATCTGAATTAAAAATTTTCAGGCAGTTTTTTTATGCCTAAAAATTACCATGGCCGGAAAACTCAGGTTAACAAGTATTTCACATAAATAGAAAAATTATGGTATACCTTTAATCTAAATTCAAGGCTAACATGAGAAAATTTTTAATTTTTATATTTTCTATTTCGGTTTTAGTATCCTGCAAAAACAATGAGCAGGATGATCAAAAAGAGTCGGTTCCACAAACGACAGATGATTTTAAACCTTCTGAAAAAGAAAAAGGACATCCTGTCAACTCTGATACTGCGACAGTTTCAGAAGCCCCGAAAAAAGAAAAGACACCCTCCAATAAAGTCTTTAGCGGAATCCTGATAAAAGAGGATCATCCAGAGGACACTGCCTGCAATTGCTATTGTTTGGAAATCCAGCCAGCTGCCAATACAAAATTATGCATTAAAGAGAACGAACTCTTTATAAATGCTTTGTCAAAACGGGAAGGAAATGACATTCTGTTATTCTATCAGCAAAAAATTGTAGAATCGAATAACGATGAAATACCATGGAATCAATTCGATAAAGACACTCCTATCGCTATTCTATCTCCTAGCGGAAACAATATATATAAACTTGACTGGAAGGGATTTTCAATAAATGGAGAACTTGCAGTAGATTATGCTATCCTGGGAAAGAAGACCCTTGAAGGAACTTATAAATTAAAATAAATGAAACTTATCCTTATTAAAATATTACCCCTTTTATTTTTCGCATGCGGAAATCAGGGAGATAAATCATCTAATACTCACGAAGATACTGCAAATGCTGAACCCGTTCGGGTGGAAATGCAAAATGGCAAGGAAAAAGCTTATTTCGCTAGTGGCTGTTTTTGGTGTGTAGAAGCGATATACGAAAGCATAGAAGGCGTAGAAGAAGTGATAAGCGGCTATTCTGGCGGACATACCAAAAATCCTACCTACGAATCGAGTAATACCGGGAAAACGGGTCATGCCGAAGCAGTAGAGGTTATTTACGATCCCAACCTGGTAAG
The DNA here is from genome assembly GCF_048285835.1 of Christiangramia aquimixticola. NCBI lineage: Bacteria > Pseudomonadati > Bacteroidota > Flavobacteriia > Flavobacteriales > Flavobacteriaceae > Christiangramia > Christiangramia aquimixticola. The sequence goes on from NZ_JBLVTL010000001.1 coordinate 625,165, forward strand.
TTTTCAAACTTTGGTGGAAGTTTATTTTGGTTCACAGGACCCCACCCAGGTGAATGGCCAGGGGCCCGATCATGGATCCCAGTATAGATCACTGATCTTTTATCAAACCGAAGAACAAAAAAGGATCATTGAAGAGGTGAAAACTAAAGTAAGTCAGGAATACAAAAAACCGATAGCGGCAGAGGTTCTTCCCTTTCAAAAATTCTGGAAGGCCGAGGACTACCATCAAAATTATGAGAAAAACAATCCGCAGAATCCATATATAAGAAACGTTTCGATTCCTCGACTCAATAGATTTAAAGCAAAGTTTCCTGATATTCTCAAAGAGAATAATCATTAACTAAAAAAGTTGCCTCCCGGCAACTTTTTATTTTTTTATAAGATCTATTATCATATTCTCGATCTCTTCTGAATCCCATTTCTCTTCAATATCCGGAACCTTCATTACCCGGTCCATAATACTTTTTTGAAAATTACCCGTTTCAAGAGCTTCAGCATAAGCGTTATCAGAGAAAGTTACTCTTGAATATAGCGGCGCCCATAATTCAGGATGAGACTGAGCGAATTTCTTTTCGATCTTTTTCCGAAGAAGGAATAAAGGATCAGCCGTTTTGCTGCTCATCTCTATAAAATTCTGGTAACTCAGTTCTGCAATAGCATCAGTATTCGGTTTTCTTTCATTTTGATACTCCTCGAAGATCATTTGCCAGTTATCCCCGTACTTATTCATTTTCTGATTTAAAACTGAAATATCTTCAAAACCTGCATTCATTCCCTGACCGTAAAACGGAACGATTGCATGAGCTGAATCACCAACAAGGGTGATCTTATCATAATAAGACCATGGGAAACATTTTATAGTCACCATGGCACTTGTTGGATTTTTAAGGAAATCCTTTTTTAAATTGGAGATTTCATCCTTAATGTCCGGGAAATAGGTTTCAAAAAACTGGTCTATCTGTTCTTCAGTTTTGATTGTTTCAAAAGAGACCTGACCTTCAAAAGGCATAAAAAGAGTACAGGTAAAACTACCATCCAGATTAGGCATGGCGATCAACATAAAATTACCCCGCGGCCAGATATGAAAAGATGAATTGTCAAGCTTATGCGAACCATCTGCATTGGCCGGAATGGTTAGCTCCTTATAACCAACATCAATAAAATGCTGCGAATAATTAAACCTGCTTTGACGCTGCATTTTATGTCGCGTTCTGGAAAAAGCACCATCAGCCCCAAATATCAGATCAAACTGGTATTCTGTCCACGGACTTTTTTCTGACTCACCCGTATAAAGCTTTGCATTAGGCATATCTACGTCCCAGATCTTCTCTTCGAACCTGAATGTAGCGCCTGCCTCCTCGGCCAGATCGATCATTTTACGATTAAGCACTCCCCGGGATATTGAATAAATAGCCTCTCCCTCTTCTCCATACTTTTGAAAATAAACAGATTTTCCTTCTACATGCATGGCACGTTTATCCAAAGGCAGAGCAAGTTTTCTAATCTCATCTTCCACTCCGGCCTCCCTTAATGCTTTCCATCCCCGGTTAGACATAGCCAGGTTTATAGACCTACCGGAAAACTGTACGGTTCTAACATCTGGTCTTCTATCAAAAACGGTAACCTTATGCCCCTGTTTCCTAAGAAAAATAGCTAATAAAGATCCTACCAATCCCGATCCTACAATAGCAACATTCTTTTGTTTTTGCATGAAAATTTTTGAAAATATCCGGCTGGAGAAATTACCAGCCCTAAATAATTTATTAGTTCACGAAATTACTCAATTATAATGAGATGAGCCTCAAAAGGCCTCTTTTAGGTAACTATAACGTTCCCCAACTTTCATTTATACAATTGTTAACAGCTGAAAAAGTTGAGAACCAATATTTTTATAAAAAAAGATTATGAGCGAGAAGCAAGCCTTATTACAATCATACCAATTAGGAAATATCACTTTAAAGAACAGAGTGGTAAAGGCTCCTCTAACCCGAAGCAGAGCCGATAATTCTGATAACGCCCCTACAGACTTACACGTTAAGTACTATTCCCAGCGTGCAGGAGCCGGTTTAATAATAACTGAAGGTTCTCAAATCTCTACCCGCGGAGTTGGCTATGTGAATACCCCCGGGATCCATACCAAACAACAGGTGGAAGGCTGGAAAAAGGTGACGGACGCTGTACATGAAGAAGGCGGCAAAATATTTATACAGTTATGGCATGTGGGAAGAATTTCTCATCCCAAATTTCATCATGGAGATAAACCACTTGCCCCAAGCGCAATTAATCCAAATGCTGAAGTTTACACCCCTGAAGGCTATGAGAAAACTACAGAGCCTAAGGCAATGACCATCCAGGAAATCAAGGAGACCGTATAGGAATTTAAAAATGCGGCTCAAATGGCAAAAGATGCAGGATTCGATGGGGTTGAGCTGCACTCGTCCAATGGTTATTTATTCCATCAGTTTTTTAATAAAAATGCCAATATAAGAACAGACGAATACGGAGGGAATATTCCAAACCGCGCCAGATTCTTTTTCGAAGTTCTGGATGCCATCGGAGAAGTATGGCCGGAAAATAAAATTGGTTGCAGGTTTAACCCATCCTTGCATAAGATCTTCGGTATAACCGCTACTGAAGAAAGCATCCCTACTTTCGATTTCATTCTCGAGAAATTAAATGCCTATAATCTGGCATACGTTCATTTATCTGAACCTTTTACTGATGTAAGCGATGTCCCTTACCTAATTACAGATATCGCCAAACATTACCGAAAAATATACAAAGGCACTTTAATGATTAATTCAGGATTTGATAGAGAAAGCGGCAACAAGGTAATTGAGGAAGGAGATGCAGATCTGGTAGCCTACGGGAAATGGTTTATTTCAAACCCGACCTGGTTAAAAGGTTTGAAAACAACCTTCCATTAGCCAAATATGATGAGGATACTTTCTATACTCCAGGCAAGGAAGGTTATATAGATTATCCCACTTATGAAGAGGAAAAGGTTTCTTAAAAATGAAGAGGTTTAAATGATCATTTAAACCTCTTGTTAATTGCATAATGACAGAAATCTGGAAAATTCTTAAGTTAAATCAAGGTTAAAGAACAACCTACGGGTTCTTGGTTTCTCTAAATTAGTACTACAATTGAAACAAACTAACTTAAATAATATTAACCAACGGCAAGCTTAAAGCTGCCTAAAAACCACCTAACATGAGAGATTTAATTTGGCTTATTATCGTTCTACTGGTAATTGGATGGCTTGTAGGATATTTTGCATTTCCAGATTTGGGAAGCATTATTCACATTCTAATAGTTTTAGCCGTTATCCTTATTCTTTATAAGCTGCTTACCGGAAGAAGACTGTAATTAATTAAAAATTATATGCTAACCCTTTGAGCGATCAAAGGGTTTTCTATTTTAAAAAAATGACAAAATGTGGAATCTCGAGGGTAAAAAAGCTCTGATTACCGGTGGTACTAAAGGAATTGGAAAAGCGGTTGTAGAAGAATTTCTGGAACTGGGAGCTGAAGTTTTATTCACCGCCCGGAACAATGACGGCATCCTGGCATTAGAAACCGAATTACGCAAAAAAAGTTTTAAGGTATCAGGACTTCAGGCCGATGTCTCATCTGGTGATGCTCAGGACAAAGTAAGGGACTGGATTGAAGAAAACTGGGGAAAACTGGATATTCTGGTAAATAATGCCGGAATAAACATCCGTAAGAAAGCAGTAGAATATAAGGAAGAAGAATTACGAAAAGTTCTGGAAATAAATCTGATTGCACCTTTTCAAATTTCCAGGAAATTATTTCCATTATTAGAACAGGAACAAAATTCAAGTATTATAAACATTGCCTCTTCTGCCGCAATTCAGGATGTAGGGACCGGCACGCCATATTCCATGTCAAAATCAGGTTTACTTCAGCAAACAAGAAGCCTTGCCGTGGAGTGGGCTTCCCATGGGATAAGAGTAAATGCAGTTTCCCCATGGTTCACTAAAACTCCTCTTACCCAGGGTTATTTAAGTAATGAAGAGAAGTTGCATTCAATTATCGAAAAAACACCTCTGGGACGGGTAGCAAATGCGCAGGAGATCTCCTCCATCGTTAGTTTTCTGGCCATGGATAAATCCTCATTTGTTACCGGACAAAATATTGTAGCTGACGGTGGAATGAGCATAAAAGCTATATAATTAAGCTTAGACGCTTTAATTAAGGAAATTTATCGGAACTTATAGTTTAAAGCTGTTCTTATGAAAGTCCTGATTATAGGCGCCACAGGCAAAACCGGGAAAAAGCTGGTGCAGCAGGCATTGGCTAAAGGTCATGAAGTAAGCGTACTGGTCCGAAATTCCAAAAAAATTAAAATTGACCATCCAAAGCTTAAAATATATCAGGGAAATATTCTAAAACCTGAAAGTTTTCGCCACGCATTTCAGGATCAGGACGCCGTCCTTAGTGCCCTGGGGCACAAAAGATTCATTTTTAAAACCCGTATTTTATCTGAAGGCACCAAAAATATTATCAAAGCCATGAAGGCTAATAATATCCAGCGCTTTATTTGTATTACCTCCTTAGGTTTAAACAACAGCAGGTATAAACTAGGTCTCTATTACACTTTGTTCACCATTCCCGTAATCCTTTGGTTTTATTTCAAAGACAAAGAACTCAAGGAAAATATTATAAAAGAAAGCGGACTGGAATGGACTATAGTTAGACCCGGACAGCTAACCAATGGTAAACTAAGAACCAATTATTATCATGGACCAAAAGCTGGAAACTTCATTTTAACCAAATTTATTTCCCGGGCTTCAGTAGCTCATTTTATGCTGAAAATATTGGAAGATAAAACCTATATTCGGGAAACACCGGGGATTACCAGTTACCGGTAATTTTTATAGCTTAGCAAATTCAACTGCGACAAGCATCAACCTTTTACACCAACCTTATGAAAAAATTTTTACTCCTTTGTTTTATCTCTACACTGCTAATTTCCTGTAAAGACGGCAGTTCTGAAGATCAAAACATACCAAAAGAATCTACTAATAAAATCGAAGACAAAATTGCTTTAGCCAACGGGTTCAAAGAATTTGAAAATATTAAAAATCTGAAATTTACATTTAACGTAAAGGTCAACGACACTCTTAGAACATCGAGAAAATGGGCCTGGAATGTAGAAAATAACCAGATAAGCCTAACCGAAAAGGATTCTACGATGACCTATACCAAAGGCGATTCGATACCTGAAGAAAATAAATATATCGATCAGCGTTTTGTGAATGACAGCTACTGGTTGCTTTTCCCTTTCCAGTTAAAATGGTCTAATGCAAATATAAGTGAGGTTACAAGCGCAAAAGCACCTATTAGCGGAACAGAGATGCAAAAATTAACTGCCAGCTATCCTTCTCAAGGTGGATATACTCCCGGTGACAGTTATGACGTTTATTTTGATAAGGACCACATTATAAAAGAATGGGTGTATAAATCATCGCAAGGTGGAAGAGAACTTGCCACTACCTGGGAGGATTATCAAAATCATAAAGGAATAAAAATCGCCAACATGCATAAATCTGCAGACGGGACTTTCCAGCTATTCTTTACAGAAGTGGCTGCCGAGTAAAATTATATAAACAAAAAAGGAGGCAATTGCCTCCTTTTTTTTATGCCAGTTCTTTATTTAAAATCCCCTCTTTAAGAATCTGACCAAATTGGTACATATCTTCAAAGGAACAATAGAAAGGAACCGGAGCGAGTCTTATTACGTTTGGTTCCCTCCAATCTGTTATCACCCCGTTTTCCATCAGATATCTAAATAATTCCTTTCCTTCTCCATGAAGAAAAACAGATAATTGTGTACCTCTCTGGATTTGTTCTGCCGGAGTAATAATTTCAAATGTACTGTCCACCTCTTTATCTATTTCATGCAGTACAAATTCGAGATAGGCAACAATCTTATTACGCTTTTCAATTAGCGCAGGCATTCCAACTTCATCAAACATTTCAAGTGAAGCAAGATAAGGTGCCATCGCCAGGATAGGCGCATTACTAATTTGCCATGCATCTGCATTTGGCTGTGGCTGGAATTCTGGTTCCATTAAAAACCTTCTTTCCTTATTATGCCCCCACCAGCCTTCAAATCGTGGTATGTCAGTTTTATTATGATATTTTTTATTTATAAAACAACCCGAAGCATTCCCGGGACCTGAATTCATATATTTATAACTACACCAGGCTGCAAAATCTACATTCCACTCGCTAAGTTTAAGTTCAATATTTCCAGCTGCATGAGCAAGATCCCATCCTACAAAAGCACCAACGGCATGACCCGCTTTGGTTATCGCTTCCATGTCAAAAACCTGTCCTGTATAATAATTTACACCGCCAATCAAAACAAGGGCGCACTCCTCGCCTACTTCATTAATCTTCGCGATCACATCTTCGGTTCTAAAATTATTTTCTCCCTCTCTTTTTTTGATCTCTACAATAGCATCTGCAGGATCATAACCATGAAATCTAACCTGACTGGAAATCATATATTGATCACTGGGAAATGCTTTTTCCTCACAAATGATCTTATATCTTTTACCGGAAGGCCTGTAAAAAGAAACCATCAATAAATGCAGGTTTACTGTAAGTGTATTCATTACGGTTACTTCAGAAGCATCTGCACCCACAATTTTGGCCAGTTTTGCTGAAAACCTTTCATGATAATCCCACCAGGATTTTTCGGCGTAGAAATGACCTTCAACTGCCAGTTCCGCCCAATCCTTCATTACCTCATCTACAAACTTTTTGGCCGATTTAGGCTGCAGTCCCAAAGAGTTTCCTACAAAGTAGATCACATCTTTTCCATTCACCTTCGGAAAAATAAATTCATTTCTATATTTCGCCAGTTTATCTTCCTTATCCAGGTTTCTTGCAAAATCCAGGGAGTTTTCGAAATGCATATTTTGAGTTTTTCGTAAAAATACAATTTCGTTTTAAATCCTACAGCGGGAAAACCCGGCAGAAAATCTTTATTTTTATCAAAAATTGAAGAATGCATTTTCTACCGGAAGAAATAGACGAATACATTGTTGATCATTCACAAGGGGAGCCCGATTTATTAGCCAGGCTTAACCGCGAAACCAATCAAAAAATAATGCAACCGCGAATGCTAAGCGGGCATTATCAGGGAAGAGTTCTAAGTTTACTTTCAAAAATAAAGATGCCCGAAACCATACTTGAAATAGGCACTTACACAGGCTACTCTGCCTTATGCCTTGCTGAAGGTTTAACAGCTACAGGCAGGTTACATACCATTGATGTAAACGAGGAGTTTTTTGATTTTCAGAAAAAATATTTTGAAGCTTCAGAATATTCAGGAAGAATCATTCAGCATCTTGGCGATGCTACCGAGATTATTCCAAATATTGAAGAAAATTTTGATCTTGTTTTTATTGATGCAGACAAACCTAATTACCCCAGGTATTTTGAACTCATCATTGAGAAAATGAACAGCGGCGGGATGATTTTATCAGATAATGTACTTTGGTCCGGGAAAGTGGTTGAAAAACTAAAAAAGGATGATGAATCCACAGCTGCACTTTTGGAATACAACAGGTTGCTTAATGAAGATGATCGTGTGGAAACAGTAATTTTACCTATACGGGACGGGTTAACATTAACACGGGTAAAATAGATTATTGGAATTTATATTCAGTTTTATAATAAAGCCTGAAGAAAAAATAAGCGAAAATAATACCCACCATTGCTCCTACAATGATATCACCGGGATAGTGAACTCCCACGTAAATTCGGCTCATTACAAATATAACAGGCCATATAAATGCCAGATAAATCCATTTTGAGGTTTTTGAAAGTACGAGCACAATAAAGGTCGTTGCCGCGAAAGAGGTGGAGGCGTGACCAGAAAAGAAACTATAATTGGTAGGTTCCTGAAGTATCCTTATCAATTCTTCTAATTCGGGTGTATTATTAGGTCGTAATCTTACAGCAAAACCTTTTACCAAATTTGTAAAAAGGTAAGTTGCCAACACGGTAACCAAAAGCATTACTCCCGTATAAATGGCTTTTTTCCATGGAAAAGCAACAAAAAACAGCACGAAGAATAGAATATGAAGTGGAATCCAGTGCGCGGGATTTGTGACAAATATCCAGAAGCCATCATACTTCTCAATCCCCAGGTTGTTCAAAAATACAAACAGTTCTCTATCCCATTGAGCAAGTTTTTCTTCCATTCCTTATAAGAGTTTAAAACTTTCGTCTCACAGATCCGGTTATCTCATCGATATCTTCCTTAACCTTATCTATCTCTCCTCTTACATCTTTGGTAAAATCTGTATCGATGCCCTGCTTTTCAGCACTTTTTTGAATTTCGCTCTTAATATCGTTGGAGGCATTCCTAATTGCCTTCATACCTTTTCCCATTCCGCGGGCGATATCAGGAATCTTATCGGCACCAAAAACCATCACCAGAATAAACATGATAAAGGCTATTTCAGCTCCACTAATAAATAAGGGTATTGTATGCATAACTAGACAAATATAATTACAAATCTAAGCATAAAAAAAGCCGACTCGTTAAAGTCGGCTTAAATATTCTTAGGGCTAAAAGTTAATCCTGAGCAGAGTTTTTAAATTCTTCAAACTCATTCATATTTTCATTTTTAGGCCAGCTATTATTACTAACATCCACATCTGCAGTTTCCAGATCCGGGTCGATAGTAATATTTGTTATCTCCTTATTAGTTGGAATAACTTTGCTTACAACAGTATCATTTTTTCTCCAGATTTGTACCGGCAAAGTTTTCTTTTCTTTGGTACCATCAGCATAAGTAATTTCGAAAATTAAAGGCATTACAAGTCCACCCGGCTTTTCAAAAACAACCTGATAGAAATATTTTGGAGCCTTTATTTTCTTACGCTCCTCTTCACTAAAATTATCCATGATATATGCCTGCAAGGTCTCAGAATTCTCTAACAAGGATTTATTCTTCATATCCTCATTAAATTCTTCGTCTTCTTCAGAAACTACATAAAGAGCTTTAGTCTCTTCGGGAGTAGTACCGTAACGCTGAAGCATTTCTCTACCTGCCTTTGTTGGTGTATCGGTTACATAATACTTATTTACTTCTTTGATCCCTATATCCACAAAATCTGTAGTATAGAACCATCCTCTCCAGAACCAGTCAAGATCCACACTTGATGCATCCTCCATGGTACGGAAGAAATCTTCAGGAGTTGGATGTTTGAACATCCATCTGTGCGAGTAAGTCTTAAATGCGTAGTCAAATAACTCTCTTCCCATTACCGTTTCTCTAAGAATATTTAGAGCGGTAGCCGGTTTTCCGTAAGCATTGTTCCCCAATTGGTAAACATGCTCTGGATTTGACATAATTGGAGCGATATAATCCTGATTTCCTTTCATGTAAGGAACGATCTTACTTGGCTCCCCTCTTCTGGAAGGATATTTAGTAGCAGGTGCGATGGCTTCTGGATATTCCTTAGCAAATTCCTGTTCTGCCAGATACTGTACAAAGGTATTAATACCTTCGTCCATCCACCCCCATTGTCTTTCGTCTGAATTTACGATCATTGGGAAATAGTTGTGACCTACTTCATGAATAATAACGCTGATCATTCCAAATTTTGTACGATCACTATAGTTTCCATCCTCATCTGGACGTCCATAATTCCAGCAGATCATTGGATATTCCATCCCCTGATTCTTAGCATGGACAGATACTGCCTTGTGATATGGATACTGGAAAGTATGAGCAGAGTAACTCTTTAAAGTACTGGCAACTGCACGAGTTGACCATTGCTCCCAAAGTGGGTTACCTTCTTTAGGATAAAGGGAAATTGCCATCACATCTTTTCCCATTACATCTACAGCCATCATATCAAGAATGAATTTTCTTGAGGTAGAGAAAGCAAAATCTCTTACCATATCGGCCTTATACTTCCAGGTTTTTGTTTTTGTCGAAACATTCTTTTCAGCTTTTTCAGCTTCTTCCTGAGTTACGATCATTACAGGCTTGTCATAACTTTTCTTAGCCTGCTCATAACGCTTCATCATCTCTTTGGAATAAACTTCTTTTCTATTCTGAAGTTCTCCCGTAGCTTCCATTACATGATCTGCAGGAACAGTAATATTCACTTCATAATTTCCAAAAGGAAGTGCAAATTCTCCATTCCCCCAGAACTGGTAGTTTTGCCATCCCTCAACATCATTATACACAGCCATTCTTGGGAAGAATTGTGCAATAACATATGCTTTATTTCCATCTTTTGGGAAAAGCTCATAACCAGACCTTGCACGGTTGGTTACGTGGTTATTTACGTTGTAGTTCCATTTGATCTTGAAAGTATAGCTCTCACCAGATTTTAATGGTTGCGCCATATCTACACGCATCATGGTTTGGTTGATGGTATATTTTAGAGGAGAACCATTTCTTGATACTTCTTCAATATTGAATCCACCGTCAAAAGGCTCTTCCAGGAACTTGTTGGCAAACCCTGCAGCGGTAGAAACCGGCGCCATCCCTTCACCGTCTTTCTCCGGTGCATCTTTTTTACGAATATTTTGATCTAACTGAACCCACAGATATTCTAGATCCTGAGGGGAGTTATTATGATAGGTAATAGTTTCTGTTCCGCTTAAAACTGAAGTTTTCTCATCCAGAACAATATCCATTTTGTAATCGGCTTCATTCTGGTAATATTGTGGCCCCGGAGCTCCGGAAGCAGTCCTGTACTGGTTTGGAGTTGCAAACTCCTGGTACATTTGTCGGAATTTATTCTGGTTAATATGACCTTCCTGTTTGCTTTCTTTCTGCTCTGATTCCTGAGCGTTTAAGCCCGCAAAGATGAACATCAAGAAAACAGAGCTTAACAATTTTAATCGCTTCATTTACTTTGATTTAATTTAAGGTTGCTAAAAATAAGATTTTAAATATCATTGGAGAAAAATTTTTAGAAATAAACCGTATTAGAACTCTTATCTTTCATTAACAGCATGCTTTCTATATTATCTCCTTTTTTTACATGAACAATATTTTTCTGGTTATCAAAAAGATCGGTTAACAGAAGATTTTCAATTTCCACCTTTTTAAAACTATTAATATCCACACCTTCAAGAAATAATACAATCTGGTCTGCATCAAATTTACTACCCAGCAATTTCAATTCCACAGGCTTGCCTTCTACGATCACCACCAGCTTTTTTGAAAAATACTTCTGAAGTAAATTTTTATGAGTTTTTAGATCCTGCTTATAGGACAGGCTTACCTCTTTACCATATCTCTTGCTCAGCACGTTTTCCATATCATCAATAAAAACTCTGGAAATTACCTGAAGGCTATTTTTTTCAGATTTATATTCAATTTCTGTTACACTAAGGTAAGTCTCATGATCTTTCAGGCTGAAAGAAGAAAAGAGAAAAAACGAGATTATAAGGGCAGTAATTCTAATCATGGGATTTTTTATACCAACTAATCAAATTTTAAACCAAAGCAGAATACCTGATTTTCTAATTGTTGGACTTAATAAATTTGGTTTGGTTTAATGACAATATTTAACCGGGGATATTTTTTGAAGTAGCATTTAAAAGTACCCCGCGATGACTCCTGAATTCGTCAATCCTGCTTTCAAAATACTCGATAAGTACAAATGCATTTTCGTTAACTACCAGTTTTTCAAAGTCAGCATCTTCTTTGCAGAAATAGAGGAAATTGCAAACTTCATTATTTTCAAGTCCCAGATCTTCTCTAAAGAACTCATAACCCACAGTTTTAATACTCAAATTGGCAAGTTCTCTGGCATTATAGGTTTTAATCTCCCCATTAGGCGCTGAAAGTTTATCTACAATTGCTCCGGCAATTTTATCGATTCTTATCCCTCCTGAGAAATTTGGCTGAGAATACGGATTAAGTTCTCTATCCTTTTGAATAAATTCATTAAGATTATTTTGCAACCTGAACTTCGTCTCTATATCCTTAATAGAAATTTTAGCCAGATCATTCGCCAGATACCCACTAAATTGAATATCGTCGATCATAACTTCGGCTAGTTCATTAACTTTTGGAAAAAGAGAGATGGAAATTTGATTTCTTTCAATCATCTCCTTAGTAACCACCAAATACCGGTTCTCATATTGCACCGAAGAAACATACAAGCTGTCTGTTTCGGCTACAGGAATGCTAAATTTTCCAGAACCATCAGTAACGGCACCTTGTTCCCGGGTAATATTAATAACATGAATCTTATCAAGATCTAAGGCGCCCGTAATTACCGTCCCTTCAATCAATTTTACTTCCTGTGCAAAACCGGAAACTCCAATAAATAAAAATATGGTGAGGGCTATTAAATTTTGAGGATGACGAAATTTCAAAATGGTGATGTTTATTGATTGATTATGAATTTTACAAAGGAAGGTATTTAATCTAACTTCCGCAATTGAGGGCAAAACCCCTTTCCATTAACGAGGTTTACCGCTATTTAGTTTCTATACCGATGCATTTTTGATACCCTCTAATCTTTCCCTAAATTTACTTCAAAAAATATGAAAGCCATTTTAGCGAGTACCTCCACACTACATGGAGAAGAATATTTAGAATATCTGCTTCCTCACCTGAACAATCATTATAATGATGTAGAAGAGGTATTATTCATTCCTTATGCCCGGCCCGGTGGCATTAGCCTCGATGATTATACAGGTAAAGCCCGTGAGGCATTCGCTCAGGCTGGAATTAATATTAAAGGGATTCATGAATTCGAAAATCCAATAGAAGCTGTTCAAAAGGCTCAGGGAATTTTTACCGGTGGAGGAAACACTTTCTTATTAGTATCAGAATTGTACCGGAATAAGGTAATGAATGAAATAAAGCAAGTTGTTCGAACCGGAACTCCTTATATGGGAACAAGTGCCGGGACTAATATTGGTGGTTTAAGCATGCAAACTACCAATGACATGCCTATTGTTTACCCTCCTTCTTTCCAAACCTTAGGCCTGGTGCCTTTTAATATTAATCCACATTACCTTGATCCTGACATTAATTCAACTCATAAGGGGGAGACAAGAGAGACAAGAATCAAGGAATTTCATGGCCTAAATTCTCAACCGGTAGTAGGCCTAAGAGAGGGTAGCTGGCTTGAGCTCGACGATAATAAAGTTACGTTAAAAGGAGACCTGGAGGCAAGAATTTTTAAAAAGGATAAAGTACCTTTCGAGATAAAGCCGGGAACAGATCTAACCGAATTAAACTAAAAATGGATTACCAGAAAATTCTTGATACGATATATGACGAAATAAGTTACCGGGATGTAACCGGAAAGGTAGCCTCCTATATCCCCGAACTCGCAAAAGTGGACCGAAGAAAATTTGGGATGCATGTTTACTGTGGGGACGAGCAACATTTTTCGTTTGGAGACAGCACTGAGCTTTTCTCCATTCAAAGTATTTCCAAAGTTTTTACCCTGGCCATGGCCATGAGGTTAATGGGAGAACATTTATGGGACCGGGTCTCAGTAGAACCTTCTGGCGATCCTTTCAATAGTCTGACTCAGCTGGAATACGAGAGTGGGATTCCCAGAAATCCATTTATAAATGCCGGGGCGCTGGTGATCTCAGATATTCTGGTAGATCAACTGGACGACCCTAAGCAGGAATTACTGGATTTTGTAAGACACATTACCGGAGATCCAAGTATAGATTATGATAAAACGGTGGCCGCTTCAGAAAAATCTACCGGTTACCGGAATATTGCTTTGGTAAATTATATCAAGGCTTTAGGAAATATTAAATGTGATGTGGAACCAATCGTCGATTTTTATTTTCACCAATGTTCCCTGGCGATGTCCTGTGAACAGCTTTCCAAAGCTTTTATGATCTTCGCTAATAAAGGCAAGATACTTTCCACCGGAGAAAAGATCTTAAAACCCAAGACCGTAAAGCGTATCAATGCGCTTATGCAAACCTGTGGGTTTTATGATGAAGCCGGAGAATTTAGTTTCCAGGTTGGATTACCGGGAAAAAGTGGCGTGGGAGGAGGAATAGTTGCAATCCATCCAGATAATTACTCAGTAGCCGTTTGGAGTCCTATATTAAATGAAAAGGGGAATTCTGAACTTGGAATGAAGGCGCTGGAAAGATTCACTACCTTATCTGGAGTTTCAGTTTTTTAAGCTAAAGTGTATATAACAAAAAAATGCCTTCCGTAATCGGAAAGCATTCTTTTATAAATTGAACACTGCTAAAATTAAAGTGCTGCGACGTGCTTAGTCAAATTTGACTTTAGGTTAGCAGCTTTATTATCATGAATAATATTCTTCTTAGCCAATTTGTCGATCATAGAGATCACAGAAGGCAACATTCCTTCAGCTTCTTTCTTATCGGCATCACGCAATTTCTTGATCGCGTTTCTTGTAGTTTTATGCTGGTAGCGGTTTCTAAGACGCTTAGTCTCATTGCTACGAATCCTCTTCAACGCTGACTTATGATTTGCCATTACAATTATTATTTAAATGTGTTTTAAAAGTAGTCCGTAGGGGAATCGAACCCCTGTTACCAGGATGAAAACCTGGCGTCCTAACCCCTAGACGAACGGACCATAATTTATTTCAATTTGCAACTTTATTGTTGCTTTCAAACGAACTCAATTTTACTCGAGTTTCATCTTGTAGTCCGTAGGGGAATCGAACCCCTGTTACCAGGATGAAAACCTGGCGTCCTAACCCCTAGACGAACGGACCATTTTTGTTTCAAATGCGGATGCAAAAATACAACTTTTTTGGAATGCCGCAAATGTTCTTCAAAAATTTTTAAAATTTTTAATAGGCTTTTGCAAAAAGCACTCTTCCTGAAGATGGTTTTCCGGTTAAAACACAGTCTCCAGTTTCTTCTTTTCTATCGAACGGAATGCACCTAATCGTAGCCTTAGTAAGCTCTTTGATCTTATTTTCGGTTTCCGGAGTTCCATCCCAGTGAGCAGAAATAAATCCACCCTTCTCTTTTAAAACTTTTTTGAACTCATCAAAATTATTTACCTCGGTGATATGTTCATTTCTGAAATTTCTCGCTTTTTCAAATAAAGCATCCTGGATTTCGGTCATTAATCCAACAACCTTTTCCACCACTTCATCTCTGTTGACGAATTCCTTGGTAAGAGTATCTCTTCTCGCGAGTTCTACGGTACCTTTTTCAAGGTCTTTAGGTCCAAGTGCCAATCTCACCGGAACTCCCTGCAATTCGTATTGAGCGAATTTCCAGCCCGGCTTATGAGTATCCCTGTCATCAAATTTCACAGAAACACCTGCCTTTCTTAGATCTTTAACTAATTCATTAGCCACTTCAGAGATTTGAGCCAATTGCTCTTCCCCTTTATATATTGGAACTATCACAACCTGTATTGGAGCAAGATTAGGTGGCAACACCAAACCATTATCATCACTATGTGTCATGATCAATGCTCCCATAAGTCTGGTTGAAACCCCCCAGCTGGTTGCCCAAACGTGTTCAAGCCCACCTTCTTTAGTAGCATATTTCACATCGAAAGCCTTTGCGAAATTTTGACCAAGGAAATGGGATGTTCCGGCTTGCAATGCTTTTCCATCCTGCATCAAAGCTTCGATACAATAAGTTTCGAGAGCTCCGGCAAAACGTTCGGTTTCTGTTTTCGCTCCTTTTATTACCGGAATTGCCATAAAGTTCTCTGCAAATTCGGCATAAATATTATTCATTAATTCGGTTTCCTGTAGTGCTTCCTCGCGGGTAGCATGAGCAGTATGACCTTCCTGCCATAAAAATTCAGCAGTTCTCAGGAAAAGTCTGGTTCTCATCTCCCATCGAACCACATTCGCCCACTGGTTAATCTTTATAGGAAGATCTCTATATGACTGAATCCAGTTTTTATAGGTATTCCATATAATAGCTTCTGAAGTTGGACGAACCACAAGTTCTTCCTCCAGTTTCGCTTCAGGATCTACCATTAGCTTCCCCGGTTTATCCGGATCGTTCTTTAATCTGTAATGGGTAACAACGGCACATTCCTTGGCAAATCCTTCAGCATTCTTCTCTTCAGCTTCAAATAAACTTTTAGGAACGAATAATGGAAAATAGGCATTTTGATGTCCGGTTTCTTTGAACATCCTATCTAATTCAGCCTGCATTTTTTCCCAGATGGCAAACCCGTAAGGTTTAATCACCATACATCCACGAACAGCGGAATTTTCGGCCATATCAGCCTTTACCACCAATTCGTTATACCATTTTGAATAATCCTCGCTTCTCTTAGTTAACTTCTTCCCCATTACTTGTGATTTGGCATAAAACTTGTATATTTTTACGTGTTAAGTACTAACCGTTCGGGCAAAACTAACCATTTTTGGGATGTCCAACAATAAAAAGCATTACCAATGAAACTTTACTCTCATATAAAAAACAAACTAAGTCTCCTGTTCCTTCCGGTGGCGCTTCTTTCTTTGGTATCCTGTGGTTCCTATCAATATTCGGGATATGAGACTGATGGTATATACAGCGAATCGAGACCTGGAATCTGGGAAGAAAACAGAACTCAACCTCAAACACAAGAGGTAAAACCTAATAATGAAAATACCTATTATAAGAATCTGTTTGCCCAGCAATCACAAATGTATGGTGAACTTATAGAAGGTGATGTATTTACAGATGTGGACAGCTATAGCTCGAATAATGGTTACGATGACTATTCTGAAACTGGAGGAGATGTTGCATATGTAGGCGGAAATGCTCCATGGGGAAATGATCCTGACACATACACTATTAACATCATAAACAATAACCGGTTTGGTGGATATTATAGCCCCTGGAATTATAGATGGGCCTACAGATATGGAAATCCATATTATGCCGGGTTCTACGCTCCATTCTGGGATCCTTTTTACTCACCTTACTGGGGAGGACGCATGGCTTACGGCTATGGAAGCCCTTACTGGAGTTTCGGTTTTTCATTTGGATACGGACGTGCTTACGGATACCCTCATTATTATAACCCATACGCACCATACTATTATCACCATGGTTACCCATACAACACTTTTAGAAGCAATAACATAGCTTATAGCAGATCCAGAAGAAACACCACAAATTACCGAGATAATGATAATCGTAGAAGTTCCTATTCAAGAAGCATCAGGGAAATAAGAAATTCCCAGAATACTTACGGCACTTCCAGAGTGAGAAGCTCAGTTAGTGACAACGAAGGAAATTCGCGGGTGTATACCAGAACCAACAGGAGAACAGAACCAACCAGAACTTATGATGCTAATTCAAGAAGCTCTTCCCCTGTTTATCAAAGATCATCTGAATCTTCTAACAGGGCATACAGATCTACACCTTCACGAAGAACCAACACAGGAACTAACAGAAGTGTTAGAAGTTCTTCAAGCAGCAACAGAAGTTCTTCCGGAAATACTACCAGAAGCTCTTCTAACCGAACTTCCAGAGGTGGTAGAGGTGGAAACTAAAATATTATAATGAATTTAACCTTACAGTTATACTGTGAGGTTTTTTTTACCCTAATCTGAAAATTTCGATGAAAAAACTATTATATCTTTTATGTCTGGCCGGCGGACTTCTATCTGCTGAAGCTCAAACTATAGACGATGCTTACAGATACTCCACTACCGAGCTTAATGGTAGCGCAAGATTTATTGGAATGAGTGGAGCATTTGGTTCATTAGGAGGAGATATTTCTGCGATCGCCATTAACCCGGCCTCTTCAGCAGTTTTCCTGCATAGCGCAGGATCTTTAAGCTTTAATATCAACGATATTGAAAGTGACAATTCCTTTAACCGCGAAGTTTACACTAATGGTCAGAGCGATTTTAGCTTGGGGAATTTAGGTGGTGTCTTTGTATTTAATGCCAGTGATGGTAATAAATGGGGGAAAATAAGCCTGGGTATTAATTATAGCGAAATGGCGAATTACGACGATAATTTTGGAGTTCGTGGTTTTACCACTAAATCTATAGATCAATACTTTTTACAAAAAGCGAATGGGATTTCGCTTGATAATTTACAGAGAAGAGATGGCGAAAGTGTAAATGAATTGTACTCTTATCTCGGTGGGAACTATGGGTTTGACCACCAGCAGGCATTTTTAGGTTACCAGGCCTATGTTATTGAAGCAAAAACCAATAACCCTAATAATACCGAATATTTCTCTTTAGTAGAACCGGGAACTTTCGATCAGCAGTACCAGTATGCAGCCACAGGGGTGAATGGAAAATTAAGTTTTAACCTGGCGGGTCAATATAGTGACTGGCTTTATGTGGGCGCGAATTTAAATACGCACTTTATTAATTACGAAAGGTCTTCAGAAATTTCTGAATTCAATAATAATTCCAGTGAAAGCAACTTCAACGCGACCACAGATATTTATTTTGGTAATAATTTAAGCACCTCCGCAGATGGATTTTCACTTCAATTAGGTGGGATCGCTAAAGTTGGTGATAATATTCGCTTAGGTTATACATATCAATCTCCAACCTGGTTCAATATCAGGGAAGAGACCAGTCAATATCTGGAAACGAACAGCCGGGAAAATGATTTTGTAAGCATAGCGCCTAATGTTATCAATATCTATCCTGAATATACTCTTCAATTGCCGGCAACCCACACTACAAGTATCTCATTTTTGTTCGGAAAAAGCGGACTTATAAGTGGAGATTTTGGGTTTACAGATTATTCTAACATGAAATACAAACCGGAAGCTGACCTCTATTTTCAGGATTTGAACAATCAGATTTCTTCTTCCATGGGACAGGTTACCACTCTTAAATTAGGTGGTGAGTATAGATTTGACAATTTAAGCTTAAGAGCGGGTTACAGATTAGAAGGAAGTCCCTTTGAAGGCGAAAATACAGCAGGAGAATTAACCGGTTACAGCGGTGGCCTCGGTTACCGTTTTGGAAACCTTAGCCTGGATGTGGCTTATGCTCTAGCAAATTACGACAGCTCTATAAATCCTCTTGATGGAAACGCAGTAAATCCTGTATACCGGGATAGATCGAAATCTCAGGTAGTGATGACTTTAAGTTTTGGTCTTTAGACAAAAACTAAAATACAAAAGAAAAAAGCGGTCATTGACCGCTTTTTTTATCTTACCAGACTAAAGTTCGCTTTGTACTCATTCAGTTCACCGGTAGTTTCATTTTTAAAGACCACCCTGAACCAATAATCTGCAGCAGGCATATCCCTTCCTCCCATTTTTCCATCCCATCCTCTAAAGTTATTTGGATCTACATTAGCGATAAGTTTACCATAGCGGTCGAAAATTAAAACACTTTTAACCGTAATACTGGAATCTATTATCAACTTCCAATAGTCATTAAAACCATCCCCATTGGGAGTGAAAAATCTTGGAAATCCCACAAGAAAGAAACTTTTACTTTGAGTTGATCCGCAGCCATTTATTTCTCTCACCCTTACTATATGATTACCGGCGGGAACATTTTTAAATACAGAATCCGGTTTCCAGGCACCGTTATCAAGACTATATTCATATTGAGCAAATTCAGTCCCAATACCATTTTCAGGAATCACGGTGACTTTATAACCATCTCCAAAATCAGATCCACTTATCTCATAATTCACAATTTCCGGACGTGAAACTTTTACCGGAGTGGCTCTGTATTCAATTTCACAACCCGATACCGGATGGCTTATATTTAACACAATATCTTCAGCAGGAAATTGATCAATTGAAATCTCAGCATTGGTACCTGCCACCACTCCATCTATTAACCATTCATATTCAAAGCCTGCACCCAGATCACTTCCCACAGTAACCGGCCCTAACAAGACTCCTTCGAGATCCACACAAAAAATAACAGGATCCGGAAGCGCATAATTTGGAAAGTCGAAAGTTTTTAAGCTAAAGTTTACCAGTGAAGATCTACATCCAGAAACCTGGTCTACCACCTGAGCAAAGATTTTTTTCCCTTCTACAAAAGGAAAAGTTTCCGGATTAGTAATTGGTACTCCTTCTTCAACAGAGGTCTCGTTCTCAAAATACTCTACTTCATAAGACCCTGCATTAGCATTAGGAGCGATAAAATTTTCTTCAGTTTGAGTAAGATCGACTGTATTTTCCTCAACATTACAACGTGCCAGATCTACTGCTTTACCAATAGCCGGTTTATCATAAAAAGTCACTTCCACTTCATCTTGTTCAGATTTTCCTTCCACAGGATCTGTCACGACCAATCTAAATTTTCCATCTGAAGTAACTCTGAGAGTAGGACCTGTTTCACCGGACAATACTCTATAATTAGAAGTAGCTTCATCATATTCATACCACTGATAAGTGGCACCCGCATCACTTTCACCATCCAAAATATATTCAGATTCTCCACAAACTGAAACATTTTCACCCAGATCAAATTCAAGGATAGAACAATCTGTAGACCCCTGCCCTTCATTTGTCTGCTCCAGACTAATAAAACCGGGAATTTGCTCAAAATTGGTAATCACCACTACATAGATCTCATTTTCCTTAGCCTGCGGGATGGTCATAGTTTCTACAGAAGCGGTAAGGTAACTGCAGTCAACTATTTTAGAAGAACTAAGACTTTGAACATTGCAATAATCATCATTTCTCTGGAAAGGCCCCCAAACCACAAAATCCACATCAAGCGGAGCACCGGTACCGTTTCTATTACTGTTTTGTGAAATTCTGAATCTTAGGTTTCCACTGTCTTCAATTTGCAGAAAAAACCAGGCAGGATAGGGTTGCTCCTCCAAACAACCATAATCAGGACCAAATTCACCTGATACCTGATCACTATTGGAAGAATTGGAATTTGGAAAGGTCAATCTCTCAGATCCGGCGCAAAAAGGCTCAATATCAGCACATCGTGAACCCTGGGCATTTACTGTATTTCCTAAAGAAATCAGTAAAAATATCAGTAAACTTAAAATCTTTTTCATCGCAAAACCGGAGTTGCCTCAACCTCGTGCAAATTATGAAATATTACACAAACAACAGCTTTGGCTATTTGAATTTGATTACCACTAAAACCTTATAAATATGTATCTTTGCAAGCCAATACGGTTTTTACCGACTATTATTGCAAAAAAGCATGAAAGTAGATAAGATTTTGAACGAAATAGAGGAAATGGGTGATGCCCATGCAGGTAGTAGCGCCAATACTCCCTTGAGAGATGACGCTTTTGAACTAAGCGATGAAGAAAAAATAGCAAGTATCAAGAATGATGTTCGCAGTATCCTGGACACTCTTGGCCTTGACCTTGAAGACGACAGTTTAAAAGGCACTCCTCAAAGGGTAGCAAAAATGTTTGTAAACGAGATATTTTCCGGTTTACACCCAAAGCGCAAGCCAAAAGCTTCGACTTTTGAAAATAAATATAAGTATGGTGAAATGCTTGTAGAGAAGAACATTACCGTTTATTCTACCTGCGAACACCACTTACTTCCTATCGTTGGAAAAGCTCACGTTGCTTACATTTCAAACGGAACAGTTGTAGGTCTTTCCAAAATGAACCGAATCGTGGATTATTTTGCTAAAAGACCACAGGTTCAGGAGCGAATGACGATGCAAATTGTTCACGAGCTTCAAAATGTATTGGGAACTCTTGATGTTGCCTGTGTTATTGATGCTAAGCATCTATGTGTGAACAGCCGCGGAATCAGAGATATTGAAAGCAGCACAGTTACAAGTGAATTTGGCGGAGCTTTTAAAAAGAAAGAAGTTAGAAGAGAATTTCTGGATTATATTAAATTAGACACTACGTTCTAAAAATTCAAAATACTTTTATTACATGGCCTTATACCAGGAACAAAGCCTGAAATTTTACAATTCAATGAGCGGTGAAAAGGAAATTTTCACCCCAATTAACGAAGGAAATGTTGGAATGTATGTTTGCGGTCCTACCGTTTACAGCAATGTCCATCTTGGTAATTGCCGAACCTTTATTTCCTTTGATCTGGTATTTAGATACCTTAAGCATCTTGGATATAAAGTGCGCTATGTAAGAAATATTACCGATGCCGGCCATCTTGAAAATGATGCCGACAGCGGAGAAGACAGAATTGCTAAAAAAGCAAGACTGGAACAAATTGAACCCATGGAAGTGGTTCAAAAGTATACGGTAGATTTTCACAATATTCTTCAAAAATTCAACAATCTGCCGCCAAGCATTGAGCCTACAGCTACCGGTCACATTGTTGAACAAATTGAGATAATTAAAAAAATCCTGGAAAAAGGATTTGCTTATGAGGCAAATGGCTCAGTTTATTTTGATGTGATCAAATTTAACAAAGAACACTCTTACGGGAAGTTAAGCGGAAGAGCGATTGAAGACATGATCGCCAATACCCGTGAACTTGCTGCACAAAGTGACAAACGAAATCCGCAGGATTTTGCTTTATGGAAAAAAGCAGAGCCACAGCATATAATGCGCTGGCCTTCACCATGGAGTGACGGATTCCCCGGATGGCATCTTGAATGTACAGTAATGAGCACCAAATATCTAGGCGAAGAATTTGATATTCACGGTGGCGGAATGGATCTAAAATTCCCACATCATGAATGTGAGATCGCTCAGGGTGAAGCTGCAAGTGGAAAGTCACCGGTTAATTACTGGATGCATGCCAATATGCTTACCCTAAACGGAAAGAAAATGGCCAAGAGCACCGGTAATTTTATTTTACCGGAACAAATCTTTACAGGGGAGAATGATGTTTTAACCAAAGCATTTTCGCCAAATGTGGTAAGATTCTTTATCCTTCAGGCACATTATCGCAGTATCCTTGATTTTTCAAGCGATGCCCTACTTGGAAGCGAAAAAGGATTTAATAGGTTGATGGATGCCTTCCATTCTATTGACGATCTTGAAGCTTCTCAAAATACCGATTTTGACATTCAAGGCTGGAAGCAAACCTGTTATGACGCTATGAATGATGACTTTAACAGTCCTATTTTAATAGCGAAACTTTTTGATGCCGTTAAAGCCATCAATAATATTAAAGAAGGATCCACCTCTATTTCTGAAAGTGATAAAGCGGAGTTGAAAAAAACCATGAGTGCTTTTATGTTTGATATTCTTGGACTCGTTGATTCGGTTTCTGAAGCTAATGGGGATGGAGAGAAATTGACGGGTACGATTGAACTTTTGATCCGCTTGAGAGCAGAAGCCAGAAATAACAAGAATTTTGCCTTAAGCGATCAAATTAGAGATCAATTACAGGAAATGGGGATACAGCTGAAGGACGGGAAAGAAGGAACCTCTTTTTCATTAAACTGATTTATATGCTGAAGCGTTGGTTAACTTTATTATTGACCTCCTTCGTTCAGTTCTACAAGAAATTTATATCACCACTTACTCCTGCCAGTTGCAGATATGAGCCTACCTGCTCTACATATATGCTTCAGGCCTTAGAGATTCACGGCCCTTTTAAAGGCTTTTGGATGGGATTAAAAAGAATTCTCAGTTGCAACCCCTGGGGTGGTTGTGGCTATGATCCTGTCCCCCGAAAATCAAAAGGTAAAAACGGCTAAAGAAATGCCAATTACTTATATTTACACCTATTCAAAATTAATTTTATGTTGCTAAATGCTATAAACTGGAACCCAGCAGATGGATTGGATCTTGGGTTCTTTTCTCTTAAATATTACAGCCTAATGTTCCTTATTGCTTTTACGCTGGGATGGTACATCATGAAAAGTATTTTTACGAGAGAAGGAATTTCAATTGAAAAACTTGATTCTCTGTTTATATATACGGTATTGGCAACGCTGATTGGAGCCAGATTAGGACATGTAATATTTTATGACTGGGAATATTTTCAAAATCACTTATTAGAGATTTTTCTTCCTGTAAAATTCGAACCTGAATTTCAGTTTACCGGATTTCGTGGTTTGGCCAGTCATGGTGCCGCAATAGGTATTATTATCGCTATGTATCTCTATTCTAAAAGAGTACTTCAGAAACCAATATTATGGATCCTGGATAGGATCGTTATCCCGGTAGCATCTGGGGCGATCTTTGTAAGAATAGGAAATTTCATCAATTCAGAAATCATTGGTAAACCTACTGGGAGTGACTATGGAGTGATTTTCGAAAATCTTGGAGAAGATTTTGCCAGACACCCTGCCCAGCTATACGAATCTGGAAGCTACCTGGTGATCTTTATAATATTATGGTATATCTACTGGAAGACCGAAAAACGATTCAGATCAGGATACATTTTTGGCCTTTTTCTCGTTTTATTATGGACGGTTAGATTCTTTGTAGAATTTATCAAAGAACCTCAGGTTGAAGAAAGGGCAATGTGGCTATTTAACACAGGACAATGGCTTAGTATTCCATTCATCATTGCGGGATTATACTTTATGTATCGTCCTGTAAAGCAAAAAACTGTAGCATGAAAAAAAGATTAATCCGGTTGGGAGCCCTTGCATTATTTGTGAGCTTCACTTATAGCTCCTGTGATGAGGAAAAGGAGACCAAGGTTATTGAAACCGAACCGATAACTTTTACAAAAGAGGGAGAGCTTTATCTTATCAAAGCTTCCGGGGACACCTTGCAACAGCTGGACATTGAACTTGCTGAAACCGAATATGAAAAACAAACAGGATTAATGTATCGAGAAAGCATGGAAAAACACCAGGGCATGCTATTTATTTACCAGGATGAACGTGTTAGGAGTTTCTATATGAAGAACACTTACATCCCCTTAGATATCCTGTATTACGATGCAGACAGCACTTTGGTGAGTATTCAGAAGAACGCCGAACCAAGGGATGAAACCAGCCTACCTTCTGAAGGACCGGCTAAATTTGTTTTAGAGATCAATGGCGGGCTTTCTGACGAATGGAATATAGAAGTGGGCAATCGTATTAGTTTTAAAAAAATAGAGTAATTACATAGGATTATTTCATTTTTAAATAGGTAACAAAAAAAAGGCTTTCCAATGGAAAGCCTTTTTTAATATATATAAGTTACTACTTTTTATACCGTAGTCGCTTCCTGAGTTTCAGGTTGAGTTTTCTTAGCTAGAGAACCTTTCTTCTTTACGCTATCGAACATTACCGGAGTAGCGATGAATAACGAAGAATAAGTACCAACGATCACCCCTACAATTAGTGCGAACATGAATCCTCTGATGCTCTCTCCTCCAAAGATGAAGATGGCAAGCAATACCACCAAGGTAGTAAGCGAGGTATTTAAAGTTCTGCTCAAAGTACTGTTAAGTGCTGCGTTTACTGTTTTTCCAAGAGGCCATGTAGAATGCTCGTTAACAAACTCACGGATTCTATCAAATACAACCACGGTATCATTCAGCGAGTATCCAATTACAGTAAGTATCGCTGCAATGAAAGCCTGATCTATCTCCATGTTGAAAGGCATCACTTTATATAATAAAGAGAAGATCCCTAATACCACAAGTACATCATGGAAAACTGCCGTTACAGCTCCTAAACTAAACTGCCATTTACGGAAACGTAGTAAGATATAAAGGAATACCACGATTAGAGAACCTAATACGGCCCAGAACGATGCATTCTTAATATCATCGGCAATCGTAGCTCCTACTTTCATAGACTGCATAATTCCAACAGTCTTATCGTCTGCTCCGTCTACAAATTCTTCGTAAGAAAGATCTGCAGGAAGGTAAGATTGTAATCCATCATAAAGAGATCTCTGGATTTCTTCATCAACTTCAGCACCTTCTTCTTCAACTTTATATTTAGTAGTGATCTTTAACTGATTGTCCGGACCAAAAGTTTTAGCTTCAGCACTACCAAAAGTAGCTACAAGATCATTTTGAACAGCAGTTGGATTAACATCATCTGCAAATCTCACAGTATATGTTCTTCCTCCAACAAAATCAACACCCTGGTTAAGACCCTGTACGAAAAGTGAACCAATACTAATTACGATAAACAATCCTGAAACGATATAAGCAACCTTTCTCTTTTTAAGGAAGTCTATGCTCATGTTTGAGAATAGGTTCTTGGTAAGTGAAGTAGAGAAGTCAAGTGATTTCCCGTTTTTACCATAACCATCTATAAATAATCTGGTGATAAAGATCGCAGTGAATAAAGAAGTAGCAATACCAATTAATAAAGTAGTAGCGAATCCTTTAATTGGTCCAGTTCCTAGAATGAACAGGATTAAACCTGTAAGACCAGTAGTAATGTTGGCATCAAGAATTGAAGACAAGGCATTGTTAAATCCATCCTTGATCGCATCTTTCTGAACTTTTCCTTTTGCAAGCTCTTCTTTAATTCTTTCGAAGATAAGAACGTTTGCATCCACAGACATACCGATGGTTAATACGATACCGGCAATTCCAGGTAAAGTTAATACAGCTCCAAGTCCTGCAAGAACTCCAAAGATGTAAAGGATATTCACCACAAGAGCGATATCAGCAAAAATACCAGCTTTTCCATAGTAAAGGATCATCCAGATCAATACTAATACCAATGCAATAGCAAAAGAAGCAATACCACTGTCGATAGCTTCCTGACCTAATGAAGGCCCTACTACTTCACTTTGAATGATATCTGCAGAAGCCGGAAGTTTACCAGCTCTTAATACGTTAGCTAAATCCTGACCTTCAGTAATTGTAAAATCTCCTGTGATCTCACTTCTTCCTCCTGAGATAGCACCTGTTGATACTCCCGGAGCAGAATAAACGATATTATCAAGAACGATCGCGATCTGGCTTTGTTCGTTAGAAGCCTTACCGGTCATATCTTCCCAGATTTTAGCTCCTGTTCCATCCATTTGCATGCTTACAGCAATACGACCAAGCTGATCATAAGTTTGCTGAGCATCTGTAATAACACCTCCGCTTAATGGTGGCTCCATTTTACGGTTACCTTTTAATGCATAAAGACCTGTAGTTTGAGTCTCTGCATCAGCAACTCCCCACACAAATTTTGCATAACGCATTTGAGATGGAAGTAAAGATCTAATTTGTGGCATTTGAAGGTAATCCATCACCTTCGCAGTATCCTTAACATTAAAGTTAGCGATTACCGGTCCTCCCTGGAATCCAGGAGCGACAATAAGGTCTAAAATTGGATTGCTCCCTGTCTCAACCTGAGTACTGTCTTCAGCATCTGCAAGCAGTTCTTCAATTTCATTATCACCGGAAGCAGAAGTAGTATCTTTCTCTTCCTGAGTTGTAGCTTTTTCAGAACGCTTCATCTCAGCCAACCTGTTGTTAGCCTGGAAAAGGAAGTTTCCTAATTCGTTACTTTTATAAACATGCCAGAATTCCAGCTGAGCTGTACTCTGTAATAGATTTTTCACCCTGCTGATGTCCTTGGCACCCGGAAGTTCTACAAGAATTCTCCCTGAATTTCCAAGTCTCTGGATGTTAGGTTGAGTAACACCAAATTTATCAATACGCTTTCTCAATACTTCAAAAGCAGAAGTAATGGATTCGTCTATTTTTCTTCTGATGATTGGCTCAACTTCCTGATTGCTCATGTTGAAGTTAATCTCGTCACTTAATGTTTTATTTGCAAATACGTCCGGAGATGCAAGTTTTGCATTTGGGATCTCATTAAAAGACTCGAAGAATAGATCGATATAGTTTTCCTGTGAATCAGATTGAGCAGCATCTGCCTGAGCAATTGCTTTTCTAAATGCAGGATCCTGAGAATCGTTTGCAAGTCCGCTTAAGATATCTTTAACGGAAATTTGAAGAATTACGTTAATCCCTCCTTTTAAGTCAAGCCCTTTATTAAGCTCTTTATCTTTTGCACCATTATAAGTGATTCCGGCAACGATTTCCTCATTTCCAATAGAATCCAAATAGGCGGCTTCTGCCTGGTCGCGGAGTGCTGAGTAGTCCTCAACATCATCTCCTACCTTCTGTACGGCAAACTCCTCGGCATCAGTCTCAACATTATTTGTTATAAATGTAAATGACAGCTGATAAAGACATACCAGCCCGAACAAAATTGCAAAAACTTTAATCAGTCCTTTATTCTGCATTATTCCTCAAATTATTGATTATAGGTCTATTTTAAAAACGGACAAATATAGGATTTCATAATTCAAATCCCAATATTTTTTTTTGGATAATTTTAACTTTTATCCTTAGTAAAAAAGCCACATTAAATGTGGCTTTCAAAAGTATTCTTATTGTTTTGAGCTAAACATTAAACATCCAGCAATCCGTTGGTCTTTTTCACCCCTTCGGCACTTTCTTTTATTTTAGCTTTTTCGGCATCTGTAAGTTCGATCTCAACGATTTTTTCAAGACCATCTTTTCCTAAAATTACCGGCACACCTATACATAGATCATTTAGACCATACTCTCCTTCCAGCATTGCTGAACATGGGAACATTTTCTTTTGATCACATGCAATAGCCTGAACTAATCCTGAAACTGCTGCTCCAGGTGCATACCATGCACTAGTACCTAATAATTTAGTAAGCGTTGCTCCACCTACTTTAGTGTCTTCAGCCACCTGCTCTAATCTCTCGTCTGAAAGGAATGCTGCAACAGGCACAGAATTTCTTGTAGCAAGACGTGTTAATGGCACCATTCCGGTATCACTGTGACCTCCAATAACCATCCCGTCAACATCAGACGGTGGGCATTCAAGGGCCTCACTTAATCTATATTTGAATCGTGCGCTGTCAAGTGCACCACCCATACCAATAATCTTATTCTTTGGAAGTCCAGTAGTCTTATGCACTAAATACGTCATAGTATCCATTGGATTACTTACCACGATCAAAGTAACATTTGGAGAGTGCTTGATAAGGTTTGCAGAAACTTCTTTTACAATCCCGGCATTGATCCCAATCAATTCCTCTCTTGTCATTCCCGGTTTACGTGGAATCCCACTTGTAATAACAGCAATATCACTATTTGCTGTTTTTGAGTAATCATTCGTACTTCCGGTTATTTTCGTATCGAAGCCATTAAGAGTTGCGGTTTGCATCAAATCCATTGCTTTACCTTCAGCAAAACCTTCTTTGATATCCACTAATACTACTTCTGAAGCAAAGTTTTTAATGGCAACATATTCTGCACAACTGGCACCTACGGCACCCGCTCCTACTATGGTAACTTTCATGTTAAAATATTGTTTAAATTTTATTAATAATGACTGCGAAATTACGAATAATGAGGCAGTAATAATAATAAGGAATGGTTAAATCCAATTTCGCACTACAATATATAATGTAGTCCAATGTTCAAATTCAGGAACTTTCCGGCTGTAGCCATGGTACTAATTTTGAAGCTATCGAAATAAAGGTTAAAACCAATATCTCCTTTGAACTGAGCTTCTTTATCATTAAGTGTGGCTACAGATGAATTAACCAAACTAAGAGCCGCACCATCTCCTCCAAATTCATATTCAAAATCTGACTGAGCTACTCCCAGTGCTCCAAATATTTCAAAATTCTCATATTTCTTGGAAGCCATAACCTCAGCCATCCAAACTCCTGCATTTACATCTATAAAGTTAAGATTTACCAGGTTAGGTATACTTATTTCATCAAAGGCATATTTTACATCAAAAATATCATAAGCCAAAATCGCAGCGATTTGCAGATCATCTTCACGATTAAATCTAAAATACTGGCCAAAATTATGCTTCAAGCCAATTCCATAGGTACTAAAGTTAGTCCCGTCAATTTCAACTTCCGGAAGTGCACGCAAACCAACCTGAAATCCATAAGGCAAGCCAACGGACACCTGTGCAAAAGGATAGAATAATGCTCCTTTATCTATTCCCTCTATCGCCTGAAATGAGAAATCATCTCCCATAAACTGGCCATCAAACATCACTGTAGAACTACCTCCAAAAGCTGTTGGAATCCTAGCACCGCGATCTCCCGAAATAGTAAGATTTCTAAAATCTCCATTTCCAACCGTAAATTCTTTTTTACTCGACGGAACAAATAATCCGTTTCCATGAATAGAAATATCTACTTTCCAGGGATCCAATGCTCTCGCAGAGGTAAACCAACTGGCAGTAGCCTGGTAGGCTGCACTTTCTGAAGCAGGACTGGCAAAACCATCTGCAAGAAATAGTAAATCGTTTATAATATCTTCCCCTTCTGCCGGAAGGCTCTGTGCATATGAATTACCACCGGTTAGAACCATGGCAAAAATCAAGACTAATCTATTTAAATTCTTCACGATAATTTTTTTAATTTTTGTAAAAGTAATGAATTATGATACTTACTTATTATTGAACGAAAAAAACCCACACTTATTAAAGCATGGGTTTTAAAATAATTTTATTGCCTACTACGCATCGATATTTGCATACTTCGCATTCTTCTCGATAAATTCACGTCTTGGCGGAACCTCATCCCCCATCAACATTGAGAAGATCCTATCGGCCTCTCCTCCGTTATCGATATTCACCTGTCTTAGCTTTCTAAAACCTGGATCCATAGTGGTATCCCACAATTGCTCCGCATTCATCTCTCCAAGACCCTTATAACGCTGGATTTGAACTCCTCCGCTATAACTTTCAGCGATCTCATCACGCTCTTTCTCATTCCATGCATATCGCTTTTTCTGACCTTTCTTTACCAGGTAAAGTGGAGGTGTAGCGATATAAATATGTCCGTTCTCAATAAGTTCTTTCATATACCTAAAGAAGAACGTTAGTATCAAAGTCTCAATGTGGCTACCATCTACATCGGCATCACACATAATCACGATCTTATGATATCTTAACTTGGAAAGGTTTAAGGCTTTGCTATCCTCTTCAGTTCCAATAGTCACCCCAAGAGCAGTGTAAATATTCTTGATCTCTTCGTTATCAAAAACCCGGTGAGACATTGCTTTTTCCACATTAAGAATTTTACCTCTTAATGGAAGTATCGCCTGAAACTTACGATCTCTACCCTGTTTTGCTGTTCCACCTGCCGAGTCTCCCTCCACAAGGAATACTTCACATTGTGCCGGATCCTGCTCAGAGCAGTCAGATAATTTCCCAGGTAGACCACCAACACTCATGGCAGTTTTACGCTGAACCATTTCACGGGCTTTTTTCGCAGCATTTCTGGCCTGCGCAGCAAGTATTACTTTTTGAACGATGGTTTTAGCATCATTCGGATTTTCTTCAAGGTAATTCTCAAGCATTTCTGAAACCGCCTGAGATACTGCTGATGTCACCTCACGGTTACCCAGCTTTGTTTTGGTTTGCCCTTCAAACTGAGGCTCCCCAACTTTTACTGAAATAATCGCAGTTAACCCCTCACGGAAGTCATCTCCGGTAATTTCGAATTTCACTTTATCAAGAAGACCTGAAGCATCGGCATATTTTTTTAGAGTGGTAGTTAAACCTCTTCTAAAACCAGAAAGATGCGTTCCTCCTTCGTGAGTATTAATATTGTTAACGTAAGAATGAAGATTTTCGCTAAATGATGTATTATAGATCATCGCAACCTCAACAGGAATATCATTCTTTTCACCTTCCATAGAGATCACATCTCCAATGATAGGCTCACGGTTTCCATCAAGGAACTTGATAAATTCCTTTAATCCTGCTTCAGAATGGAAATCATCATGAACATACTCTCCGTTATCTTCTTTGTTCCTTTTATCGGTAAGACTAATACGGATTCCCTTATTCAAATAAGCCAGCTCACGCATACGGCTTGCCAGAGTATCATAATTATATTCCAGAGTTTGCTGAAAGATACTTGGATCCGGCTTAAAGGTTACAATTGTTCCGCTTAGATCTGTTTCTCCAACGGTTTTAACCGGATATAATGGTTTTCCAAGCTCGTATTCCTGTTGCCAAACCTTCCCGTCGCGGTAAACCGTAGCGGTTAAATGCTCAGATAATGCATTTACACAACTTACACCTACCCCGTGAAGACCTCCTGAAACTTTATAAGAATCTTTATCGAATTTACCACCCGCACCAATTTTGGTCATTACTACCTGCAAGGCAGAAACTCCCTCTTTTTTATGAAGGTCGATTGGAATCCCCCTACCGTTATCTTCGGTAGTAATGGAATTATCCTCGTTGATAGTAACTTTTATATTATCACAGTGTCCGGCAAGGGCCTCATCTATCGAGTTATCAACAACTTCGTACACCAAATGATGTAGTCCTCTCACCCCGGTATCACCAATATACATTGAAGGTCGCATTCTAACATGCTCCATTCCCTCCAACGCCTGGATACTATCGGCGGAATAATTATGCTTCTTAGCTTCTTCGCTCATAAATTTGCTAATTAATTTAGTCTCTTTTGGATAACGAACAAATATAACAATTCGCATAATTTTAACAGGTTAGAGCAACCTTATAACCTCCGAAGTTATCAACAAAATATGTGGAAAAACCCGAAATGGCATCTGCATTTCGGGTTCACTATTCACTAATTCTTAATTTTAAGCTTTTACCAGTTTTTTAACCAGACCGGGAGCAACATGAGTTTCGTTAGCTCTTCCACTTGGATCAAGATCCTTCTGCCATTTTGGAACCCATCTTTTCACGGTTCGGGCAGCGGAATCCTGTGGGAAATGCTTGTGAAATATCTCACGGTAAAAATATGCTTCTTTTGTGGCCGGAGTGTTCACCGGATATTTAACAGCAGCAGTTTCCATGTCTACATCACTCACCTGCTTAGAAGCGTATTCAATCAACTGATCTATCCAGTTGTAACCAACACCATCACTAAACTGTTCTTTTTGTCTCCACAGAACCTCTTCCGGAAGGAAAGGTTTCTCGGGAGTATCAAAAGCTTTTCTTAGGATGTACTTTTCTATACCATCATAAGTGACAGGCATTTTTTCTTCCGGAACGATCTCCATAGCCGTCTTTAAAAATGCTTTATCCAGAAATGGCACTCTGGCCTCCAGACCATGAGCCATGGTAGACTTATCGGCTCTCAAACAATCGGCAGTGGCAAGACGTTGTACTCTTCTAATGGTTTCTTTCTGAAATTCTTCAGCTGAAGGTGCATTTTTAAAATACAGATATCCCCCAAAGATCTCATCAGATCCCTCACCAGATAGCACTACTTTAATTCCTTTTTCTGCTATGGCTTTAGAAAGGAAATACATTGGGGTGCTTGCTCTTATTGAAGTAACATCATAAGTTTCCAGATGCCATACTAATTTTTCAAGGATGCTTATACCCTCTTCCACGCTAAAGTGAATTTCATGATGTTCAGTTCCTAAAAATTCCGCAACTTTTCTCGCGGCAACCAAGTCCGGCGCCTCTGAATCCAAACCTATAGAAAATGAGTGCAGTTTTTGCCCCGTGTCCTCCATCAGCCTGGCTGCTATTGAAGAAGTAAGAGAAGAATCCAGTCCGCCACTTAGCAATACTCCTAAAGGCACATCTGCCATTAGTCGTTTTCTGGTCGCTTCAATCAAGCTTTCTCTAAGAGCAGTAAGATCTGCCGGTTGCACCGCTTTTTCAGATTCAAACCAATCAGGAGTATAATATCTAACAAAACCAGTTTCAGGAGTATAATAATGTCCCGGAGGAAATGCTGAAAACTCTACACAACTATCTGCCAAAGTTTTCATTTCGCTGGCAAACCATAAAGCCCCAGATTCATCGGTCCCATAATAAAGTGGTTTTACTCCAATGAGATCTCTTCCTACGATAAAATCATCTCCATCTATAATTACAAATGAAAACACCCCATCAAGTTTATCTACAAAATCATAACCGTATTTTTCATACATATGCACGATCACTTCAGAATCACCCGTTGTACGAAAGCTATGTTCTTTTAATTCATTATTTCTAAGCTCCATGTGGTTATAGATCTCACCATTGTGAACCATCCAGGCATCTCCAGTTCCCTGAATAGGCTGAATTCCTGTTGTAAGATCTACGATAGACAGACGTTCGTGTGCAAGCACGTGTCCTTTATCAGTAATTTTTAATCCGCTTTCATCGGGGCCTCTATGAGACATTCTCTTTGAAAGATCTGCAATTTTCTGTTTTTCAAGATCTTTCCCGATAACTGCTAAAATTCCACACATGACTATTATTGTTTTATAATTACAAAACAAATATGAACTTAAGCTTCTGTTTATAAAACACAATTATCAATTTCAATTACATTTAAAAAGTTTTTAACTCATTTTAAATACATATATAAATTAATATACCAGCATTTCTTATTTCTGCTTTCATACTTTAATTCTGTCAAAATTTAACAACACATTTTATACTTTTTTAACAAATGAGGAATCCTCTTCAGCTATCTTTATAGAAACTTAAATAATTACATAAGTCATGAAAAAATTAATAATTGGAGGAATCAGTGCCATATTTTTACTGGTAGCCAATCCTATGAATGCACAGGAAGAAGACCAGGTAAATTTCTCTAAAGAAGAATTAAAATTCTCAAAAGTAGATGCGAGTCCTATGGACCTGTCTTTATATCGCGACAAGGATAAAGCTGCGGTAGCAAGGGTGATCTATAGCAGACCACAAAAACGCAACAGAGAGATCTTTGGCAAGCTTGTTCCTTTTGGAGAAGTATGGAGAACCGGTGCTAATGAAGCAACAGAACTTACTTTATATAAAGACATGAAAGTTGCAGATGCTACCGTGAAGGCCGGAACTTATTCTCTGTATACCATTCCCGGAGAAAAAGAATGGGTAGTAATCCTTAACTCTAAAACCAATACCTGGGGAGCATACGAGTATACAGACAAGGAAGACAAAGTTAGAATTAATGTGCCTGTTAGAAAAGCTCCTAATACCATTGAATCTTTATCAATGACCTTCCAGGAAGCCAATAATGGAGCAGATCTGTTAATTGGATGGGATGACAGTTATGTAAAAGTCCCGTTTAAAAACGTAAAATAATTAGAAAGACCTAAAATCTAAAAACGCCCTTCCGGGCGTTTTTTTATGGGATATTTAGATACTTATGAGTTTGCAAAGAAACCTTCCATCTTGGATTTTCCATTACATAATCCACGATCATAGGAATTACTTTTTCCCGGTTACTCCATTCGGGCTGGAGATATAATATACAGTCATCACTAACCTTTGCGGCCTGCTCTTCAGCAAACTTTAGGTCATGTTTATTGAAAACGATCACTTTTAACTCATTGGCCAAAGGATAGATCTCCTCTTTTGGTAATTTGATCTTCTTGGGAGACAGGCAAATCCAGTCCCAGGTTCCTGAAAGATCGTATGCCCCTGAAGTTTCTATATGAATGTCACAGCCCTGATTTTTTAAACTGCTCGTTAAATGAGTCATATCCCATGTTAACGGTTCTCCTCCTGTAATAACAATAGTCCTGGAATATTTCGTGGCATTCTCAACAATTTGTCCAATATGCGTAGGCGGATGCAATTCTGCATCCCAGCTTTCTTTTACATCACACCAATGGCATCCCACATCACAACCACCTATTCGAATAAAATAAGCCGCGGTGCCTTTGTGAAATCCTTCTCCCTGGATGGTATAGAATTCTTCCATTAAGGGAAGCATAATTCCTTTATTTACCATCTCCTTTATCTCTTCTGAAATCATAGCCGGCAAAGATAATCATAAAACTTAAGGATAAAGAATGAAAATCCCTTATCCAAAATCTATGGGTAATGCAGAAATAAACCTTTTAATTATTCCTCTATATTTAGACGAAATATTAATTCCATTGAAAAGCTACATCCTAAAATCCTTCAGTTTAATAACCCTTTTTCTTATTGTTTCCTGCGCCCCGGCATTAAAAAAGAAATTCCGGGCAATTGAAACTAAAAATCACGGATTCTCAGGGCTTGTTGTTTATGAGCCGGAAACTGATAAAATCCTTTTTGAACATAATGCTCATAAATATTTTACTCCGGCATCTAATATTAAAATCCTAACCTTATATACCGGCCTGCAGCTGTTAGAAGATTCTATTGTTGCCTTAAATTATACCCAGAGGAACGACTCCTTAATTTTCACCTCAACGGGAGACCCCACTTTCCTAAATCCTAAATTCTCCACTGCAGATAAAGCATTGCAATTTTTACAAGATTCCGATAAAAAGTTATTCTATCAATCACCTAATTGGGAAGAGAAAAAATATGGCGCCGGATGGGCCTGGGATGATTTTGAATATTCTTTTTCTGCACAAAAATCGGCATTCCCGGTATATGGTAATCTTCTGCACATAACGCGGCAAGAAGGACAAACCGACTTAGATATAATTCCTGAACTGTTTAAAGATTCCATTTCCGGATCAAATAAGATCCTGATTTCTAAAAATTCGAATGCTTCGTTAAACAAAACTTTTCCATTTAATACTTCAGAAGAGATTAGCCTTAAAATCCTCGAGGCTGAACTGGAGAAATCAATCGGCATTATTTCTACTAATTTTATGCTGAACAAAAAAGTATATTCTGTAAAGTCGGATAGTTTATACAAAATAATGATGCATCAAAGTGATAATTTTCTGGCAGAACAGCTGCTTATCATGAGTTCAGTAAAAATTACTGACACTTTAAAAACAGATGCAGCGATCAATTTTATAAAAAGCGAAAAATTCAGCATGTTTGAAGATAAGACTTATTGGGTAGATGGCTCTGGCCTGTCCCGCTATAATCTTATAACTCCAAATTCTCTGGTAGCGACCTTAAATCTGATATTTAAAGAAAAGGGAAAGAATTATGTAAAGAATATTTTTCCTACTGCCGGACAGCATGGGACTTTAAAAGATTTACTTAAGAATGAAGGTCCATTTATTTATGCAAAATCCGGTTCGCTAAAAAACAATTACAGCTTAAGCGGTTATTTGGAAACTAAAAAAGGCAGGTTTTTGATCTTTAGCTTTATGAATTCGAACTTCACAACAGATTCAAAACAACTAAAAAATAAGTTGGAGGAATTTTTACTTGAGATTAGAAATAAATACTGAAATTCCTAAACTGCTAAATATTCCCTAATTTCGGAATAGTATACATACTTATGAAAAGAAGAAATTTTGTTTATAGCCTTGGATTGGCAGGACTTTCCTTTCCTTTAAGTTCATTTGCGAATAATAACAATGTGAAAATTCCAAACTCCATAAAAGTCCCTCAACGACTTTTAAAAGGAGATACCATTGGAATTATTAGTCCGGCAGGCGCCATTTTCGAATCTGAACCATACCAAATAGCAAAAGAAACTTTTGAGGCAATGGGCCTTAAGGTTAAAATGGGAAAACATGTTCAGGGTCGATACGGTCACCTTGCAGGAACAGATGTGGAGCGAGCTGAGGAATTGAATAGTATGTTCAAAGATCCGGAAATAAAAGCTATCATAGCGTTGCGCGGAGGATCAGGTTCGGCAAGAATCCTGGATAAAGTGGATTATAATACAATATCACAAAATCCGAAAATATTTATTGGCTACAGTGATATCACCGCTTTACATCTGGCTATATATGAAAAGACAGGCCTGGTAACCTACCACGGTCCTGTAGCAACTTCTAACTGGAACAGCTTTAGCTACGAACATTTTAGAAAACTGCTATTTGAAGGAGAAGAAATAACCTATTTAAATCCGGAATCCAGGAATGATTTGCTGGTCCAAACCGAAAACAGGATTAGAACGATCACTCCCGGTGAAGCCGATGGTGTTCTTCTGGGTGGAAATCTTTCAGTCCTTACTTCTATAATAGGAACTCCCTATTTCCCTGAGGCCTGGAAAAACAAGATCCTTTACCTGGAAGACATTGGAGAAAAGGTCTATGCAGTAGACCGGATGATGTCCCAATTGAAACTAAGCGAAGTTCTGGAACAAATTTCTGGTTTCGTATTTGGAAAATGTAGCGGTTGTGATGCGGGCGGGAGTGGCTATGGTTCCCTTACTCTGGAAGAAGTTTTAGATCACTATATTAAACCTTTAAATATTCCGGCATTTTCCGGAGCCATGATAGGGCATATAGATAAAAATGTGACTATTCCAAATGGCATAGAAGCCCGAATAAACAGTAAAGTCGGCAGTATTCAATTAAAAACACCGGCAGTAAAATGAAAACATCTCAAGAATTCGTAGAACATATATCCAAAGCCTACACTCCAAAAGGGGATAATATTTATTTGGGTGCAGGAATGCTCAATAATGAAGTATTTTCTGAAGCCGCAGTTAAAATTCCGCTTAAAACCATGAACCGTCACGGTTTAATTGCCGGCGCTACGGGTACAGGAAAATCCAAAACCCTGCAGATAATGGCTGAAAACCTTTCCCAGAAAGGGGTTCCTGTTTTGCTGATGGATGTAAAAGGTGATTTGAGCGGGATCGCTAAAGCATCAGATGGTGCAGTATTTATTGATGAACGTCATTTAAAACTTGATTTCCCATTCACTCCGGAGGGTTCTCCCTCCGAGATCCTAACCCTTTCAGAGCAGGACGGAGTGCGGTTAAGAGCCACCGTTAGTGAATTTGGCCCGGTTTTACTTTCAAGAATACTTGACCTCAACTCTACACAGTCGGGCATCCTGTCGATAATATTTAAATACTGTGATGATAACCATCTGCCATTACTGGATCTGAAAGATCTTAAAAAGATGCTTCAGTATTCAACTGATGAAGGAAAGAAGGAAATTGAAAAGGACTACGGAAGGATATCCACTGCATCTACCGGTGCAATCATGAGAAAAATTGTCGCTTTAGAACAACAGGGAGCTGAACAATTCTTTGGAGAACGTTCTTTTGAAGTGGAAGATTTACTAAGAAAGACTAAAGATGGGAAAGGATATGTAAATATTCTAAGACTTACAGATATTCAGGACAGACCAAAACTTTTTTCAACATTTATGCTGAGCCTGCTCGCGGAGATCTATTCCACCTTCCCTGAAAGAGGAGATATGGACAAACCTGAGCTAGTGATGTTCATAGATGAAGCACATTTGATCTTTGATGAGGCTTCGAATGCATTAATGGATCAAATAGAAAGTATTGTAAAACTTATAAGATCAAAAGGTGTAGGTCTTTATTTTGTGACTCAGAATCCGGCAGATGTACCGGAAGAAGTTTTAGGCCAATTGGGACTAAAGATCCAGCATGCTTTAAGAGCTTTTA
The DNA here is from genome assembly GCF_048285835.1 of Christiangramia aquimixticola. Taxonomy (NCBI): domain Bacteria; kingdom Pseudomonadati; phylum Bacteroidota; class Flavobacteriia; order Flavobacteriales; family Flavobacteriaceae; genus Christiangramia; species Christiangramia aquimixticola. Next base: position 664,210 of record NZ_JBLVTL010000001.1, read on the forward strand.
CCGCCAAAGACAGGAAAGCGATCAAGCTGGCAGCAGAAAATTATCCTATTTCAGAATTTTATGATACCAAAAATATGCTAACCTCGTTAGGTATTGGAGAGGCTATGGTTTCGGCCTTAGATGAAAAAGGAAGACCTTCTCCTTTGGTTGCTACAATGTTACGGGCACCAATGAGCAGAATGGATATTTTATCTGATTCAGAACTTAGACAGCTCATTAAAAATTCTGAACTTGCAAAAAAGTATAACCAGGAAATAGACCGGGAAAGCGCCTACGAGATCCTGAATAAAAAGATCGAGACGGC
>NZ_JBLVTL010000001.1:664560-688340 GCF_048285835.1 Christiangramia aquimixticola
TTGAAAAAACAAGCAAAAAATCCACCCAGAGCAAATCAACTCAGGGTGCGGTTATTAAAGTTCTTACCAGTGCCACCTTTATAAGAGGAGTGATGGGCATCCTGAATAAATTTTTGAAATAATAACCACCGTATACCAATATGTATAAAAAAGCATTATTGATTCTTGGCCTTGCCGGGCTGGTATCATGTAACAGTGAAAATGAAAATCCGTTTCTTATAACCTCCACTCGGGTTGGACCACTTAAGAAAGAGATCAGGATCAATCAGCTGGATTCAATTTTTAAAAACGACAGTATTGTTAGACAAACCAGCGGACCTCAGGATTTTCGATCTACAGACGAAATAAAGATCTTTGGAGAGGATGGAAAGGCATTGATGACCCTGGAACCATTGCAGGAGTTCGATTCAACAAGCACTATAGGATATATAAGAATTCTGGATCCAAGATTTGAAACCAAAGCCGGTCTTAATATCAATAGCACCTTTAAAGAGGTAATGGAAAACTACACAATTTCCAGAATAGAAAACACCATTAATTCTGCTGTGATATTTCTGGATGAGATCAATGCCTATATAACTATTGACAAGAGCCAGTTACCCTCAAATTTAAGGTATGACACAGACAGTAAGATCATGGCCTCACAAATCCCTGATGATGCAAAAATCAAATATTTCATGATCTACTGGAACTAAAAATCAAAGGTTAATACAAACCCGGAATCGTTTAATTTTTGTTAAGAAAGCTCAGGATTTTAAATCTTTAAGTACTTTTATTAGATAATCACTAACAAACTAATTATGATAAAAGTCTTAGCAATGATCATGACCGTTGGAGGTGCAATAGCACTTGTAATGGGAGTTTTAGGGATATTTGGAAGCGTCGCTTTGATGCTTAATCCCTGGGCACTTACGATACTTGGTTTTGTGTTTTTCGTCGCCGGAATTTCCATGCTGAAATACCGAAAGGATACAGATGAAGTGCAAGCCAGTTCTTAGCTAAATTCATTAGAATATTTTATACTTAAACGAAAAAAAGCTGCCATTGGCAGCTTTTTTTCGTTTTAATATTATTTAATCCACATTGTCGTGAAGAAAGGAATTGTTCTTTCTAAAATGGATCTCATTGTTATCATCCTGTTCAATACTGGTTCGGGATAACTTCCCTTCTCCCGGTTTGGAATTATCCAATTCTATCCCTGCTCTTTTATAAGCCGGCTGCTTTTCGATCTCATCAATTTGAGAGTTTCCGGTCCTGAACTTATAATTGAATTCTTTCATCTTCGCTTTACGCTCTGCAGTTCTTTGTCTAACCACTTCAGATGAAATAGGATTATCAAATGGATTATTGTCCTCTCCTGTATTTTCTCTAGCTGGAGCCGGCTCTACAGTTCTTTTTTCGAAAGCGATCGATTCATCCTTCTCTTCCTTTTTCTCAGGAGCTTTGGAGTTCTCAAGCTTTTGCTCCATTTCCATATAATCATCCAGACTATATCTCTTTACACCCTGAGCCGAGTTTTCAGTTACCGGGATAATCTCAATTGGCTCATTTACCTTGATATTACGGGTATCTTCAACCTCTTCTTCCAGTGTGTGTCTGGTCTCTTCTTCAGCTCTTACAGAACTTGAATTAACCTGCTTTTCTTCTTTTTTATTAAGCGGAATATCAAAAGTGAACATGAATTGATCTTCATTGTCATTCTGAATTTCTTCCTGTTGCTTAACTTCTTCTGAAGTGTCATTGATGATAAAATCTGAAGGATCAACTTCTTCATAAGACACATCAAGTTTTCTGGCAAATTCAGGAGTTTTTAAAGAATCATCCACCTTAGGCTTGATATTTCCAATCTCGTCAACCTCTTCTTCATTCTCGTCCAGAGTATGAACGATCTTCTCTTCTTTCTCAGGCTCAAAAGGGATTTCAGTAGCAAAATCAGGCTTAACCGGAGAGTTTGGCACCTGAGCCACAGGACCTGAATTCTTGGTGGTTAATTCCTGAACAGCTTTTTGCTCATCTTCCAGAGTATGAATGATCTTCTTGGATTCTGTATTCGTGATCTCATTTTGCTGCTCTACATCAAAACCAGTAGCAATAATAGTAACAGCAATAGCATCTTCAAGAGATTCATCTTCACCTACACCCATGATAATGTTGGCACTATGACCAGCTTCTCCCTGAATATGGTCATTTATTTCTCCAATTTCATCAATAGTGATCTCTTCATTACCAGATACAATAAGCAGTAAAACATTTTTAGCTCCGGTAATTTTGTTATCATTCAATAATGGAGAATCAAGGGCTTTCATGATCGCATCTGTAGCTCTACTAGCTCCAGATGCAGTTGCAGAACCCATAATAGCTGTACCAGAGTTACTTAATACAGTTTTTGCATCCCGCAAGTCAATGTTCTGTGTGTAGTGATGAGTTATAACTTCAGCGATACCTCTTGAAGCTGTTGCAAGCACCTCATCTGCTTTGGAGAACCCGGCTTTAAAACCAAGGTTTCCATATACCTCACGCAGTTTGTTGTTGTTGATGACAATAAGGGAATCTACATGCTTTCTCAGCCTTTCAACACCTAATTGCGCCTGCTCGTTCCTGTTTCTTCCTTCAAACTGAAAAGGAATAGTTACGATCCCAACGGTTAATATATCCAGTTCTTTCGCCTGTTTTGCAATAATTGGAGCAGCACCGGTACCGGTTCCACCACCCATTCCTGCGGTAATGAAGACCATTTTGGTATTAGAATCGAGCATTTGTTTAATATCCTCAAAACTTTCTACTGCTGCTTTCTCTCCAATTTCAGGATTAGCTCCTGCTCCAAGTCCTTCGGTTAGAGTTACCCCTAACTGAATTTTATTAGGAACCGAACTGTTCTCAAGTGCCTGGGAATCGGTGTTACAAACAACGAAATCAACCCCTTTTATTCCCAACTGGAACATGTGGTTGATGGCATTGCTTCCTCCTCCTCCTACTCCAATCACTTTGATGACATTCGATTGATTTTTCGGTAAATCGAATGAGATGTCTCCAAATTCTGTACTGCTCATAAACTCTGTTTTACTGGTTGTATTGTATCTATTTTATTCTGCGTTATCTAAGAAATCTTTAAACTTCTCGGCCCACTTATCAAAAATGCTCTTTTTAGCGACCCTTTTAGAAGTAGATTCTTCATGTTCTTCCGGCTCATGGTCATGATCCTGTTCTCCTGCATAATCACTTTCGTCCTCCACATGCTCTGAAAGATCTGCTGATTCCTGCATGTTCGACTTTCCATGCTCCAGACTATTCATCACTAATCCAACTGCGGTTGCATAAACCGGGCTGGTAGTTTCAGAATCTGTTGTACCGGCCAAATGCTCATTTGGATATCCAATTCTGGTATCCATTCCGGTAATATATTCTGCGGTTTGTTTAAGATGCTTTAATTGCGCACCTCCACCGGTTAGCACTAATCCGGCAATAAGTTTTTTCTTCTGCTCATCATGCCCGTAGTTCTTGATCTCCAGGTAAACCTGCTCAATGATCTCTACCACACGTGCATTAATGATCTTGGAAAGATTCTTAAGAGTGATCTCCTTAGGCTCTCTTCCTCGTAATCCCGGGATCGATACGATCTCGTTATCTTTATTTTCACCCGGCCATGCAGATCCAAATTTTATCTTCAATAGCTCGGCTTGTTTTTCAATAATTGAGCAACCTTCTTTGATATCCTCTGTGATCACATTTCCACCAAAAGGAATTACCGCGGTATGCCTGATGATCCCATCTTTGAAGATGGCAAGATCTGTTGTTCCACCACCTATATCGATAAGAGCAACTCCGGCTTCTTTTTCTTCCTGACTCAAAACAGCATTAGCGGATGCCAATGGTTCCAAGGTCACGGCTGAAAGTTCCAGACCGGCACTCTTAACACATCTTCCAATATTTCTAATGGATGAAACCTGACCTACCACTACGTGGAAGTTGGCTTCAAGTCTGCCTCCATACATCCCGATAGGCTCTTTGATCTCTGCCTGACCGTCAACTTTAAATTCCTGCGGAAGCACATGTATGATCTCTTCTCCGGGTAACATAACCAGTTTGTGAACCTGATTGCATAGCGTATGGATATCATCCCCATCTATAACCTCATCTGGATTTTGACGAGTGATATAATCACTGTGCTGAAGGCTTCTAATATGTTGCCCTGCAATTCCCACTACCACTTCACTAATCTTCAAGCCGCTATCGGCCTCTGCTTCCTGTATTGCCTGCTGAATAGATTGGATGGTTTGAGTGATGTTATTCACCACCCCTCTGTGAACACCTAAAGATTTAGATTTACCTATCCCGATAATCTCCACCTTCCCATATTCATTTTTGCGACCTATCATAGCCACAATCTTGGTTGTTCCAATATCTAATCCTACTGCAATATCGTTTTGTTCCATAAACTATTTTTTAGTGCATACAACCTGGTCTCCAAACTGTAGGTTCACTTTTTTGTAGGTATTTAATTTATTCTCTTTTCGTGCTTTTTTATAAAATGCTTTAAAATTGTTGAATTTTAAAGCTACGTTACTGGAATCTCCAAAATATAACTCGAAGTCCATATTTCGCAGTTCCAGTAAAAATTTTCCGCTTTTAAGCCTTCTAACTCCCGTAATGTGGTGAGTTAAAAATTTATCCCGGCGTATATGTTCTAAAACAGGATAAGCCTCAGCAACATTCGATCCGTCAAAACCAAACATTACAGGCACTCTGGCCGAATAGAATGGAGAAAGAGGCATGATCTCACCATTTTTATCTAAATAAAATGACGAATTGCCTAAAACTCTACCTATCGGTTTTCTTTGACTTACTTCCGCTTCAAGTTTGCCGTCCAAAGTGAGATAAACTTCTGCGTTTTCGATCATATTATGATTATTTAAAAGGGATTCCACCCTATTCAAATCTAAAGTTTCTTTATCTATGCTCGAGACGCTTGAATTATTTTGTATTAACAATTTATTAACCACTTCCTCAGTAACATAGAGATTTTCAGTATCGGTGAATTTTACGTTTATCTCACTGATAATCCGATACTTATGACGTTTTTCAGCAAAACCGTATAAAAACGCGACTATCACGATCAATAAAATGGGCTTTATGTAAGTAAAACTACGCTTCATTCAACAGTGAATTTTTAACGGTTTCTACTTGTTCTCCAATATCTCCGGCACCCATCATCACTACTACCTGCGAGTTTTCTTCTTTTATTTTCGACACAAGGTCTTTCTTCTCGACCAAAGCCTTATTAGGGTTCGAAATTTTATCCAGCAACCATTTTGAAGTAATCCCTTCAATTGGCATCTCTCTGGCCGGATAAATATCCAGCAAAAGCACTTTATCAAATTGAGAAAGGCTTGCTGCAAATTCGTCGGCAAAGTCACGAGTCCGGCTAAAAAGATGTGGCTGAAAAACAGCAAGTACAGTTTTCTCAGGATACATAGCTCTCACCGCCTGATGAACTGCTGAAATTTCGGTAGGGTGGTGCGCATAGTCATCTATAAGCACTAGGTTATTCGTTTTTATCTTATAATTAAATCTACGCTTAACCCCTTTAAAAGAATATAAAGCCCTGGCCAGATCTTTGGTTGGGGAACCGTATTCGATCGCCATACCCAGGGCAGTTATAGCATTCAGCAAATTATGATTGCCGGGTAGATTAAATTTTAAATTTTGGATAATTTCTGAAGGTGTTTTTAGATCAAAAACATAGGTTCCTTCTTCAATTTTAATATTGGTAGCGGAATAGTCTCCTTCTCCATTTAAACCAATTTTCAGGCCGGTTAACGGAAGATCATGCTTAATAAAAAGCTTCCCATCCGCGGGTACCCTGGCTACAAATTCTCTAAATGATTTTTCAAGCTCTTCCTTGCTGCCGTAAATGTCCAAATGATCTGCATCCATAGAAGTTACAGCAGCCAGATTAGGTGATAACTGAAGAAAAGATCTGTCAAATTCATCAGCCTCCACAACCACTACTTCATCTCCCTGCATGATAAGATTAGACTGTATATCTTCACTAATCCCGCCCAGAAATGCGGTTACTTTGGCTCCGGTCTCTTTTAAAAGATGACCTAAAATCGCGGTTGTGGTTGTTTTACCATGAGTTCCCGCTACAGCGAGACAATATTTATTGGCAGTAACCATTCCCAATAATTCGGCTCTTTTCGCGATTTGAAAACCTTCTGTTCTTAAATGATTGAACTGTTTATGATCTTTTGGTACGGCCGGAGTATAAACTATTAGTGTATTTTCAGGATCCTTCAGTATTTCTTCTGGAATAGCTTCAATTTCATCTTCAAAATTCAGAGCTATACCTTCAGCCTCCAAAGTTTTGGTAAGCTCTGAAGGTGTTTTATCATAACCACATACGTTTTTACCCTTGGCCTTAAAATATCTGGCCAGGGCACTCATTCCTATTCCACCTATCCCGATGAAATAATAATTAAGTATGTGATCCGGTTTTATCATTATTCTTTATTCACTAATTTTTCTACTTCATTCACAATTTTTGAAGTAGCATCAGGTAAAGCAAGTTTTTTAATATTACTGGCCATTTGAGCCAATCTTCGCTCATCTTTTATAAAACTGAAAAAACAGGTATCAAAACTTTCCGTCAATTCATCTTCTGTCATCATCATCGCGGCATCATGTTCAGTTACCGCCATGGCGTTCTTGGCCTGATGATTCTCTGCAACATTAGGAGATGGAATAAACAATACCGGCTTCCCAACTATACAAAGTTCAGATACGCTACCTGCACCTGCTCTGGAGATGATCACATCTGCCGCAGCATACGCAAGATCCATCCTGTTGATGAATTGCTGAACTCTCACCGATGGGGAATCATATTTTTTATACTCCTCATAGTATAATTTTCCTGTTTGCCAGATGAGCTGAATATCTTCCTCCTTGAATCTTTGCAGAAAAGTCTCGATCAAACTATTGATACGTCTTGCCCCCAGGCTTCCACCAAGGATAAGCACTGTTTTTTTATTTTTAGTGAGACCAAAATATTGATCGGCTTCCTCCCTGTTCTCACCAAGCTTTAATAAATCCTGTCTCACAGGATTACCTGTGATCACTGTTTTATTCGCAGGAAAAACTTCCTTTACTTTTTCATAAGCTGCACAAATCGTGTCGGCATATTTCGCCAGGATTTTATTAGTGATCCCCGGCAAGGAATTTTGCTCCTGAATAAGAGTAGGAATCCCATTCGAAATCGCCACTCTCAATAATGGACCACTGGCAAATCCGCCGGTTCCAATGACAATATCCGGCTTAAAATTTTTAATGATCTTTCTTGATTTAGAAAGACTGCTCATCAATTTAAAAGGGAAAATGAAATTTTTGAGACTAAAAGATCTGTCTACACCACTAATCCATAAACCTTCGATCTTATATCCAGCCTGCGGAACTTTCTCCATTTCCATACGATCCTTTGCGCCAACAAACAGGATCTCTGCCTGCGGATGCCTTTTCTTGATCTCATCTGCAATGGCAATGGCAGGATAAATATGTCCTCCTGTTCCACCTCCGGATAATATGACTCTCAAGTCCTTTTTCATATTGCTTCACTTAGAATATCAAGAGGATTCTCCTCATTCTCCAGTTCACTATTTTCAGATTCTTTTATCTCTTCTCTTTTCGCACTCACACTTAGAATAATTCCAAGAGCAATGCAGGTCATCCAAATGGAAGTTCCTCCGCTACTTACCAGCGGAAGGGTTTGACCTGTTACCGGGAATAATTCCACAGCTACTCCCATATTTATCAAAGCCTGAAAAACCACAGGCAAGCCTACTCCCATCACCACGAGCTTTCCAAAGACAGTATTAGCTTTTGTGGCTACAATTACAATCCTGAAGAGTAATAACAAGTATGCAAGCATCACTCCAAAAGCTCCGATCAATCCCATTTCTTCCACTATTATCGCATAGATAAAATCTGAAGAGGATTGAGGTAAAAAATTTCTTTGAACACTTTTTCCAATTCCTGTTCCGGTTATACCGCCCTGCGCTATGGCAATTTTTGCTTTTTCCACCTGATACTGTTCCGCCGACTCTTCATCATCGAAAAAAGTTTCGATCCTGCTGGTCCAGGTATCCACCCTGTTAGGCAAAAGACCCGGAAAAGCTTTAGCTGTAAGCACAAAAATGCTCAGCATTACGAGACCTGCAGCTACAATAGCAGCCAGATATTTTATGGGATAACCTCCCAAGAACATCAAAATCAGCGTCATACTAAAAATGATGGCCGTTGTGGAGAAATTGGCCGGCAAAATTAATATTAATACCACAAAAACCGGCAACCATAAGGGGATAATTGTCTCTTTAAATTTCACAGTTTTATCTGTGATCTTAGACAGGTATCTCGCCACATAAACCATGAGAACCACAGCTGCAAGTGTGGAAGATTGAAAGGATACATTAAGCACCGGGATACGTATCCACCTACTGGCATAAGCACCATCAATGGTAGTTCCCTGAGCAACTGTATATATCAATAATAAAATGACGACAGGAAGGAATAATATGGATATTCCCCTAAAATAATGATATGGCACTCTGTGTACTGCAAACAGGAGACAGAACCCCAACAACAGATGGAAAAAGTGCACGATCAAAAATCCCGTGGTACTTCCATCCCCGTGAAGATATGCAAGATTACTACTGGCGCTATAGACCGGCAAAAACGAAAATATTGCCAACAGTCCGGCTACAGCCCATATAACCTTATCACCTTTTAAATTTGCAAAAACATTGCTCATTATTTCTCCTTCTATCTTTGTTTATTTTCCTGAATTAATAATATCCATTCAGAATATTTCAGGAACGGTAATTATAATTTTCTAACCGCGTCTTTAAATTGTCTACCTCTGTCTTCATAATTATCAAACAGATCGAAACTTGCACAAGCCGGAGACAATAGCACATTATCACCTTTATCTGCCAACCTGTACGCAATTTTCACAGCTTCTTCCATAGAATTGGTTTCCACCACGTTCTCAACTATTTTTCCGAATGCATTTACGATCTTGGCATTATCTACTCCAAGACAAATGATCGCCTTTACTTTTTCGTTCACTAAGGGAAGCAGGTCGTCATAGACATTCCCTTTATCAACTCCACCTACGATCCAAACGGTTTCTGACTCCATGCTTTCCAGGGCATAGAAAGTAGCATTCACGTTAGTCGCTTTGGAATCGTTGATATAAAGAACATTATTGATCTTAAGAACTTTTTCAAGCCTATGCTCTACCCCCTGAAAATTCGCCATACTCTCACGTATGGTTTGTTTTCTAATTTTTAATAACTGCGATACGGTCGCCGCAGCCATGGCATTTTTAGTATTATGTTTTCCCTGAAGGGCAAGATCTGATGTTGGCATGGTAAATCTGGTATTATTAAATTTTATTACAATATTTTCATTTTCTAAATAAGCTCCATTTTCAAAGGTTTTCTCCAGTGAAAATGGCAACAACTGAGATTTTACAGGATTCTTCGCGAGCCACTCTGTAATATTTTGATCATCTGCATCATAGATGAAATAATCACTGGCAGTCTGGTTCTTTACTATTCTAAACTTTGACTCTATATAATTTTCAAGTTTATAATCATATCTATCCAAATGATCTGGCGTGATGTTGGTAAGGATGGCGATATGAGAATTAAAATTCTCGATTCCATCCAGCTGAAAACTACTTAGCTCCAGTACAAACCAGTCATGTTCCTCTTCGGCTACCATTTTGGCGTAACTGTTTCCAACATTACCGCCCATTCCCGAATTTATTCCAGCTTCTTTTAGCACATGCTGAACAAGGTTGGTCACCGTAGTTTTCCCATTACTTCCCGTAATGCCTATTACCGGAACTTGTGAAAACCAGGAAGCAAATTCGATTTCAGATAACACCTGAATCCCTTGTTTGCATAATTGCTGAATTAAAGGGGCAGTATCAGGAATACCCGGACTTTTCATTACAACCTGCGCATCAAAAATCTTTGATTCGGTATGTTGCTGGTCCTCCCATTCAATCTCATTATGTTCAAGAACTTCCCTGTATTTATCTTTTATTCTTCCTTTATCTGAAAGGAAAACCATAATTCCTTGCTTCTTCGCCAGCAATGCTGTTCCCACTCCACTTTCTCCACCACCAAGAATTGCGATCTTTTTAATTTCCACCATCTGCTTACCTAACTTTTAGAGTAACTATGGTAAGTATAGCCAGAAAGATTCCCACGATCCAGAATCTAACCACGATCTTACTTTCGTGACGCCCTTTCTTTTGATAGTGATGATGCAATGGTGACATTAGGAAAATCCTTCTACCTTCTCCATATTTCTTTTTGGTGAACTTAAACCAGCCCACCTGCATCACAACAGATAAATTCTCTATTAAAAAGATTCCGCATAAAAGAGGAATCAAAAGTTCTTTTCTTGTGGCAATAGCCAACACCGCGATAATTCCTCCAATGGTCAAACTTCCCGTATCCCCCATAAACACCTGAGCAGGGAAAGTGTTATACCATAAAAAACCAACCAGGGCACCGGCAAAAGCAGTGATAAAAATGGTCATTTCACCAGATCGTGGGATATACATGATATTCAGATAATCTGAGAATATGATGTTACCCGATACCCAGGCAAAAATTCCTAATGTAAGAACGATAATAGCCGACGATCCTGCAGCCAGACCGTCTATACCATCGGTTAAATTCGCTCCATTAGAAACCGCAGTCACGATGAATATTACAATTGGAATGAATATTAACCACGCATAATCGATAAGTCCCGGATTTATCCAGGTGATCAAACTTGAATATTCGAATTCGTTATTCTTTACAAAAGGTATGGTTGTAGTGGTATTTTTCTCTTCCGGCCCCATGTCAACTACCTCAGCGCGGGCAATAACATTCTCGGTAGGACTGGTTTCAGTCACCACTTCCTTGGTGGTAATTTGCGGGTGAAAATACATGGTACAACCCACGATCAAACCAAGCCCAACCTGACCAATTACCTTAAATATTCCTTTTAGACCTTCCTTATCTTTTTTGAAGGTTTTTATATAATCATCCAGAAATCCAATAACTCCCATCCATAGGGTAGTAATGATTAGCAGGAGTACATAAATATTTTCCAGTTTTGCAAAAAGAAGCACAGGAATTAAAGTGGCCACAATAATTATGATACCTCCCATTGTTGGAGTTCCGGCCTTTTCCGACTGACCTTTTAAACCAAGATCCCGAACACTTTCTCCAATTTGCTTTGCTCTTAAATAGTTGATGATCCTCTTTCCATAAATGGTAGATATCCCCAAGGAGAAAATGATCGCCATAGCTGAGCGGAAAGACAGGAATTCAAATAACTGAGCTCCCGGCAACTGATACTGTTCTTCTAAAAATTGAAACAGGTAATACAGCATTATTTATCAAGTTGTTTTAAGTGTTCTTTTACGATCTTAAGGTCATCAAAATCGAATCTTTCTCCGTTTATTTCCTGATAGGTCTCATGGCCTTTCCCGGCAATAAGTATAATATCGTTTGCACCCGCTAATTGGCAAGCCAGCTTGATAGCCTGTTTGCGATTGATGACATTCATAGTCTTTTTAAAGTGCTGCGGCTCTACTCCCGCTTCAACCTCTTCAATGATCTTTTCCGGATCTTCTGTACGCGGATTGTCACTGGTAAAAATCGCCCGGGAACTTAAAGCAGCAGCGATATTTCCCATTTTTGGCCTTTTGGTCTTATCTCTGTCACCACCACAACCAACAACAGTGATCAGGTTTTCGTTTTTAGTCCGGATACTGTTAATAGTCTCAAGTACATTCTTCAAAGCATCAGGCGTATGAGCATAGTCAACTATTGCCGTTACCTTTTCCTTTTCTGAAATCACATACTGAAACCTGCCGTTAACCGAATTCAGATCACTTATAATTCTTAATATCTCCAGGGTTTTCAATCCAAGAAGATCTGCCGTGGCATAAATTGCCAGCACATTATAAGCGTTGAAATTCCCTATTAGGCGAGTCCACAATTCCTGCTCATCTATCTTTAGAAGCAGGCCTGTGAAATTATTTTCAAGGATCTGAGCTTTATAATCGGCAAAGGATTTTAAAGCATAAGTATATTTTTTAGCTCTTGTATTCTGAAGCATCACTGCTCCATTCTTATCATCTGTATTTACAAGCGCAAAAGCCTTTGAAGGTAATTCATCAAAAAACCTCTTTTTTACATCCCTGTATTCGGCAAAATCTTTATGATAATCTAAATGATCGTGGGAAAGGTTTGTAAATATTCCCCCGGCAAAGGTCAATGCCGTAGTTCTATGTTGATCGATCCCATGCGAACTAACTTCCATAAAACAGAATTCCACCCCTGCATCGTTCATATCCCGCAGGTAAGAATTGATAGTGATAGAATCTGGAGTCGTACGAATTGCCGAAAACTCTTCATCCCCCACCATCACTTTTACAGTAGAGAGCAATCCACATTTGAATCCGGCTTTAGAAAACAGGTCAAATAATAAAGTTGCAATGGTAGTTTTCCCGTTGGTTCCGGTTACCCCTACTAGTTTTAATTTATCTGAAGGATCATCAAAATAATTCGCTGAAATATAAGCAAGAGCTTTTTTCGAGTCCTTTACTTCTATATAAGTAACCCCATTCACTTTCTCCTTTGGCAGCTCTTCACATACTATAGCCAGAGCACCCTGATTCTCTGCATTCTTAATAAAATCATGACCATCTGAGAGCGTTCCTCTTATAGCCACAAAAACATCATTAAGTTTCACCTTCCTGGAGTCAAAATGAATATAGTTTACAGTCACCCCGGTATCTCCGGTTACCGATAACATATTTACCTTGTAAAGTATATCCTTTAAAACTTTCATCTAACTTAATTCCAGTTTGATAGTTTGATTATTATTTAGTTTTTGACCGGCAGAAACAGATTGTCTCTTCACCTTTCCATTCCCATGGATCTTAACTTCCAATCCTAAGTTTTCAAGAAGGGAGACAGCATCCATTGCCGGCATCCCGGTTACATCTGGCATCAACAATTTCTCGTTCTCCAACTTGGCATAATAAGCCTCGTAATTGGATTGTACTTTTTCGTCTTCCACTTCCAGGCCTTCCAGCTCTTCAGTAATAGGAGTATCAGTATATATTTTACGAGCAATATCCTTGAATACAGGTGCCGCTACGATATTCCCATAGTATCCTTTTCTGCGGTTTGGCTTATGGATAACCACTATACAGGAATATTTAGGGTCTTCTGCAGGGAAATATCCTGCGAAAGAAGCGATATATCTACCCGGCTCGATCCAGTATTCTGTTTGACAAGTCCCGGTTTTCCCGGCCATGGAAAAGTTCTCTGTATAAATATTTGCCGCTGTTCCTCTTTCCACCGTATTTTTCATCATTTCGCGAACTTTCGCAGCAGTCTCCGGAGAACAGATAGATGGGTTCATCACCTTTTTATCCATGGTGATCACCGGTTTATCACGGTCTTTTACCGCTCTGATAAATCTTGGCTTTACCATTTCGCCATCATTGGCAATTGCATTGTAAAAAGTTAGAGTTTGCAGCGGAGTAAGGGAGACCCCATATCCAAAGGCCATCCACGGCAAGCTCAAACCATTCCAGTCTTTGTCTTGTGGGTGAGGAATTCGGGGGGATCCCTCACCCTTGATTTCAAGACCAATTTTCTGGTTAAGTCCCATTGAATAAAGTCGATCAACAAATTTTGAAGGATTGTTCTTATATCCTTCTGTGATCATTTTTGTAAATGCTGTATTGGAAGAAACTTCAAAAGCTTTTGCTGCTGAAATCTTTCCGTAGCCACCATGATGCGAATCCCGCACCGGGCGTCCATAATATCTTACCACTCCTTTTTCGGTATCCAGAACATCGCTGGTATCGATCACCTTATCTTCCAAAGCGGCGACCATGGCCATCAACTTAAAAGTTGAACCCGGCTCATGTGCTTCGTACACCGCATAATTTCTTTTTTCGAAATAAGTACCTTCAGCTGTTCTTCCAAGATTTGAAACCGCTTTGATCTCTCCGGTTTTAGTCTCCATTACGATAACAGTCCCATGATCTGCTTCAAAATATTCCAATTGACGCAACAGAGAATGGTGCGCGATATCCTGAATATTCACATCGATGGTAGAGATAACATCCAGCCCATCTTTCGGCTCCATTTCATTATTATCGCTAATTGGCTTCCATTGACCTTTGGCGATCTTCTGTTTTAACCTTCTCCCATCTGTTCCTCTCAGGTAATTACTAAATGCACCTTCAAGTCCCACTCTGGTGAAATATCCGTTTTCATCACGCCTTTCATAACCAACCGTACGCTCGCCCATTTTCCCTAATGGATGTTCTCTAACCGTACTTTGCTCAGTGATCATCCCTCCTTTATAGGTACCTAAATTGAACATTGGAAAACTCTTGATCTTCATATAATCTGAATACCCAAGGTTTTTGGCTATAAGCACATAACGCTGACCGTTGGCACGGGCAGTTCTTAATTTTTGAGAATAGTAGGTAGGAGTCCGCCCAAGCATCTTTGAAAGCTTCTGACTTAACGGACCGATATTTTCTTCGAAATTTTTATCTGATACAGTTACTGCATCGAATCGAATATCATATTTAGGAACAGAGGTAGCCAGCAAATTCCCATTCACATCATATAAATTCCCGCGGTTGGCCGGAATCTTAAAATTTCTCAGGGTACGTTCTTCAGCAAGACTTTTGTAATGCTCACCATGAACAAACTGGATGTTAAGCAACTTAACCCCAACTGCTAACGCAAAAAGGAAGAGACAGCCTGCCACGAAATACAAACGATTCAGGATGTTTTTTTCGGTTGTCGCCATTGAGGGTTATTCTTTAATTATCACTCTTATTTTATTGGGCGGGGTATCTGAAGGCCCAACCCCTTTTTCTGCCATTCTATCTGTAATGGTAGACTCCATTTTTATCTTCATTAGAGATGAACGTCTTTCGATATGTTCACTTCTAAGCTCTCTTACCTCATTACTCAGTTTAGCGATTTGATGAACTTTCTTTTCAGCATTATGAGAACTTGCGATCATTATAATTGCCAGGATGGTACAAAAAACTATAAACCTCCAGTTCTTAACCGCATCTTCACTTATAAGAAAGTTAGCCTTCAGTAAATTATAAAATCCTTTTTTCATGATCTCCTATAACTTTCGCGCAACTCGCAACTTGGCACTTCTGGCCCGGTTATTCGCTTTGATCTCTTCAGCTGATGGGACGATCAATCCACTTACCTTCTTAAAGGGAACTGAAATATTCCCGTACATATCCTTTTCCGGCTCTCCTTCAAACAAACCACTCCTTATATATCGCTTAACCAGTCTATCTTCCAGAGAATGGTAACTGATCAAACTCAATCTCCCACCTTCTTTCAAAATCTCTTCAGTTTGCAATAAGAACTCTTTTAGAACTTCTATCTCCTGATTCACTTCTATTCGAATCGCCTGATATATCTGAGCCAGTATTTTATTTTCCTTCCCGCGGAACAAAAACGGTTTCAACAACTCATTTAATTGTTCACTGGTTTCAATTCTGCTTTCTTTTCTCGCCTCTACAATTACACGGGCCAGTTTTGGCGCGTTTTTTAAATCGGCGTAAGCGTAGAAAAGTTTTTTTAACTGCTCCTCTTCATATTCATTAATCACTTCATAAGCGCTTAGCTTATCTCCCTGATTCATTCTCATATCCAGTTTCGCATCGAATCTGGTTGAAAAACCTCTTTCTGCTTCGTTGAACTGATGAGAAGAAACTCCGAAATCACCCAGAATCCCATCCACTTTTTTCACCCCGTAAAACCTAAGAAATCGCTTAAGAAATCTGAAGTTTTCGTTTATTAGGGTAAAGCGTTCATCTTCGATTTTATTCTCCAGCGCATCCTTATCCTGATCAAAGGCGTATAATTTTCCATTAGGCCCAAGCCTTGTAAGGATTTCACGGGAGTGCCCTCCACCACCAAAAGTCACATCCACGTAAACACCATCTGGTTTGATATCCAGACCATCTACTGTTTCTTTAAGCAGTACAGGATTATGATATTCCATTAAATTCTTCGTTGCCCATTACTTCTTCTGCCAGGTCTCCAAAATCACCTGATGCAGCCTCAATGGTATTTTCATATTTATTTTTATCCCAGATCTCCACGATGTTTATTGCTGAGGAAAGCACGATCTCTTTCTGAATTCCGGCAAAATCAACCAGATCTTTAGGAATCAATAATCGACCATTTCCATCTACCTCAACTGTTTTTACACCGGCGGTAAACCTTCTAATAAAATCGTTGTTCTTCTTGATAAACCTGTTTAGCTTGTTCATTTTAGCCATTAAAACATTCCATTGCTCCATAGGATACAGCTCCAGACAATCCTGAAAAACTGCCCGCTTTATCACGAAGCCGTCCTGAAGAACCGGTGACAATTGCTTTTTCAACGCCGAAGGGACCATAAGACGGCCCTTTGAGTCTACTTTGCATTCGTATGTTCCAATGAGATTTACCACAAACTTTTATTACAAAGTCAAATATATTGAATTTTATACCACATTTTACCACTTTCTACCACAATGTTGATAAGTTTTACCACTGTATGTATTTGAAAACCTTTGAAATAGCCCTATTTACTTATGCTTCAGGAATTTGAAATCCTAATAAGATTTGTGGATAATTCCCACATTGGTTTTTAGGAAATCCAATACTTCCCACAGCACAGAAAAGCAATGGCAGTTACGCAAAAATGATTATACTTGTATCGAAATCGCTATATTTGCGATTGCTAACCGCAAAGGCTATCAATGAAAGATCACTTAAGGCAAGAGGGAAAATTCACATATCTTGAGAAAGGCGAAGGAACTCCAATTGTTATTCTTCACGGATTAATGGGAGGCCTAAGTAACTTTGACGGGGTGGTGAATTACTTCCCTGAGAAAGGCTACAAGGTCGTTATCCCGGAATTGCCCTTATATTCCATGTCACTTTTAAAAACCAGTGTTGGAACATTTGCAAAATATTTAAAGGAATTTTTAGATTATAAAGGTTATAAAGATGTGATCCTGCTTGGGAATTCCCTGGGGGGACATATTGCTCTTTTAGCGACCAAAATGTACCCCGAATCTGTACAGGCTCTGGTTATAACCGGAAGTTCGGGATTGTATGAGAATGCGATGGGCGAAAGCTATCCGCGTCGTGGAGATTATGATTTTATAAAAAAGAAGGCTCAGGCTGTTTTTTATGATCCGGAAATTGCCACTAAAGAAATCGTGGATGAAGTTTATGAAACTGTAAGTGACAGGAATAAACTTGTAAAAACGCTTGCCATTGCAAAAAGTGCCATTCGTCACAACATGGCGAAGGACTTACCAAAGATGCACACTCAAACCTGTATTATTTGGGGAAAAAATGATACTGTGACTCCACCGGAGGTAGCGGAGGATTTTCAACGATTACTCCCGGATTCAGATCTTTACTGGATAGACAAATGTGGCCATGCTGCTATGATGGAACATCCGGAAGAATTTAATAAGCTACTACACGCCTGGTTCACAGAACGAGGAATTTAAAATACTTCTTATGAAGATCAAGACTGCTGAATTTGTGGTGAGCAACTCAAAAGTGGACCTTTGCCCAAACAGCTCGTTACCAGAATATGCTTTTATTGGCCGTAGTAATGTGGGAAAATCTTCCCTTATCAACATGCTAACCGGTAGAAAATCTCTGGCTAAAACTTCGGCGAAGCCCGGAAAAACTCAGTTGATCAATCATTTTCTTATAAATGACAATTGGCATCTCGTGGATCTTCCCGGATATGGATATGCACAGGTTTCCAAATCCACCAAAAGAGTTTTTCAGAAATTCATCACCGCCTATTTCGAAAAAAGGAAACAGATGGTTTGCGCGTTTGTTCTGATTGACTCCAGACACAAACCTCAACCTATAGACATGGAATTCATGCAATGGATGGGACAGAATGCTGTACCTTTTTGCATAATTTTCACCAAGGCTGACAAATTAAAACCAAAGGTTCTTGATGAAAATATTGAGAACTATAAAGCTGAAATGCTTGAAACCTGGGAAGAAATGCCGGAATATTTTATCACCTCGGCAACAGCAGGTGAAGGTAAAGATTCAGTTTTGGAATATATAGATGGCATCAACCAACAGCTGGGTAAAAATCAATCTTATTAAATCCTGTTTTTCAGCTTCTCGATAAGCTCTCCTGTGGATTGAATTTTATTCAACTCCGGCTTTGAGACTACTACTTCAAGTCCTTTCGCAGTTTGCCCCAGAATGATTGGATACTCGAACTTATGCCCGAATTTTGACGCATAGGTTTTCTGAAACTCATCTCTATGGAGAAATTCTGTATCAACATCGAGGGAATCCCTAAATTCTCTCCAGGTTTTATTTTCCTGCAACAAGCCGAAGGTTAGCTCACATAATTTACAGTCATAAGTTGATGGACTCAATACCTTATGCATTGAATCCATCAGGGCATTCAGTTTACCGGATTGCGCATTATAAACAAAGATCAGCTTTTCCAATTAGCTTTTTTTGATCTCGGTTTTTTCAGCAAAATAATCACAAAAGTCTTTCATAGTATCCCTCATCTTATCATCCTGAGTTGCGCGATAATAAGTGTCACTCATGGAAACCAAAGTCTGGTGAAAAAATTTCTTCATTTCATCAACCGGCATTTCCTTGGTCCAAAGATCGATCCTCAAGGTCTCCTGCTCTTTACTATCCCAAACAGATAACATCAAAGCCTTAGCCTCTTCCTTATATACATTCCCATCCTGGGCACTCCACGTAATATTTTCTGGCACATGATTTTCATCTGTTACCACTTCTATGTTTATTTCAGACTTTTTAAATTGAGACATTATTTCTTTGGTTTAAAATTCGAATTCTTAAAAATTTCCTCGGCAGGAGTTCTCAGCATTTGCTTTATGGATACTTCATTTCGCTCCATATAAGCATCAACGATTCTCCAACCTATATACTGACCTAATCTGGAAGGAGATTCAGCATCCAGTTGTAAATAGAATTTTGAAAAAGGCGCAGGGTATAGAAAACGGGTATAAAGTTGAGAATCTGTATCGTAAAGCACTTCATTTTCTATAAAATACCTCCAAATCTGGTCTTCATTGCTTTCTGCCCAGACCAGCTCATCCTCTGTATATCCCATCAACTCCGCTCTGGATTTAGATGGTAGAAACTGTTCTTTTAAATATAAAATCTTTCCGTAATGCAACATATGAGAAAGAAAGGTTCTACTATCCGGCTTAGGAACAAACTCCCGGGATATTTCCTCTGCCGCATCAACTACTATCTGATTTTTAGTAAAATTCTTCTTCAGGAATTCCTGGATTCCAACATAAAATTTATGATCGGCTCCTAAATAAGTATCAAGAGATACCAGCAAAAAATCACCTGTATAAATCACTTTATTTTTATAATCCACTTCAGAAGTTAGTGTGATTACATCAGGTACAGAAAATTCAGGAAAGTAATATTTTACGTGTTGGAACAAACTTTGAAATTCGGCCTCTTCATTTTCCATTTGTGGAAATGCCTTGTAAACCTCGGCATTGAGTTCCTGTTGTATTGAATCCTGAAGTTTTTCCACCCAAACACTATCAGGAAATTGGGCAGGGAACAAATATGGGTAGTTACTTTGCAGAGCCTTTAAATTCTCGGGGGTTGCCTGAGCAAATTCCCGATCAAATCTTTTCAATTCAAAATCCACTTCCACCTTTTCAATTTCTTCCTCTCTGTGAGAATTCTCATTACAGGAAAATAAGACTGTAAGAAAAATAAGGATCCAAAATTTCTTCAACATAGGTTTCAATTAGGAAGGCTTTAACGCCTGTATCTTTTAAAAATTGGGTTTATGTGTTAGATTTGTGTGGCAAAGGTATTACTTAGAAACTAAATCACCCAATATTATGCAAACCGAAAAAGTCGCAGATCACATTATAAACTGGCTAAAAAATTATGCAACCAAAGCCAA
Organism: Christiangramia aquimixticola; assembly: GCF_048285835.1. Lineage (NCBI taxonomy): Bacteria > Pseudomonadati > Bacteroidota > Flavobacteriia > Flavobacteriales > Flavobacteriaceae > Christiangramia > Christiangramia aquimixticola. Next base: position 684,658 of record NZ_JBLVTL010000001.1, read on the forward strand.
TATGAATGGCTTTGTAGTTGGGGTTAGTGGGGGGATTGACTCTGCCGTTGTATCTACCTTATGCGCAAAAACCGGGCTTGATACATTATGTTTAGAGATGCCTATTCACCAACACGCGAGCCACATTACCCGTGCCCGCAAGCACATTGAAGCATTAGAGCATAATTTTGCCAATGTGAGCAGTGTGGAAACCAATCTTACCCCTGTCTTTGAGGATTTTAAAAAAGCAATGCCTCAGGAAAGAAAATTTGAAACTCTTGATCTAACATTGGCCAACACCCGAGCGCGTTTACGCATGACAACGCTTTATTATTTTGCCGGACTGCATAAATATTTAGTAGCAGGAACCGGAAATAAAATTGAAGATTTTGGAATAGGTTTTTATACCAAATACGGTGATGGTGGTGTAGATTTAAACCCTATTGCAGATCTCCTAAAAAGTGAAGTTTACGATCTTGGTAATCATCTTAACATAATTGAAGAGATTGTTACGGCCGCTCCTACTGATGGTCTATTTGGCGACAGCCGAAGCGATGAGGAACAAATTGGAGCTTCATACGACGAATTGGAATGGGCGATGAAAAATCATGATGAAGGGAAAACCGCCGATGATTTCGAAGGCAGGAATAAAGAAGTCTTTGAAATTTACAGCAGGCTAAATTCGGCGAATCAACATAAAATGAATCCTATCCCTGTATGCAATATACCCGTTCATCTAAAGAAATAGTCTTCTTGTCGAATTTGTGAGCCTCAATTCCGTTTTCAAGGGGCAAAGCAGTATTTTAGGTTAATTAAACTAAACTCAGCGAGTTACCCCCGGACTTGTTTTTAACTTAAAATCATGTATCGAGTATTAATAGCAGACCACCACCCTATCATTCTGGAAGGAGTGAAATGTGTACTTCAAAACAATCCAGCTCTCCAGGTAACGGGACGAGTAAGCAGTGGAACACAACTATTTAGTCAGTTGGAAACCGACGCTCCTGATGTTTTGATCGTAGAATTAGACCTTCCTCAAATTAATGGAATTAATGCGATAAGACGCATTAAACAAGAGTTCCCGGAAGTTAAAACTTTAATTTTTAGCTCGCATCCCGAAGAAATGTATGCCCTAAGTGCTATTAAAGCAGGAGCGGCAGGATACATTTCCAAACACAGTGACAATGAAACTCTGGAAAAAGCAATTTACCAGGTTGCACGTGGCGGAATTTACCTCAACAGGAAGATTACCGAGAAACTTAATTCAGGAATTTCCAGAGGTAAGAGTTTGATTACAAAGTTTAAAAAGCTCTCTACCAGGGAAACAGAAGTCTTAAACCTCCTGTCTTCAGGTAAAAGAAATAAGGATATTGCGGAAGCTTTAGACATTAACGAGAAAACGGTAAGCACTTATAAAACAAGACTGCTTAAAAAACTGAAGGTTGATAATGTAGCAGACCTAATTACTCAGTCAAGATTACTGCAATTAAATACTACATAACACGCCCTAGCCTGTCTGAAAGGATAGTACTTAAGCTCGTATAACTCATAATTTCCTGGATCATTTCGGTTCTGTTTTCTTCAGAATCCACATCTTTCATTGCCTCTACCAACTCGTTGATCTTCTGGCTCACCAAATAGCGCCTTAAGGAAAGTATGGTTTGAGTCACGTATTGAGATATACCCTGTTCTTTTTTCTTGACTGGGATATCATGTCTTTCCCAGTCGTGAAGTTCATATTGCTCTTCTTCCATGAGAATATCGGTAAGCTTGATGGCCTGAGATTTTTCTAGATCATTGATGATCATCTCCACCCCAAATTCATCTTCACTATTCATTTTTTCTATAAGCAGTAAAAACAACTCTTTAAAATCCTCGTTTGTAAATTCAATTTCGTCATCCTGCAGATCCAGAAAGATCTTTTCAAAGACTCTGGCTTTTTGAACTTCTGACTCATAAACCATTTCTCCCTGTTCATTCTGCTTTAGGATAATATCGTGAAATTCACTTTCTTCTTTTCCATACAGCACAAGTAAACTTATGATCTTTCGCTCCAGTTCATAAAGCTGATCTACTTTTTTCTTTGGAGCCGAGGTTTCCTTAACCACCTGCATATTTTTAGCAGGTTTTGCAGAAGTATTGGAATCCTTATTTTCTATTTGCGCAAGAGTAGCATACAGGACATCTTCAGAAATATCCATTATTCTGGAACATTCCTGCAAATAGACTTCCCTTTGAATATTATCCGGAATTTTGGAAATACTGTTAACCATATCCCTGATCAAACCAGCCTTTTTAACCGGATCACTTTTGGATTCGTCCATAAGCAACGAAGCCTTATAAGTGATAAAATCATGGGAATTCTCCTGAAGGTATTCTCTTAATTCATTTTCTGAATTTGCACGAGCGAAACTGTCGGGATCCTCTCCTTCAGGAAAAGGACACACTTTTACGTTCATCCCCTGCTCAAGGATAAGATCTATTCCACGAAGCGAAGCCCTTGTCCCTGCTGCATCCCCATCGAATAAAACAGTAATGTTTTTGGTCAACCTGTTGATTAACCTGATCTGCTCCGGAGTAAGGGCAGTCCCGGAAGAAGAAACCGTATTTTCAATTCCGCTTTGATGGAACTGGATCACATCTGTATAGCCTTCTACCAAATAGCAATTATCCTCTTTGGCAATTGCTTGTTTTGCGTAATAAATTCCATAAAGGACTTTGCTCTTATGGTAAATATCACTTTCCGGCGAATTAAGATATTTGGCGGCTTTCTTAGTATTGGAAAGAATTCTTCCTCCAAAACCAAGAACCCTACCGGACATGGAGTGAATAGGGAACATCACTCTTCCCTTAAATCTGTCGAACTTTTTATTTTCCTTGACTATGGTTAACCCGGTCTTCTCCAGATAATTTAACTGATATCCATCGTCCAGGGCAGCCTTTGTAAAAACTTCCCAATCATCGGGGGAATATCCAAGGTCGAATTTTTTAATTGTTTCAGGAGTGAAACCTCGTTCCTTAAAATAGCTTAATCCAATTGCCTGACCTTCATCAGTCTCGTGCATTCGCTTTTGAAAGAACTTATTGGCATATTCAGAAACAAGATACATGCTCTCCTTCTCATTCGCCTGTTCTTTTTGCTCATCGCTTTGCTGGGTCTCCTCGATCTCTATCCCGTATTTTTTTGCGAGGTAACGAATTGCTTCCGGGTAAGTGAAATGCTCATGCTCCATTAGAAAAGCCACTACATTCCCTCCTTTTCCGCTACTAAAATCCTTCCAGATTTGCTTTACAGGAGAAACCATAAAACTTGGGGAGCGTTCATCTGTAAAAGGACTGAGGCCCTTCATATTACTCCCTGATTTCTTTAACTGTACAAAATCACCAATAACTTCTTCTACCCGGGCAGTTTCAAATACATTATCTATGGTGGTTCTTGAGATCAATTCTATTCAGATTTAATGGGTGGAAATTACAAAAAAGATAAGGCTTTAAAAACGGAACCTCCAATTTTAAAGCCTTGCAAATTTACAATATAAATGGCTAATTAATCCACATCGAATCTTAAGCCAAGTGACACATTATGTATCTCTGCATTTGGCTCTTTGAACAAAGGGTTAAGATCGTATTTCGCATAAAGGGTTGCTCCGCCCCATCCCATATAACCACTAAGACCATACACGAAATCGTTCGTATTGTAATCT
>NZ_JBLVTL010000001.1:688398-702534 GCF_048285835.1 Christiangramia aquimixticola
CTCCAAGGTTAAAACCGGCATATCCACCTAAACCTATTTTCAGCTTACCCTCGGTACTATATCTAATTCGGTTTTCGGTTTCGGTTTTGGAAGAAGGGCCAAATTCAAAATGCAGTGGCATTACCAGGTTATCCATTCTGAATTTTGATTTATCAAGGTCAAATTCAAAATCTTCCAGGCTTGTCATGCCATTATCTTCCACCAGGAAACGGTTATTGGTTGGCTTTAGACCATTAAATTGAAAAGAGAAACCATATTTGAATCTCAACCAATTGGAGTTATCGAAAACCCGGGTTTTCCAGGCCCAGCCAATTTCGAAGAAACGACTGCCACCCAACTTAAAATCTGAATCGTTTAAAGACTGTCCCTCTTCCAGAGCATTATTAAATCCAAAGGCCATCACTAGGTCGCTAGTTGTGCGAGTATCATATTTTCTCTCCTTTGCGGCAGAAACCACCTGAACTATTTTTCCATCTTCGCCTACCTCTAAAGATACCATATTCCCATATTCCCGATTGCGCTCATCCAATTCCATTTTATTTTCCATGATCGCGACCCTGTTCTCAATATTCTTTGCATGTAGCAGCGCAGCCTCTTTTTTAAGGCGATCTGCCTCCTCTCGCGAAATTTCCTTGTTTTCGAGTTGAGTGTTGATCTTTTCCACTTTAATTCGAAGCTGTTCTTTTTCTTCTGTTATGATAGAATCTTTTTTAGCCTGAATTATTTCCACAAGTTCGGCTTTGGTTTTTTCCTGGCTAAATATATTTTGAGCAGAAAAAGTGAGAATGAAAATTGAAAAATAGAGAATGATAGTTTTCATAATATTAGGTTTTAAATTTCTGATGTGGATCTGATATTCCGCATCAAAATTGGATTGATGAATGACCCGCTAAGGGTGATGAATATTAAAATTTAGATATTACTCGTTTCTGGTGGCAACGGCGGTTTTGGCTTTTAAAAATTCGGCTTTAAGAAAGTCAAATACTTCTTTCCGGAATGACTGATCCACTTCATATTCAACTTCCGCAAGTAAACCGGACGGACTAATTTTTCCCGTTTCTATACCGTTAGCATTTCTACTAATTTCTTTTGCAGCATTTGCCAGCAAGGCATTAATTTCAGCTTCGGTAACTTCTTCCTTTTTGGAAGCATTAGCAAGCAGAGTCTCCACTTCCTGTAAAAGGATCGTTTTTTTGAAGTCGTTCAATGTATCAAGGATTACCTTATTTTGAGGTTTCACATCTTCTGAAGCTAAATGAGAAATTTGTTTTCTGGTATCTTTTTTTATTAGCGGACTGGTTCTTGCCTTCGAACTGCTCTCATTGGGCGTGCTTTCAGTTAGAAATTCTTCCGGCCTTTTTTTGACTACACTTTCTTGCTGAATAAGTTCATCTTTTTCCACTTCAATTTCTTCTGAAGGAGTATCAACTATTTGAATTTCCTTTGAACTATTCAAATCGACAAATAAGACTCCGTAAATGATAAGCACCGCAACTGCAGCAACAGAAGAATACCACCATTTTTTGTTAGACCGATTTTTATTCTGGACCTCTAACTGCTCATTTAATTTTTCCCAACCGGCTGCCGAAGGTTTTATCTCCCGCTTAGCCAACTTTTCCTTTATATGCTCTTCAAACTTAATTGGCGCCATAATCTGAGTTATTAATTTTTATTAGTTTTTGCTGAAGTAACTTGCGCGCTTTAAACAGCTGGGATTTTGAAGTCCCTTCACTTATTTCAAGCATTTCAGCAATTTCAGCGTGACCGTATCCTTCCACAGCATACATCACAAATACTGTTTTATATCCTTCCGGCAAAGCATCAATAAGACTTTGAATTTCTGCCACCTCCATTTCAGAATTTATATTGTTGTAGGCATCCTGCACGCTAAACACCTCATCATCTTGAAACTCCAGTTTTTTCTGTTTTCGTAAAAAGGAAATGGCTTCTCTTACCATTATCTTTCTAATCCACCCCTCGAAGCTGCCTTCACTTTTAAAACTTTTTAGGTGTGTAAAAACCTTCAAGAAACCGGTTAGCATAATTTCTTCAGCATGATGCAGGTCTTTTATGTATTGCCTGCAAACACTCAACATCTTAGGTGAATACAGCTCATAAATCCGCTTCTGGGCATCCCGTTTCCCGGCAACTGCCCTTTTAATTAAAGAGGATTCATTTTTAAAAAGCTGTATAACTTTTACCATATTTAAAAAGGGCTTCTATTTATATAGACGGCTAAAAGTTACGAAAGGTTGCCTCAGGTTTTAAAAATTTTAATTTTTTGAGGAATTTCAGCTCTGCTTGCTAAAATGTATCTTTGCCAAAGAATCAATTTTATGGCAGACGAAGTTAGAATAAACAAATATTTAAGTCAGTTAGGATATTGCTCCAGACGGGAGGCAGATAAACTTATAGATCAGGGAAGGATCACCATCAATGATGAGGTGCCGGAAATGGGAACTAAAGTAAAACCCGGGGATGTGGTTAAAGTTAACGGCGAACCGGTTAGCAAGGCTGAGCTTAAAGAACCTAATGTTTATTTAGCTTTCAATAAACCTGTAGGGATTGTTTGCACTACAGATACACGAGTTGAAAAAGATAATATTATTGATTATATCAATTATCCCAAACGAATATTCCCAATTGGCCGATTGGATAAACCTAGTGAAGGATTGATATTTTTAACCAATGATGGCGATATTGTAAATAAGATCTTAAGGGCCCGTAACAACCACGAAAAAGAATATGTTGTATCTGTAAACAAACCCATAACTCAGGATTTTATCAAGAAAATGAGCTCCGGTGTTCCAATTCTGGATACCATAACCCGCGATTGTGAGGTTGAAAAATTGGGTCACCACACCTTTAAAATCATTTTAACCCAGGGCCTTAACCGACAAATTCGCCGGATGTGTGAATTTTTAGGCTATGAGGTTACCTCGCTTAAACGGGTAAGGATCATGAATGTGAGCCTGGACATTCCGGTAGGAGAATGGCGTAATCTAACCCAGGAAGAACTTACCACCATTAACAGGTTACTGGGTGAATCCACCAAAACCGAAGAAGGATCGATGATCCAGACTCCAAAACAACCCAGAGCTAAAAGACCACGGAAACCAAAATCTTAACAGAGAATTAGCGGATTTATTTCCCCTACTGTTCTCCGTTCTTGTTAAATTTAGATCAGCCAATTAAAGGCAAAGTTTATATCTTTAAAATCCTGATCAAATATTAATAAGAATGAAGGTTCAACCATTCCATCTTGCCATTCCGGTATCCAACCTTGAAAAATGCAGAAAGTTCTATAAAGAGACTTTAGGTTGTGGCGAAGGCAGAAGCAGTGACCATTGGGTAGATTTTAATTTTTTCGGGCATCAGCTGGTCATCCATTATCAGGATCCTAAAGAAACAACTCAAAACACTTCTAATCCTGTAGACGGAAAAGAAGTTCCTGTACCTCATTTTGGAGTGGTATTACAATGGGAGGTATTTCATGAATTTGCAAAACTCCTAAAGTCTAAAAACATAGAGTTTATAATTGAACCATATATACGGTTTGAAGGGAAACCGGGAGAACAGGCAACCATGTTCTTCAAGGATCCAAGCGGAAATGCGCTGGAGTTTAAAGCGTTTAAAGATATGAGCCAGCTGTTTGCTTCCTAGAAAAACCAAACCAACAACCAACCAAATGGATAAGCTGAAGCCGTCCTTAGTACGGCAAATATTTGTACTACTCCTTATATTATTCCTATCGGTATTAATATTTAGAGAAGTCTTACCCTATCTCTCCGGAATATTGGGAGCAATCACTCTTTATGTCCTGTTAAAAGGCTGGATGAAATCTCTGGTTGCTCGAGGATGGAAGCCACCTCTTGCTGCTTCTCTACTAATGGCGGGAAGTTTTGTGGGTATACTTATACCGGTTTCGCTTATCGCGGTAATGCTGACTTCCAAAATTGGAAAAGCGGTAGCGAATTCAGAAAGGGTTTTAAGTGCCTTAAAGGACCAGCTTACTCTCGCAGAAGAACATCTGGGCTATGATATAAGTTCCGGGATAGATACCACTGCAATTACAAGTTGGATCTCTGCCAATTTACAAAACCTTGCAGGCGGAACCTTTAATGCCTTTATCGCTATTGGGATCATGTATTTCATGCTTTATTATATGTTGACCAATCATAAATCCATGCGTGAATCCATGATCACCTATATTCCTTTAGGGAAAGATAATTTACGCATTATTGGGGAAGAAAGTAATCAACTTGTAAAATCAAATGCGCTGGGTATTCCTTTAGTAGCTTTTGTACAGGGTATTATAGCCTTAATTGGATTTTTAATTTTTGGAGTTCCAGATCCTTTTTTCTGGTTTGTTATAACCGCCATTGGATCCATGATTCCATTTATTGGAACAGCAATAGGGATTATTCCGGCAGCAATCCTGCTATTTGCTCAGGGTTTAAATGCACAGGCCATAGCATTGCTCGTATACGGGTTTGTTGTTGTGGGCTCCACAGATAATATTATTCGTTTATATGTATTAGAACGCCTTGCCAGTGTGCACCCTCTAATTACATTATTTGGTGTAGTGGTTGGAGTGCCACTATTTGGGTTTATTGGATTAATATTCGGTCCATTACTAATATCCCTTTTCCTTTTAATATTGAGGATCTATAAAAAGGAATATGGTAATGCCCATCACAGATTATAAATTAAAAATTGACAGATATGTTTGGAAAATGGACAAAGAACATCGATGAGGAGTATATGAACGCTGAAGTCACCAAAATCGATGATGACGATGTGAGTATCGCCATGGATAATCAGAAAGAAGTTGACCGGAAGATCAATAATTCCGGAATGCTTCAGAAGTACAGTGAACTGGCTAAAGTGATGTATGGAATGCTGAAAGATTACCGCAGGGGTATTTATACAAAAGTGCCCTGGTTTACCATTGCTACCATTGCATTTGCTTTTTTATATATTTTGAATCCGCTGGATATTATTCCTGATTTTATTCCGGGACTTGGATATATAGATGATATGGCAGTGATCACATTTGGATTACGATTTATTGAAACCGATTTGCATAATTACCTCGACTGGAAACTTGAGGAACAGGCATAAAAAAAAGGGAATTTTAATTCCCTTTTTCTTTTTATCTAATGTTGTCTATACTTCTTTTTTTATGTCTCTCCCGCGCCAGTAAGGTATTCTTTAAAAGCATGGAAACCGTCATTGGTCCTACTCCTCCCGGAACCGGAGTTATATATTCTGCCTTTTTACTTACATTTTCAAAATCTACATCTCCTTTAATTACATAACCCTTTTCGGTTGAATCATCAGGAACTCTGGTAATTCCAACATCAATGATCACTGCATCATCCTTGATCATTTCCGCCTTTAGAAAATCTGGAATTCCAACAGCTATAATAATAATATCTGCCTGAGAGGTAACCTGGTTGATATTCTTGGTAAACTCATGAGTTAGAGTAACCGTGGAATTCCCAGGGAATCCACTTCTTCCCATCAAAATACTCATTGGTCTTCCCACTATATAACTTCTTCCAATAACAACGGTATGCTTCCCTTTGGTTGGAATATCATATCTCTCCAGCAATTCAAGGATACCAAACGGAGTCGCCGGAATAAAGGTGGTCATATCCAGAGCCATTTTCCCAAAATTGGTAGGATGGAATCCGTCCACATCCTTATCCGGATCCACGGCATTCAATACTTTTTGAGTATCGATTTGTGGTGGTAACGGCAGCTGAACAATGAACCCATCGATTTCGTCATTTTGGTTAAGCTCTTCGATCTTATCCAAAAGCTCAACTTCGCTCACAGTATGAGGCAACCTGTAAAGAGAAGATTCAAATCCTACTCTTTCACAAGCCTTAACCTTACTGTTTACATAGGTTAAACTCGCTCCATCCTTCCCTACTATAATAGCAGCAAGGTGTGGAACTTTCTCACCTCTTTTTTTGATTTTGGTAACTTCAGCAGCAATTTCATTTTTAATGTCATTACTTACTTTCTTACCATCGAGAATCGTCATTTAGTTGTTGTGTGTTTGTTGTTATGTGTTGTGTCTAAAATCCTAAACTATTGCATTCCCTTCATCATTTGCATCATCTTGCGGCCACCGCCACCCTGCATCATCTTCATCATTTTACCCATCTGGTTGAACTGCTTCAATAACTGATTCACTTCCTGAACGGTAGTCCCAGAACCTTTTGCAATTCTCTTTTTACGACTTGCATTGATAATTTTTGGCTCACTTCTTTCGTCTGGAGTCATAGAATGAATGATGGCTTCGATTCCTTTAAAGGCATCATCATCAATATCTACATCTTTAAGCATTTTTCCTGCTCCCGGAATCATCCCTAAAAGATCTTTCATAGATCCCATTTTCTTGATCTGCTGAAGCTGATTCAGGAAATCATCGAAACCAAACTTATTCTTGGCAATTTTCTTCTGAAGTTTTCTTGCTTCTTCTTCATCATACTGCTCCTGAGCTCTTTCAACAAGGGAAACAACATCTCCCATCCCCAGAATCCTGTCGGCCATACGGGAAGGGTAGAAAATATCAATAGCATCCATTTTCTCACCTGTACCAATAAATTTGATTGGTTTATTAACTACAGATTTGATCGAAATGGCCGCACCACCACGAGTATCACCATCTAATTTGGTAAGAATAACCCCATCAAAATTCAAACGTTCGTTGAAGGTCTTAGCAGTATTAACCGCATCCTGACCAGTCATGGAATCCACCACAAAAAGAGTTTCCTGTGGCTCGATAGCTTTATGAATATTGGAGATCTCGGTCATCATCGCTTCATCTACAGCAAGTCGACCAGCGGTATCAATAATCACCACATTATGTCCATTTTCCTTGGCATAAGCGATTGCAGCTTTGGAAATAGCTACGGGATCCTGATTCCCTTCATCAGAAAAAACTTCAACACCAATTTGATCCCCTACCACATGCAGCTGATTGATCGCTGCCGGACGGTAAACATCACAAGCTACCAATAATGGCTTCTTGGTTTTCTTATTTTTAAGGAAGTTAGCCAGCTTACCGGAGAAGGTGGTTTTACCACTACCCTGTAAACCAGACATCAAAATCACAGAAGGATCCCCGGAAAGATTGATACCTTCAGCTTCTCCACCCATTAATTCAGTAAGCTCGTCTTTAACAAGCTTAACCATCATTTGTCCGGGTTTAAGAGCCGTAAGAACATTTTGTCCCAGCGCTTTTTCTTTTACTACAGTAGTAAAATCCTTGGCTATTTTATAGTTAACATCGGCATCAACCAGGGCGCGACGCACCTCTTTAAGAGTTTCAGCAACGTTTACTTCGGTAATCTGTCCGTGCCCTTTTAATACATGTAAGGCATTATCTAACTTATCACTTAAATTATCAAACATAATCTTTCCTGTGGTTTTATTCTTTCACTGCTAAACAGCGAATTGCAAATTTAATGATTTGAAGCTGAAAGAGAAAGTGCAAAATTTAAAATTCGATCACTCCCGGATTCCCATTAAATTAATTTCAAATTAAGCCCGGGCAATCCCGAACTTTGTAATATTTCTACATTCTTTCCGGCACTTCAATTCCAAGTAAAGCAAATGCCGATTTTATAATATTAGCTACCAATTTAGACAACTGTACTCTAAAGACTTTTTCATCTTCTTCATCTATTCCCAGGATCTGAACATTCTGATAAAAAGAATTAAAAGATTTCACCAGTTCATAGGTATAGTTAGCGATCAATGCAGGAGAATGGTTCTCTGCTGCAAGAGCAATAGTTTCCGGATATAATTGGATCTGCTTAATAAGCTCCTTCTCCTTTTCATGAAAACTGAAACTATCACTTAATGAAGCAGTAGTATCAAAGTCTGCTTTTCTTAAGATCGACTGGATACGAGCATAGGTATATTGGATAAACGGCCCAGTATTCCCCTGAAAATCTACAGATTCTTCAGGATTAAACAGGATACGTTTTCTTGGATCAACTTTTAAAATATAATATTTTAAAGCTCCAAGACCTATAATTCTATATAGTTCTTCTTTTTCAGCATCTGTATAACCATCCAACTTTCCAAGTTCTTCAGAAATGCTTTTAGCGGTATCTGCCATTTCCTGGATTAGATCATCTGCATCAACCACCGTTCCCTCACGACTTTTCATTTTCCCGCTTGGAAGGTCCACCATCCCGTAACTTAAATGGTAAAGAGCTTCTGCCCATTCATACCCAAGTTTTTTCAGAATAAGGAAAAGAACTTTGAAATGATACTCCTGCTCATTTCCAACAGTATAAACCATTTGATTGATATCGAAATCGGCAAATCGCTGGATGGCCGTTCCAATATCCTGGGTCATATAAACTGCCGTCCCATCACTTCTAAGAACGATCTTTTCATCAAGACCTTCATCACTAAGGTCAATCCAAACACTTCCGTCTTCTTTTTTATAAAAAACTCCATCTTCAAGACCTTTCTGGATATTATCTTTCCCTAAAAGGTAAGTCTCACTTTCGTAGTAGCTTTTATCAAAATCAACTCCCAGCGCATCATAGGTTTTGTCAAAACCATCATAAACCCACTGGTTCATGGTTGACCAGAGTTTTACAACTTCAGGGTCATTAGCCTCCCATTTTCTAAGCATTTCCTGTGCTTCCACAAAAATAGGAGCTTGTGCCTTGGCTTCATCCTCACTCTTACCTTCCTCTATTAACTGAGAAATTTCTTTTTTATATTCTTTATCGAATCTTACATAGTAATTTCCAACAAGCTTATCTCCTTTAAGCTCGGTAGACTCAGGAGTTTCACCCTTCCCAAACTTTTGCCATGCAACCATGGATTTACAAATGTGTATCCCACGATCGTTGATCACCTGTACCTTGTAAACCTGATTTCCGGCTGCCTTTAAAATTTCAGAAACCGAATATCCTAAAAGGTTATTACGTATATGACCAAGGTGTAAAGGTTTATTGGTATTTGGAGAAGAATATTCCACCATTATCCCACTGGCATCGCTTTGCGGCAGGAGGATTCCATAATCTTCGCGATCTTTAACTTCATTAAAGAAGTTGATATAGTATTTATCACTAATAAGGATATTCAGGAAACCCTGAATAACATTATAACCGGCAATTTCCTCCACTTCTGCTTCAAGAAATTTTCCAATATTTTCAGCCAGTTGCGCAGGGTTAGTCCTTACCTGTTTAAGCATAGGAAAAACCACCAGGGTAATATCTCCTTCGAAATCTTTACGGGTAGGCTGGAACTCTATTTGATTAGGCTCTACCTCATAATGTTTTACAACGGCTTCTTTAACTTTTGAAGCAAGAATATGTTCAATGTTCATTTTCCTCAGCTTTTTTGCTTATTTCCGGTTATTAGGTGGGCAAAGATAAAAAGAAATGAAGTTCCAACCGGCAGGCTTAGTGCCCAAATCCTTATATTTAAGAAAAAGAAATGCTTGTAAATGTCTCTTATAATCGGCCTGCCCTCACTGAAAAAATCAACAAACAGGTGGGACGCCCCTTTACCCTCATGGAAAGGGTTAAACTCAAAGGTTCCGGCTCCCCTAAATTAGAGATTACATCCACCAGCCTGGAAATACATAATCTTTTGATTCTGGATAATAATGCAAATAACTGCAATGTGGAGATGCGCAGAAAGGGAATAATTATAAGGTTTCGCTCCTTATTGGAAACTTACGCACTTATTATCCCCTATTTCAAACTCAATCTGTATAAAGGGAAGGCAGAAGAATACGGAATTTACAAGGATCACTTCTTTATAAAGGTGAAGGCCAACAAACCCGGTATTCATAAATTTTTTCAGAAAATCCTCGATTATAAATCAGACAATGCTCCTACTCAAATCGAGGATCTATAAAGAAGAAATTAAAATTAATAAGTGTTTATCTTTTTTTAAATGCCAGGCCTCCTATCAGGGACAGAATTCCAAATACGACCATTGCGTAAGACTGAGTATTATCTCCATGAGCTTCCACCTGCAGTGGTCCCGCATCAATCGAAAATTCCGGAGTAACCAGATCATAGATTCCATATCCCACCAAACCAACTCCAATTATCAGGAGAACGAATTTTAATACATTATTCATTTAATAAAGTTTTATTAATCTGAAGGAAAAGTAACAATTAAATTTATAATTTGATGTTCAATTCTTCATAATGCGCATATTACTTACGGGTGCCAATGGTTACATAGGCATGAGGCTTTTACCCCAATTACTCGAACAGGGTCACGAGGTGATTTGTGCTGTCCGTAATAAAAACAGATTTACCTCAAATGAGGATCTCCAGGAAAATGTAGAGGTAGTGGAACTGGATTTTCTTAAAGATGATACAGCTCCACAAAAAATTAAGGATATTGATATCGCCTTTTACCTCATCCACTCCATGAGTGCTTCCACCAGTGATTTTGATGAAAAAGAAGCGCAGGCTGCCAGAAATTTCAATAAAATAATGGCAGAAACTTCTGTTAAGCAGGTTATATACCTGAGCGGGATCATAAATGAAGAAAAACTTTCCAAACATCTTGAATCCAGAAAGGCGGTGGAAGAAACCCTTTATAAGGGAAAATTTAATCTTACGGTTTTACGCGCTGCCATAATTGTAGGGAGCGGAAGTTCTTCTTTTGAGATCATTCGGGATCTATGCGAAAAACTTCCGGCGATGATCACTCCAAAATGGGTCAATACCAGAATTCAGCCAATTGCCATTAGGAATATCATTCAATATCTCACCGGGGTGATTGGCCGGGAAGATTGTTATAATCAATCTTTTGATGTTGGCGGACCGGATATACTTACCTATAAGGAAATGATGGAGCAATATGCCGAAGTAAGAGGTCTAAAGATCTGGATTGTTAGTGTTCCCGTTATGTCACCAAAACTAAGTTCTTATTGGTTATACTTTGTTACTTCCACATCTTACCGGCTGGCTCAAAATCTTGTGGACAGCATGTCTGTAGAAGTGATCACCAAAGACACCAGATTGCAGGAAATCCTGAATATTGACCTTATTTCATATAAAGAAGCAATTGCTCAGGCCTTTTATAAGATCGAACAAAATGAAGTGATATCAAGCTGGAAAGATTCCCTGAGTAGTGGGCGGCTTGATAAAGGACTTAATAAATACATCCAGATTCCAACATATGGTTGTGTACAGGACAAAAAATCTATAAAAGTTGACGAACCGGAAATTGTCCTGGAAAGGATCTGGGCCATTGGCGGATTAAACGGATGGTACTATGGGAACTGGCTCTGGCAAATAAGAGGTCATTTTGACAAACTATTTGGTGGCGTAGGCCTGAGAAGAGGAAGAACCCATCCTACCCGAATCAACGCCGGAGATTCCCTGGATTTCTGGAGAGTTTTATTGGCCGATAAAGAGAACAGAAGACTCCTATTATTTGCTGAAATGAAAGTTCCCGGCGAAGCCTGGCTGGAATTCAGGATCGACGAAAATAATGTATTGCACCAGGTTGCCACCTTTCGACCTAAAGGTTTATTGGGCCGGGCATACTGGTATGCCATGTATCCATTTCACTTTTTTATATTTGAAGGAATGATACAGAAGATCGCCGGAAATCAAAATACCAACTCTTCAATTTAGGACTACAAAGTTGAATACATTTATAAAGAGTTTTCTTAGAAATCAATTCCTTGTACCTGCATTGATCCTGATTAGCAGTTCTATTTTGATCTTTTTTTTCACAGATCAGTTTTATAACGCAATCGAAGTAGGATCGCTTTGGGTACGGGAATATTTTGGGACATTTTATCTTTGGCTTGGTCTGGGATGTGTCCTGTTCCTATTAATTATTGCCTTTTCGAAATTCGGAAGATTACGGCTGGGGAATGCTCCGCCAGATTTTAACCGCTTAACCTGGATCGCCATGTTGTACAGCGCCGGGATGGGCGCGGGAATTCTTTTGCGAGCCGTTCAGGAACCGGTATTCATGAAATTAAATCCACCTATTAATACCGGGCAGACTGCCGAAATTATCTCCCTGGAATATACATTTTATCAATGGGGATTTACAGCCTGGGCCTTCTATGGCTTATTTGCGGTCATCATTGGTTACTCAATTTTTATTGATAAGCAGGATATCAGACTTAGCTCAGGATTCAGTTCCTTTAGAAAACACACCTTCTTCTCTTCCTCAATAGATATTATCACCATCCTGACTACGGTTATTGGATTGGTGGCTGCGATTGGTTTGGGAACTTCCCAGATAGAAGGTGGTTTAACTCATTTGGAATCCAGAGAACCCGGCTCCCTGCTTCAGAACCTGATTTTAGTTTTTATAATTTGTGTTCTCGCCTTTCTTTCGGCCTGGGCAGGAGTCAAGAAAGGAATCAGTAAAATATCAAATTGGAATATCTATATCGCCCTGGGATTACTCCTCTTTGTATTCCTGCAGGGAAATATACTGTTGATACTTTCAAATTTTTTCAATTCACTCTACCATTATATTTTCGATTTTATTCCGCTTAGTCTTGCCTCCGGGAAATATGATCCCGGAATTAATTTTTTAACCGACTGGACCTATTATTACTGGGCGTTCTGGCTGGCCTGGGCTCCATTTACCGGGATCTTTATCGCCCGAATTTCACAGGGAAGAACTTTAAGAGAAATGGTGCTGGGAGTCCTGTTAATTCCGTCGCTTGGGAGTTTTTTCTGGTTCAGCGTTTTTGGAACCTCAGCCTTCGAATTTATAGATACACTACCTGCTTATAATGATGAATTTGGAAATGTTTTTACTTCCCTTTTTATTTTCTTTGAAACGCTTCCCTTCCCTGCAGTGACAAGTATAATTGTGATTATACTTCTGGTAAGTTTTCTGGTTACTTCAGTAGATTCTGCCATCTATGTTTTAAGCATGTTTACAGACGATGGAAATACTGAACCTAAAAAGAAATACCGCCTGGCATGGGCGGTATTAATATTTATTTTTTGTGAGGCAATTGTTGTTTTGGGCACAGTGAAGCCAGATTCAAATGTATTAACTGCGATGCAAAAATTCCTGATCATCAGCTCACTGCCATTTGCAATGCTCAGCGTGCTTTTTATTGTTCTCTTCAGCAAAAAATTACTAAAAAGAAGAAAAGAAAGAATCTAAGCTTTTGGCAAAAACACCTCAGCCATCATACATCTCGCACTCCCTCCACCACAGGTTTCGATAGTACTGATTTCTGAACTAAGGATCTCACAATGTTTTTCTATTTTCTGCACCTGGTCTTTAGTAAGAGACCTATGTGCTCTGGCACTCATGACCAGATACTTTTTATCAGCACCTTTTACCTGAAGCATATTACCTGCAAATTCGTGCATTTGCTCTTCAGTAATGGCGATGATTTCTTTATTATCCATTTTCAGATGCTTGAGTACATTTTTTCGCTCCTTGGCATCATCTATAGTATCGAGACAAATAACGGCGAACTCTTCAGCTACACACATTAGAACATTGGTGTGATAAATGGGCAAACGCTTCCCCTCCACTGTCTGGTAGGCATTAAATATTACCGGAGTGTATTCAAAATCTTCACAGAATTCTATTACCAGCTCTTCGTCTGCTCGTGGAGAGATTGCACAATACGCTTTCTCATTTACTCTGTCAAGAATAAGGCTACCCGTTCCTTCAAGAAAAATGTCATCTTCTTCAGCAGAAGTATAGTCTACGATATCCTTGATCTTAAAACCTTCGTCTTCCAGTCTGGCGAAATATTCCAATCTGCGTTCTTTCCTCCTGTTTTCAGCAAACATTGGGTATAAAGCTATCTGTCCGTCATTATGAAAAGAAACCCAGTTATTTGGGAAAATTGAATCCGGAGTATCATCTTCTTTCAAATCATCGACCACGATAACCTTTACTCCAACTCCCCGAAGTTTTTCCACGAAAGAATCAAATTCTTTGGCGGCAAGTTCATTTATATCCTTTCCTTCAATTTTCTTCTGAAAGTAATTATTGACAGCAGTTTGTTCGTTCATACGAAAACCTACCGGTCTCACCATCAATATTGTATCTGTGATCTGTCTCATCTTTTTATTTTTTTAGTCTCTGATTAGTGGTAAAGTTGAACATCTCAACAAT
>NZ_JBLVTL010000001.1:702568-724512 GCF_048285835.1 Christiangramia aquimixticola
CCTCTACCGTAATTCCCTGTTCTCTTAACCATGAATTCAGGCGGGTAAATCCTTTTTCTGAAATTACCACATCTTCAGAAATAGAGAAAATATTGGAGTTCATCTGGTACATCTCGTCCCTGGTAATTTCATATACATTGGCTCTTCCAAAATATTTGATCAACCAATTGTATTCCTCTTCATGTAAAAATCCATCTTTATATATAATTGCTTTATCCTTACCTACCGGCTGGAAACAACAATCCAAATGCAGGGCATTATCCTTGGCAATGCTATTGCTTTTCTTTAAACTGAAGGAAACCACTTTTTTATCAGGAAACAACTCCTGCAAAGCATCCACTGCCTGAAGATTGGTACGGGCGGTGATAAAGTTCCTGTAATCAGCTCCTTTATAGGTTCCCACAAAGATATGATCTCCCATGGGCATTACATCGCCACCTTCTATATGTGCTTCTTCGGGAAGCGTAACGATCTTAGAAGGATCTATTTGCTTCATCACATGATCTATCGCATCGATCTCCTGACCACGATCTGGCAGAATATTAGATTTTATGAACTTATCGTCTATAACAAATGCAATATCTCTTGTAAATATCTGATTATAATTTTCAATGATCTCAGGGCGGTAAACCTTGACATCATATTTTTCCAAAACCTCCGCTACAGATTCCATTTCCCTAACCATATCTTCTTCTTTGGGATAAGTTCCCGCGATGATATGTTCTTTGGATTTTGGATCATAAGCCTCTTCCAAAGTAGGGATAGGACCAATACTTTTTGCCGTACCCAGTACCACGGCTCTTAATCTGGAAGTTTCATTTGTTACATTCAATTTCATTTCTGAAGATTTTGGCAAATATAAAAAAGCTCCATACGATGATGAAGCTTTTTCTTTTATACATTATATAGGTTACAGTATCAATTATCTGCTTCCTAAAGGTTTAAAATCTCTTAGATTCTCACCAATATAAATTTGTCTTGGTCTACCAATTGGTTCTTTTCTTAACCTCATTTCTCTCCATTGTGCGATCCATCCCGGTAGTCTACCAAGAGCGAACATCACCGTGAACATATCCACAGGAATACCCAATGCGCGATAGATAATACCTGAGTAAAAGTCTACGTTAGGATATAGTTTTCTTTGTACGAAGTAGTCGTCTTCAAGAGCTTCTTTCTCAAGACCTTTAGCAATATCCAATACTGGATCCTCTACTCCTAATTGTCCAAGAACCTCATCTGCAGATCGTTTGATAATCTTAGCACGTGGATCGAAGTTCTTATAAACTCTATGCCCGAATCCCATAAGACGGAACGGATCGTCCTTGTCTTTGGCTTTTTGCATGAATTTATGAGTGTCTCCACCATCTTCTTTAATTCTCTCAAGCATTTCGATTACAGCCTGGTTAGCACCTCCATGAAGAGGACCCCATAAAGCTGAAATACCAGCAGAAATTGAAGCGAATAATCCGGCGTGAGAAGAACCTACCATTCTTACTGTTGAAGTAGAACAGTTTTGTTCGTGATCTGCATGAAGGATTAATAGTTTGTCAAGGGCATCGATAACCGCTTTATCCACACTATAAGTTTTGTTCGGTTTTTCGAACATCATTTTGTGAAGATTCTCAACATATCCCAGATCTTCATCACCATAGTTTAGCGGAAGACTGTTTTTCTTTCTTAGCGTCCAGGCTGCAAGAACCGGGAATTTTCCAAGGATCTTTACGATCGCTTTGTACATATCTTCTTCTGAAGAAACATCTACTGAAGATGGGTTAAAAGCAATTAGCGCACTTGTTAACGAAGAAAGTACTCCCATAGGGTGAGCAGATTTTGGAAATCCATCAAGGATCTTCTTCATCTCCTCATCAACATGAGATTGCTCTTTAATATCGTTTGTGAATTTCTCTAGCTGAGTTTTATTTGGAAGCTCACCAAAAATAAGCAAGTAAGCAACTTCTAAGAAATCAGCTTTTTCTGCAAGATCTTCAATAGCGTATCCACGGTATCTCAGGATTCCCTTTTCCCCGTCTAAAAATGTTATTGCACTCTCACAGCTTCCTGTATTTTTAAATCCGGGATCAAGAGTAATTAAGCCTGCTTCTGCACGCAGTTTCTTGATATCTACCCCTATTTCATCTTCGGTCCCCACAGTAATGGGAAACTCGTATTTCTTTCCATCAAATTCGAGAGTCGCTGTTTTAGACATATTATATATAGTTCTTTTTAGATTAATTTTTAAGATTTGCTAAATTACGAAATTTAGTGTTAAAATTATTTTAAGGAGAGTGAGGAAATTTCAGAAATCACCCTATTTTATTCACTTATCGTGAATTTTAACGAAGTACAGGCAAAAATTTTGAGGAGGTTTTAATAATAATGCCTTAAGAATGAGAAAAATCACCCATTCCTTTAATTTCTCTTACCCAATTTGGATAATAATGCAGCAGGAAAAAAGTATTTAAAGGAGTTAGAAAATTACAGCTTATAAAGATCTTTATAATATTGACCCACAGACTTCTCCCAGGTAAATCTGGTATTCCTGGCATTCTCACAAATCTCTTTCCACTTCTTTTTATCATTAAAAAACAGATCTACAGCTT
Organism: Christiangramia aquimixticola; assembly: GCF_048285835.1. Classification (NCBI taxonomy): domain Bacteria; kingdom Pseudomonadati; phylum Bacteroidota; class Flavobacteriia; order Flavobacteriales; family Flavobacteriaceae; genus Christiangramia; species Christiangramia aquimixticola. The sequence continues at coordinate 705,169 of NZ_JBLVTL010000001.1, forward strand.
CAGAAAATTTGGTCACGAAATCTTCAGTTTTTTCTTTTACCGTATTTCCATCAAAACTGAACCCCGTAACTCCATGCTCCACCGTGTCTTTTAATCCTCCGGTATTATGCACCAAACAAGGCTGCGCATTTCTCATCGCCAGCATTTGACTTATTCCACAAGGTTCAAACTGGCTTGGCATTAAATAAAGATCTGCTTCCTGATAAAGCATATCGATTATGCTTTCAGATTGTGCATTTACAAAGATCAGATTTTTGTGAACATAACTCGCTTCCCTAAAGATCAACTCATATTCCGGGGCACCTGTTCCCAAAAGAATATAAACACCATTGACCTCGGTTAGTTTTTGCATTAATGCAGGCAATAAATCTGGATCTTCTTTAAAGAAAAAGAATTTTTGTTCAGTTAACCGGGCGACACTGGTACAAATAAAATCCGGTTGTTTTTCCTGCCAGCGGGTTAGTTTCTCTCCGGTATGCGCCATGTAATGCGCCTTATAATCTTTTTTCTCCTCTTGCAGCCATCTAAAAAGCCTGCGAATTACCTGACGGAAAAGTATACCTTTTTCCACCTGATTCACGTTTGCGTAATTGGCTCCATTCAGGATCCCGAAAAGCCTGTTCTCTTCATTTGCTTTTTTAAGATCATCTTCCAGACCTTCTCCTCCAATAAAATGCGGCGGATTACTCGGTTTTTGAATATCATCCATGTAAGATGCCGAAACAGTATGCACCGCATCTGCCAGACGAATTCCAACAGCCATAAGGTTTATACAACCGGAATACCTTTTATCATACAATAACTCTTTATCATATTCAATTTCCGGAAAGAAGGCATCCACAGATGAAAAATTATCATTGAATGGTCTTATTCCCTGGATTGCAAGGTTATGGATAGAATACACAAAACGAATATTCTTTAAGCCTTTATAAATTGGATTGAACTTCCTCAGGAAAAGCAGCATACTGGTATGCCAGTCATGTAGATGTACTATGTCCAGTTTTCCAAAGATCCCATCTCTAATAGATGCCGCCACAGCAGTACAGAACAGGGAAAAAACATTTGCATCTGTAAAAAAGGGCTGATCCGGATCATTGTAATATATATGCGCTATGTCCCCGGCTTTAATATCGGGGTGGTGAATCACATAATGATGAATCCCATTAATTTCCTTTTTTGGCTGAACTTCATAGATCTCTCCAGCATGGGGAACTCCCCTGAAAACAAAGTTGATATCAGAAATTTTTGTGCCATTTTCCTGATGCAATCGGGAATATGATGGGGTTACCACAAAAACTTCATCTCCCTTCTCTGCTATTTGCCTTGGCACATCTCTTACTACGTCTCCCATCCCACCAGCTTTACAACGTGGGATCGCGTCATTCTCTGCCGCTACGAAAAGGAATTTAGATTTCAATTAAATAATGGATTTAGTTAGTTCGCATTTAAAATAATAATATTATTCATTTTATAAAATACGCAGAGTGTTAAGATAACATAATTGAAATAAAAAAGCCCCTTCAACAGAAGAGGCTTTAAAAATTTAAGAATAAAATTATTTTATCTTGAATGCTTTATCCTGCGGATAGTAAGCAACATCTCCTAATTCTTCCTCAATTCTAAGTAATTGATTGTACTTGGCCATACGATCACTTCGGGAAGCTGATCCTGTTTTGATCTGTCCGGTATTAAGAGCTACAGCAAGATCTGCAATAGTATTATCTTCAGTTTCTCCAGATCTATGAGACATTACAGAAGTATAACCTGCATTGTGCGCCATATTAACCGCTGCGATAGTTTCGGTTAAAGTACCAATCTGGTTAACCTTGATAAGAATGGAATTGGCAATATTTTCTTTGATCCCGCGACCAAGTCTTTCCACATTCGTTACAAAAAGGTCATCTCCAACCAGCTGAACTTTATCACCAATCTTATCTGTTACAGCTTTCCAACCTTCCCAGTCATTTTCATCCATTCCATCTTCAATAGAGATAATAGGATATTTAGAAGCTAATTCAGCAAGATATTCCGCCTGCTCTTCACTGGATCTAACCTGTCCTTTATCACCTTCAAATTTTGTATAATCATATTTGCCATCTACATAGAATTCAGCAGCGGCACAATCTAAAGCGATCATCACATCTTTCCCCGGATTATATCCCGCTTTTTTAATAGCGTTCATAATGGTATCCAGAGCATCTTCAGTTCCATCCAGAGTTGGTGCAAAACCACCTTCATCTCCTACAGCGGTACTTAAACCACGGTCATGAAGAACTTTCTTAAGATTATGGAAAATTTCAGTTCCCATTTTTAAGGCATGAGAAAAGCTTTCAGCCATTACAGGCATTATCATGAATTCCTGAAATGCGATTGGCGCATCACTATGCGAACCACCGTTTATAATATTCATCATTGGTACCGGAAGTGTATTTGCACTTACTCCTCCAACATAACGATATAACGGCATGTTAAGCTCATTCGCTGCTGCTTTAGCAACTGCTAAAGAAACTCCAAGAATAGCATTTGCTCCAAGTTTAGATTTATTAGGCGTGCCGTCAAGATCTATCATGGTCTGGTCTATAAGGTTCTGCTCAAAAACAGAAAACCCTAAAAGCTTTGAAGCGATCTCACCATTTACGTTATCTACTGCAGTGGCAACTCCTTTCCCCATATAATCATCACCTCCATCACGAAGCTCAACAGCTTCATGTTCTCCGGTAGAAGCTCCTGAAGGAACAGCTGCCCTTCCCATTATTCCATTTTCTGTAATAACATCTACCTCTACAGTAGGGTTTCCTCGTGAATCAAAGATTTGCCTTGCGTGAATATCTAAAATAGCGCTCATTTTCTTATTTTGTTTGTTAGTTGAACAACTTGCAAGATACAAAGACGAGCTTAAAAAAGCGACTGAGATAGTTAGTTTTAAGGCATCTATAACAACTAATCACACTAAAACGTTTTCGGAATTATAGAACCGCACCTAAACTGAAAAATCCCCATTAGCAATGAGGATTTGTTCAAATAATTGCAGATATGCTAATTATTAAAATAGTTTATACCCAACTATAAAATTTATACTTTGATAAGTGCTTTTCCAATCGAGATCATAATTTTTATCTACAGATTGATCCCCGTTTACCCGATTTGTTAAAAATCGAACTTCAAAATCCAGTTTATTATCCCAGCTATAACCTGCTCCTAAACCAAGCCCCATTCCAAAATCAAGAGATTCCAGGACCGGATCCATATTTCTATTAGTATTGGCAAATTCTATTTTCGAGGAAACAAGCATATCCAGGTTCACTCCAAGATTAGTGAAAATTCGTGATTGCTCATTCAGATACATGTAATAACGAATTCCGGTAAAAACATTAATGGAATTGTACTGTACTTTTAAATCGGCATCGAATTCCCTATCTACGAAGATCTCATCACTAAAACTTCTATACATAGGTTCCAATAGTGCTGACCATTTATTCTTATTATAACTGAAGTTATATTCCAGGGCCGCGCCTACACGAAAATCCATTCCGCTTAATTGAGTTCCTGCTGCCACGTAACTGTTATCTACTTCCATTGAGCCAAAACCAACACCCAGTTTAGGGACAAAGTTTAATTTACCCGATGATTTACTGCTTAACTTAACATCAAAATCATTCCCTTTACATTCATTATATTTTGCAAAAAATGATACCAGATCTTTCTCCTTATAATCTGTCAAAGGAATTCGGGATTCATTTCCACCACATTTGAAATTATTAGATAATTGTTGTTTGAATCTATTATTAACACCAACTTTCCCGTTAACCAAATAGTTTTTGAATATTAAAGGCTGCACTTCCTCTCCCGTGGTCTTATAGAAAAATCTTTCGATATTATTTCGTCGGTAAGACAGTAGCGCCGTTTCTGCTTCCACCAGATACCTTAGAAATACTGTTTGATTCACGAACTCCGGTGAACGTTGTTGCGACATATCATGTATTTCGTTCGAAGATATATCAAGCTGAACATTGAACTTTTTAAAATGATAAGCTCCAACTTCAAATCCCATAATTTCATTTAAGGATACAGTTACAGGTTGGGCAGATGCAGAAGATTTAAATAAGATATCTGCAGGGGTATAATTCCAATCAAGATTTTTGATAAGTCCCTCTACTCGCTGGCCAGTGTTATTTATATAGTAGCCTTGCTCAAATTCGATTTAAGCAGTTAGTGAAAGATTAAAAAGCAGCACAAAGGCAATTAGAAGTTTGTTCATGGTTAGTTTTGTTAAAAAACGCCAATAATAAGACTATCTAATAAGCCTTGCAATTTTACTTTATTCCAAAGCGTAATAAAAAAAGCCGGAATTGAATTCCGGCTTTTTGAATCTTTAAAAATTAAATGATTTAGGCTTTAGCCCTTTCTAATCTTTCGATGAACTCATCAAATAAATAACTCGCATCGTGTGGTCCCGGGCTTGCTTCCGGGTGATATTGAACAGAAAAGACATTCTTACTCTTCATAGCCAGTCCGCCAACGGTGCCATCATTTAAACATACATGAGTGATCTCTACATCCGGATGAGCTTCAGTTTGTTCCTTATCAACAGAGAAACCGTGATTTTGAGAGGTGATCTCTCCTTTCCCGGTTTTCATGTTCTTTACTGGGTGATTGATCCCGCGATGCCCGTGATGCATCTTATAGGTATTAATACCATTAGCCAGAGCAATTATTTGGTGACCAAGGCATATCCCGAATAACGGGTGATCATTATCGATAATGGTTTTAGCCACTTTAATGGCACTATCCAGTGGTTGCGGATCTCCAGGACCGTTAGACAGGAAGTAACCATCAGGATTCCACTCCTTCATTTCCTCATAGGTAGCATCATAAGGGAATACCTTGATATAAGCATCCCTTTCGGCAAGGTTTCTTAAAATATTGGTTTTGATCCCAACATCTAAGGCCGCCACTTTATATTTTGCATTCTCGTCACCATAGAAATATGGTTCAGCAGTAGATACTTTAGAAGCCAGCTCAAGTCCATCCATATTGGGCACTTGTTTAAGTTCTTCTTTAAGTTTTTCTACATTATCAACATCTGTAGAAATAATAGCATTCATTGCCCCATTTTCACGGATGTAAGTAACCAGCGCTCTGGTATCCACATCAGAAATAGCAAAGATGTTATTCCTATCAAGAAATTGTTCAAGGGTACTATCGGCTGAAGGGCGTGCCTGGGTATAACTAAAGTTTTTACAGATTAACCCGGCAATTTTTGCACCATCAGATTCATTTTCCTCTTCGCGGGTTCCATAATTTCCAATGTGAGCATTGGTGGTCACCATCAATTGTCCAAAATAAGAAGGGTCTGTAAAGATCTCCTGGTACCCGGTCATCCCTGTATTGAAACAAACTTCACCGGTAGCTTTTCCATCTTTATTTCCTACGGCTTTTCCATAAAAAATGGTTCCGTCTTCAAGCAATATGATCGCTTTTCTTTTAGCCTGATATTTCATAGTTGTGTTATTGTTGTGGCTGTAAAATTAATCAATTAATGTACGGGTATAAAAAAAGGATAAACTATTAAAGTTTATCCTTTTAAAATTTAGATCGTGAAAAGATTCATTACTATTCCTCTTTTTTATCGTCTTTCTTTTCTGCCTTTGGCTCTTCAGCTTTTGGCGCTTCGTTTTGCTGAGCAGAAGTTTCTTCAGTTTTCTTCTTCCCTGCACGACGCGTAGACTTTTTCTTCTTAGGCTTATCAACACCGTAAGTTTCGTTGAAATCTACAAGTTCGATCATTGCCATTTCAGCAGCATCACCAAGACGACTACCAAGTTTGATAACTCTGGTATATCCTCCCGGACGATCACCTACTTTAGGAGCAACTTCGCGAAACAGTTCAGTAACCGCTTCTTTACTTCTTAGCTTACTAAACACAAGACGTCTGTTGTGAGTAGTATCTTCTTTACATTTTGTTACAAGCGGCTCTACAAATACTTTTAGAGCTTTTGCTTTAGCAACAGTTGTATTGATACGCTTATGCTCAATTAGGGAACATGCCATATTCGCAAGCATTGCCTTACGATGTGCAGTTTGTCTACCTAAATGGTTTATTTTCTTTCCGTGTCTCATGACATTTTATATTTCATCATCTTGCTCAACCCACTTTGAGGAGCAAACTATGACGGTTATTATATTGTGGCTATCAGTTTTGAAATGAATCCAAAAACTGACTAGTCCTTATCTAGTTTATATTTTGAAAGATCCATTCCAAAGTTAAGACCTTTGTTGCTTACAAGCTCTTCAAGTTCAGTAAGTGATTTTTTACCGAAGTTTCTAAACTTCATAAGATCATTCTTGTTGTAAGACACAAGGTCTCCAAGAGTGTCAACTTCAGCAGCTTTAAGACAGTTTAAGGCTCTTACTGAAAGATCAAGATCTACCAACTTGGTTTTAAGAAGTTGTCTCATGTGAAGAGATTCTTCATCATAAGTTTCAGTTTGTGCGATCTCATCAGCCTCAAGAGTGATTCTCTCATCAGAGAATAACATGAAGTGGTGGATAAGAGTCTTAGCAGCTTCAGTCAAAGCATCTTTAGGATGAATTGAACCATCACTGATAATTTCAAATACCAGTTTTTCATAATCAGTCTTCTGCTCAACACGGTAGTTCTCGATGCTGTATTTTACATTCTTAATAGGAGTGTAAATAGAGTCAGTGAAAATTGTACCTAGTGGAGCATTGGCTTTCTTGTTTTCTTCCGCCGGAACGTAACCTCTACCTTTTTCAATAGTGATCTCCATGTTCAGGCTTACTTTCTTATCCATATGACAGATCACTAGATCTGGATTTAGGATTTGAAAACCTGAGATGAATTTTTGAAAATGACCGGCAGTTAATTGCTCCTCTCCGGATACAGAAATAGTAACCGATTCGTTATCGATCTCTTCGATTTGTCTCTTAAATCTGACTTGTTTCAGGTTAAGGATAATCTCGGTTACATCTTCCACTACACCAGCGATGGTTGAGAACTCGTGATCTACCCCTTCAATTCTTACTGAAGTGATCGCGAAACCTTCCAGAGAAGATAAAAGCACTCGTCTTAAAGCGTTACCAACGGTCAATCCATATCCAGGTTCCAAAGGGCGAAATTCAAATTTCCCTTCGAAATCTGTAGAATCAATCATTATAACTTTATCGGGCTTCTGAAAATTTAGTATTGCCATATTTAGACTTCTGTGTGAATTATTATTTCGAATATAATTCGACTATAAATTGCTCATTAATGTTTTCAGGAATCTGAACTCTTCCAGGAACAGAAACAAAAGTTCCTTCTTTCTTTTCTGAATTCCATGAAATCCATTCGTAAACACTGCTGTTATTTGATAATGATTCCTGTACTACAGCAAGTGATTTAGACTTTTCTCTAACACCTACAACGTCACCAGGTTTAAGCTGGTAAGAAGGGATGTTTACAAGTTCACCATTAACAGTGATGTGACGGTGACCTACTAATTGACGAGCAGCTCTTCTTGATGGAGCAACACCCATACGGTACACCACATTGTCTAAACGAGATTCACATAATTGAAGAAGAACCTCACCAGTAATTCCCTGGGCACGGGTTGCTTTTTCAAACATGTTACGGAATTGACGCTCAAGGATACCATAAGTATACTTGGCTTTTTGCTTCTCCATTAACTGGATAGCATATTCAGATTTTTTTCCACGACGACGGTTGTTACCGTGCTGTCCCGGAGGATAATTTCTTTTTTCGAAAGATTTGTCGTCACCAAAAATAGCTTCACCGAATTTACGGGCTATTTTAGTTTTTGGACCAGTATATCTTGCCATTACTATAGTTATTTTAGAAAGGGATTATGAATTAAGGCATTAGTCCTTCGATAATCTAAATCCTCTCCTATTGTTAAATTTATTAAACTCGACGTCTCTTAGGTGGACGACAACCGTTGTGTGGAAGTGGAGTAATATCGATAATTTCTGTAACCTCGATACCACTGTTATGAACCGCTCTAATAGCAGATTCTCTACCATTTCCAGGACCTTTTACGTATACTTTTACTTTACGCAAACCAGCTTCATGTGCTACTTTCGAAGCATCTTCAGCAGCTAGCTGTGCAGCGTAAGGAGTATTTTTCTTAGATCCTCTAAAGCCCATCTTACCAGCAGATGACCATGCTACAACATCACCCTTTTTATTAGTAAGGGAAATAATGATATTGTTGAAAGATGCAGTAACGTGAGCTTCACCGTTTGCTTCAACGATAACTTTACGTTTCTTCTGAGTCTTACCGGCCTTTTGATTTGTCTTCTTTGCCATACTACTTACTATTTAGTCGCTTTTTTCTTGTTAGCAACTGTTTTTCTTCTACCTTTTCTGGTTCTGGAGTTGTTCTTAGTTCTCTGACCTCTTAAAGGTAATCCAGCTCTGTGACGGATCCCTCTGTAACAACCAATGTCCATAAGACGCTTGATGCTCATCTGAACTTCAGTACGTAACTCACCTTCGATTGTAAACTGACCAACGGCTTCACGAATCTTACCGATTTCATCATCGTCCCAATCAGAAACTTTCTTACTCTCGTCTACTTTAGCTTGTGCAAGTATCTCTTGAGCCCTGCTTCTGCCAATTCCGAAGATATAGGTCAATGCTATAACTCCTCGCTTTTGTTTAGGTATATCTACCCCTGCAATTCTTGCCATAATTAGCCTTGTCTTTGTTTAAATCTAGGATTCTTTTTGTTAATTACGTAAAGGCGCCCTTTCCTGCGAACTATTTTGCAGTCGGCACTTCTCTTTTTTATTGATGCTCTAACTTTCATCTTATCTCTTTTTAATTCACGAACAGAGCATTAACTCCTGGCGTGAAATTTTTAGCCGTCATAAATTTTTCAGAGTGCAAAAGTATAAAAAATTTATAACAAGCTGAAAATTACTTTTTAGTATCTGTAAGTTATTCGAGCCTTACTTAAATCATAAGGACTCATTTCCAGTTTCACCTTATCTCCCGGAAGCAATTTAATGTAATGCATACGCATCTTCCCAGAGATATGGGCAGTCACTACGTGACCATTTTCCAATTCTACCCGAAACATTGCATTAGACAATGCTTCAATGATAGTTCCGTCCTGTTCAATCGCTGCTTGCTTTGCCATAATTAAGCTACTGCTTTTCTGTTTTTACCTGATTTCATTAATCCGTCATAGTGTCTATTTAACAAGTAAGAATTCACTTGTTGCATAGTATCTATTGCAACTCCAACCATAATTAAAAGCGAGGTACCTCCAAAGAATAGAGCCCAACCCTGTTGTACACCCAACAAGGAATAAACAATCGCAGGGAACACTGCAATTAGCGCCAAGAATATAGATCCAGGCAGGGTTATCTGAGACATAATGCGATCCAGATATTCAGAAGTTTCACTTCCAGGACGAATCCCGGGAATAAAACCACCGCTTCTCTTAAGATCATCAGCCATTTTGTTAGTTGGAACAGTGATCGCCGTATAGAAATACGTGAAAATGATGATCAATAAGGCGAACACAAGGTTGTACCAAAATCCAAATATATTCTGAAATGCAGCTGTTACACCCTGAGCGGTATCAGATTCTGATAAACCGGCCAAAGCCACGGGAATGAACATGATCGCCTGAGCGAAAATGATAGGCATTACCCCAGATGCATTCAATTTTAATGGAATATATTGTCTTGATCCAAAAACATTCTTTTCATAACCACCAGTAGCAGATCTTCTGGCATATTGTACCGGGATTTGACGAACTGCCATAACCAGCATAACTGAAGCCATAATAATGGCAAACCAGATAACTAATTCGATTAGTATCATTACAAGACCACCGTTCGATTCAAATACTCTTGAAGCGAATTCCTGAATAAAAGCTTGTGGCAATGTGGCAATAATACCAACCATAATTAACAATGAAATACCGTTACCAATACCTTTATCTGTGATCTTTTCACCCAGCCACATCGCAAAAATGGTACCTGTGGTAAGGATGATCACAGAAGAAATAACAAATGTTAAGTTATCTCCAAGTAAAAATGCTTCTCCAGGTAAGGTCGCAAACAGGTTATAGATATAACCAGGACCCTGCACCAAAGTAATCGCAATGGTTAACCAACGAGTGATCTGATTGATTTTCTTACGTCCGCTTTCGCCTTCTTTCTGCAACTTCTGTAAATAAGGAATTGCAATTCCCATTAACTGCACAACAATCGAAGCAGAGATATAAGGCATGATCCCTAATGCAAATACAGATGCATTCGAGAATGCACCTCCGGTAAAGGCATTAAGAAGACCTAACAGTCCACTATCGGTTTGATTGGCTAAGTTGGAAAGCTGAGCGGCATCGATTCCGGGAAGCACTACTTGCGCCCCGAATCGATATACCAAAAGCAAACCGAGGGTTACTAAAATTCTATTTTTTAGCTCCTCGATTTTCCAAATATTTTTAATCGTATTGATGAATTTCATTTGTTTATCTATTATAAAGTAACAACTTCACCTCCGGCAGCTTCAATAGCTTCTTTCGCTGAGGCCGTAAATTTATGAACAGATATTTTCAACTTAGCTTTTAATTCACCTCTACCTAATATCTTAACAAGCTCGTTTTTCCCAGCAAGACCGTTTTCAACCAACACGTCCATATCCACTGTATCTTTGATTCTTCCTTCATCTACAAGAGATTGAAGAGTATCAAGGTTAATACCCTGGTATACTTTACGGTTACGGTTTGTGAATCCAAACTTTGGAACACGTCTTTGAAGTGGCATCTGCCCACCTTCAAAACCAATCTTTTTGGAATAACCTGAACGTGACTTGGCACCTTTGTGACCTCTGGTAGCGGTTCCACCTTTACCAGATCCTTCACCACGACCAATACGCTTGCTATTTCTTCTAACTGAACCTTCTGCAGGTTTTAAGTTACTTAAATCCATGAGAGATTATTATTTGGTTTCTTCTACAGAAACTAAGTGTTTAACTTTATTTACCATACCAAGGATGTTTGGCGTATCGTCATGCTCAACCGTCTGCCCAATTCTTTTAAGTCCTAATGACTCAAGAACAAGCTTTTGATTCTTAGTGCGATTGATAGCACTTTTTACTTTTGTGACTTTTATCTTTCCCATCTTATTCCTTGATTTATCCTTTAAATACCTTTTCTAATGAAACACCTCTTTGTTTTGCAACAGTTTCGGCACTTCTCAATTGTAATAAGGCATCAAAAGTAGCTTTTACAACGTTGTGAGGGTTTGAAGACCCCTGGTTCTTAGAAAGTACATCATGTACTCCTACAGATTCCAATACCGCACGAATCGCACCACCAGCAATAATACCGGTACCCGCAGCAGCAGGAAGAAGCATTACTCTTGCTCCACCGTACTTACCTTTTTGTTCGTGAGGTAAAGTTCCTTTATGCAAAGGAATTCGTACCAGATTTTTCTTAGCGTCTTCCACCGCTTTAGAGATAGCATCTGCCACTTCCTTAGATTTTCCAAGTCCCTGACCTACTACGCCATTCTCATCTCCAACTACAACAATAGCAGAGAATCCAAAAGCTCTACCACCTTTTGTAACCTTAGTAACACGTTGTACTCCAACCAAACGGTCTTTCAATTCAAGACCTCCTGGTTTTACATGTTCTACGTTTTTATAATCTTGATACATAATTTTCTAGAATTTTAGTCCTCCTTCGCGAGCACCTTCTGCTAATGATTTAACTCTACCGTGATATAAATATCCACCTCTATCAAAAGAGATTGTATCTATTCCGGCTTTCTTCGCTTTCTCTGCGATAGCTTTACCTACCATCTGAGCCTGCTCTTTTCTATCTGCAGAAGCAGAAGCGATATCCTTATCTCTTGAAGAAGCTGAAGCTAAAGTCTTACCTTCTACGTCGTCAATGATCTGTGCATAAATCTCTTTATTGCTTCTAAAAACAGATAATCTAGGACGGCTTGTTGTTCCAACGATATCCTTACGGATACGTTTTCTGATTTTATTTCTTCTATCTTGTTTTGACACTGCCATAACTAAACTTTATTAAGCTGATTTACCTGCTTTTCTTCTCAATTGCTCTCCTACAAACTTAATACCTTTTCCTTTGTACGGCTCAGGTTTTCTGAATGAACGGATCTTCGCTGCAACTTGTCCAACAAGTTGTTTGTCATGAGAAGTAAGCTTCACAATAGGATTCTTACCTTTTTCTGAGATTGTCTCCACTTTAACTTCGGGAGCCAAATCTAGCACAATATTATGTGAAAAACCAACGGCAAGATCTAACTTGTTCCCCTGGTTGCTCGCACGGTAACCTACACCAACTAATTCTAGTTCTTTAGTGTATCCGTTTGTAACACCTTCAATCATATTGTTCACCAAAGCACGGTAAAGACCGTGTTTTGCTTTTTGATCACTTTTATCTGAAGAACGCTCGAAAGTAATTACATTATCTTCGATTTTTACATCGATGTCTTTTACTTCCTGCTTAAGCTCTCCTAATTTTCCTTTTACCGTTACCACACCGTCTTTGTGCTCAACTGTAACACCTTCCGGGATCGTAACTGGGTTTTTACCTATTCTTGACATTTCTTTAGTCTTTTAAGTATTAGTAAACGTAGCACAATACCTCACCACCAACTTTCTCAGCTTGCGCTTGCTTTCCAGTCATTACTCCGTGAGAAGTAGACACGATCGCGATTCCAAGACCGTTAAGGATCCTTGGGATTTCTGTTGATCCGGCGTATTTACGTAAACCAGGTTTACTTATTCTTTGAATTTTCTTGATTACCGGCTCTTTTGTTACTTTATCATACTTAAGAGCAATCTTGATGGTTCCCTGAGCGGTATTATCTTCGAATTTGTAACTAAGGATATATCCCTGATCGAATAATATCTTGGTGATCTCTTTTTTAACATTGGAAGCAGGAATTTCCACAACTCTGTGGTTTGCAGCATTTGCATTCCTGATTCTTGTTAGGTAATCTGCAATAGGATCTGTATTCATCTATCTTTGTTTGCGGATGTGGTTTTCATTTATTTGAACCTTCATCCAATTTATAATTTTTACCAGCTTGCTTTCTTAACACCTGGGATAAGACCCTGGTTAGCCATTTCTCTGAACATTACTCGAGAAAGACCAAATTGTCTCATGTACCCTTTAGGTCTACCTGTTAATTTACATCTGTTATGTAAACGAACTGGAGAAGAGTTCTTTGGTAATTTTTGTAAACCTTCGAAATCACCTGCTTCTTTAAGCGCAGCTCTTTTCTCAGCGTACTTTTTTACCAATTTCTGTCTTTTTACCTCACGGGCTTTCATTGATTCTTTAGCCATAATTAGTTCTTTTTAAAAGGTAATCCTAGTTCAGTTAACAATGCTTTAGCTTCTTTATCGGTTTCAGCAGAGGTAACAAAAGTGATATCCATCCCGGCAATTCTATTTACCGCATCGATATCGATCTCTGGGAAAATGATTTGCTCAGTGATCCCTAAGTTATAGTTTCCTCTCCCGTCAAATCCAGTAGATTTGATCCCGTTAAAATCACGTACACGTGGCAAAGCACTCGTGATTAACCTGTCTAAGAATTCATACATTCTATATCCACGTAAAGTAACTTTAGCCCCAATTGGCATTCCCTTACGCAACTTGAACGATGCAACATCCTTTTTAGAGATAGTAGATACCGCTTTTTGACCACTGATTGCAGTTAATTCGTCGATAGCGTGCTCGATAAGTTTCTTATCTGCAACTGCTCCACCAACTCCACGGCTAATTACTATTTTCTCAAGTTTTGGCACCTCCATAATATTGGAGTAGCTGAATTCTTCCTTAAGAGTATTCTTTACTCTCTCGTTATATTCCTGTCTAAGTCTTGGTACGTATGCCATAACTATATTACTTCATTAGATTTTTTGGAAAATCTCACCTTCTTTCCATCTTCTTCTCTGTAACCTACTCGCGTAGTTTCACCGTTCTTATCGATAAGTGAAAGATTAGAAATATGGATAGGAGCTTCTTTCTCCTTAATACCACCTTGTGGGTTAGAAGCACTTGGCTTCTCATGCTTAGAGATCATATTAACCCCTTCCACAATGGCTTTATTCTTTTCTATAAGTACCTTCTGCACCTTACCTTCTTTACCTTTATGGTCTCCAGCAATTACGCGAACAGTATCTCCTGATTTTATTTTAAGCTTTGTCATTTTTTTAATGTATTAAAGCACTTCTGGTGCCAATGATACAATTTTCATGAATTGCTTATCACGAAGTTCACGTGCTACAGGTCCAAATACACGAGTACCGCGCATTTCTCCCTGTGGGCCTAGTAGTACACATGCATTATCATCAAAACGGATATAAGATCCGTCTGGTCTGCGTACTTCTTTTCTGGTACGAACAACAACTGCTGTTGAAACTGCACCCTTCTTGATATTTCCGTTAGGTGTAGCTTCTTTTACACTGACAACTATCTTGTCTCCAACAGATGCGTATCTTTTCTTTGTACCTCCTAATACTCGAATAGCTAAAACTTCTTTAGCTCCGGTATTATCTGCTACTTTTAGTCTGGACTCTTGTTGTACCATGATTACTTCGCTCTTTCAATTATTTCTACTAATCTCCAAGTCTTGGATTTACTTAAAGGTCGTGTTTCCATGATCTTTACAGTATCACCTTCGTTGCAGTCGTTATTTTCGTCGTGTGCTACGTATTTTTTCGTTTTCAAAACGAATTTTCCATACATAGGGTGTTTTACTTTTTTCACTTCAGAAACCACAATGGATTTCTGCATTTTGTTACTTGTAACTACCCCTACACGCTCTTTTCTTAAGTTTCTTTTTTCCATCTTTCAGCAGAATAACAATTATTGTTGTTCTCTTTTAGTTAACTCTGTAGCTAATCTCGCCACTTTTCTCCTTTCAGTTCTCAACTGTATCGGATTTTCCAAAGGCGAAACAGCATGAGCCATTTTTAAATCTGAATAAGCTTTACGAGACTTACCAAGTTCTTCTTGCAATTCTGCAACAGACATTTCTTTTACTTCTGATTGTTTCATAATTCCAATATTATTCTTGATAATCTCTAGCTACAACAAATTTTGTTCTCACAGGAAGTTTTTGTGCTGCAAGACGTAGCGCCTCTTTAGCAGTTGCCATTGGTACTCCACCAATTTCAAACATAATTCTTCCTGGTTTTACTACAGCTGCCCAATATTCAACGGCACCTTTACCTTTACCCATACGTACTTCAAGAGGTTTCTTTGTGATAGGCTTATCCGGGAAAATTTTGATCCAGATAGATCCTTCTCTTTTCATATAACGGGTAGCGGCGATACGCGCTGCTTCTATTTGACGTGCAGTAACAAAGCTGGAATCCATTGATTTGATTCCAAAAGTACCATTTGAAAGTCTATGTCCTCTTTGAGACAAGCCCTTCATACGGCCTTTTTGTTGCTTACGGTATTTCGTTCTTTTAGGTTGTAACATTTTTTCTTTCCTTTAAAAAATTACTTTCTACGACGTGCTTTGTTTCCACCTCGTCCGGCTCCGGATTTCTTACCTTGGTTCTTTGCAAGGCCAACAAGAGGCGAAAGCTCTCTTTTTCCGTATACCTCACCTTTCATGATCCATACTTTAACACCCAATCTACCATAAGTAGTGTGCGCTTCAACTAAAGCATAGTCAATATCAGCCCTAAAAGTTGACAAAGGTATTCTCCCATCTTTATATGATTCTGAACGTGCCATTTCAGCACCGTTTAGACGTCCGGAGATCTCAATTTTGATTCCTTCAGCGTTCATTCTCATTGCAGCCGCGATAGCCATTTTAATTGCACGACGGTAAGAGATACGATTCTCAATTTGTCTGGCAACACTTGCACCCACCAGGTGAGCATCAAGTTCTGGCCTCTTAATCTCAAAGATGTTGATTTGAACTTCCTTGTCGGTAATCTTTTTAAGCTCTTCCTTAAGCTTGTCTACCTCTTGACCACCTTTCCCGATAATGATACCAGGTCTTGCAGTAGTGATAGTAACGGTTACAAGCTTAAGCGTGCGCTCGATGATTACACGCGATACACTCGCTTTAGAAAGACGAGCATGGATGTACTTTCTAATCTTATCGTCTTCGGCAAGTTTATCACCGTAGTCATTACCTCCGTACCAGTTGGATTCCCAACCTCTAATGATACCAAGGCGATTTCCGATTGGATTTGTTTTTTGTCCCATACTATCTCTTAGCTTTGTGTATTATTGTTTGCTCCAAGCACCAATGTTACGTGGTTGGATCTCTTTCTAATTCGGTGTGCACGACCCTGTGGAGCAGGACGAAGTCTTTTTAACATACTTCCTCCATCTACACGAATCTCTTTCACAAATAATTCAGCTTCTTCAAGATTTGCATCTTCGTTTTTAGCTTGCCAGTTGGCAATTGCAGAAACTAAAAGTTTCTCTAAACGGTTGGATGCTTCTTTCTTGCTGAATTTTAAAATATGAAGCGCTTTTTCTACTTTCTCACCTCTTACTAGATCCGCCATAAGACGCATTTTTCTAGGCGAAGTAGGGCAGTTATTTAACTTTGCAAAAGCTACCTGTTTCTTGGCTTCTTTTATTTGCTCTGCTCTTTCTCTTTTACGAACTCCCATAGCTTCAATTATTTTCTACCTTTATTTTTTGCACCTGCGTGTCCTCTGAAAGAACGTGTTGGTGAAAATTCTCCTAGTTTATGACCTACCATGTTCTCAGTTACATACACAGGAACAAATTGTTTCCCGTTGTGTACCGCGATAGTTTGTCCTACGAAATCTGGAGTAATCATAGAAGCTCTAGACCAGGTTTTGATCACGGCTTTCTTTCCTGACTCAACATTCTGAGCCACTTTTTGTTCCAGTTTGTAATGAACGAAAGGTCCTTTTTTTAATGAACGTGCCATATCTTATTATTTCTTTCTAGTCTTTCTACGTTCTACAATATATTTATTACTCGCCTTCGTTTTTGAGCGGGTCTTGAATCCTTTAGCAGGAAGACCTTTTCTTGAACGTGGGTGACCACCTGAAGCTCTACCTTCACCACCACCCATTGGGTGATCGACTGGGTTCATCGCTACTGGTCTTGTTCTTGGTCTGATACCCAACCATCTGCTTCTACCGGCTTTACCACCGATTAATAGCTGATGATCACTGTTGGAAACAGCTCCTATTGTTGCCATACATAAAGCAAGAACTCTACGAATCTCACCTGAAGGCAATTTAATAGTTGCATACTTTCCTTCTCTTGCCAATAACTGAGCAAAAGCACCTGCACTACGTGCCATAACAGCACCTTGTCCTGGTCTTAGCTCGATACAAGAGATAACAGTACCCAAAGGAATGTTTGCCAATGGCATTGCATTCCCAATTTCAGGAGCAGCAGCTTCGTTAGCCGAAACTATGTTCTGACCTACCTGAAGTCCGTTTTGAGCAATAATATACCTTTTCTCACCGTCTTGATAGTTCAATAATGCGATAAAGGCCGTTCTGTTTGGATCGTATTCTATAGACGCAACTGTAGCAGGAATTCCCTGCTTATCACGTTTAAAATCGATAACTCGGTAACGTCTTTTGTGACCACCACCTTTGTAGCGCATGGTCATCTTACCCTGACTGTTTCTACCACCTGATTTTTTTATCGGCGCCAATAGGCTTTTCTCCGGCTTATCAGTAGTAATGGCGTCATACCCATTAACTACTCTAAAACGCTGACCAGGTGTAATTGGTTTTAATTTTCTAACTGACATTCTTTAATCTTAAAGATTACTGTATAAATCAATAGTTTCACCTTCCGCCACCTGTACTACTGCTTTTTTGTAAGCATTAGTTTTACCAGTGATCATACCAGACTTTGTGTACTTGGTTTTACGATCAGGGCGGACATTCATAGTTCGAACTTTAGTAACAGATACGCCATAAGCAGATTCGATCGCGTCCTTGATCTGAATCTTATTAGCCTTGTTACTTACTACAAACGTGAAACGATTATTCATCTCACTATCTGAAGTAGCTTTTTCTGTAATAACAGGTTTAATCAAGATGCTCATAACGGTTTATTAACTTAAATTCGACTCAATTCCTTCTAAAGAACCTTCTAGAAATACGATATTTTTAGCGTTCAGAATCTTGTAAGTACTTAATTCTGAGCTACTTATCACTTCCGAGGTCTTTAAATTGCGCGACGACAAATATACGTTTTTATTTGTGTCACCCAACACTATTAGAGATTTTTTACTTTCAATACCCAGAGCCTTAAGAACTTCCATGAAGTTTTTAGTCTTTGGAGAATCGAATGTGAAATCCTCTACTACCATAATTGCCTTATCATTTGCTTTGATAGAAAGCGCAGATTTTCTTGCAAGACGCTTAAGGTTCTTGTTCAGTTTAAAACTGTAGTTCCTTGGTCTTGGTCCAAAAACACGTCCACCACCTTTGAAGATAGGAGACTTGATACTACCTGCTCTTGCAGTACCAGTACCTTTTTGTTTTTTGATCTTACGAGTAGAACCCGCGATCTCTGCTCTTTCCTTAGCTTTATGAGTACCCTGACGTTGGTTAGCCAGGTATTGTTTAACATCAAGATAAACAGCGTGCTCATTAGGCTCTATAGCGAAAACAGAATCAGAAAGCTGAGCTTTTCTGCCTGTTTCTTTTCCTTTAATATCTAAAACTGCTACTTCCATTACTTACTAATGATTACGTATGAGTTTTTATGTCCTGGCACACATCCTTTAACAACTAAAAGATTCTTATCTGCCACAACCTTCAAAACTTTAAGGTTTTCAACTTTTACTCTCTCACCGCCCATTCTTCCGGCCATCTTCATTCCCTTGAATACTCTCGCAGGATAAGAAGCCGCTCCAATAGAACCGGGAGCTCTTAATCTGTTGTGCTGACCGTGAGTGGCCTGTCCAACTCCTCCAAAACCGTGTCTCTTAACTACACCCTGGAATCCTTTTCCTTTAGATGTACCTGCGATATCCACAAATTCACCTTCTTTGAAATGATCCACGGTAACAGAGTCACCTAATTTGTAATCTTCATTGTAACCCTGGAATTCAACGACTTTACGCTTTGCAACGCTTCCTGCTTTTTTAGCATGCCCTTCAGCAGCTTTATTTACAGTCTTTTTGTCATCGAAACCAAGTTGAAGTGCTTCATACCCGTCAACCTCTTTGGTTCTGACTTGGGTAACCACGCATGGTCCAGCTTCAATTACGGTACATGGGATGTTTTTCCCATTTTCGTCGAAGATGCTGGTCATACCGATCTTTTTTCCTATTAACCCAGACA
>NZ_JBLVTL010000001.1:724554-738079 GCF_048285835.1 Christiangramia aquimixticola
GGGCCGAAAAACACATTTCAGCCCTGAATTGTATTTTTCACCGTTTTTCCTTTGCGAAACGCGCCGGACATGTAACCGCGCACCGAAGTGCGCGGAACTGTTTTATCACACTTTGATCTCTACTTCTACTCCACTTGGCAATTCAAGCTTCATCAACGCATCAATCGTTTTTGAAGAAGAACTATAGATATCAAGTAATCTCTTGTAAGAGCTTAACTGAAACTGCTCTCTGGATTTCTTGTTCACGTGAGGTGAACGAAGAACAGTAAAGATTTTTTTATTCGTTGGCAACGGAATTGGCCCGGTAACAACTGCACCCGTAGTCTTTACGGTTTTTACGATTTTCTCAGCAGACTTGTCTACCAGGTTATGATCGTAAGATTTTAATTTTATTCTGATTTTTTGACTCATTTCCTTAAGATTATTCGTTAGCTGCTCCTCTTGCTGCTTTAATCACTTCTTCAGAAATATTAGAAGGAGTTTCAGCATAGTGAGAGAATTCCATAGTTGAAGTTGCTCTACCTGATGAAAGTGTTCTTAATGTAGTTACATAACCGAACATTTCAGAAAGCGGCACTTCAGCCTTGATTACCTTCGCTCCAGATCTGTCTGACATGTTGTTTACCTGACCTCTTCTTCTGTTAAGGTCACCAACAATATCACCCATGTTTTCTTCCGGAGTAACAACCTCCACTTTCATGATTGGCTCAAGAATTACAGCTCCTGCAGATTTAGCAGCAGATTTGTAACCCATTTTCGCAGCCAATTCGAATGAAAGCTGATCAGAATCCACAGGGTGGAAAGATCCATCCTTAAGAACAACCTTTAAGCTATCCATTGTAAATCCTGCAAGAGGACCATTCTTCATAGCCTCTTTGAATCCTTTCTCTACAGAAGGAACAAATTCTTTAGGAATACGTCCACCTTTAATTTCGTCTACGAACTGAAGTCCATCACCTTCGAAGTCTTCATCTACAGGTCCCATTGTAAATACAATGTCTGCGAATTTACCACGACCACCAGACTGCTTCTTGTACACTTCTCTCTGCTCAGCATTTCTACGAACAGCTTCCTTGTACTCAACCTGAGGCTCACCAACGTTAACTTCTACCTTGAACTCACGCTTCATACGGTCGATAATGATCTCCAGGTGAAGCTCACCCATACCAGAGATAATAGTTTGACCAGAGTTATCGTCAGTCTTAACAGTAAATGTTGGATCTTCTTCAGCTAATTTACCAAGAGCCATTCCCATTTTCTCAACATCGGCCTTAGTTTTAGGCTCAACAGCGATACCGATTACCGGTGCAGGGAAAGACATTGATTCAAGAACGATTGGGTGATTAAGATCTGTAAGAGTATCACCTGTTTTAATGTCCTTAAATCCAACAGCAGCTCCAATATCTCCAGCCTCGATACTATCGATAGGCTCTTGTTTGTTAGAGTGCATTTGGTAAATTCTTGAAATACGCTCTTTCTTACCTGAACGTACGTTCAATACATAAGAACCAGCTTCTAAAGTACCTGAATAAGCACGGAAGAATGCCAAACGACCTACGAAAGGATCGGTAGCAATTTTAAATGCAAGCGCAGAAAATGGAGAATCCACATTAGGCTTACGACTTTCTTCTTTACCTGTTTCAGGGTTCGTACCTTCAATTGCTTCTACATCTACCGGAGAAGGAAGGTAACGCATAACAGCGTCAAGCATAGCCTGAACACCTTTATTTTTAAATGCAGATCCACACATCATAGGTATGATAGACATATCTATGGTAGCAGCTCTAAGTGCAGCGATGATTTCATCTTCAGTGATAGAATCTTCGTCTTCGAAGAATTTCTCCATTAAAGCTTCATCATACTCTGCAACAGCTTCTACAAGCTCTGCACGGTATTTCTTAACATCTGCTTCTAATTCAGCAGGAATATCGATAATATCATAGGTCATCCCATGATCCTCGTCATTCCAGATAATCGCTTTCTTAGAAATAAGATCAACCACACCTTTAAAGTCAACTTCGTCTCCAATTGGAACCTGAAGAGGCACCGGGTTACCACCAAGCATTTCTCTTACCTGACGACAAACATTGAAGAAATCAGCTCCCTGACGGTCCATTTTGTTAACGAACCCAAGACGTGGAACTCTATATTTATCTGCCTGTCTCCAAACAGTTTCAGACTGAGGCTCAACCCCGTCTACTGCAGAGAACAATGCAACAACACCATCAAGTACACGCAATGAACGCTCTACTTCTACCGTAAAGTCAACGTGACCCGGGGTATCGATAATGTTTACAGTATATTCCTGATCTCTATATAACCACTTACAGTGTGTAGCAGCAGAAGTAATGGTAATACCACGCTCCTGTTCTTGCTCCATCCAGTCCATAGTAGCAGCACCATCATGAACTTCACCAATCTTGTGACTTATACCTGTATAATAAAGGATACGCTCTGTAGTCGTGGTTTTACCCGCGTCAATATGAGCCGCAATTCCAATATTTCTAGTAAATTTTAAATCTCTTTGTGCCATGTTGTTTTAGAATCTAAAGTGAGAGAATGCTTTGTTAGCCTCAGCCATCTTATGAGTATCTACTCTTTTCTTCACAGCAGCTCCTTCTTCTTTTGCAGCAGCAAGAATTTCAGCAGATAGCTTTCCAGCCATAGACTTCTCATTTCTTTTACGCGCAAAACTAATTAACCACTTCATTGCAGTAGACACCTTACGGTCTGGTCTTATCTGCATTGGAATTTGAAAGGTAGCACCTCCAACACGTCTACTTCTCACTTCAACGTGAGGCATAACGTTTGAAAGAGCATCTTTCCAGATCTCCAATCCAGATTTCTCTTCGTCCTGTTTCTTTTCTTCTACAATCGCGATAGCGTCATAGAAAATTTTAAAGGCAACGGATTTCTTACCATCCCACATCATCATGTTCACGAAACGTGTAACTAACTGATCGTTAAATTTTGGATCTGGTAAAAGAGGTCTTTTTTTCGCCTGTCTTTTTCTCATTTCTTTACTTTAAAAGTTTTTAATTACTTCTTAGGGCGTTTTGCACCATACTTAGATCTACGCTGAGTTCTACCTTCAACACCGGCAGTATCTAACGCACCACGAACAATGTGGTATCTAACACCAGGCAAATCTTTTACCCTTCCACCTCTAACCAATACTATCGAGTGCTCTTGTAGATTGTGTCCTTCTCCAGGAATGTAGGCGTTAACCTCTTTCCCGTTAGTCAACCTTACCCTTGCTACTTTTCTCATAGCCGAGTTCGGTTTCTTAGGAGTAGTGGTGTACACACGGGTACAAACACCTCTCCTTTGAGGGCACGAATCCAAAGCAGCCGATTTACTCTTCTTGGTTATTTTGGCTCTTCCTTTTCGTACTAATTGTGAAATTGTTGGCATAATTTCCTATACACTAATTATTAATAAAATTTACTCCCCAGTTTTTTTGGGTCTGCAAAGGTAGAAATAAAAAAACATTTTTCAAACTCCTGCTCTTCAATTTTTTAATAATCAAGGATTTATTTTACCGAATTTGAACCATTTTTTAAAATAAATTCTGTTTACTTTCTAAAATGCCATTCCCAACCTCCTTTTAGTTCAAGGCAATGCTTGCCTTCATAGTAATCCTATTAAAACCGAATTGTTATTAACAAAGTGTTTAGATTTTAACAAATTTTTCGAATTCTGACCGATTTTTAAAAACAAAAACTTGTTTTATTAACCATTTATTACCACATTTGGCGACGGCTAATTCAAACAAATTTTAAAATGAAAACAAAGTTTAGTAGTATTTTAACGCTATTACTGGCGTTCGTGGTGCAAATAACTTTTGCACAACAACAAACGGTGACCGGTACGGTGACAGACGAAGATGGTCTGCCCTTACCAGGGGTTAACGTTTTAATTAAGGGTACCGGTTCTGGTACTCAAACCGATTTCGACGGAAATTACTCTATTGAGGCAAATCAGGGAGATGTATTGGTATTCTCTTTCGTTGGTCTTAAAAGTAAAGAGCACACTGTAGATGCTGTAAGTACAGTAGATGTGGTTATGGAAGCAGATTCTGCTCAATTACAAGAGGTTGTAGTAACCGCCCTGGGTATTAAAAGGGAGAAACAAAGTTTAGGTTATGCACAACAAACTGTTGATGGCCAGGCTTTGGTAAAATCGAGAGAAACAAACATTAACAACGCCCTTGCCGGTAAAGTTGCTGGTGTTCAGTTCTCTGGAGCTCCTAGTTCAGGTTTTGGTAACTCTAACATTCGTCTTCGTGGTAACACTGGAGTTCTTTATATCGTTGATAACGTAAAGGTTCAGAACCCATCAGACATTATTACTGACGATATCGCTGATATGTCTGTACTTAAAGGTGCTGCTGCGACTGCTCTTTACGGACCACAAGGTATCAATGGTGTAATTATCATTACAACTAAAAATGCTGAAGAAGGACAGAGCAGTATCTCTGTAAACCACAGTACAGCATTCGAAGAAGTATATAAATTACCTGAATACCAAAACGAATATGGTGGAGGTTATTCTCAGGAATTCAACGTATTTTCTTACGATCCTTCTATTCACCCGGCTGACTGGGCATCTTTCGATGGTCAATTAATGGTTGAATACTACGCTGATGAGAGCTGGGGTCCAAAAATGGATGGAACTCTTGTTAGACACTGGGATTCATGGTTCCCTGGAACTGAAGAATTTGGTGAATTAAGACCATTCTCTCCTCAACCAGATAACATTAGAAACTTCTTTGAAACCGGACTTACAACTAACACAAATGTAACGTTCGCAAAAGGAGCTGAGGATTATTCTGTACGTGCGAGTTTAGCTAAAATTGACAGAACAGGGGTTATTCCTAATTCTGAAAGAAGTACTGTTCAAGGGTCTATTAATGCAAGTTTAGATATTTCTGAAAAACTAACAGGATTCGCTAGCTTGAACTACCAGGACAGAAGAACAACAAACTTCCCTGCAAACGGGTATGGAAACATCGCTTCTAACTTTAACCAGTGGTGGCAAAGACAATTAGACATGGATCGTCTAAAGGATTACAGAAGAAATGGTCAAGTTGTATCATGGAACCTGAACAGTCCAACTAACACTACTCCACTTTACTGGGATATGCCATACTTTACTACTAACGAAAACCTAAACCCACAAGACAAGAATGCGGTTTACGGTAGGTTAGGACTTAGCTATGAGTTTAACGACGACCTTAATGCAAGTGTTGAAGTTAGAAAAACTTTAAACAGCTACGAAAGCTCTTCAAGAATTGGATTTGGAGGATTATCTCAGGAATATTATGGTGAGAACGAAAGAATTGATGGATCAGACGAATTGTTTGGTATCATTAACTACCAGACTGATCTTAGTGAAGATTTTGACGTAAGTGCAAGTGCCGGTTTCGAATTATTCGATTACAACAGAAAAGACTTATCCGCTGAAACAGCAGGGGGTCTTACTGCAGAAGGATTCTACAGCCTGAACACTTCAAGAGACAGACCAAACGTATCTAGTTACTTCGAAGAAGTTGGAAGACAATCTGTTTTCTCTAAAGCTTCTATTGGTTTCAGAAACTTATTATTCCTTGATGGATCTGCAAGATTCGACTGGCAGTCTACTGCTTTCGACGACGACAACAGAGTTGAAACTTACGGAGGATCTTTATCTTTAATCTTCAGTAAATTATTACCTCAGAATGACATCCTTAGCTTTGGTAAGTTAAGAGCGAGTGTTGCTGAAGCACCAAGATTCCCGGATGTATTCCAGATTACTGAAACTTACAACATTGGTGTACCTTACGGTTCTTACGGAAAACTTTCTGTTAAGAGTGGATTAAACAACCCTACTCTAACTGGAGGTGTTCGTAGAGAATATGAAATTGGTACTGAAATGAGATTTGCAGATAGCCGTCTTGGTCTTGATGTAACTTACTATAACAAGCAAGATGATGAATTACCTGCTGATGTATCTCTTGATCCATCAACTGGATTTACCAGCTTCTCTACAAACTCAGGGAAACAAACTTATAAAGGTTGGGAATTTGCTGTAAACGTAGTTCCGGTAAGAACAGACGATTTCGTTTGGGATATTACTGCAAACCTTGCAACTCTGGAAAGAAGAGTAGACGCAATTGCTCCTGGTACAGATGTAAACGTACTTAGTACTACCTGGAGAGGTATTCAACTACAGGAACGTGTAGGTGAAGAATGGGGTGCTATCTACGGTAGAGCTTATAGAAGAGACGAAGCTGGAGAAATTGTACTTTCTGCAACTGGTGCTCCACGATATGACACTAACCAGTATTTAGGAAACGTTCTTCCAGATTTCACTGGTGGTGCTTCATCTTTCATGCAGTATAAGAACTTCTCTTTAGGTCTTGATTTTGACTTCCAGAAAGGTGGAAAAATCTTCTCTGTAACTAAGATGTTTAACGCATACTCCGGTCTTGGAATTAACACAGTTGGTCCTAACGCAGTTGGAAACCCAGTGCGTGACGCTGTAACCGGAACAGATGTTGTTGCAGGTCTTATTGTTGCTGAAAGCAACGCTGGATCTGACACAGGTGGTGTATTGATCTCTGGAGTTGATGAAACTACCGGAGCTCCTGCTTCTTACTTCGTTGACCCTGTAGTTTACTACGGAAGATTATTCGCTCTTCACGAAGAATGGTTATATGACGCTTCTTACGTAAAACTAAGACAGGCTAGAATCGATTATGAGGTAAAAGGAAACATTATAGACAACACTCCAATCAAGAAGTTAAATGTTGGTGTATATGCTAACAACCTTTGGTTAATATACAGCTCAATAGACGACATCGATGTTTCTGAGCTTGAAGACAGCCAGATCACAGGATACGGTTGGACTGAAGGAGGACAATCTCCAAACACAAGAACTATTGGTCTTAACCTGAATATAACATTCTAATTAAAAGCTATTTAAAATGAAAATGAATTTTATTAAACTATCATTCTTTTTTGCATCGGTGCTGCTTTGCTTCACCAGTTGTGAGAAAGTGGATTTCGGCGGGATCAATGAGAATCCCAACGAACCAACTCAACCATCTGCAGGTAGCCTTTTAGCTAACGCAGAGGGTGCGGTTTCTGCATATCTTGGAGCAACCACTCCAAACTTATATGTGCAATACCTATCTAACGGTCAATATGACGAAGAATCAAGATACCAGACTTTAAACTGGGATACTGATTACTGGTATGGAATGTTGAACGATATCGACAGAATGATTCAGGTTAGTGATAACCCAAATCAAATCGCTGCCGGTACTATTCTACGTGTATACTTAATGGAAGGAATGACCACTCGTTGGGGAATGCTTCCTTATTCTGAAGCTCTTCAGGGACTTGACAACCAATTCCCGGCTTACGATTCTCAGGAAGAGATCTATAATGGTCTTTTCTCTGAATTAGACAGCGCTTTAGCTATGATTGACGCAGGTGGAATGGCTGTTGCCGGAGATTACATCTTTGGTGGTGATATTTCAAGATGGGAATCTTTTGGCCAAACTCTTAAAATGGTAATGGCTTTAAGACTTTCTAATGCTAATCCTTCTTTAGGAGAGCAGAAATTTAACGAAGCTTTAGGTAAAGTAATTAACAGCAATGCTGAGAACTTCTTTTATCCTTATTTAGCTGACGAAAACAATGACAACCCTTGGGAAGATCGTTTCTTAGCTCCTAGCTTCAGAAGAGATTACCTGGTAAGTGATGTATTCGTTAACGAACTAGTAGGTTCTGGTTCTCCATCTGCTCCAGAAGATGATAGACTTTGGGGAATGGCTGATCCAGCGTTCAACTCTGGAACTTTCGTAGGTGCGCCTTACGGCCAGTCTAACTCTGCTACAGATGATTATTCATTTATTACAAGTGACATCATCAACAGCCAGACTGCTCCTCTTTACATGTTCACTTATGCTGAAGTTCTTTTCGCAAGAGCTGAAGCTGCTCACCTGGGATGGACAGGAGAAGACGCTGAGACTCTTTACGAAGAGGCTATCACTGCTTCTTTCGAACAATGGGGACAAACATCAGCTCAGGCTGATGCTTACATCGCGATGAATGGCTACACTGGTCCAGAATCAATTGGATACGAAAAGTGGGTTGCTCTTTACTTCCAGGGATACGAAGCCTGGGCTGAGTGGAGAAGATTACAGGCAATGGGTTATGGATTTGACCTAACAGCTCCAAGTGATCTTTTAAGTAACGCTACTGGTATTCCAGACAGACAGGCATATTCTGCAACTGCAGCTTCTCTAAACGAGGCTAGCTATAATGCAGCTATCCAGGCTCAAGGCCCGGATGCACTTAATACTGTTATCTGGTTATTCGAGTAATCGAATAAAACCACTATAATTTTAAAAACCTGCTTTTTCGAAAGCAGGTTTTTTTTATATTGTACCTTTATATCAAAATAAAAATTATGAAAACAACTTTAAGCATTATTCTAACAGTCCTAACCGTAACTACTTTATTAGGGCAAAACCCTACCAATTCCGGGAACCTGGCTGATGGATTTAAAATAATGCGCAGCGAATCAAAAGGAACACCATTTCTAACGGAAGATTGGCACGTGGGCTACGGGATATTACCGGATGGTAAAACCACAAGACCTCAACAAATGAACTATGATGTACATGGAAACAATTTGGTTTATAAAATTGCAGGATCAGATCAGGTTTTAAAATTATTAGATAATTCATTGACAGGCTTTATAATTAAAAGCAAGGAGAAGGATTTATTGTTTGCTAAAATAGGCGGAGAAGAATTTGAAAAGCAGAAGGACGAAACTAAATATTACCAAATAGTACAGGCTCCTTCCCGGGCAGTTTTGATCGAATACGTCAAAGAACTTGAAGATCCTAATGCTAGTGGCTGGACTTCAAGTCAATCCAATACTTTGGCTTCTGAATATAAAATGAAGACAGATTATTATGTTCTGAATAAGAATGGTAAGTATGAAGATGTAAAACTGAAGAACAGAAGTGTTTTAAAAGTTTTTAAAGACAAGAAGAAGAAAATAGAAGCTTATCTGGAATCGAATGGTTTAGAAATTGAAACTCCGGAAGATTTACTTCAGGTTTCTGAATATTACCAAACTCTTTAAACGAACTAAAAAAGATTAGTGAGAGATCATTAATCTTTTTATAAGAATCAAAAACCACCCAAATCGGGTGGTTTTTTTATTTTTGACAATTCCACTATGGAGATTTTTAAAATACTAACTTTGCGGCATGGAAGAAAAAACAACCAGAATATTCGGAATCAGAGCAGTTATTGAAGCGATAGAAAGTGGAAAAGCTCTTGAAAAAGTCTTTGTTCAAAAAGGACTATCCGGACCCTTATTTCAGGAATTAAACCGTCATCTTAAAAAAGGAAATTTTACCATTTCTTATGTTCCGGTTGAAAAATTAAACAAGCTAAGCAAAGGAAATCATCAGGGTGTGGTGGCCAACATCTCCCCTATTAGTTTTATAAGTCTTGAAAAACTGGTTGAAGAATCTCAAAAACTCGAAACCGCTCCCCTTTTCCTTCTACTTGATGGGTTAACCGATGTTCGAAACTTTGGGGCAATTATAAGAACTGCTGAATGTTGTGGAGTAACCGGGATTATAATCCAGGAGAAAGGTTCGGCACCAATAAATGCCGATACCGTTAAAACTTCAGCTGGAGCAGTATTTAAAATGCCTATCTGCAAGGTAAATCATATCAAAGATGCTGTTTTTCATCTTCAAACCTATGGGGTAAAATTGGTCGCAGCTACAGAGAAAACAGATGATATGGTTTATGACATTGACCTAACTCAACCGGTTGCGATTATTATGGGAGATGAAGCTAAAGGAGTTTCTAATTCCATTCTTAAAGCTGCCGATCATAAAGCCAAACTTCCTATGCTGGGAGAGATCGCATCTTTAAATGTTTCTGTAGCATGTGGAGCTTTTCTTTACGAAACGGTTAGACAGCGCCTTTAATCTTTATCGGCGTTCTTTTCTGTATAGATATAATTATACCCGGGATCTTCAGCAGGAGGATCCTTTTCTATTGGTAGATTATCTACAAAATTCCCGTTTTCATCAAAGTGTTTCATAAACAGATCATCTTCTACAGAATAATCCGGTTTTTCCCAGGAATATTTAGGAGCTTCGGCAATATTTTTCTTAAAAACCAGGGCTAATAATACCCCGCTAATCATCCCGGATAGATGACCTTCCCATGAGATCTCAGGATCTATGGGCGTAACATACCATACGAGACCTCCGTATATAAAAACCACGATCAGGGATAGAGCAACTAATCTGTAATACTTCGAAAAAATTCCTTTAAAGAATAAGAAGGAAGCCAGTAAGTAAATAATACCGCTGGCTCCAATATGGTTTGCCGGCCTCCCGATTAACCATGTAAGGATTCCCGTAAAAACGAGTCCTATTAGAAGCACCTTCCATCTTATAGGCCTGTAAAAATAAAACAGGGATAACGAAAGGATAAAAAGTGGAATGGTATTATTGAACAGATGCTTGATATCTGAATGAATGAATGGAGAAAATAATATTCCTCTTAAACCAATTAATTCTCCGGGTCTAACCCCATATGGACTTAAATTAAGTCCAAACTTTAGTTCGGCCCAGAATACGATCCAGATCAAAAGAACAAATAGAATTGGATAACCTATAGTTCCACTGGTAAAAACAAAAGGAGAGGATGTTTTCAAAATTCATTCAATTTTAATTAATATTACAAAAAAGCATCCAAACTCCAACAGATGCTATTCTGTCACAAAACAATCTCATGAATCAACCGCTTGCTGAAAGACTTCGTCCCAAAACTTTAAATGACTACCTGAGTCAGCATCACCTTATTGGTGAAAATGGTGCATTACGGAAACAGATTCAGCAGGGTATAATCCCATCAATGATTTTCTGGGGTCCTCCGGGAGTTGGAAAAACGACCCTGGCAAATATAATCGCCAGTGAATCCGGAAGACCGTTCTTTACTCTGAGTGCAATAAGCAGCGGAGTTAAGGATGTAAGAGAGGTAATAGAAAAAGCCAAGAAGAGTGACGGACTTTTCACTACCAGGAGTCCAATCCTATTTATAGATGAGATCCACAGGTTTAGCAAATCACAGCAGGATTCATTGTTGGGAGCTGTAGAAAAAGGCTGGGTCACCCTGATTGGAGCAACTACAGAAAATCCAAGTTTTGAGGTTATTTCGGCTTTGCTTTCCAGATGTCAGGTATACATCCTGAAACCTTTCTCTAAAGATGATCTTGTAGCGCTGTTGGAAAGAGCTATGAAACAAGATAAGGTCATTGCTTCAAAAAACGTGAAACTTACCGAAACTGAGGCTTTATTGCGCTTAAGCGGTGGTGATGCCCGTAAACTTCTTAATATTTTTGAATTACTGGTTACTTCAGAAAATAAAGATGTTGAAATCACCAACGATCTCGTTTTATCCAAAGTTCAGCAAAACACAGTATTGTATGACAAAACAGGAGAGCAGCACTACGACATAATTTCAGCATTTATAAAATCAATTAGAGGAAGTGATCCTAACGCTGCGGTTTATTGGCTAGCCAGAATGATCGAAGGTGGAGAAGATGTAAAATTCATTGCGAGAAGACTTCTTATACTTGCAAGTGAAGACATTGGGAATGCCAATCCAACTGCGCTGGTGATTGCCAATAATTCTTTTCAGGCGGTTAACACAATAGGCTATCCCGAGGCAAGAATTATTTTAAGCCAGTGTGTAACCTATCTGGCGACTTCTCCAAAGAGTAATGCTGCGTACATGGCCATCAATCAGGCTCAAAGTCTGGTGAAGAAAACCGGAAATCTCTCTGTGCCACTTTCTATACGAAATGCACCTACCAAACTAATGAAGGACATAGGTTATGGCAAAGATTATAAATATGCCCATAATCATGAAAATAATTTTGTTGAGGCTGAATTTATGCCGGAAGAGATAAAAAACACCACCCTTTATCAACCGGGTAATAATCAAAGAGAAAATGCCCAGAGGGAATTTTTAAGGAAACGATGGAAAAATAAATATGGGTACTAATCCCCTATTTATATAAAATCTATCTGAAGCCGGATTCATTCCCGAATAATTCAGAGTTACTTTTTCTTAAAAACATATTGCATTCCCAGTTGGAGAGAAACGCTATGCGCATCGGCCAGGTTAATATAACCCAACAAGTCATCTACCGCCAGATAGATATTGAAATTCTTTAACCGGGTAGAATACATAGCTCCTAGTTTGGTTACAGAAAACTGATCTAAACTATAAGCAAGCCGAAACCTGTTTTGTGCATTGATCTTTCTGTCCCAATAAGTAGTTACCCGGTAAGTAGGACCTTTTGGCCTGTTAACTCCAGAAAGCAGCATCCCGAACAGGTTCATATACCTGGGCTTTTTACTAATAAGGTAATCGCAGGGTAAAATCGATTTACCCGTTCCAAATTCGAACGATGCATTATATTTTAAAGGTCTCCAGGTATTGTACTCTTCATAGGTGGTTTCATCCTTTAGATTGGCATCCAGTTGCTCTTCGAATACATCCCAATACGGAATAGTTCCCTGCCCAGGATTTAATTCCGGAAATAAAGGTTCTAGGCCACTGGTAGTATGCGACCCATAATAATGGTAGTTTTCCACATCCTTACTATGAAACATAAGGCCAAGATCCTGAATGGCAGCATTAACAGAAAACTGCTCTGTCACCCTGTAACTAAATCCTAAATCAACGCCCAATCCTACATTCTTTCCAAACATGGATCTGCTCAATAATTCTGCAGTAGCTTCCTCCACGGTCATCCCGGCAGTATCATTTAGAGAGGCATATCCGGCGGTACGCACCAGCACATCGAGACGGTTCACAGAATGTTCATAAAAGTTAGTGCCTCCGGGAGTAAAATAGGTTACGAATTCTCCCGAGTTATTTGTTGACTCAACATTAAAAATCCCCGAGTAAAATTTTAACCGTCCCCCTACATTCAGCTTAGGATCCACCTTATAATGATATCCTACATGATATACGGCTAAAACCTCCCCGTTAAAATTTACGTCAGAGAATTCAAAAGGTGTGTCTATATAGTTTGCGTTACCTTCAAAAGCAAGCGTTGCAGGATCTTTTGGGAAATAAGCAAAAACATCTGCCTCCTGATAAATCCCGGCAGAAATATAACCCCTCTTCCCTATTTTTTTTCCGAAGGAAACTATTTCCAGCTGCTCGTTGAATGAAAAGAAATCCCCCGAGGTAAGTTCAGAAATCACATTTTCAATTCTCGCGTTAATATCACCTCCGTCATCTTTAAACACATCATAAGCAGTCACTCCGGTAGAACCGGCAAAAACATGTATCTGTGATAGAAATGGTACTCCAAAGTGCCGGGTGAAATCGATTCGGGTTCCCGGATTTTGTAATAAAGACTGTGGCAGATCGTCTACATTATAGAGCAGAGGTCTGTTTTGGCCATAACAAGCCAT
>NZ_JBLVTL010000001.1:738108-739450 GCF_048285835.1 Christiangramia aquimixticola
ATCGCTTCATTTTAGAATTTAAATCTATAATACCCTTTTGAGGAAAATTTAAGTTCACCATCCAGTTTTGTCCCGGAACCAAGCATTTCCAGTTCCACTACCATCTTAAAAGATCTTCTAACTTTAGAAATCTTCGACTCATCCATTATGTGTAAAGTGTCCACAAAGGCCGGAGCACCTATTTCTCCGGCAGGTATAGTATAGGCCACATTAAACTGCCTTCTGTTATTAACTGCCAAAAATTTGATATTACTGCGTATGGAATCTGAAAAAGTATTTTCATGCCTAAATAAAAATTCCGCATGCAATAGTCCGTCCTGGATATAACTATCATCAAGATATTCAAGTCTAACTGTATCCCTTATGATAGAAGTATACTCACCTGTTTCGGAATCTATAAAATCATCACGGTTAAGCTGATAATGAATTAAATCAACTTCGAGGTCTGGAGAAAGTTTAATTTCATCGGTCCTGCTGAAGTCTACATCTTTAAAACAAGAGGTGAACAGGACGTTAATTAAAAGCCCGATTATTAAGATTTGAATGATGGATCTATTCGGTAACACAGGCAAAGTTTTCTTTCCGAACGAAAATACCTATTCTTTATTATTATAGATAATTTAGAAGTTCTTTTAACTTTTTAACCTGGGGATATAAACTTTGAATTTGATGCTCAAGAGGATTGAGATAAATTACATTTAAACCAAACTTGTGTGCACCGATAATATCAGCCTCCAGATTATCACCTATCATAACCGAATTTTCTGGTTTGGCCCCACTTTTTTGAAGCGCCAATTCAAAAATTTGAGGATGCGGTTTTTTTACCCCGGCAGCTTCTGAGGTGGTAATCGTTTTGAAATAATTATGTATCGCTGAAGTTTGCATTTTTTGATGCTGAACTTCCTCGAATCCATTGGTAATTATATGTAGCTGATACCGATCTTTTAAATTATCCAAAACCTCAAGCGTCCCATCAAGCAGATGATTATTTTTTGGTAAGTATTGAATGTATAGATCTGCAATATTATTAATGGTAGTATCTGTAGTTTCGAAATTTAACTTATCAAAACTGTCTTTTAGTCTTCCGTATCGGAGCGCCTCCTTGCTTACTGCATTATTTCGATATAATTCCCAGTATTTAAAGTTAACCGGCATATATACTTCAAGGAAATTATTGAGCTCCAGTTCTATTTTATGCTCCTGGAAGATCTCTTTAAAAGCAAGCGCTGAATTTCTGTCGAAATCCCAAAGAGTATGGTCAAGATCAAAGAATACATGTTCTACATTAGTCAACTTCATGGATCTGTTTTAAAATTTTATAATAGAATTGCGAATCGGAATA
>NZ_JBLVTL010000001.1:739509-780723 GCF_048285835.1 Christiangramia aquimixticola
CAAGTATGATCCTTTTGAGATCTTCCAACAGTTTTGTCCTGGAAAGGGTATGAACCACATTGGAGTTAAAAGCATACGGATGCACCTTTAAAGGTGTGGTAACTTCCATATTAATGTCATAAAACAAAAACGGGCTACTGGTACCTGCTCTAAAACCAATCACATCTGGATAACCCATGGAATGGTCATTATTAATCTCGAGCTCGATAAGGTTATTATACTGGTCCGGTAAACGCAAGTTATATTTATGGTTCATCGCATGCTCTACAGAGCTGTGAATAACATCCTCCATTCTTAATTTTTCCTTTCTCAGGTCTTTTATATCATCCATAGCATAATAACCCAGCAATAAGCCCACTTTCGCATAATCTGCCACAGATTTTATTACTGCTCTATGCGGAATTCTGTTATGA
The DNA here is from genome assembly GCF_048285835.1 of Christiangramia aquimixticola. NCBI lineage: Bacteria > Pseudomonadati > Bacteroidota > Flavobacteriia > Flavobacteriales > Flavobacteriaceae > Christiangramia > Christiangramia aquimixticola. The sequence goes on from NZ_JBLVTL010000001.1 coordinate 739,923, forward strand.
CTTATATTGCGATCATACTTAGAAAAATCACTCAACTGGAACATAAAAAGCATATATAATTTATGCTTTTTTATCAATTGAATAAGGTCTTCAAAAGTATCATGGGGATCCTGTTTTACCCGTATCCATACCTGTAACCTATCCAATACTTTCCCCAGGTTGAGCTGAAAAAGATCTGATAAAAGACCTATAAGGCTTCTAAGAAAGCCTTTATTTTTAAACATAAAAGTATGCTCCGCAGCTATAATGGTTCCGGTTTTATATTCCCTTTCACCGTGTTCAAAATTTGGGAACCTTTCGAGTAAAATTTTCCGGAATTTATACGCCCAGATATCTACAACCGGCTTGTGCAGGAAACTTTCCTGATACCCCAAACTTTCTGCAGCCGGAAATCTCCCATACTCATCTTTTACATGTGGAAGGTATTCCTCATATCTGCTTAATAAATAAAATGAAGCGGAAAAAATGTCAAACGGGAGATCGCTGCCTTCTGAAAGTGGAAAGAAACAAATGGTATCATCCCAGGGCTGCACTTTTATATCAATTTCTGAAAACCCCTGTTCCAGTAGGAGATCTGCCATTTGAATAAAAAATTCATTTCCCAGCGCCTGTTTTCCGTAGCTAAGTTTAGCTCCATCGTGCGCTATGAATTCTTCAATTTTAGATGTAAATTTTATGGAAATCCCCAGTAAATGAGTGCAAATATGCTTGAAAACATACGTTATTCTGGGAGTAATTTTTTGAGTATAGATCAATAACATTCAAGGGGAGTCTTAGAGCATTCCTTCATCAGCAAAGCTAAGGTATGACTTTTCAGTAACAATAATATGATCCAGAATTTTGATGTCAAGGCTTTCTGCTGCCGTTTGGAGTTTTTTGGTAAGCTGTTTATCGGCTTCACTGGCCTTTAAATTACCTGAAGGATGATTATGAGCAAGGATAAGCGATACCGCGCCTAATTCCAATGCTTTTTTCAGGGTAAGTCTTACATCTACCAGAGTTCCGGTAATTCCGCCTTTACTAACCTGATATTGTTCGACTACCTTATTACTGTTGTTCAAATAAAGGATCCAGAATTCTTCATGTTCCAGCTCTCCAATGATTGGTTGCATGATCTCATAAACTGAAGCACTTGAGGTTATTTTAATGCTTTCCAATGCTTCCTCCAACCTACGACGCCTACCAAGTTCCAAAGCTGCAGTAATTACCACTGCTTTGGCTGTTCCTATCCCTTTAAATTTGCATAGCTGACTAACAGAAAGCTTCCCCAACTTATTCAGGTTATTCCCTGAAGCTGAAAGGATACGTTTTGAAAGCTCCACTGCCGATTCGTTCTTGCTCCCGGAGCCAATGAGAATAGCCAGTAATTCAGAATCACTTAAAGCCTGTTTCCCCTTTAAAAGAAGCTTCTCCCGTGGGCGATCATCTTCTGCCCAATGTTTAATACTAAGATTTGTTCCCTGCTCCATATAAGTTTTAAAGATATATAATCAATTTAAAATTATGGAGGGTAATTTTTCGCTAAAGCAAAGATTTTAAATGATTTAAATCCAATCCGCCGTAATTCCCGCTACTCATCATTAATAACACCGAATTTGACAAATCGATGCTTTCCAATTCTAATTTGAATTCATCCGGATTTACAAAAACGCGAAGTCCCTCTTTTTGAAATGCCTCCTGCACCTGTTCTGTTGAAACCGATTCCAGTTTTTTGATGGCAACAGCATCTGGTGAATAGAACACAAGCGCGGTATCTGCTTTATCAAGCGTATTTTTATATCCTTTTAAAAATTCAGCATTCAGGCTTGAATACGTATGTAACTCCAGGCATGCGATTACTTTTTTATCTGCAAATTGTTCTTTTACCGCCGCAGTAGTAGCGGCTACTTTTGAAGGACTATGGGCGAAATCTTTAAATATTATGGAAGAATTAATTTCAGCGATTTTTTCAAGTCGTTTGGAAGCACCTTTAAAACTGGCAATAGCTTCATAAAAATCATCTTCATCTACACCCATGTGCTGGCAAACCCATTTCGCCCCGGCAAGATTATTTAGGTTATGTTTTCCAAAAATCTCCAAAGGCATCTCTCCTTCCGGTACGTCAAGAATAGTTGTATCCCCTTCGGTATGATAATCTGGTGTTTTATATGGATGTTTTCTTATAGGATTCTGACTTTCTTCAGCAAGCTTTTTTAATTCGGCATCTTCCTCATTATAAACCAGGATTCCTCCATTTACTATTGAATCAATAAAAATCCTGAATTGTTCCAGGTAATTTTCATAGGTAGGAAAAACATTGATATGATCCCACGCGATTCCGCTTAAAAGCGCAATATTTGGCTGATACAAATGAAACTTAGGTCTAGGATCTAAGGCTGAAGACAGGTATTCGTCCCCTTCAATTACAATAAAATCATTTTCTTCGGTAAGATGCACTGGATTGTCCAATCCTTCCAGAGTAGCCCCAACCATATAATCTATATCCCGGTCATGATAATTCATTACATGAAGTATCATAGAAGTAATACTGGTCTTTCCATGAGACCCGCCAATCACTACCCGGGTTTTATCCTTTGCCTGTTCGAATAGAAATTCAGGATAGGAGTAAATCTTTAAATCTAATTCCTTCGCCCTTTTAAGCTCGGGATTATCTTCCCTGGCATGCATCCCCAAAATCACAGCATCAAGCTGAGGAGTTATTTTTTCAGGGAACCATCCCATTTCGTGGGGAAGGATATTCATTTCATCTAAACGGCTTTTTGAAGGCTCGAAGATTGCATCATCACTACCTGATATTTCATAACCTTTTTGTTTAAGTGCGATTGCCAGACTGTGCATGGCGCTTCCACCAATTGCGATAAAGTGAATTTTCATAAAAAGAATTTGTACAAATATAAATTTTAAAGGTGGCTAGAAAGTTCTAAAGACGCTGGATTTTTTGTTTTTCTATAAGTGCCTTATCAAACCCGGGATCTATTTGAAGTGATTTGGTAATATGTTTTAAAGCAATCTCCTTATTATTAAGCTGTCTTTCAATTTGAGCCAGTCTAAGATAGGCCCATGCCGGTGTTTTAATATCCTTATAACCATAACTTTTGATATATTGCAGAAGAAATTTCTTCCCTTGCTCCATATGAATTTCGTAATTCGCAGAAACCTCTCCCAGTTCATACCGAAGGTAGTTTCTGGTAATTAAATCTGGTTTTTCAATAGCCAATCGGAGAGCTTCTTCATATTTCATCTTTGCCAATTCTTTATAATCATTAATTTTATAGATGTAAGCGTCAGCTAACAAAGCATCTATTCTATTAATATTTTTCAGATCTGAGGCATAACTTTCAGCAATGGTTTGACTCCCTCCTAAAAATCCCGGGATTTGCATATAGAGTTCTACCAGTGCCCTTCTGGCTTCCGCATGGTTGGGGTCAATCTCAGCTGCTTTTTTAAGGTAATCCTTTATGTCTCCAATCAGAAGTGCGGCTTGGAACTTAGAGCCATAATAGGCTTTCATCCCCATTGCTCCTCCCAGTTTGAAATTATTCATAGCGTTGTCCGGCTCCTGTTTTACCAAATTCTGGTAGTGATTTATTGCCTGATCCCAATTCTTTCTAAAACTTGCAATATCACCTAAGTATTCTATGGCTGATTTATGGTTTTCATATTTGAGGAATATCTTTTCGGCCTCATTTATCTCACCTTCATTTAATAAGATTTCGGCTCTTCTAATTTCCGATTGCCCAAAGCAAACGACCGTTAAAAGATAAAAAAAGCCGAGCAATGGTTTTAAATTTGTTAACATAGGTAAAATTTTTATACATTAGAGATGCTCAATGAGCTGTGATTCAGCATCATTAGGAGGCTTTTCTTTTAAATGTTAAGATGTTTCTTAATTTGCCTAAGCATATTAAAAATTATTTTAATATTTGTGCAACTTTTATTGAGTTTTTAACCGAATAATAATTTTTGAATTTAACACCTAGCCTATGCAAAATTTTACTACCGGGAGGAGGGGAATAAATTGGTTCCTTTTCACCTTTATTCTATTTGTTGGGAATTTGACCAGTTACGGTCAAACAGACTGCCCTTCTTCAGGGGATATCCCAGCATCACAGAGCTTTTGCTATCTGGAAACTATCAGCGACATTAATACTGGCGCCAAGAAATATCCAGTTTACCAAACAGATGACAATGCGACCGATACTCAGCCAATACCAGGTAATGAAGTTTTAACTGATGGTACTACTTATTATGTAGGTGGGACCTCAGCAACTTGCGACCGTGTTCCGGTTACTGTTAACGTGACAGCAACAAATACTCCAGATAATACACTTTTCCCTGAAAGAGATAATTTTACATTATCACCTTGTATTTCTTCTGATTATACTGTAGGGCAATTGAAAGGACTTTTTACTCCAAATTCAGGATTCACAATTAAAGTATACGAATCTGAATTTGGCGATGATGAATTGACAAACAATAACCAAAAATTAGTCCCTAACGCAAGTTATTATGTGGGACAAACAGCATCGGGAGAATGCCCTTCTACAAGAGCTGCAGTAGGTTATGACCCTGTAAAAGCTCCGGCACCGAATGCAGAGAACGAACAAACATTTTGTGAAGGTGCTACTGTCGCCGATCTAGAGGCTCAGGGCACTGAACCTAACACACAGTCAATTAGATTTTACAGATCTGCCACTGCTCCTTCACCATTAGCTTCAGACACCGAGTTAATTCATGATAGAACTTATTATGCAACTCAGGTTGTTAACAACCGAAACAGCAAATTCCCTCCATGTGAGAGTGAAGACAGAACCCCTATTAAGGTGACGGTAATTCCTTTTGATGCCGGTGCGGATGTTTCAGCAACATATTGCCAGCAGGAGATTGAAGATTTGCTTACTGGAGGACAAACTCCGGGGGAGATCTTTATTAGCATTTTCGAAGGAAGACCATTACCTGCTAATGTAACCTTTAATCCAAGTTTGGATCAAATTACTGCAGATTTCAATAATGATCCAACCCAGACCTTCAACACCGTTGCAACTTTCACAACAGAAGATGGTTGCCAGGATGATGCAGGAATCTCTTTAACGGTTACAGAAAATCCTGATGCCGGAGAGAATGGATCGGTTACGTTAAATTCAAACGATGCTCCAATCGATTTAATCGATTTCTTAAATGGAACTCCAGCTGCTGGGGGAACCTGGACGCCTGGAGATGGCACTTTTGACCCTGCTATAGATACTGCTGGCGACTTTAAATATGAAGTAACAGCAGGCAACTGCTCTGACAGTGCTATAGTAACTGTAATTGTTAACAAATGTGATCCTCCAAATGCAGGGAATGATGGCACAGGAATCGTTTGTTACCCTGATTGGAAGAGCACTTTCCCAAATGAAGACGCACTCAAAAATTATCTTTACACCCTACTTGATGATGGTGTTCCAACAGATGGTACTTTTGATCCAACTATCAGTGAACTTAATGACATGTATGAGGATGATGCAGATGGATTAGGAGACTTCTCTACTACCTACACTTTGGGAACAGATGGTTGCACAAATAGTACCCTTTTAACCATAAGCGTTGTAGAAAAAGACAAAGCTGAAGCAGGATCTTTCAAGAACATTAAAGATGTATGTTCCAATGACGAAATGATCGATCTTACTAAACTTGAAAACAATGATCCAGATGCTTCTAAAGGAGGCACATTTAGCGGGACAGGTGTTGATAATAATATGTTTAACCCTTCAATAGGAAACGGTGAATACACTATTACTTATACTGTAGATGGAGATACTCCGTGTGTTACAGGACAGGATGAAACTACATTTACTATTTCAGTAAATGATGCAGTAGTAGATACAAGCGTTAACAGAAATCTTTGTATCACTGAAGCTCAGGATTTAATTTCTAATCCAGCTGGAGGCTATGCTTATATCACCAGCCTTCTTGCTGAAGGTGGAGTTACTACAGTAGATCCTGATAATTTTGAAGACGGAACTATGGCTGAAGCAACAAGACTTGCTAATTATATCAACAGTCCAGATTCCAATAGTGAAAACTTCGAATTTAAATACACAAACGACTCCGGTAACATTTGTGAAGGAGGAACAGTTACAATTTCTATAACTATTACTACTGTTCAAGACGCTGAGGCTGGAACTATCCAGGACCAGACGGTTTGTACCAGTGATGGAATGATCGATCTTAATAATTATTTAGGTGACGATTCTACTCCGGGAGGAACTTTTACAGGACCGGGTGTTACAAATAACGAGTTCGATCCAACTATTGGAGCTAGTACAGATGGTTATGAGATCACTTACACTGTTGACGATTCTGCCGACTGTGTAACTCCTGGAACTTCAGATTCTACTACATTCAAGATTTTTGTAAATCAGGGAATAGAAGCTGGAAATTCTAACACTGTTGATCTTTGTCGTGAGGATGTAGATAGAATGTTCCCAACACTAGGAGCCGTTAAGAAATTCTTTTTGAACTTATTGGATAAAGATGTTAATCGTAACGGAACATTTAATCCTACTATGCAGGAACTTATTACAGATTATAATGAGAATCCAGATAAAGATGTTTTCACTACGACATACACTTTAACCAATGGAACTTGTACAGATACTGCTGTATTGACAGTAAATGTATATGAAGGTCTACCGGCAGAAACGGGAACTATCGAAAATCCTGCACCTGTATGTAAAAATGCAGATGACATTGATTTGTTCTCTTTACTTTCTGATGATGCAAATCCAAATGGGGAATTCGAAGGATATGAAGATGGAATTTTTAGCCCTGGAATGATGAGCGCAGGTGATTTTGTAATTACTTACACCCTTACCGAAGACTCTCCTTGTACTACAGGAAATGCTTCTACTTCTTTCACAATTACCGTTCTTGATTCGGCTTACGCTGGAACTGATATGGAATTAAGTGTTTGTGGAGATGCTGAAGTTCAAAATCTTTACGATTTCCTTTCAGTTGATGCTGATACAAATGGAGAATTTACTCTTGATGGCGAGATCATCGTAGATGGTATGATGGATCCAACAATGTATGACGCTGATGTTTATTCAGTAATCTATACTGTACCTGCAAGCAATGATTGTGGAGATGATACAGCTACTTTTGAGGTAACTATCCTTCAAGCTTCTGAAGCTCCGGCATTTGATGATGTTAACATCTGTGCTGTACTGGAACCAACCGGTGCCGATCTAATGGCAGGGAATGAAGACCTAACTTTCTATTCAGATGCAGACCTTACTATGATGGTTACTGAAGGTGAAGATCTGGTTTCAGGCTCTTACTATGCTACGCAGAGAAATGATTCAGGATGTGAGTCTATGGCTACTGAGTTTACAGTAACTCTGACCGATCCTGGAACTCCAACGATCGATAATATCAATCAGACTTTCTGTGAATTTGATGAACCAAGAATTTCAGATCTAAACGATGTAATTGACCAGACTTCAAATGTTACCTGGTTTGCTACAGAAGACAGTACAGATCCATTAAACACCGGAATTGCTTTACAAACCGGAACTTACTATGCTTCACTATACGATCCGGCAACAGATTGTGACAGTGCTGCAAGACTTGCTGTAAACGTAACTATTGAACGTTGCCCACTTGTATTCCCGGAAGGAATTTCACCAAACGGAGACGGCTTAAACGATACGTTTGACATTAAGAACATAGAGAAAGAATATCCTAGATATACAATTGAGTTCTTCAATAGATGGGGAGATTCCGTATACAAAGGAAATGCGAACACTCCAGACTGGGATGGTACCAGTAACCAAGGTTCTCTAGGCGGTGATTTATTACCGGTAGGAACTTATTTCTACTACTTGAACTTCAACGATGGTAGCACAGAACCAAGGAGAGGAACAGTATACTTAAGTAGATAATAGGATAAACACGAAAAGAAATGAAAAAAACAATAACAAAATACTTACTATTCGCAGGCATTATCCTTTTTTCTATAAAAGGTATGTCGCAACAAGATCCGCTCTTCACTCAGTACATGTATAACATGAGTGTAGTGAATCCTGCATATGCTACAGATGATCCGGGAATGTTAAATCTTGGAGGTATCTATAGAATGCAATGGACAGATGTTGACGGTGCACCACGCACCCTCAACTTCTTCGCCCACACTCCGGTGAGTGAAAGAGTAGAACTGGGTCTTACCGTAGTTCATGACGAAATTGGAAATGTTGAGAAATCAAACAACATTACTGCAGATTTCGCCTATGTAATTCCTACCAGCGATAACACTAAACTTTCTTTTGGCGCTAAGGCAGGTCTTACAACATTTGATGCAAACCTTTCTAGGCTTACTCTTAACGATCCTAATGATCCGGCATTCGAAAATATCAGTGAAATTTTTCCTGTATTTGGAGTTGGAGCATTTTGGTTTGGTGAAAAGCATTACTTAGGACTTTCTGCTCCTAACCTGCTTACTTCAAAACACCTTGACAACAGTCAATCTTTAAGAGACCGTGGAGCTGAAGAGGTTCATTATTATCTTACTGGAGGATATGTATTCGACCTGGGAGAGAACGTGAAGTTAAAACCTTCTACCATGCTTAGAGGCGTTGAAGGAGCACCTTTATCTGTAGATGTAAATGCCAACGTTCTTTTATACGACAGGTTGGAAGCTGGTGTTGGTTATAGATTCGATGAGTCTATTACCGGATTGGTTAATTTCAAAGTTACACCAGGACTACGAATTGGATATGCATATGATTATCCAAATTATGATCTTAGTAATGATGGCTCTCATGAGATAATGTTACTTTTTGATCTTGACCTATTCGGTCTTAAAAAAGGATACGATAAATCACCGAGATTCTTCTAAAATCAGATAAATATGAAAAATATATATAGTACACTTTTAATAATACTCGTAAGCATCTCTGCTTTCGCTCAAAAGTCTGAAGTTCGGGAAGGGAATAAACTCTTCGCTCAGGCGGCTTATATTGATGCGGCCGATGCTTATGAAAACGTTAATGAAAAATCTCAGGAGGTTTTACAAAATCTTGGAGATTCTTACTTCTACACTAACCAGATGGAAAATGCTGTAGAAGTATATGAATTGTTATTCCTAAGACATTCCGGAGCAATTGAGCCTCAATATCAGTTTAGATATGCTCATGCCCTAATGTCTCAGGGCAACTATGTAAAAGCAGATGAACTTATGAACGAATTAACCGGTGAAAACTGGGATCATAAAGAGTTCGCAAGCACCCTTGACACAATTGTACCACACAAATTCAAGTACGACCAGATTTTGAACAACGCTTCATCATCAGATTTCGGAATTGGCTTCTATGGTGACCGTGTTGCTTTTGCATCTACAAGAAATCAGGAGCGTCCAATTTACCCATGGAACAAATTACCTGCTTTAGACCTTTACAGCGCTAAGATGGATAAGGATGGTAAAATGGAAGACATCGTTCTTTTCCCTTCTGTGATCAATACAGATGAGCACGAAAGCTCTGCTACTTTTAGTAAGGATGGAAAAGTTATTTTCTTTGACAGAACAAATGAGAACCGTGTTAAGAATGAAAATGATGTTCGTGTAGCTCATATTAGTCTTTATCGTGCTGAAATGGTAGATGGAAACTGGACAAATGTCACCAAACTTCCTTTTAGCAGTGAAACTTATTCTGTAGAGCACCCAAGCTTAAGTGCCGATGGTAAAAAACTTTACTTTTCAAGTGACATGCCAGGTGGTAGCGGATCGTTCGATATCTATGTAGTAGACATCAACGAAGACGGAACTTATGGAACACCGAAAAATTTAGGCCCTGGTGTAAACACACCACATAGAGAGCAATTCCCTTTTATTAGTGATGAGAATATACTTTATTTCACATCTGATGGTCATCAGGGATTTGGTAATCTTGACATCTTCCGTTCTGAAGGAGACTTTTCAACTTCAGAAAACCTTGGAGGATCGATCAATAGCGGTCATGATGATTTCGCTTATGTGATCAAAGAAAATGAGGAGACTGGATTCTTTGCTTCAAACCGAAGAGGAACAGACAACCTTTACCGTTTCACACGTGAGGAAAATGAAATTATTGAGGCTCCAACTGTAACCGATGAAACAAGCGGACAGGACCTAATTCCTATCGACGGAAGTAAAATTTACTTCGATTTCGATAAGGCTACCATTAAGCCAAAATCTGAAGTAGTGCTTGACTCTGTTGTAACTTATATGAACGACTATCCTAACATCAAGGTTAAAGTTGAATCTCATGCAGATGCAAGAGGATCTGATAGCTATAACATGGCACTTTCTAAAAGAAGAGCAGCTGCAACTGTAGATTACCTTGTTAAGAAAGGAATAGACAGAGCCAGATTAACTTCTGAAGGATTTGGTGAGAGCAGACCAGTTAATGACTGTACGAAGCCTAATATGTGTACTGAAGCGCAATATGCTAAGAACCGTAGAAGTGCTTTTGTTGTAAGCAATAGAAAGAATTCATCTGATAAATCTTCTGAATCCCTGGATAAGGATAAGATGAAAGAAGTGATGGATGAAAATGAAGAGAACTAAGTTCTCTTTGAACTAACCAACCAATCTTAATAAAAAAGCCCTTGCAATTGCAAGGGCTTTTTTTATTGGAAGACTCCATATTTATTTACCGGGTGGATAATTATCAAGAGCTTTTCTCACAATCTTATCTAACTGTTGCTGCCTGTTCTCTGGTGATGATTTTAGGTTAAATGGACTTTCCACGATTGCCTGCCATACCAGCACATCTTTTTCCACATCAATAAAATCGAAGGTTAATTTGAGGTAAGTATCCATCTGCCCAACCGGGATCCCTCCGGAAACTCCTACCCCCACATTACCTCCTCCACCACCAATACCAAGTCCAACGCGACTACGATTGTCTCGCTCAAAACTTGTGGAATAAACATTTACATAGATATCAGGCTCTTCGGTTTTACTAAAACCCTTATTGATCATTTGACTATTCAAACTATTGAGTAATCGGCTCTGATTCAATTGACTCAAACCGGTTTGGAGTTCCGGGTATACTGAGTAAGTGGAATATTGTTGGAATTCTACATTTTGATCATAATCAATTACAGCGCGTGGAGAATTACAGGCCGTGATCAAAAGTAAAAGAATGGATATTTTAAAAAGTCGCATAACTGATTTTTACTAAAATTAGCAAAAATCAGTTGGAGCAACTTGCTGTTTAACAGGAATTAAACAGGCTTCTTATTAAGCATCTGCCATAATTTATCTTTCAATTCCTGCAAACCACTTTGGGCAACAGAGGAAATGAATAAATATGGCAATTTGAGTTCACGATCCAGCTCTGAGGCCAGTTCAGCTTTTAATTCATCATCCAGGAGATCACTTTTTGAGATAGCGATCAATCTGTCCTTATCTACAAGTTCAGGATTATACCTGCGCAATTCGTCCAGTAAGATATTATACTGCTCTTTGATATTTTTAGCATCTGCAGGAATAAGGAACAATAAAGTAGAATTTCTCTCTATATGCCTTAAAAACCGGTGACCCAGTCCTTTTCCTTCCGCAGCACCTTCAATAATTCCTGGAATATCAGCAATTACAAAGGTTTTAAAATCCCGGTATTTTACGATTCCAAGATTTGGTTTTAGAGTTGTAAACTCATAATCTGCGATTTTTGGTTTCGCAGCAGTAACCACCGAAAGTAAAGTTGATTTCCCGGCATTTGGAAAACCTACAAGACCAACATCTGCCAAAATCTTAAGCTCAAGAGTGACATCTATTTGCTGCCCGTCGATCCCTGGTTGAGCATATCTTGGAGTCTGATTGGTAGAACTTTTGAAGTGCCAGTTCCCTTTACCTCCCATTCCACCTTCAGCCACGATAAATTCCTCCCCATGTTCTGTGATCTCTTTTAAGATCTCATTGGTTTCGGTATCTCTAATTACGGTTCCTAATGGAACTTCAACATACTCATCTGCACCCTGCGCACCGGAGCTACGTTGCTTTCCACCATTTTCTCCGTGCTCAGCCTTTACGTGTCTTTTAAACTTCAGGTGATATAATGTCCAGAGATTCTCATTTCCCTTAATGATCACATGGCCACCACGACCTCCATCCCCTCCGTCAGGACCTCCTTTTGCGATATATTTTTCCCGGTGAAGGTGAGCAGAACCCTTTCCTCCTTTTCCGGAAAATACATGCATTTTTACGTAATCAACAAAATTCCCTTCAGTCATAGTTTCTTATTTCATTAAGTCATCAATCACACCGCTTAAACGCTCTGTGATCTCATGGATACTTCCAACGCCATCCACACCAAAATATTTATCCTGCTTCTGATAGTAATTTTTCAGAATCGCAGTCTCCTTATAATAAATGCTAATTCGGTTTCTAATAACCGCTTCATCTGCATCATCTGGTCTTCCCGATGTTTTTCCACGCTCCAGAAGTCTTTCAACCAGAATTTCATCTTCCACTTCCAGCGCAATCATTGCATGAACCTCTGTTCCTTTTGATTCAAGATAAGCGCTTAAAGCAACTGCCTGAGCTTCGGTTCTTGGAAAGCCGTCAAATATAAATCCATTCGCACCCTCATTTCTTTCCACCTCAGCATTCAGCATATTGATCGTTACTTCATCCGGAACCAATTGCCCTTTATCCATAAAAGATTTTGCACTAATTCCCAGCTCAGTATTGTTTTTAATATTAAATCTAAAAACATCACCGGTAGAAATATGAATCAGGTCATATTTATCTTTTAAAATTGTTGCTTGTGTTCCTTTGCCTGCACCCGGAGGGCCAAACAGCACGAGATTTGTCATTTTGGTTTCTTTGCGTTTATATACTTGAGTAAGATTACGTCCCAGACCATCATAATCCAGACCATAACCCACAATAAATTTATTAGGAATTTCTATACCTTTAATATGAACAGGTACATTTTTTTTATAGGCTTCCGGTTTAAAGAACAAAGTCGCCACTTTATAGCTGCGAACTTCTGCCTTTTTTAATATCTTATCAATTTCAACCAGAGTATTCCCCGTATCCACGATATCTTCCAGAAGAATCACATCTCTTCCTTTAAGATCCTGATTTAAGCCTAAGAGAGTATTTACATTACCGGTAGATTCAGTTCCTTCGTAGGAACCCATTTTCACAAAACTAATTTCACAATCCCCTTTAAATCTTTTAATCACTTCTGAAGCGAACATAAAAGATCCATTTAGCACCCCAATAAATACTGGTTTTTTATCCAGATATTCGGAGTTTAAAGAGTCTGAAATTTTATCTATAGCCCCGTTGATCTCTTCTTCATCAATGAAAGGTTCGAACTCAAGGTCATGTAGTTTTATCAAAATTTGGAAATTTTAAGTGGCAAAGATAATGAATCTTAGGAAGCCTGCCCTCCCGAATTCTTATGGAATATATATGGCAGGTATTAGGAATAAGTTATTTTTGCGAAAACCCGATTGAACTTATGGTAAATTATTTTTCTTCAGACTTTAAATTAGGAATTTTAGGGGGAGGGCAACTCGGAAAAATGATGTTATATGAAACCAGAAGATATGACATTCAAACCCTGGTTCTGGATCCCAGTGCAGAAGCACCTTCAAAGATCTCCTGCAATTATTTTGAAATGGGAGATTTGATGGATTATGATACTGTTCTGAATTTTGGAAGAAAGGCAGATGTTATCACTTTTGAAATTGAAGGAATTAATATCGAAGCCTTAAAACAGCTGGAAAAAGAAGGAAAAAAAACATATCCCTCTGCCGCAACCCTGGAAAAGATCCAGAATAAAGCCATTCAAAAGGAATTTTATATAGACAACAATTTACCAACTGCGCCCTTTAAAAGATTTGACGATCTTGATTCCTTAAAGGAAAGCATAAAAGCTGGTATGGTAGAACTGCCATTTGTATGGAAAAGTGCCACCGGAGGTTATGACGGGAAAGGAGTTTCAGTAATTAGAAAACAGGAAGATCTCAACGAACTTTCATCTGGCGAATGTATAGCAGAAAATCTGGTTCCATTTAAAAATGAACTGGCTGTTATAGTTGCAAGAAATCCTTCGGGGGAAACAAAAACATACCCGGTTGTGGAAATGGAATTTCACCCAACCGCCAATCAGGTGGAGTATGTAATTTGCCCGGCAAGGATCGATGATCATATAGCTGACAAGGCAAGAAAAACCGCTGAACTGGTTTCCGAAGCATTTGAACATGTAGGACTACTGGCCGTTGAAATGTTTTTAACTGAAGATGATGAAATCCTTATTAATGAAGTAGCCCCAAGGCCTCATAATAGCGGACATTACAGTATCGAAGCTTCTTACACTAATCAGTTTGAACAGCAAATAAGGGCAATCCTGGATTTACCTCTTGGTAATACCGATAGTAAAGTTGGAGGTATTATGGTAAATCTTGTAGGAGCTGAAGGTCATGAAGGGGAAGTTCAATATGAAAATATTGAAAAAATCATGAAAATGGATGGTGTGACTCCGCACATCTACGGTAAGAAGATCACTCGTCCTTTCCGAAAGATGGGCCACGTTACTATTGTGGATAAGGACCTGAATAAGGCCAGAGAAACAGCAGAAAAAGTAAAGAACAGCATTAGAGTAATCAGTAAAAAATAACAAATGGGAAAAGTTGCAATAATTATGGGTAGTACCAGCGATATGCCGGTAATGCAGGAAGCCATCGATATTTTAAAAGGTTTTGATATTGAAGTGGAAGTTGATATTGTATCTGCGCACAGAACTCCTGAAAAATTATTTGAATTTGGAAAGACTGCTCATGAAAGAGGAATCAAAGTGATAATTGCAGGTGCCGGTGGAGCCGCTCATTTACCCGGAATGGTCGCTTCCCTATCTCCGCTTCCTGTAATAGGCGTACCCGTTAAATCACGAAATTCCATTGACGGCTGGGACTCAGTGCTATCCATTTTACAAATGCCGGGCGGTGTGCCCGTCGCCACAGTAGCTCTGGATGGCGCAAAGAATGCAGGTATCCTGGCTGCCCAAATTATCGGGGTTGCAGATAAATGCATGCTGGATAAAATTATGGTTTATAAAGAGGGCTTAAAGCAAAAAGTAATAGAAGGAGCCGAAAGCCTGAAGAAATAGGAAACGTCTAAAAATGAGAAAGACCGCGTTAGCGGTCTTTCATCAAGTAGACTTCGTAATCTGTACTAATTATTTATTAACCATTCTAAATATTAAACCAGAACTCTGAAAACTACAAGGCTTTTCTAATCCATTAAGAATTAGTCAAGCGACGAATTTAAGAAAATTTCTTAAAATTAGCAATAACATCAATTTTATTTATCAATAGCGTTAAAAATCAGCCTTTATGAGCTCCAATAATATACTCCTCTCCAAATTTGAATATGCACCTTTTTCGAAAATATCAGATTCAGATTATAAACCCGCGATTACACAGGCAATAGAGTGGGCCAGAAAAGAAATAAATGAAATTGCAAATTCTAAAGAGGAGCCAACATTTGAAAATACTATTGAGGCTTTGGAATATTCAGGAAAGCCACTTGATAGAATTACAAGTATCTTTTTTAATATCAACTCAGCAGAGACTAATGAAGAAATTCAGAAAATAGCACAGGAAGTCTCCCCTCTTTTATCTGAATTTAAGAATGATATTATTCTGAACAAAGAACTTTTCCAGCGTGTAAAAAAGGTTTTTGAGACCAAAGAAAGTTTAAAACTCACTCCGGAACAAGATACTTTGCTCGATAAAAAATATAAAGCTTTCACCCGCAACGGAGCAAACCTACCTGAAGACAAACAAATTGAGCTTAGGGAAATAGATAAGGAACTTTCCAAACTCAAACTTCAGTTTGGGCAGAATGTACTTGCTGAAACCAATAAATATGAGCTTCAGGTTACCGACGAATCCAGATTAAAAGGTTTACCTGATAGTTTTAAGGATGAAGCCAGAGAAATAGCAAAAGAAAAGGGGAAAGAAGGCTGGATTTTCACACTTGATTACCCTAGCTACATTCCGTTTATGAAATACGCCGAAGACCGTGAGCTTCGAAAAGAACTCGCTATCGCCTTTGGATCTAAAGCATTTCATAATGATGAACTGGACAACCAGGAGAATGTACTACAAATTGCGAGATTGAGATATAAACGAGCAAAGTTACTGGGTTATAAATCTCATGCTCATTTTGTACTGGAAGAACGAATGGCCGAAACCCCGGAAAAGGTCGATTCCTTTTTACAGGAAATGCTGGAAAAAGCAAAACCGGCAGCTTTAAAAGAGTTTGCTGAATTGGAAGCCTTTGCAAAAGAGTTGGACGGGATCGATAAACTTCAAAAATGGGATGCTGCATACTATGGAGAAAAATTAAGAAAGAAATTATTCGATCTGGAGGATGAAAAATTAAAGCCTTATTTTCAGTTAGAAAATGTTGTGGAAGGCGTATTTACAATTGCCGGGAAATTATATGGCCTGAAATTTAAAGAGGTTCATAATATTGACAAGTACCACGAGGATGTAAAGACTTATGAAGTAACCGATGAATTTGGAGAATATGTAGCCTTATTCTATGCAGATTTTCATCCGCGCCCGGGAAAAAGAGATGGAGCCTGGATGACCATCTATAAGCAACAATACATTGAGAACGACAAAAATGAACGTCCTCACATTTCGATAGTTTGCAACTTCACCAAACCAACTGCGAAAGAACCGTCATTACTAACTTTTAATGAAGTAACCACCCTATTCCATGAGTTTGGACATGCGCTGCATGGAATGTTGGCGAACACTACCTATCCAAGCTTATCCGGAGCGAACGTATACTGGGATTTTGTGGA
The DNA here is from genome assembly GCF_048285835.1 of Christiangramia aquimixticola. Lineage (NCBI taxonomy): Bacteria > Pseudomonadati > Bacteroidota > Flavobacteriia > Flavobacteriales > Flavobacteriaceae > Christiangramia > Christiangramia aquimixticola. The sequence goes on from NZ_JBLVTL010000001.1 coordinate 756,779, forward strand.
ATTACCAAGCCAGGTCCTGGAGAACTGGTGTTATGAAAAAGAAGCACTGCAATTATTCGCCAGGCATTATAAAACCGGTGAACCTATACCTCAGCAATATATTGACAAAATAAAGGAGTCCGCTAATTTCCATGAGGGGATGGCCACTTTAAGGCAAATAAGTTTTGGCCTGCTTGACTTAAGCTGGCACGCAGGTGACACATCTAATATTAAAGATGTAAAATCACATGAAGTGGAGGCATTTGAATCAACCAAGCTTTATCCAGATGTAGAAACCAATTGTATGAGCACTGCTTTCTCTCATATTTTTCAGGGAGGATATTCCGCCGGTTATTATTCTTATAAATGGGCGGAAGTTTTGGATGCTGATACTTTCGAGTATTTTACTGAAAAAGGAATTTTCAGTAAAGAGATAGCTACTAAATTCAAGGAAAACATCCTAACACAGGGTGGAACAGAACACCCTATGGAACTTTACAAACGATTTAGAGGTAAAGAACCGCAACCCGAAGCATTGTTAAGAAGAGCGGGACTAATCGAGAAATAAATCTAATTGGGAAAGGAATGGTAAAACTTATATAATTCATATTATAAGTCGCCATTCTTTTCCTATTTTTGAGTAAACCCTACAATTTTAGATCATGCAGGCTCATACATTAGATCCTAATAAATGGGTGGACAGGTATTCAGATTATCTGTTCAATTACACGATCGTTCGCGTTAATGATCGTGAGGTAGCTAATGATCTTATTTCAGAAACTTTTCTTGCCGGATTAAAGTCGGCAAAATATTTTAAAGGCGAAGCAAGTGAGAGAACCTGGCTTATTTCTATCCTTAAACGTAAGATCATTGATCACTACCGGAAGATCAATTCAAGAAAAGGTAAGGCCGAAGTCAAAATTAATTATGCTGAAGATGGCAATGAAGGTGAATGGCTGGAGGAACGTGTAGCCGATCAATTTGACAAGACCGCTGAAGACGAAATGGAGAATAATGAGCTTGGCCTGGCGATTTTGGACTGTCTGGATTCCATTAACGAAAAGCACGCTGAAATTTTTAAAAGAAAAACTATTGATGGGGCTGATACTGAAGCAATTTGTAATGAATTTAATATCACGCCGTCTAATTTGTGGGTTATCATACACAGAGCCAGAACTGCACTGGCCGCTTGTCTTGAAAAAAACTGGTTCTAATTATGAGTAAGAAAAATAAATTCTTTTTTATGGATTGTTCTGCGGCAGCAATCTGCTGTGATAAAGCTCAGTACCAGGAAGCTAATTTTTTTGAAAAAATAAAATTGAGCTTTCATCTGCTGCTTTGTAAAACCTGCAGAAAATTTTCTTCCCGTAATCGAAGACTTACTGACCTTATGGAAGACGCTAAGCTTAAAACCTGTTCTGAAGAGCAAAAGAAACAATGGAAAGAGAATATTAAAAAAGAATATTCCGGTCAACGCACTTCATAGCTAAAAATATCCCCAGATAAAATATTGGTATTGCTTCTACCCAAAATGAAGAATAATATTTTGTTTGTTCCACCCTTGCCTTCCACAATAACCAGATAGTTAAAATCAAAGTAAAGGAAAGTGCCACAAAAGAGACTGAACTAAAATTCCATTGAAACATTTCCGTTAAAAAAATAATACCAATAAGGATAGTCCCAAATATTTTCGTCTTTCCAACCCCTAATTTTTGAGGAATTGTTCCTAAAGCTTCACTGTCAAAATTAAGGTCTCTTATTTCAAAAGGCAGAGTGAGTACTAATACCAAGGTTAACCTTTGCAAAAAGTCCACAATCAGGTTACCCCCTAAAACTTCCATTGCCGCTATCATTGGCAATAAAACACTACTTCCCGCCCATACAACTGCGATAATAAAAATTTTAAGTCCGGGTAAACTCCTAAGATTTCTGTCATTGCCCAATATTGGCACCGCGTAGAAAAGAGTTAATACACCTAATACCGCCGTTGCGATAAGTACCTCCACCCTCATTTGAAAAGAAAAATAAATAAGAGCCAAAAAGCTTAAAAGGGAAAATATCTGGATCAATCTCAGGTTGCCTGCAAGACTTAAGTGATGAAGTTTTGCGATCCCTGCATATTTCACAAAATTATATCCCGTTATAGAGGAGAAAAATACAAAACCAATAAGCTCAGGATTAATCGCTAAATCATATTCCAGGTAAGTTATTATGGTGAATGCTACTATTGCAAGCGCCACATGAAGACTACTGTTCACATAAAGTTCAAGACCATTTTTCAACAACTTCATTCAGCGAAATTAAGAATAATAAAAATTGCTTGTTTATCACTTTTAAAACTTAACAACTGTATACGTTTTAAGGCATATAAATTAGTTTGATTTTATGTATTTTCGCTGCACGAAAAACACAACTATCTATTTTAATGAGAACAGATTCTTTCGCATTACGTCATATAGGTCCTAAAGAAGATAATTTACAGGAAATGTTGGATACTATAGGCGTGGAGTCTATGGACCAGTTAATTTACGAAACTATTCCTGATGATATCCGTCTGGCCAATCCGCTTAACCTTCCAAAAGCGATGAGCGAAAACCAGTATGCTGAACATATTAAAAAACTTTCTGAAAAGAATAAGTTATATAAAACTTATATAGGTTTAGGTTATCATCAAGCCATACTCCCGGCGGTAATCCAGAGAAACATTCTGGAAAATCCGGGTTGGTATACAGCTTATACTCCGTATCAGGCAGAGATCGCTCAGGGAAGACTGGAAGCCTTATTAAATTTCCAGACGATGGTAAGTGATCTTACCGGCATGGAAATAGCGAATGCTTCGCTTTTAGATGAATCAACTGCAGCTGCAGAGGCTATGGCGCTTCTTCATGCAGTTAGAGACAGAAAGCAAAAGAAAGATAACGTAAATAAATTCTTTGTTTCTCAACAGGTATTACCGCAAACTATCTCTCTTATGGAGACCAGAGCGAATTTCCTGGGAATTGAAATGATCGTTGGTGATCACGAAAAATTTGATTTTAACGAAGATTATTTTGGAGTTTTAGTACAATACCCTGGAAAATTCGGACAGGTTTTCGATTATTCTGAATTTGTACAGAACTGCAAAAATGCAAACATAAAAACTGCGGTTGCCGCAGACATTTTAAGTCTGGTGATGCTTCAGGCACCCGGAGAACTGGGAGTTGATGTTGTTGTGGGAACCACTCAAAGATTTGGTATTCCATTAGGATACGGAGGACCACACGCTGCTTTCTTTGCAACAAAGGAAGAATACAAGCGTAATTTACCGGGAAGAATAATTGGGCTTACCAAAGATCTTGATGGGAACAACGCTTTAAGAATGGCGCTCCAAACAAGGGAGCAACATATAAAAAGAGATAAAGCGACTTCTAATATTTGTACTGCACAGGTACTGCTTGCTGTTATGGCAGGAATGTATGCAGTATACCACGGGCCAAAAGGTCTTGAATATATTGCGAAAACTGTACACAGTACTACAGTAGCCTTGGAAGATCAGCTAAAAGATCTTGGATTTGAACAGTTGAATTCCGCTTATTTTGATACTCTGCATGTAAAAGCAGATGCGAATAAGTTGAAAACTATAGCTGAGAAGCATGAGATTAATTTCTACTATCCGGATAGTGAAAGTGCATGTATTTCTATCAACGAAACTACAACGCTTGACGACCTTAACGCCATTGTTGAAGTATTCGCAGAACTTGCCGGGAATAAATCTGAAGAAGTAACTCAATTACCTTCAAGAACTGCTATTCCTGCTTCTTTGGAAAGAAAAACAGAATTCTTAACTCACGAAGTTTTTAACTTATATCATTCAGAAACTGAATTGATGCGTTATATCAAGAGACTTGAACGTAAAGATCTTTCTCTTAACCATTCCATGATTTCTCTTGGTTCATGCACCATGAAGCTTAATGCAGCTTCAGAAATGCTGCCATTGAGTAATCCACAATGGGGTAATCTACATCCATTTGTTCCCGTAGATCAGGCAGAAGGATATCAAACGGTTTTAAAAGAACTGGAAAATCAATTAACTGAAATTACCGGTTTTTCTGCTACTTCTCTTCAGCCAAATTCTGGAGCACAGGGAGAATATGCCGGGTTAATGGTTATAAGAGCTTATCATGAAGCAAATGGTGAAAGCCATAGAAACATCTGTCTAATCCCATCTTCCGCTCACGGAACCAATCCTGCATCTGCAGTGATGGCCGGAATGAAGGTGATCGTAACCAAAGCTACAGAGAACGGAAATATTGATGTGGAAGATCTTCGTGAAAAAGCCATAAAGCATAAAGACAATCTTGCTGCATTAATGGTTACTTACCCTTCCACTCATGGGGTGTTTGAATCTGCAATTCGCGAGATCACTAATATTATCCATGAAAACGGCGGACAGGTTTATATGGACGGCGCCAATATGAACGCGCAGGTTGGACTTACCAACCCGGGACGAATTGGAGCTGATGTTTGCCATCTTAACCTCCATAAAACTTTCGCCATTCCACATGGTGGAGGTGGACCAGGAGTTGGACCTATTTGTGTTGCCGAACAATTAAAACCATTTTTACCAGGTAACCCGGTAATAAAAACCGGAGGAGAAAAAGCTATTGGAGCAATTTCTTCAGCGCCATGGGGTTCTGCATTAGTATGCCTTATTTCTTACGGATATATAAAAATGCTTGGAACCGGCGGACTTCAAAAAGCTACAGAATATGCTATCCTTAATGCCAATTACATAAAGGAAAGATTGAACGGGCATTATGAAACTTTATATTCCGGAGAACGCGGAAGAGCTGCACACGAAATGATCGTGGACTGCCGACCTTTCAAAGAAAAAGGAATTGAAGTTACAGATATCGCTAAGAGACTTATCGATTATGGTTTCCACGCACCTACGGTATCGTTCCCGGTTGCAGGAACTATCATGATCGAACCTACAGAGAGTGAAAGCAAACCGGAACTTGACAGATTTTGTGATGCTCTTATTTCTATTAGAAAAGAAATAGATGAGGTTAGCGCAGATGATGCGAATAACGTACTTAAAAATGCGCCTCACACGATCCATATGTTAACTTCAGATGAGTGGAAATTACCATATTCAAGAGAAAAAGCGGCTTATCCTTTAAGCCACTTACACGAAAATAAATTCTGGCCAAGTGTTAGAAGAGTTGATGAAGCTTTTGGAGACAGAAACCTAATGTGTACCTGTCCTCCTACAGAAGAATATGCAGAAGCTTAATTTTTTACCGAATAAAGGAAAATTAAACCTGTCATTCGGCAGGTTTTTTTTCGACTAAAATTTTGTCTATTTTGAGCAGCTGTTAATACTATTTATTTAAATTGTAAACAATAATTACAAAGTCGGATGAATTTTAAAATTACCGGAACGGGAAGTTATATACCTAATGTCGTTACTACCAACGCTGATTTTGGCCAACATGAGTTCTACAACCTTGATGGTTCCAGTTTTCCACAGGATAACGGCACTACTATTAGAAAATTCAAAGCTATTACCGGTATTGAAGAAAGAAGGTATCTGGATAACAATTTAAATACTTCAGATATTGCGGCAATCGCGGGACAAAAAGCCATTGAAGATGCGGGCATTGACCCGGAAACTCTTGATTATATCATTGTTGCTCATAACTATGGCGATGTGAAATTAAATTCTAATCAGAGTGATACCGTACCCAGTCTTGCCACTCGTGTAAAAGCCAGCTTAAGAATTAAAAATCCTAAATGTGTGGGATATGATGTTCTTTTTGGTTGCCCGGGATGGATCGAGGGTGTGATTCAGGCCAATGGATTTATCAAAGCCGGAATGGCTAAGAAATGTCTTATTATAGGTGCAGAAGCTTTATCCAGGGTAGTTGATAAGCATGACCGTGATTCCATGATATTTTCTGATGGCGCCGGTGCGATAATTCTTGAAGCAAAAGATGAAGAGGGAGGAATTCTTTCACATGAGACAGGGACATACTCTTTTCAGGAAGCTGAATACATCTATTTTGGCAAATCAAATCATGCTGAAGCAACAGACGATGTAAGATATATTAAAATGCATGGTCGTAAGATCTATGAATTTGCTCTTATGAATGTTCCAAACGCCATGAAAACCTGTTTGGAAAACAGTGGTAAATCTATTTCAGATCTAAAAACTGTTTTCATACACCAGGCCAATGAAAAAATGGATCAGGCGATCATCGATAGATTTTACAAACTACATAAACTAACCCCACCGGAGAATGTGATGCCAATGACCATTCATGAATTAGGAAATAGCAGTGTTGCTACGGTTCCTACTTTATTCGATCTGGTGAACAAGGGGAAAATAAAAGATCAGAAACTTGAAAAAGGAGATGTTATAATGTTCGCCAGCGTAGGTGCGGGAATGAATATTAACGCCATCACTTATCAGGTCTAAAATGTACGAAAACAGCTTTCCGGAAAAACGCTTTAATAAAACCCTGGAATTTCTGACAAAACACGTTCCCACATCAGATAAAATTCTGGATCTGGGAGTCGCTAATCCGTTTTCTAAAATCATGCAGAAAAACGGTTATAAGGTCAGTAATACCAACGGTGAAGACCTGGATAACGATTTTAAAGCCGTCCAGAATAATGATTATGATTGCGTAACTGCTTTTGAAATTTTTGAACATTTACTGGCTCCATATAATATTCTTCGGGAAATCAAAGCCAATAAACTGGTGGCCAGCGTACCATTAAAATTATGGTTTGCTCCGGCATATAGAAGCAAAACCGATAAATGGGATAGGCATTACCACGAATTCGAAGCCTGGCAGTTTGACTGGCTTCTTGAAAAAAGCGGCTGGAAAATTAAAGATTCAGTAAAATGGTCCCACCCTGTTAATAAAATTGGGTTAAGACCTTTACTCCGGACTTTCACTCCGCGCTACTATGCGGTTTATGCCGAAAAGATCTAATCTTTATATCTTAGCGATATACTCAATATTTAGTCTTGAATATAACCATTGTCATTCCTGCACATAATGAGGCAAACTTTATTGCTCAAATGCTTCAGTCCCTTGTGCAACAAACCCTTTTACCAAAAGAAGTTATTGTGGTAAATGACAATTCAAGCGATAACACAGGAGAAATAGTTCAAAACTTCATCCCGGCTCACCCTTTTATAAAACTTGTAAATATTAGTTCTTCGGGAGAACATGCTCCGGGAAGTAAGGTTGTAAATGCTTTTTATCAGGGTTTTTACCAGATCAGGGAAGATTATGATATCCTTTGCAAGTTTGATGCAGACCTTATTTTTCCTGAAAATTATTTAGAACGAATTGCTGAGATCTTTAAAAGTGATCCATCCGTAGGTATGGCGGGAGGTTTCTGCAGTATTCAAAGAGACAGCGACTGGGTTCCGGAAAACCTTACGGGAAAAGACCATATTCGCGGTGCTTTAAAAGCCTATAGAAAACATTGTTTTATCCAGATTGGCGAGTTAAAGCCGGCTATGGGTTGGGACACTGCAGATGAACTTCTGGCAAGATATCATGACTGGAAAGTAGTTACCGATGAATCTTTACTGGTAAAACACTTACGACCTACCGGCATGAATTATTTTGAACATTCCGGCAGAAAACAAGGGGAAGCATTTTACAGATTGAGATATGGCACTTTTTTGACGCTTATAGCATCTGCAAAACTCGCAGCTTTAAAAATGAATCCATTTGCTTTTCTTCATTACCTCTCCGGATATTTTGCTGCTAAAAATAAAAAACGACCTTTCCTGGTATCTGAGGAAGAAGGTCGTTTTATAAGAGATCTACGCTGGAAGAATATCAAGAAAAAACTCGGCCTTTCCTAGTCTTCAAATAATTCCATTAATGGTTTTCCGCTTGCGGCATTAGGAAAAGAAATACCCAGCATTGCCGAAATTGTTGGAGCTATATCCGGAATATAAGACGGCGCCATGGTCTCTCCCTGTTTAATTCCTTTTCCATAGAAGATCAATGGAGCATGGGTATCGTATGTAAACCCGCTACCATGTGTAGTTCCTTTTTCAGGATAAACTATATAACCGGGATCTGTCACAAATATAATATCACCACTTCTTTTTTGATTGAAACCATTTTGAACCAGAGCTTCGATATTATTTACAAAAGCACCAGATTGCAACTGGGTACGTGTCAAAACTCTTGAGATCTGAGGCTGCTGAAGTACAAAATGTGCAATTTCATTTTCCACATCAAAGCGGGAAATCTTGGCCTTTTGAAGGCGGTCATAATTCAGGAATATCTGACTATTACTAACATTTTGGATCAAACTATCTGCTTTAAAGCGATTAGAAATGAATTTCCCTAGATTCTCTTTAAAGCTGAGTTCATCAAAATAGCCAGCAGGGATCTTCTGTGATTTTAGATATGCAGGCACATCAACTCCACCATGATCGGCAGTTAGGAATAAAGTATACTCTCCTGCCCCAACTTCAGCATCAAGGAATTTTAAAAGATCGGCCAGTGCAAGATCCAATCTTAAATAGGTATCCTGAATCTCTTTACTGTTTACCCCAAAATTATGCCCTACATAATCTGTACTCGAGAAGCTAAGGGTCAAAACATCGGTAATTTTATCTTTACCTAATTTTTCAGCTTTTATAGCGGCCTTGGCGAAATCAACGGTAAGATCATTTCCAAAAGGGGTTGCTTTGATCAATTCAAAATTACCATTCTCTGCCGCCAGTGCAGGCAGATCATAAGGAAACTCGGCAGTTTCCTTCCCGGTAAAACCAAATTCAAAGTCATTACGATCCACTCCGCTTTGAACATAAGTGGAAATATCCTTCAGGGGTTTCCACTCTTTTAAATAAGATTTCGCTTTGCCAGATGCATTAAAATCTTTGACCCATTGCGGTAGGTCCTGCATATAATAAGAACTGGTGATCCATTTAGCCTCATCTCCTCCCAGAAACCAATATGCCGCATTAGCAGTTTGCCCTGCCGGCAAAATTGCTCCTCTGTCCTTAAGAGCTATTCCAATGGTCTTTCCTTTCATCTGAGTCAACAGGCGGTTTTCATCAGCAAAAGTGGTGGATTTCATACGGTGAGGTGACATTTTCCCAGCCTTATCTCCTGTTCCAACAGGTGTCACCTCAGCATCACCCGCACAATACACATATTCATTATTAAATTTATCAAACCAGCTGTTGCTTATTATCCCATGACTTGCCGGAGTAGTACCTGTAAATACTGAAGCATGCCCCGGTCCTGTATAGGTAGGAACATAATTAAAATGGTTGTTTTTGAAGCTAAACCCTTTATTTACAAGTCGCTTGAACCCTTCTTCCTCAAACTGATCCCAGAATCTGGTAAGATAATCATAGCGCATTTGATCGACCACAACCCCAACTACAAGTTTTGGATTATCCTTAGAGTTTTGAGCAGATACAGGAGAAAAACCTGCTATAAAAATTAAAAGTAAAATAAAGCGTTTCATCAAGTATTCCATTTTATTGTTCTTCAAAAATACTAAACTTGAAACGCTAAAGTTTAATTAAGCCTTAAATACTTTCGAGGGAAATTTTAGTATTTTAGCTTTTCAAAATTCAATTAATGACCTACCTGCACTCCATTGGGGAATATTTTATAATGCTTAAGGGAGTATTTGGCCGAATGACGAAAGCTTCGGTTTTAAGAAATCTTATTTTTAAGGAGATCAATGAGTTGATAATGGGATCCATGGGAATCGTGGCATTCCTTTCCTTTTTTATTGGAGCAGTAGTAGCAATCCAGACGGCTCTTAACCTCAACAATCCGTTAATTCCAAAATCACTGGTGGCTTACGCGGCCAGACAATCGGTAATACTCGAATTCGCCCCTACCTTTATTTCTATTATCATGGCAGGAAAGGTTGGATCTTTTATTACTTCAAGTATAGGATCTATGAGAGTTACAGAGCAAATTGATGCACTGGAAGTAATGGGTATAAATTCAAAAAACTATCTCATATTCCCTAAGGTCATTGCCATGTTAACTTATCCATTCGTTATTGCAATATCCATGTTTTTGGGAATTGCAGGAGCTTTTACCGCTGCGGTAATGGGAGGATTTGTAACTATGGATCAATTTGTAACGGGACTTCAGGATGATTTTATAGGATTCCATTTAGTCTATGCATTTATAAAAACTATTTTATTTGCATTTATACTTGCCACCGTTCCCGCCTACCATGGTTATTATATGAAAGGTGGTGCACTTGAGGTGGGAGAAGCATCTACAACCTCGTTCGTTTGGACCAGTGTGGTTCTTATCGTGACTAATTATGTCGTAACTCAACTCTTATTAAGCTAACTCGATGATAGAAGTAAAGAATCTATATAAAGGATTTAATGATCAGCAAGTTCTTAAGGGAATTGATTATGTTTTTGAGCGCGGGAAGACCAATCTTATCATCGGGCAATCCGGTTCCGGGAAAAGTGTTTTCCTAAAGTGTATGCTGGGACTTTTTAAACCAGACAAAGGAACCATTGAATATGACGGGAAACCTTATTCCACTTTTACAGATGAAGAACAAAGGGAATTAAGGACAGAAATGGGAATGTTGTTCCAGGGTGGCGCTCTGTTCGATTCCATGACCGTTGAGGAGAACGTGATGTTTCCACTAATGATGTTTACCAATCACCGAAAAAAGGAAATGCTTAGCCGGGTGCACGAAGTTCTGGAAAGGGTAAACCTTGAAGGGAATGGAAATAAAATGCCCTCTGAAATTAGTGGTGGAATGCAGAAGCGGGTTGCCATTGCGAGAGCCATCGTAAACAAACCAAAATATCTTTTTTGTGATGAACCTAACTCCGGTTTGGATCCACAAACAGCAACGGTAATCGATAATTTAATCCAGGAGATCACTCACGAATACGACATCACAACAGTACTGATCACCCACGATATGAACTCGGTTTTGGAAATAGGTGAACGAATAGCTTTTCTTAAGGATGGAATCTTAGAATGGAAAGGTACCAAAGATGAGATCTTTAGAACCGATGACAAAACAGTAACCGACTTTGTTTATTCTTCCAATCTCTTTCAAAAAGTACGAGAGGCCCAGCTGAAGGGACTTTAATTATCTCACATTTTTTACGGCAAGGGTATCCAAACTAAGACGAACTTTCATCCAGTTACGGAATTTAGTTTGTTGAGTTTTTAGCTCTTCTCCTTTTAATTTTGGATTCCAGGTTACCGTGAAAGTCGGGATAGTATCAGTCTTTTGAAAATTGGTGGTAATAAGGTTTGAATAGCCTATTTCTTCAATATTTTCATAATTGATCTTCGCCTCTTTACTAAGGGCGGTAAAGGAAAAGACATCTCCACGGTATTTCGATAATTCCGATTCCAGCAGTTTTATTCGCTTGTCTTTATTTTCCAAAACCTCCTGATTCTTTACGTAAAGGTCTTCAAGTATCCCGCTTTTTAGCTGACTCGATAATTTGGCAATATCTTCAGACTGGTCATTCCCCTGATGGATGATAAGTTCAGCTTCCTTCAGAGCTTCAATATCTCCCATTTGTCGTCTCCAGGTATCAATGGTGGTTTCCGGCACAGGATTTCCAATTAGATATACATCAATAGATTTGGTTTTATGATCACTGGTATTCTTTATCACTTCAGCTCCGTTGAATTTGATATTGGTGGTTATAAACTCTTCAGCTTTACTTTGAAAAACCTGTTCCCTTAATAGCTTCACAAAAAGTATAACACTTGGAATTATAACAATAATGGCAATGGTAGATGCGATTTGAGCAATCCTTTTTCTCTTTCGGCTGTTGGCATACCTAACCAATGGGAAACCGAGCAATTTAGCTACGACAAAGGTCGAAAGAGCAATAAATACCGCGTTTATAGAAAACAGGTATAAAGCCCCAAGCGCATATTCCCATTTGGAATTCGCAATTCCATAACCCACCGTACACAATGGCGGCATAAGGGCGGTGGCTATCGCCACCCCAAGAATAACACTGGCAATAGTACCTCTCTTGGTTTTTGCTACAATCAAGGCAAGTCCACCAAAAATAGCTACCAGAACATCAAGAATTGTTGGATAAGTACGGGCTACCAGCTCAGGAGTTTCAATTTTAACAGGTGAAATAAAGAAATAGATGGTAGCTGTAAGCACACTTAAACCTACCATGATCCCAAGGTTTACAAAGGACCGTTTTAAGGTTTCAATGTCGTTAATGGCAACTGCCATTCCAATTCCTACAATAGGACCCATTAAAGGAGATATAAGCATGGCACCTATAACAACCGCCGTGCTACTAACATTAAGCCCAATAGAAGCCACGAAAATGGAAAATATTAGGATCCAGGCATTATGTCCCTTAAAGGAAATATCTTTTTGTACGGCTTCTACTGTAGATTCTCTATCTGTATCCGGACGAATATCTAATAGGCGACTTAAAAAATTCCTTGCCTTGGAACTAATTTGTTTGGCGTCATCTGAAAGTCTATCAGAATTACCATTCTTTTCCCCGGTCTTTGTACTATCCAAGTTTTCGTTATTCGTCATATTTATCCAAGCTGATCGCCGAAGTCTTTCATAACTTTTGCGCGCAATTGTTTTATTTCCTGTTCGTCTGCTTTTGGAATTATCAATAGAACATCTTCATCATCAACGATAATATAATCTGAAAGATCTTTCATTACCACTATCTTCTTTGAAGTTGTTGAAATAATATTTCCGGAAGAGTTTTCGGCTACCAGACGTGAATTTATAACCGTATTCCCTGCATCATCTGCAGGCAATTCGTGCTGTACAGACGACCAGGTTCCAAGATCATTCCAATCGAAACTTGCCGGTATCATTACCACATGTTCAGATTTTTCCATAATCCCGTAATCTATGGAGATATTGGCTGCCAATCCGTAATTAGCATTAAGGAATTCCACCTCATCTTTAGTGTTCCAGCTTTCTTTTCCTTTATCAAAGAGATAATGCATCTCTTTAAGATGAGACTTAAAGCTTTCAATAATAAATGATGCTTTCCAGATAAATATCCCGGCATTCCAGGCATAATTTCCGGCTTTGATAAATTCCTCAGCCTGAGATTTACCCGGCTTTTCGGTGAACTGTTCCACCTTTTTAAAAGCACCGGAATCTTCTTTTTTATATTTTATATAACCATATCCCGTATTTGGAGAAGTTGGTTTGATTCCTATAGTTATCAATCGATCCTCTTCGCCTACATGTTCAAAACCTTTTTCAACGGTTTCAATAAATGCGGTTTCATCTTTGATCCAATGATCACATGGCGCCACTAAAATGCGCGCATCTTTATTTGTTTTCTGAATTTTTAAAGCACCTAATAAAATACTGGGCGCCGTATTACGCATTTCAGGCTCTGCCACGATCTGGTTCATATGAATTGTGGGAACCTGATCTTTAATAATATCTACATAATCCTTATTGGTAAGTACGTAAATATTTTCTGCCGGGATTAGTCGGCTAAGTCTTCTAAAGGTCGCCTGGAACAAGGTCTCTCCTACTCCTAATATATCCTGAAATTGTTTTGGATTGGCTGCTTTACTGGTAGGCCAAAATCTGGAACCTACTCCTCCAGCCATAAGAATGGCATAGTAATTATCTTTCTTCGTGCCCATCATTCTTTCTATATTTTAAGTAAATGTACTTCGGCATTTGGCTGAAACAAAAATATTCTTCCGCTGTCCAGTTCAAGGCATTCAAAACGTTTTATTTTTTTAGGCCCTTTTTTAAAGGTTTTTCCGTTATGAATTTTGAATATACTCCCCATTGGTAATTCAAAAACGTAATTCTTTCCATTATCATCATCAAAGCTTTTTAATGCTACCGAAAGATTTGCGTCTGTATCACTGCTGGCTTTTGGATTCCGGAAGTGATTAGCGATTACCGGTAATAATGATTTAGGGAAAACTTCAGGTCTTATAAAAGGTAGCATAAGATTTCTGAAACAGTGTTTCCATTCCTGCCCGTGAGGCTTAATGCTTCTACCATATTTTTGAAACGCCACCAAATGTGCAATTTCATGAATGGTAGTAATTAAAAATCTGTATTTATTAAGATTAGCATTAATGGTTATTTGTTGCGAACCATCCGGCAGCCTGCGGTAATCCCCATGTCTGGTAACCCTTTCGTTTACGATCTTTAAATGAACTGAATTCATTTTGATCATTTCTGAAACCGGATCCACTGCCGTGGAAGGTAAATATTTCGCCAGGATCTCTTTCATTAATTTACGGCGTACTATTGGAAACCTGCAGGACTTTCCCGTTATACAACTTGTTCCCGGTCAGGCTGAAATTGGCAATATAATCTGCCATTTCTTTCGCCGATACCGGTGCTTTATAACCTGGAAAAGCTTCTTCCAGCATCTCGGTTTGTACTGCTCCCAAAGCAAGCACATTAAATGCAGGTCCATTTTCCTTATATTCCTCTGCAAGCAATTCGGTAAGAGTAATAAGAGCGGCTTTACTACTGCTATATGCAGCAAGCCCCGGGAACTTCATACTCCCCTGGATTCCACCCATACTGCTAATATTAACTACATGTGAATCCTTATGCATAAACCGAAGGAATTTTCTGGTAATACTGGCAACACCAAATACATTCACATCATATACCGCTTTAAAATCATCAGATTTTGTTTCTGAAAATGGTTTATTTAGCAGTGCTCCGGCGTTATTTATCAAAATATCCACTTTGGAATTCCAGTTTTCTTCGATAAGACTTTCTGCTCTCATGTGGCAGTCTTCATCTGTAATATCAAAAGAAAAGCATTGCACATTCCCTAAATTTTCAGCTAAAACTGAAGACGTATCACGGGAAAGAGCAAGAACATTATGCCCCATCTCAGAAAAGATCCTGACCATTTCAAAACCAATTCCTCTACTGGTTCCTGTTATAATAATATTTTTCATTTGCCTGTAAGTTTTATTTCCTTTTCAGGTGTATTCGCCATTTTTTGAATCCCGGGAACGAGACTATCGATTAGGTTAGCCATAAATTCAGCATCCATAAATGAAGCTTCATCATCTACATGATGATAATAAGGATAATTTGAAAAATCGAAAGTACAAATAGTTTGAGCGGGGATATTAAATATTTTATAGAACGAATAATTATCACTTCTTTTAAAAAGGTTCATTTGTTTGGCTTGCGGAAGAAAACCCAGTATTGAATCATTAGCAGAATATTCATTGAATTTTACCGCCAGATTGGAATTTTCGTAACCGGTAACATATGCGGTATAATTTTTCGCTTTCATGGGAACACCAATCATCTCAAAATTGACCATGGTATAAAGGTCAAGACCTTCATCCTTTAATTTCCGGGCCAGATGTTTAGATCCCTTTAAACCCATTTCTTCACCTGAAAATAAAGCAAAGATGATACTTCTCTTGTTCCCGCCTTCTTCCGCTAAATATTTAGCCAACTGAAGCACCCCAACAGTTCCGGCAGCATTGTCGTTTGCTCCATTGGCAATATCATCTCCATCTACAGGCCTTCCATGCCCAATGTGATCGTAATGCGCTCCTATTAGTATATATTCTTTTTTTAGTTTATCATCGACTCCTTCCAGGACTCCAACCACATTGTAAGCATCTTTATCACCTATCATAAAACTATCGCGATAAGTTTCAAATAACGGTTGAAGATTACTTTCCTTAAATTTATTTTCTATAAAAACAGCTGCCTTTTCAATTCCTGTTGTACCGGCTTCACGCCCTACCAGTTCATCTGAAGCTAAATAATTAAGGGCTTCCTGAATTTCTGCTGTATTTGGATTTTTATCACTTTGGGCAAAGCCACTGAAGAATACAAAAAAGGCTGCCAGACTCAGGCAAAACCTTGTATAGAAGAATTTATAACTCATACAGCTAAAGATAAAAAAATCCCGCGATAAAGCGGGATTCAATCTATTTATTAGAATTTGGAATTTAGGCCAGCATAGTAACCGGATTCTCCAAATAAGTTTTTAATGTTTGTAAGAAAGCTGCACCTGTTGCTCCGTCAACTGTTCTATGATCACAAGCAAGAGTAAGCTTCATGGTATTACCTACCACAATCTGACCATTCTTAACAACCGGTTTTTCAACGATAGTTCCAACAGATAGAATTGCAGAATTCGGCTGGTTGATAATACTTGTAAATTCAACTATCCCGAACATTCCAAGGTTGGAAACAGTGAAAGTACTTCCTTCCATTTCTGAAGGCTGAATCTTTTTGTTTCTTGCTTTTCCTGCTAATTCCTTCACATTACCACCAATTTGAGTTAGCGACATTTGGTCTGCGAATTTAAGCACCGGAACTACCAGTCCTTCTTCAACAGCTACCGCAACTCCCATATGGATGTGCTTGGCAATTTTTGTAGTATCACCTGTCCACTGGCTGTTAACCTGCGGATGCTTTCTCAAGGCCATTGCTGAAGCTTTTATAACCATATCATTAAAAGATACCTTAACATCTGGCATCTCATTGATTTGCTGTCTGGAAGCCATTGCATTCTCCATATCCACCTCGATAGTTAGATAATAGTGAGGCGCGGTGAATTTAGATTCTCCAAGACGCTTGGCAATAACCTTACGCATTTGAGAATTCTTACGGTCTTCAAAACTTTCTTCTCCTGCAGGAGTGTATGGTTGAGCTGCTGCAGTAGTTTGTTCAGCAGATTTAGATTTAGCTTCTGGTTCTGCCTTTTTCGCAAAGCCCTTGAAGTTCTCGATATCTTTCTTAACAATTCTTCCGTTCTCACCAGAACCTTCAACTTCAGAAAGATCAATCCCTTTATCTTCTGCCATTTTTTTGGCTAAAGGAGATACAAAAATTCGTCCACCATCCTTAGTTTTATTCTGTGCTCCGGAAGTCTGCTTTTCAGAATCTTTATTCTCAGATTTATCTTCAGCCTTAGATTCAGTTTTCTTCTTTTTAGAAGAACCACCGGTAGAATCAATTTTAGAAACATCTGTTCCTTCAGGGCCAATAATTGCCAACAGACTGTCAACTTTAGCCGATTCTCCTTCCTGAATTCCAATCTTTAATAAAGTTCCTTCATAGAAAGATTCGAATTCCATGGTAGCTTTATCTGTCTCGATTTCAGCCAGGATATCACCTTCTTCTACTTTATCACCTTCCTGTTTTAACCAGGCAGCAACAGTTCCCTCTTCCATAGTATCACTAAGACGTGGCATCTTTATGATCTCCACTCCTTCAGGAATATCACTATCACTTTCTTCTTCATCATCAGAATCTGATTCCTGAGAATCATCATCATCTGACTTGTCTTCTTTCTTTTCCTCTTTTTTATCGGAAGAATCTGAACCTCCACCACTAATAAGAGAGGAAATATCTTCACCTTCTTCGCCAATAATGGCTAGTAGTTCATCAACAGGAGCATTATCACCTTCTTCAACACCTATGTGAAGCAAAGTCCCTTCATAAAAGGATTCAAATTCCATTGTAGCCTTATCTGTCTCGATCTCGGCCAGAATATCACCTTCTTCTACTTTGTCTCCTTTTTGCTTAAGCCACTTCGCTACGGTACCTTCTTCCATGGTATCGCTCAATCGTGGCATTTTGATTACTTCAGCCATAGTTTAATCTAATTTATGTGCTAGAAACGGGTAGTTTTCCTGTTCGTAAACAACGTCATACATAACATTCTTATCCGGGAAATCTGACTCATCTGCAAATTTCTCACATTCAGAAACTTTATCCTTAACGCGCTTATCTATCTCTTTAATTTCTTTTTCAGTTGCATATTTCTTTTCCTTGATCACATCCAATACCTGAGTAATTGGATCAAGTTTTTGATATTCGGCAACCTCATCTTTGGTACGATATTTTTGAGCATCACTCATGGAGTGTCCTCTATATCTATAAGTCTTTAATTCAAGGAATGTTGGACCTTCACCTTTTCTGGCTCTGGTAATAGCTTCATCAAAAGCTTCAGCAACCTTCACCGGGTTCATGGCATCTACAGGTCCACATGGCATTTCGTAACCTCTTCCAAGCTTCCAGATCTCTGTATCTTTAGAAGTACGTGCTACAGATGTCCCCATGGCGTAACCATTATTCTCAACACAGAAAACAACCGGCAGATTCCAGTTTACGGCCATGTTAAGAGTTTCATGTAATGATCCCTGTCTTACGGCACCATCACCCATAAAAGTCAAGGTAACATTATCCCTTTTGTGATATTTATCGGCAAAAGCAAGTCCTGCTCCTAAAGGAATTTGACCTCCTACAATCCCGTGACCACCATAGAATCTTTGCTCTTTTGCAAAAATGTGCATAGAACCACCAAGACCCATAGAGGTTCCTGTTTTCTTACCGTAAAGCTCGGCCATTACTTTCTTAGGATCTACTCCCATTCCAATTGGCTGAACGTGATTACGATATGCAGTGATCATTCTATCCTTTTCCAGATCCATCGCATGCAACGCACCTGCCAGAATAGCCTCCTGCCCGTTATATAAATGTAAGAACCCTCTAACTTTTTGCTGAATATAAACCTGCGCAAGTTTGTCTTCAAATTTACGCCAGAACAACATATCCTCGTACCACTTTAAGTATGTGGCTTTTGTAATTTTCTTCATCTAAAATTTATATTTAAAAGGCCAGACAGATTGGTTTTGCCAAGCGGACCACAAAAATACTATTTTCGGTAAGAAACGAAAACAGTTTTATCGCAAAAAATCACGAAAACCTTATAGGCAGGTACTGTCGAAAACCAGAGGCAG
Source organism: Christiangramia aquimixticola (assembly GCF_048285835.1). Taxonomy (NCBI): domain Bacteria; kingdom Pseudomonadati; phylum Bacteroidota; class Flavobacteriia; order Flavobacteriales; family Flavobacteriaceae; genus Christiangramia; species Christiangramia aquimixticola. The sequence goes on from NZ_JBLVTL010000001.1 coordinate 775,534, forward strand.
AATTTCGCTCACAGATTTAGACCGGATCACCTTCCCTTTTTCACCCATAAAATAAAGCTCAATAGGCTCACTTTGTTTGATTTCATATTCCACTAAAGCCTGTCTGCATGCACCACATGGTGGCACCGGCGAATCAACAATATGTTTCATAGACTTAGCAGAAATTGCAATTTTCCTGATTTTGGAATCAGGATATATTGCTCCTGCAGAAAATATAGCGGTTCTTTCGGCACATAAGCCCGACGGGTAAGAAGCATTTTCCTGATTACTACCTACTACAATTTCCTCATTATCCAGTAAAATTGCAGCTCCAACTTTAAAATTCGAATAAGGAGCATAGGCATTATCTCTAACCTCAACAGCTTGTTGCATCAGACTTTGAATTTCCTCAGAAACTTCTTCAACTGAATCAAAAACCTCCAATTGTGAAGTAATAGTAAGTGGTTTCATATAATATTATTGGGCCGGCAAGATAATATAAACCTTAAGGGTTTCAAGGTATAATTTTGACACTTTTAAAGATAAACTCTTAATTATTATAGGCAGCTCCAAAATTATAGCTCAATCCAAATCTTAAAGTACCTTCCAATGGACTTGGCACACTTGAAGTAGAAAATAGATAAGAAGCATCTATCACAAGAGATTCATATGCAAATCCCCCACCTACTGCGAAGAATTTTCTAAAGCCCTTCTCTTCACTTTCATTAAAATACCCAGCTCGAAGAGCGACTTTGTCCCGGTACCAGTACTCGGCTCCTAAAGCAAAGGTTACTTCCTGCAATTCTTCAGAAAAACCATTGGGAGCATCCCCGAAAGATTTAAATATTCCGGCAATTGAACCTGTTTGATTATATTCCAGATCATCCTCTGCAGTAATTTGGCCATCTCCGTCAAAATCCTGAGGAGTTGGAACAAGCAGTTTATTAAATTCCAGGTAAGTTCCAAGACGGTTATCCACATCAAAAATAAAATCAAAACCGGCACCTAATTTTAAATTCGTTGGAATAAAATTTTCCTGCCCGGCATCATCATATTTCATCTTTGGTCCTATGTTAGCAATATTTGCTCCTAACCTCCATTTAGCATCAAACCCACTTAAAGTTAATTGTTCTCCTTCATAATAAGCCGCAACGTCTACTCCAAAAGTAGAGGCCGCACCTAAATCTTCGCTATCCTGCAAACCAAGGTCAGATCTCAAATACCTACCTGCAACCGCCATCGCGATTTGCTCACTAAGTTTAAGGGAATAAGACACATCAAAAGTAAGCTCATTTGGATTTACAAAAATTGGCTTCTCTTCAAAGGTATTCCGGGTTTCAATGGTTCCCAGGCTAAAATATCTCAAACTTGCAGCAGCCGCACTCCGGTCGTTTAATTTATGATAGTAATTAAGACCTCCAAGGAATATATCATTTACGATCTCACTTAAATAAGGAGTATAAGAAATTGCGATTCCATTCTCACTGGTAGCAAACGCATATTTAGCAGGATTCCAATGCTGTGAAAAAACATCTGGAGAAGTGGCAACACCCTGATCACCCAAGCCGGCTGCCCTCGCATCAACAGCAACTAATAAAAAAGGAACAGCAGTGGTTATAACCCTATCCCCGGAATCTTCCTGTGCAAACATGGAAGATTGAGCAAGCAACATAGCCGCGACAAAAAAAAGTATAGTTTTTTTCATTATAGTAGTTAATGATAAACAAATATATAGTATTATTCCTGTTAAGAAAGTACCATTTACTTAAAATACTTGCTCTTAACGCATAGTGCTATAGGAAAAGTGCAACATTTACAGAGTAAAATAATATAACCTAATTTATTAGAATTTATTGCCTTTTCCAGATGAAAGGCCTGCAATTTCGTTAAAAATTAAATTGGACTACAATAATCACTACCTTTACACGTTAAATTTACCTTGGGAAATAAGTAATATAAAAGCCTAATTATTAAACAAATATAAAGGACGGTTAGGACGAAGCATATCAGACAGTTATACGATAATTTGAATGGCCAGATTTAATAAAATAATCTTGTACATTTAGCGTTAATTAGTATATTGCGAAGCCTAAATTTTCTATCACAAAGAAGGGATTACTATGAAATTGAATGTAGCTTTAAAAGCAGTTATTGCTGTAGTTTGTGGCCTTAGCTTAGTAAGCTGTAACAAGTCGAACAATTACAAAAATACCTCACGCGCTACCGGTTGGGATATCAATTCGGATGAAGGAGGTTTTCAATACAATACAGATTACAAGGAGCAAAAAGCAGCTCCGGGTCTTGTTTTTGTAGAAGGAGGAACTTATACCATGGGTAGGGTTCAGGATGATCCTATGCACGACTGGAACAACACCCCTACTCAGCAACATGTTCAGTCTTTTTACATGGACGAAACTGAGGTAACCAACAAGATGTATTTAGAATACCTTGACTGGTTACGCAGAGTTTTCCCTCCAAGTGAAGACAAATACAAAAATATTTACAACGGTGCTCTACCAGATACTCTTGTTTGGAGAAACAGGTTAGGGTATAACGAGACCATGGTTACAAATTATCTACGCCATCCTGCCTATGCAGAATATCCGGTTGTTGGAGTTAGCTGGATCCAGGCTGTTGAATTCAGTAAATGGAGAACAGACAGGGTTAACGAAAGCAGACTTGAAAAAGAAGGATACATTAAAGAAGGAGCTCGCTATGCAGATGTAGATGCAAATTCAACTTTTAGCACAGATACCTATATTCACACCCCAAGTAAAGCATACGGCGGAAATACCGAAATTAGTCAGGGAGGTGATAAATCTCAGGATAGACTCGAAGATACTGATGAAGCCGGAAACCCAATCAAGAAAGTTTATGCAGGTCGCGAAAGCGGATTAATTTATCCGGAATACCGTTTACCTACAGAAGCCGAGTGGGAATATGCTGCTTTAGGTCTTACCGGAATAAGAAATTACAACACCTACAGAGGTAGAAAGAAATATCCATGGGACGGACAATACACCAGAAACGGTGATGTTAAGAAGATGGGTGACCAATTGGCTAACTTCAAACAAGGAGATGGTGATTATGGTGGGATCGCAGGATGGAGCGACGATGGAGCAGACATCACTGCAGAAGTTAAGTCTTACGAACCAAACGATTTTGGATTATACGACATGGCAGGAAACGTAGCCGAATGGGTTGCGGATGTTTACCGACCTATCGTAGACGATGAGTTTAACGATTTTAACTACTACAGAGGTAACGTTTATACCAAACACGCGATCAATGAAGACGGTACAGTTAAGGTTGTTGGAGTTGATGATATTGTATATGATACTTTAAGCAACGGTAAACTTGTCGCCAGAAACTTACCTGGAGAGATCGCTCAGGTTCCTGTTACTGAAGAGGACACTTACATGAGAACAAATTTCACTGAAAGTGACCAGAGAAACTTTAGGGACGGAGACAAGAGCTCAAGCAGATACTACCAGCCATTTCAGGAAGTTGACGATCCAAACAAAAGAATGTACAACTCCCCGCAATACAAGAACTTTGCGGCTAAGGATAGCAGTGCTGCTACTTCAGAAAAAATTACTTACGATAAAGAGAAAAGAACAACTCTTGTAAGCGACGAAGTTCGTGTATATAAGGGCGGTAGCTGGAGAGACAGGGCTTATTGGCTAGACCCTGCTCAGCGTCGTTATTTCCCACAGGATATGGCAACAGATTACATAGGATTCAGAAACGCCATGTCAAGAGTTGGATCAAAATCACTTGATAAAAACAAAACTGCGAGAAGCAACTAAACTTCTCTTTTTTAAAATAAACTTAAAGCCCTAATCTATTTAGGGCTTTTTTTATAGCTTTATTTCATGAATACAGCAAGACTACACCAACAATACCTACTCTGCTCCGGCGCAGATACAGACACGAGAAAGATTCGCAAAGACTCAATGTTTTTCGCTTTAAAAGGAGCCAATTTTGATGGAAATACTTTTGCAGCACAGGCACTCCTGGAGGGAGCACGATATGTGGTTGTAGACGATAAACGGTTTGCATTAGATAAAGAGGAATATATTTACGTTGATAATGTTCTGGACACTCTTCAGAAGCTTGCCAGATACCATAGAGATTACCTTAATATTCCCATCCTTGCCATTACCGGAAGCAATGGAAAAACAACCACCAAAGAATTATTGGATACGGTTTTGTCCCGAAAGTTCAAGACCGCTGCAACCAAAGGCAATCTGAATAATCATATTGGAGTGCCACTAACATTGCTTTCCATGGATAACCAAACCGAATTCGGAATTGTGGAAATGGGCGCTAATCATCCTTTGGAAATTGAGTTTTTATGCAAAATCGCTAATCCTGATTATGGTTATATCACCAATTTTGGGAAAGCCCATCTTGAAGGATTTGGCAGCCTTCAGGGTGTTATCAAAGCAAAAACAGAATTATACAGCTATTTACAGGAAAAGAAAAAAATGATCTTTCTCAATGTTGACGATGAGATCCAAAGGAAACATCTTAATTACAGTCATACTTTTGGGTTTGGAGAAAGAGAGGATGCTAATATTCAGGTTAAATACACCAAAGGTGTATCACTTGCTCAGGTTTTTTACAATCAAACTGTTTTCAAAAGTCAGCTTACCGGTCAATACAACTCTACAAATATGGCAGCAGCGCTTAGCATAGGCCTATATTTTAAAGTAGAGTTTGAAGAGATTAGAAAAGCTATGGATAGCTACAATCCAACTAATAATAGATCACAGGTGATCGAACACAACAGCAATACCATTATAATGGACGCTTACAATGCGAATCCCACGAGTATGCATGCAGCTCTCGAAAACTTTAGAAATATAAAGACTGAAAAGAAGAAAATCGCCATTCTTGGCGACATGTTCGAATTGGGCAGCGCAGCACCGGCAGAACATCAGGTGATCGTAAATTATATAGAAAATAGTGATTTTAACGAAACCTATCTACTCGGGGATAACTTTAAAATAACCGAAACCGGCAGCAATTTTATATTTAAGTTCAATACCATCGAAGATTTAAAATTACATTTAAAGGAATCGAGGCATGAGAACTGTTATTTCCTAATTAAAGGATCGAGAGGAATGGCTTTGGAAAGAGTGCTGGAGTCTATAACCGAAGAAAGCAAAAAAGACTAATACAATCACTGAAATTTATATGTGAGTG
>NZ_JBLVTL010000001.1:780792-780912 GCF_048285835.1 Christiangramia aquimixticola
TTATTCTAATCCAAAGATATTAAAAAGAGGTATCGGTATTTTAATTAAAAATAAAATTACAGGATAACGCATAAAAAAAAGGCTTCCAAACTGGAAGCCTTTACTTTTTGTGGGCGCGAA
>NZ_JBLVTL010000001.1:780970-781108 GCF_048285835.1 Christiangramia aquimixticola
CGCGCCCCGCTTTAATGCGGATGCAAATATATTAAAAATCACACACCACAAGTAATTATTTTTAATTTTTTTGAACCAAAAAATTAGAAATAAAAAAAGGCTTCCAATCTGGAAGCCTTTACTTTCTGTGGGCGCGAA
>NZ_JBLVTL010000001.1:781166-790714 GCF_048285835.1 Christiangramia aquimixticola
CGCGCCCTTGCGTGAATGCGGATGCAAATATAGACTACATTTTCAATTACGCAAAACAATTTCACTTAAAAATAAAATTATTTTTAATCACGCTCAAGCCCCTTCGTTGCTTAAATTCTCAAGCTATATTTAAGTGGCTTTGCATCAGTTTATTACTGATTGCTTTTTAGTAATTCAGGTACACTCCGGTAAATATAATCACCGTGATTTCCCGTAAAACTCTTACCCATTTCATCCATGAACTTCTCCCGCTCCTCTTCGCTGGTCCAGGTTGATTCTACTAACTTCTGTTCTTCGTCAAAAAAAGCTTCAATATCGGCTAGTTTATCAAACACAAAAACCTCATTCATCTCTCGGCTATTAGAGCCCCATAAATGTCTATGAGTATAATAGCCTTTAAGGCTTTTGGCATTTTTAGTGATTTTCTCAAAGTATTCCCGAAACTTCTCGGGAGTTCCCTGACCATCCATAGCCAGATTACTTGACCGAACATAGAAAATTCGCGGAGTGGTACCGGTATTTTTTGGAGGTTGAATGCTATAATTCATCGTTTGATAAATTTCATCCTTATGGTCTGCACTATAATAAGCGCTCTGTTTATCCAGAAACTCTTTTCTTTTTGCTTCATCAGGCCACGCAGCTTTAAGCAATTCCTGATTCTTCTTCTCTGCCTTTTCAATATCGCCCCAGTCTTTATAAACGCTTACCATGATTACTTCAGAATTATCGGGAGTAAAATAATGCGTATAAAAGCCTGAATTAAGTATTAATTCATTTTTACTTGTAACCTTCTGGAAGTATTCCTTTTCTGTTGCAAGCCAATCCTTAAAATCAATATCGGGATCCTCGCTCCAGTGAGCTGTTGTCATTGTAACATATACAGGCTGGAAATCCTGACTCGCTTGTTTGGTGGTGTCCTGGCTAAAAACCCCTTTCGGAATTGAAAGGAATAATACCAACATGGATAATCTAAAAATTGTCTTCATTTTGGTTGAAATTTTTGGTGAATAATATCATAGCAAAAGATCAACTCATAAATAGAATAGGGAGAATACAGTCTGTAAATACGTTAACAACTGTAATACAGTCTTTTACAAATATAGACTAAATCTTAATGTATACTGACATTAGGCTCAAATAACTTCTGCCACGGTAAATGTACTGCCGCCAACAAAGATGAGATCATTAGCATTGCTTGAGTTTAAAGCTGTATTTAACGCAGAACTGACCGAGGGAAAGATTTCACCATACAACTCATGTTTTGCAGCCTCTGCAGCCAATAAATCAGCTTCTAATCCACGAGGAACATCAGGTTTGGCAAAATAATAAGTTGCATTTTTTGGAAATAGAGGCAAAATACTATTAAGATCCTTATCGTTTACCACTCCTAATACTATGTGTAAATGCTGAAAGGATTCTCTCTTTAGTTGAGTGAGCACATACCGCAATCCTTCTTTATTATGAGCGGTATCGCAAATCACCTTTGGAGAGTCTTGTAAAATATCCCATCGTCCCCGCAACCCTGTATTCTTTTTAACCAGATTCAGGCCAGCCTTTAGTTGATCATCAGTTATGCTCCAACCTTGATCCTTCAACAAATTAATAGCCGCCAAAACGGTTTTTATATTTTTTTCCTGATAATCCCCTTTAAGATCTGATTCGCAAGTTTCAAATTTCAGATCATCAGCAAATACAATCGAAGAGTGATTATCCTGAGCAATATTTTTAAAAACACCTTCTGTCTCCGGCTGTTTTTCTCCAATAACGACCGGAATAGCATTTTTAATAATCCCGGCTTTTTCTGTAGCTATTAATTCCAGGGTATTTCCAAGAAAAGCAGTATGATCCAATCCTATATTGGTAATCACAGATAATTCAGGCTGTATGATATTGGTTGAATCCAATCTGCCACCAAGACCTGTTTCAATAATGGCAATATCCACTTTCTCCTTTGCAAAGTAATCAAAGGCCATTCCCACACTCATTTCAAAGAAACTAAGTTGATTTGCTTCCAAAAACTTCTTGTTATTCCGGATAAAATCTACCACGTTCTCTTCAGGAATAACCTCACCATTAATTCGAATTCTCTCCCTAAAATCTTTTAAATGTGGGGAAGTATACAACCCTGTTTTATACCCGGCAGCCTGAAATACAGATGCGAGCATATGACTCACGGAGCCCTTTCCATTGGTCCCGGCGATATGTACACTCTTAAAACTGGCATGCGGATCCCCTAAATGAGCAGAAAGCTTAAGGGTATTGGAAAGGTCTTTTTTATAAGCAGTTTTGCCCACGCTTTGGTACATGGGTAACTGCTGAAACATCCATTCAACAGTATCTTGATAAGACTTCAATTATTCGGTAAGTTTAAAATTATAAATAATGGTCCCAACCTGTTGAGAAGGTGCATTGGGATCGCTGTTAAACCTGGTAGCCATAGCAGCTCTTTTCGCCGGTTCGGTTAAACATGCTGCACTATTGGTAGTTCCTTTCATCCCGGGCTGAGCGCTAACCACGCGGCCGGTTTGATCAACTACGATTTTCACAACAACGATTCCAGATTCATTACATTCCTGGACAAAAATTTCCTTATTAAGGGCTTTCCTTCCACCAAGTCTGTAATTTCCATCTCCATCCAGACCTGCACCCTGCCCGTAGTATGAACTGGCATTTCTATCACCATCCGGACTTCCTTTATCCCCTGCCCTGTTATCATTTCCTTCTCCTCCGGTAGCGGTTCCTGATCTTTCAGGACCATTTAAAATACTACTAAGCGCATCGTTAGTAGATTTATCCGGTTTAGGATCTGGTTTCTTTACAGGTTTAGGCTCCTCCTTTGGAGGTTCAGGTTGTTTGGTTTCAACCGGAGTTGGTTTCTTCTTTTTTTCAATAACAGGAGCTTCCTCATTATTTTGAGTAACTACTTCTTTTTCTATTACCGGCTCCGACTTTACAGGCTGAGCAGCGGCTTTTTGAGGAGCAGATTTTACAGGTTCTTTAGGCTGTTCATTTCCCGAACCAACTTCAGAAGTTCCAAAGTTAATTGCTATCCCACTTTCCGGCGGTGGGTCCAGATAAGTCATACCGAAAAAAATCAACAGAAGTATAAGTATTAAATGTAGTACTACAGTAATAGTTAAAGACTTCTTCTCGTGTTTTGTTTCCAGCATTTCTTTTAGCTATTCGGGTTTTACCGCAAGAACAATTTTATAATTGTTACGGTTTGCAATATCCATTACATTCACTGCCTTTTCTATTGGCACTCCTTCTTCTGCCCTTAATATTATTGTAGGGTTTTCTTCCCCATTTAGCTTGCTCTTCAATGTAGACTCAAGAGAACTTGCGCTAATCCTTTCGCTATTAATATAAAACTGAAGGTCTTTAGTAATACTCACCGAAAGGGTTTGTTTACTGGTAGTTTTCCCTTTTGCCTTCGGAAGTATTAAATCCAGGGCTTCTGGCGTAATCACCGGCGAGGTTAGCATGAAAAAGATAAGCAGCAGGAAAACCACATCTGTCATCGAACTCATACTAAACTCCGGGCTTACTTTGTTTCTTCCTCTAAGATTCATACTAAGCTGGTTCGTTTAACAGGTCAAGGAAATCTACTGCTGTCGCTTCCATCTGATGGATAACTTTATCGGTTTTCACCACCAGGTGGTTATAACCTATATAAGCAATAATACCTACTATTAATCCGGCCACGGTGGTAGTCATAGCGGTATAAATTCCTTCTGCCAGCGCTCCCATTTGAGCTTGTCCACTACTGGTAGCCAGTTCATGGAAAGCAAGAACCATACCTATTACAGTCCCCAGGAATCCAATCATTGGCGCAGCACCTGCAACTGTAGCAAGAATACTAACGTTTTTCTCAAGTTTATAAACTTCAAGACGACCTGCATTTTCAATGGCGGTATTGATATCCTCCAGCGGACTTCCAATTCTCGAAATACCTTTTTCCGTAAGTCTGGCAACAGGAGAGTCACTTTGAGCACATCTTATTTTTGCAGACTCAATATTCCCGTTCAGGACGCTGTCTTTAATTTGAAGCATAAAATTCTTATCTACTTTACTTGCAGCTTTAATCGCAAACAATCTTTCAAAATAGATATAGACTGCAGCGAATAGTAGCACAAACAAAATGATAATAATAATCTGGCCTCCCAGCCCTCCACTAAACATCAAATCAAAAAGTGATAATGTTTTTTCTTCCACGATGGGCTCTGCTGCCTGAGTTGCGGCTGCCACCTCGTCCTGCTGAATAAAATTAAGCATATGTATTATTGGGTTTTTAAATGTAACGCACTAATGCGGGTTTAATTGTAAACCAAATTTAATTAAACGGTAGCTCGCCTGAACGAGAGTATGAAAATGTTTAAAAAAACTTTTAAACAAGTTGCTTCAAGGCAACTTCAAAAGCAGTTTTACTAATATTGGTCTTCTCGCTGTTGTTATCGAAAGTATTTTGAATTGCGTTCTTTATGGTCATGGAGGTATCATTAAAAATAGCCTCATCTGTCATTTGAACTCTTCTTTCCATAAAATAAGCAAATACTCTGGCCATTCCGCAATTGGAAATAAAGTCGGGAATTAAACTTACACGCTCATCTGTATATTCCATAATAGGACCGAAGAAAATTTCTTTATCGGCAAAAGGAACATTTGCACCACAGGAAATAACTTCAAGTTTTCTATCGATTAGATTAGTGATCTGGTCCTTAGAAATCAGTCTTGAGGCGGCACACGGAGCAAAGATCTCTGCGTCCATTTTCCATATTTTTTCATTTACTTCTTCAAAAGGGATCATATCCTTATGGCTCAAAGTGTTTCCTTTTTTATCAAGGAACATTTGCTTTACTTCTTCAAAGCTGAAACCATTTTCATTGATCAATCCACCGGCGCGGTCAATTATACCAACAATCTTAGCCCCCATTTGAGACAGATAATAAGCTGCTGCAGATCCTACATTTCCAAATCCCTGAACTATTGCTCTTTTACCTTTAATATCTCCACCATAAATTTCGTAGTAGTGATGTACAGCTTCAGCCACTCCGTAACCGGTAATCATGTCGGCAACGGTATATTTTCGGCTAGTGTCCGGTGAAAAATGAGTATTCTCAAGAACCTTGATCACACCCTGTCTTAATTGTCCAATTCTATTGATCTTATCTGCTTCAGAAGGTTTAAAATGTCCGTTGAACACTCCTTCCTGAGGATGCCAAACTCCACAGTTCTCTGTGATTGGAATAACCTCATGTATTTCATCTACATTCAGGTCACCACCGGTTCCATAGTAACTTTTTAGTAAAGGTGATACTGCTTTATACCAACGTTCCAGAACACCTTTTTTACGAGGATCGGCCGGATCAAAGTTGATTCCAGATTTTGCTCCTCCAATCGCCGGGCCGGAAACCGTGAACTTTACTTCCATAGTTTTTGCCAGGGATAAAACTTCATTTTGATCCAATCCAACTCTCATTCGGGTACCTCCACCGGCAGCTCCACCTCTTAAAGAGTTGATCACTGTCCAGCCTTCAGCCTCAGTTTCAGAATCTTTCCAGTTAAAAACGATTTCAGGTTCTTTATTCTCGTATACTTTGAGTAATTCTTTCATTTTTGGAATATTTTAAAGCAAATATAAAAAACAAAGCAGCCTCCTTTACGGAATTGCCAAAATTTTCATGGTTCATAATAATATCCGGAAGAATGGTCCATCTTAGCTCCGGTTACAGAACTTAAAACATTAACTTCCTCTCTTAATTTCAAAGCGCCTAAAAATGCAAAGATTAGGGCTTCTTTAAAATTAACCAGTTGATCATCTGGAATTATAAAATTACAATTAGACCTTATTCTAATTTGTTCAATCAAAAATTCATTGAAACACCCTCCCCCGGTTAACAGCACATTCGACTCCGCAGAATTATCCACACTACGCCCAATTTGAGTTGCCGCGTGAACAACAAAAGTGTGCAAAATATCGGGTATAGACAGATCATGACTATCAATAAGAGGAAAAACCTCCTTAGTTACCCATTCAATCCCTAAAGATTTTGGAGGGCTTTTTTTATAAAACTGAAGGGCATTGAGAGAATTCAGTAAATCTTCACATAATTTCCCTGTTTCTGCCAGCTTTCCCCCATCATCATATTCCTGATTTAATTTCCGCATATAATGATTAAGGACAGTATTTACAGGACATATATCATAGGCAATTCTCCCTGCAGGTGTTTCTTCAGAAATATTAGCAAAACCACCAAGATTTATACAGTATTGATATTGCGCAAACAATAATTTATCTCCTATAGGAACCAAAGGAGCTCCCTGCCCGCCATATTCCACATCCTGAACGCGAAAATCGCATACTACAGGTACAGAAATTAGTTTAGCAAGTTTGGGGAGATTTCCAATTTGATAAGTAATGCCTTTTTTAGGTTTATGCTTAACCGTGTGCCCATGACTGCAAACCGCATCCAGGAGATCTATGTCATTTGAAATAATAAATTGATTTATTACTTCAGCCAGATATTCGGTATATTCATTATCCAGCACATTAAGGTCTTCCGGACTCAGGTTTAGTGCATTAGAAAGTCGTAATTTCCATTCCTGCGGATAAGGAAAAGTTTCTGCAGTGATAATTTTGAAGTTAATTTCACTCTCAAAACTGAATTGAGTAAGTATAAGGTCGATTCCGTCCAGAGAAGTGCCGGACATTACCCCAATTAACCTTAACTCATTTTTTTCCATATTCGTAAAAATAATCAATATCAATTGAAAAATAGGTATCAAAAAGCTATCTTTGCCGTCCAAAAATCAGTTTTTTACAAATTTCTTTTCAGATGGATTTTAAACTTACAGAAGAACATTTAATGATACGTGATGCAGCCCGTGATTTTGCAAATGCAGAATTATTACCAGGGGTGATCGAAAGAGATGAGAAGCAGGAATTTCCAAAGGAACTCGTTAAGAAAATGGGTGAACTTGGATTTCTTGGAATGATGGCATCACCTGAGTATGGGGGTGGCGGAATGGATACTATATCCTATGTTCTGGCAATGGAAGAAATTTCTAAGATCGATGCATCTGCTTCTGTAATGATCTCTGTAAACAATTCTCTTGTTTGCTGGGGACTGGATACATTTGGTAATGAAGAACAAAAGAAAAAATACCTTTCAAAATTAACTACCGGTGAAAAACTTGGGGCATTCTGCCTTTCAGAACCTGAAGCCGGAAGTGATGCTACTTCTCAACGCACCACTGCGATCGACAATGGTGATCATTATATTTTGAATGGAACTAAAAATTGGATTACCAACGGATCTTCTGCAGATTATTACCTGGTAATTGCACAAACTGATAAAGAAAAGAAACACAAAGGGATCAACGCTTTTATAGTTGAAAAAGGCTGGGAAGGATTCGAAATTGGACCAAAAGAACAAAAACTTGGGATTAGAGGAAGTGATACACACTCCTTAAACTTTAACGATGTTAAGGTGCCTAAGGAAAACAGAATTGGAGAAGATGGATTTGGTTTTAAATTCGCCATGAAAACCCTTTCCGGTGGTAGAATTGGAATTGCCGCTCAGGCTCTTGGAATTGCTGCCGGGGCTTATGAACTTGCTAAAGATTACTCTAAGCAACGTAAGGCTTTTGGAACCGAAATTTGTAATCATCAGGCTATCGCTTTCAAGCTGGCCGATATGCACACTCAAATTGAAGCTGCCCGTCACCTGGTGATGAAAGCTGCATGGGATAAAGATCAGGGACAGAACTATGATCTTTCCGGTGCAATGGCGAAACTACTTGCTTCAAAAACCGCTATGGATGTAACTGTGGAAGCTGTACAGGTACACGGTGGAAATGGATATGTAAAAGAATATCACGTAGAACGATTAATGAGAGATGCTAAGATTACTCAGATCTATGAAGGAACTTCAGAGATCCAGAAGATCGTTATCTCAAGAAGCATACTTAAAGACTAAACCTCTTAAAGTTTTTAAATAAAAAGAGCAGCCACATGGCTGCTCTTTCTTTTTGGATTAATTATTTATCTAACGCTTCGCTGAAATGATGTTTTGTGTAAACACCTCACGATTTGTTTGAACCCTCAGGATATAAATCTGATTCGCTTTCATTCTGAAATCTATTCCCAGATCTTTCACATCTCCTTTGGTCACTTTCTTATCCTTATAAGTTTTCAACAACTGACCTCTTAAGTCATATACCTGAATATTAACATCAGATACATAATCGAAATCATACTGGATAGAAAGTTTATCCTTGAATGGAACCGGTGAAGCTTTGAATCCGCTGGTTAAAGCTGATTTTTTACCATTTCCTTTTCCAGGTTTTGAAACTTCTGGAGCTCCACAAATATTTAGAGGAAACGGATCTGTTGTAGCTCTGGTTCCACCAAGCGTACAACCCGCATTATTAAATGCATCCAGAATACTTCCTGCCTCTCCAGGATTATTTTTAAGACTGGCATTCACATAGGCAATAAGAGCCTCTGTGCTTCCAATTTCATAATTCACATCGCTATGACAGGTATTTAATAATGCTGCCACAGATTGACGTCCTAAGTTATAAACTCCGCCACCACCTAAATTAAGCACCTCTAAAAGGGTTTTACCCTGTAATGCACTTGGCACCGTTACACCTTCCCCTCCGAACACTTCGGAATAAAGGGTACAGGTTGAATAACATTCCCATCTATCTGTATGGTTTTTCCAGTATCCTAAAGTACAACCTTCGAATTCCTGACAAATTGGTTCGACTAAAGTCTGAATAGTACTACCAAATTCGCAACCATTATTACTAACAGCAGTAATGAGATATATACCAGGCGCAAGACTAAAACCACCAGCAGGATATTTCACATAATCATAACTGGCTAACGGAACTCCTGGATTTGCCTGATTGAACACAGTATAATTCATTTTATCTAATCCTAAAACAGCTGCGTTAAGAATCTCTATCGATCCTAAACCTGTTTCACATATCACCGGAGTAACAGAAGGTTCCAATGTTAATACAACATCCAGCGGACGGTCAATAGTGATTGGAAAATCCTCCGAAACACAACCATCCTCAGTATATTTCACCTCAAAATCATAATCTGCTTGACCTAAAGCAATTGCCCCAGTATATAAGGTCCAAATGCTCCACGTATCATCTCCTGCCTCATCCAGCTTATATCTATAGTAAAACTGAGTAATATCAGGATCCAGATATGATAATGCTACAGAACCCTTGGATCCAGGCTGACAGTCTGCTTGTATGATCTGAGTGTCCGGAGTTTCAGGAAGCGGAATCAAAGTAACCACTACATCTTCTGAATCCGCAGGACATGGTCCATCTCCGTCAGCATCTACTGTATAGGTATATGTACCTGCAGTATCTGTTCCGGCCATAAACATTCCATCGGACGCACCATCAGGGCCGGTCCAGGTTCCACCATCATCTTCTCCAGTTAAGTAATCACGAAGATTATAATCTGTAGAATCATCGCCACATATTGTTAATGGACTACCTGTTCCTGCATCATTTGC
>NZ_JBLVTL010000001.1:790814-800658 GCF_048285835.1 Christiangramia aquimixticola
ATAAACATTCCATCGGACGCACCATCAGGGCCGGTCCAGGTTCCACCATCATCTTCTCCAGTTAAGTAATCACGAAGATTATAATCTGTAGAATCATCAGAGCAAATTGTCAACGGACTACCTGTCCCTGCATCATTTGCAGTATTGACGGTAACCACTACATCTTCAGAATCCGAAGGACATGGTCCATCTCCGTCAGCATCTACTGTATAGGTATAAGTACCCGCAGTATCTGTTCCGGCCATAAACATTCCATCAGACGCACCATCAGGGCCGGTCCAGGTTCCACCATCATCTTCTCCAGTTAAGTAATCACGAAGATTATAATCTGTAGAATCATCGCCACATATTGTTAATGGACTACCTGTTCCTGCATCATTTGCAGTATTGACGGTAACCACTACATCCTCTGAATCAGCAGGACATGGTCCATCTCCGTCAGCATCTACTGTATAGGTATATGTACCTGCAGTATCTGTTCCAGCCATAAACATTCCATCGGAAGCGCCATCAGGGCCGGTCCAGGTTCCACCATCATCTTCTCCAGTTAAGTAATCACGAAGATTATAATCTGTAGAATCATCAGTGCAAATTGTCAACGGACTACCTGTTCCTGCATCGTTTTTCTGTTCTACTTCTGTCTCATATTCGCAATCTACTGTCCCAAAATTTGACACTATAGTGGCTACAACTTTATAATCAGCATTGCCTGCAATAACGGTAGCTGAGGTTCCAATAGGGTTAGGCGGGTCAAAATACGCACCAGTGGTACCGGGCAAAATTTCCCAACTATAAACCGGATGGAACCCACCATCTACAGGTTTTATGGTATAAGTAGCTTGTTCACCTTCACAAATCTGATCGACTCCACTAAGGAAAATACAATCTGGCGGTGGAATAACTGCATCTGCTTTTAAAGATCTATCCTGTTGTCCAAGATTACCAAGGGTCCAACCTTTTAAACTCATATGATATGGTGATCCACTAATACCACTCGCGGAGTTTGGCTCTCCATTGGTATCTCCCCAATCAGTTCGGCTTGCGATATGTCCTCCCCAGGCGATTACAACATTTTTAGGTGTTCCACCAATTGACCCAGCAACGGTGAAAGTTATACTAATGGTTTGTTCAGCACTCGCTGCGTTTAGATGAGCCAGGGGTCCATAGTTTATGCCGGTAATAGTACCATTCCATATGGACATTTGACCACCCCCTACATTTACTGCATTTCCATCATCATATATTTCTGCTAAAACACCATTAAAACTTGCCGTGGGTTGACCAGCTACAGGAGTACTGGTAGTTGGAGGAGTTGGAATGGTAAACCTGTGCGTGGCACTGGACCCAGAAACAATACCAGGAACATCCTTAGTTGGATCAATCTTTTCTCTGGGTGAATGATTAAATGCAAGAAAATGCGGTTCCATCCTATCATAATGGGTTAAATAATCAATTGCATGTTTTCCATTTGCTTTTACATCATAACCAAGAGTAATAGTCACTGATGTACCTGTTGGCATTGAGGATAAAATTACCCGGTAAGGCACAGAAAACCCTTCTGCAAGGTGAGCCTGAGACGGCGTTAGATTTCCGTTTTGCCATACACCAGGATTGGTAGGTGAGGATATGGAACCGTTTCTAATTTAGTCGAGATTTGCCGACTGTCCTAAAATCATTTGGAAGCTCAGAAGAGCTAACAGACTGAAGATCGTTCGTAAAAAATACCGTTTTCTTTGATTAACAAATAAGAATAACCTCCCTATGAGTTTCAATGTAAAATCTTCCATAATTTTATTTTTTAAAGGTTAGCCAAGAGCGCAGGTATTAATTGTAGAAAAGGCTGTATTGTGATAAGCGAAAAATGAAATCTAAACAGAACTAAGAGTAGGGTAAACAAACTGAAGCCATTGCTACAGCAATTACGCAATTAAGCGTACCATCAAGCGGGGAAGAATTTTAAAAATACTGGGGGGAAGCAAATTTGTAAAACAAAATTTCAAGTGTGAATAACACTTCAGGAAAGTTACAGGGGCTTAGTAAATTGAGGCCAATTTAATATTGTAAGCTCGAATAATCATTGTTTAAAATTAACATTTTATTTTGATTTTTTATACTGGGTATTTGCATTTGAACAATAATCAAGGGATTTTACCCATGACAGAAATTCAGGAAAATTTAATTTTTACATTCTCATTTTTGGGCTCTTATATTTTTAAATTCATAATTAAATCCTTTTAAATTATCATAATCTAAAAACTTGATTTAAAGCACTTTATTAGCTCCGTTTATCATTTGGATTTACTTAAATTGAAGATTCAATTTTTAAGAACGACCTATGAAAGTGAACGAACAGGGCTTATATTCCCCTTTAAATGAACGCGATAATTGCGGTGCCGGTTTTATCTGCAATTTAAACGGTGAACGATCAAATCAAATAATCCATAAAGCTCTCGACATCCTTATTCGCCTGGAACATCGAGGCGCTGTAGGTGCAGATGGAAAGACCGGTGACGGTGCCGGAATTCTCATTGAAGTGCCCCACAATTTCTTTAAAAAAGTTTGTGATTTTGATCTTCCCGAATCCCGGGAATATGCCGTTGGAATGGTTTTTTTACCAAAAAACAGCAACCAGGCTGAGCTATGTAAAAAAGCCTTTAACGATGCGATAGCACAACAGCAACTCGAAATTTTAGGCTGGAGAAAAGTTCCTGTAAATCACGCCTGCCTTGGTAAAATGGCGAGTGAAGTGGAGCCGGCCATTCAGCAGGTTTTTGTGGCCAATCCGAATAATTTTGAAGAAAGAATCTTTAATGCGAAATTATATAGTGCCAGAAAGATCGCAGAACATTTAATAGAAAATTCAGGGCTTGCAGAGCGCGAGTATTTTTATTTCTCAAGCCTTTCCACCAACACCATAATATATAAAGGCTTATTGATGCCGCAGGATATCAATGAATATTACCAGGATCTTAACGATCCCAATGTAATTACCAAACTGGCCCTGGTACATCAGCGATTTTCCACCAACACTTTCCCAACCTGGGACCTTGCTCAGCCATTTCGCTATATGTGTCACAATGGGGAAATAAATACCCTGCGGGGAAATTTAAGCAGAATGCGCGCCAGGGAAGAACTTTTTGAAAGTGACAGTTTTGGTGAGGATCTTAAAAAGATCATTCCCATTATTATGGATGGAAAGTCCGATTCTGCTTCTATGGATATGGCCCTGGAATTACTTTTACAAACAGGAAGGTCACTGCCTGAGGCCATGATGATGATGGTTCCTGAAGCCTGGGAAAAACATCCCTCCATGACCAGAGATAAAAAAGCATTCTACGAGTATAATGCATGTATCATGGAACCCTGGGACGGGCCTGCTTCCATCCCTTTTACAGATGGGAATTATATAGGAGCCTTGTTAGACCGGAATGGATTGAGACCCTCCCGATATACGGTGACAAAGGATGGTTATGTGGTCATGTCTTCAGAAACCGGAGTAATTGACATTAAACCGGAAAATGTAATTAAACATGGAAGGCTTGAACCTGGAAAAATGTTCCTGGTTGATATGATTGAGGGTAGGATTATTGAAGATGAGGAGGTAAAAAAGGAGATCGTTAATAACAGACCTTATGATAAATGGCTTAGTGAAAATCTTCTTCCGCTTTCTGAAGTTCCCTATACAGGCAACCAAACTCCGGTAGAGAAAACCGAATATCTCACCAGATTAAAATTATTCGGTTATACCTACGAAGATATCACCACCCTTATCACCCCCATGGCTTCACAAGGAAAAGAAGCAATCGGTTCCATGGGTACAGATATTCCTCTGGCAGTTTTATCAGACAAGCCACAACTTCTATTCAATTATTTCAAACAGCTTTTCGCCCAGGTAACAAATCCGCCGCTTGACGGTATTCGGGAAGAAATAGTCACTGATATTAGTTTATCCCTGGGAGAAGACATTAATCTCTTCGATATTAGTGCTGAACAATGTAAAAAATTGAAAATCCGAAATCCGGTTATCTCTAACGAAGACCTGGATAAAATTAAATATATCGATTACCCGGGATTTAAAACTCAATCCATTTCCATGCTATATGAAGCAGAAAAAGGAATGAATGGTCTTGAAGACCGGCTGGAAGAAATGATCCTGGAAATTAATACTGCTGTAGATGAGGGCTGCAATATTATAATATTATCTGACAGGAATGTTAAGCAGAACCTTGCTCCAATCCCTTCCCTTCTGGCATGTTCCTTTGTGCACCATAGAGTAAAAGACCATAACCGAAGATCGAGTTTTGGAATCGTCATAGAATCTGCTGAACCAAGAGAACCACATCACTTTGCAGCCTTATTTGGCTATGGAGCCAGCGCTGTTAACCCATATATGGTCAATGAAGTTATCTACGATCTGGTAGAACGAAAGGAGATTGAGATTACCGATCCTGAAGTAGCAGTGGAAAATTTTAATGTGGCAATAGGAAAAGGCATCATCAAGATCATGAACAAAATTGGGATCTCCACCCTATCATCTTACCGTGGGTCGCAGATCTTTGAGATTTTGGGTCTCAATAAAAAATTCGTGAATAAATATTTCTGTAATACTCCCACGCGAATAGAAGGAATAGGCCTGTATGAAGTGGAAAAAGAAATTCAAAAACGATACAAACATGCCTTTTCCCCTCCTGAAACCGAAACCGATCTTGATCTTGAAATGGGTGGAGATTACAGATGGAGAAGAAATGGAGAACGACATCTTTTTAATCCGGCCAGTGTTGCTAAACTTCAGCAGGCAGTAAAACAGAACAGTTACAAAACTTATGGGGAATATTCCAAACTCATAAATGACCAGAACGAAAAATTAATGACCCTTCGAGGCATGTTCAAATTTGTAGATCTAGATCCCATTCCGCTGGAAGAAGTGGAACCCTGGACTGAGATTGTAAAAAGATTCAAAACCGGGGCAATGTCTTTTGGCTCCATAAGCCGTGAGGCTCATGAGAATCTTGCCATTGCCATGAACCGAATCAAGGGAAAAAGCAACTCCGGTGAAGGTGGGGAGGATCCGGACAGATTTCAGAAAGATTTAAATGGAAACTGGCGAAATTCAGCCATTAAGCAGGTGGCTTCAGGTAGGTTTGGGGTATCCATAGATTATTTGACTAATGCCCGGGAGATCCAGATAAAAATGGCTCAGGGTGCCAAACCGGGTGAAGGTGGACAGCTTCCCGGAGCCAAGGTGAATCCTGAAATTGCTAGAACCAGAAATTCAACTCCGTACGTAGGACTTATCTCCCCGCCTCCGCATCATGATATTTATTCGATCGAAGATCTTGCCCAGTTAATTTTCGATCTTAAAAATGCGAACAGGGAAGCAAGAATCAATGTTAAGCTGGTCTCCAAAATTGGGGTAGGAACTATCGCTGCAGGCGTCGCCAAAGCCAAAGCAGATGTGGTATTGATCTCTGGATTTGATGGCGGCACCGGCGCTTCTCCTCTAACTTCACTCCGTCATGCAGGTTTACCCTGGGAATTGGGGATCGCAGAAGCACAACAAACTTTATTACTTAACAATTTGCGAAGCAGGATCGTAGTAGAATGTGATGGACAGTTAAAAACCGGAAGGGACGTTGCCGTTGCATGTTTACTGGGAGCAGAAGAATTTGGATTTTCAACTGCACCTTTGGTAGCCTCCGGTTGCATCATGATGCGGGCCTGCCATTTAAACACCTGCCCGGTAGGTATCGCCACTCAGGACCCTGAACTTAGAAAGAACTTTAAGGGAACACCGGAGAATGTGATCAACTTTATGTATTTCATAGCCCAGGAATTAAGGGAAATTATGGCCCAACTCGGTTTCAGGACCATGGACGAAATGGTGGGTCAAAGTCAGAAATTGAATATGAATCGCGCTATCAAACATTATAAGGCGCAGGGGATAGATCTTTCAAATATTCTGTACAAACCCAATATTGAGAAAGGTATTTCCTTATCGAATACCGAAAAACAATTACATAATCTTGAAGGGGTACTGGATTTCGAGATCCTAAGGCAGGCACACCCCGCGATCTACAGGAAGGAACCCGTAACTCTGGAATATCCAATAACTAATATCAACCGAACCACAGGAGCCATCATAAGCAACGAAATTTCTAAAATTCATGGTGCAGCGGGGCTTCCCAAAAACACATTAACCTTGAACTTCAAAGGTTCGGCAGGGCAAAGTTTTGGTACTTTTGGAGCAAAAGGCCTGAACTTAAACATAGAGGGGAATTCGAATGATTACTTTGGAAAAGGACTTTCGGGAGCTATACTTTCCATCAAAAAACCGGCTATAGCAACTTTCACATCCAACGAAAATATCATTATTGGGAATGTTGCTCTTTACGGAGCTACCGCAGGAGAGGCCTATATAAATGGAATGGGTGGAGAAAGATTCTGCGTTAGAAATTCAGGAGCGAAAGCTGTCATTGAAGGGATTGGGGACCATGGTTGTGAATATATGACCGGGGGAATTGCGGTGATCCTTGGAAAAATTGGAAGAAATTTTGCCGCAGGAATGAGTGGAGGAATCGCCTATATTTTTGATCCGGAAAATGAAATTGATCATAATAATTTCAATATGGAAATGATAGAACTTGAAACCCCTTCTTCGCAAGATCTTTCAGAATTAAAATCCCTTATACAGAAGCATTTTGATTACACCCAAAGTAAACCTGCTGAAGCTATTTTAAATAACTGGGAAAATCACACAAGATCATTTATTAAAGTAATGCCTACAGAATATAAAAATGCACTGCTGGCAATGGAGAATGAAAAGATGAAGAATATTGAGGCAGCCTTAAAAACAGCATAAACATGGGAGAATTGAGAGGATTTTTAGAACACGAAAGAAAGGATGAAGAATATGTTTTACCAGAAGAAAGAGTAAAGCACTATAAGGAATTTCATAAAAAACTACCTGAAACAGAGCTTGAAAAACAGGGAGGCAGGTGTATGGACTGCGGAATCCCATTTTGTCACAGTGGATGCCCGCTTGGAAATTTGATCCCGGATTTTAATCATGCTGTATATAAAGGAGAATGGAAGAAGGCGCTAAAAATTTTGCAGGCTACAAATAATTTCCCAGAATTTACCGGGAGGTTATGTCCTGCTCCCTGCGAATCGGCCTGTGTCCTGGGAATTATACAGCCGCCGGTTGCTATTGAAATGATTGAAAAATATATAGTAGAAAGAGGATTTAAAGAAGGCTGGATCGAACCAGAGCCCCCTCATAAGCGTACCGGAAAAACTATTGCCGTGATTGGTTCCGGTCCCGCGGGACTTGCCGCCGCCCAACAGTTAAACAGAGCCGGACATACAGTTACTGTTTTTGAAAGAGATGAAAAAATTGGTGGATTATTAAGGTATGGCATCCCCGATTTTAAACTCGAAAAGAATATTATCGACAGGAGACTGGAAACCATGGCAGCCGAAGGGATCGAATTTAAAACCAATACTGAGGTTGGAAAAAATTATCCGGTAGAAGAACTTGAAAATTTTGATGCCATTGTACTTTGTGGAGGGGCCACTAACAGAAGAGGACTACCAATTCCCGGAGCCGATGCAGGGGGAGTTATCCAGGCAATGGATTTTTTAAAACATAATAATGAAACGGTAGACGGACTTCATGGATTGGATGGAAACCTTAATGCGAATGGCAAAGATGTAATCGTGATTGGCGGTGGAGATACAGGATCAGATTGTGTAGGAACATCAAACAGGCATGGAGCTAATTCTGTAACCAATTTCGAAATCCTGCCACTACCACCAGAATCCAGAACTCTGGAGAACCCCTGGCCTTACTGGCCATTTACGTTAAAGACCACTACTTCCCACGAGGAAGGGGTTAAGCGTAACTGGAGCATTCAAACAAAAGAATTTATAAAAGACAGCACCGGAAAACTAAAAGCTTTAAAAACGGTAGAGGTTAAATGGAAAATTACACCAGGCAGTCGCCCACAACTGGAAGAAGTGCCCGGAACCGAAAAAGAATGGCCCTGTGACCTCGTTTTACTTGCTTTGGGATTCACAGGACCGGAAAAGACTTTAAGTGAAAAATTAGGCCTTAAAACAGATATCAGGTCCAATATAGAAGGAGCAAAAGATTACCGAACCAATGTAAAGAACATATTTGTAGCCGGAGATATGAGAAGAGGACAATCTTTAATTGTCTGGGCTATTTCTGAAGGTCGTGAAGCCGCACACCATGTAGACAAATATTTAATGGGGAATTCGAGGTTACCGGTAAAAGGTGAAGGCGACTTACCATCTGCTTAAACCAAAAAAGGCTGCCAAATGGCAGCCTTTACTTTTTATTTCAGAAACTATTACAAGCCTAAAAGACCTACAAAAGAAATCTGAACATTAACTTCTGAATTTGATTTTACAGTAAATCCACTAAGGTCAAGACTACTTGCAGAATTAGCTTTTACCATTCCGGAAAACTCAAGTTTCCCATCATTATTAGTATCAGAATATGAAGCGAAATGAAGCTCATAATCTCCTTCTTTTAGGAAATGAATTTCAAACTCTCCATTAGATTTAGAAACCACAGAACTACTGGTTGCATTTGCAAAAGCAATTCCTTCTGAGTTAGTGTTCTTCTCAGAGTTTGAATATTGTCCTTTTTTATAAGCATAAGCTACTACTACATCTCCACCGGCATTGCTGGTGTTCTCCACTTTTCCGGTTACTACTCCGGTCTTCATGGTATTTACAGCTCTTACACTATTCTGCAATTGAGACTTTGCAACGAATGAATAATCATCACCAGATTGTTTAACACTTTTTCTAAGGTCAAAGTCCATTACGATCTCGTTACTGGCTCCTTCTACGATCTCTACCTGATCGTTCAGGTTGATTTCAGTAGATCCGGCAAGTTCTTCTTTTGCACCACCGGTTAATACCAGATAGTTCCCCGGAGCATTTCCGGATTGATCAGTCTCGGCCAGCACTAAACTAATATTAGATGTATTTCCGGCTGCCAGGTTAAGTTTACCTAAAAGCTCAGTTTTACCCTGAGTAAGGCTACTAATTTGTATAGTTGTTTTATTAAAGCCTTCGAGGGATTTACCATTAACTTTAACATCGGCAACTGTAATAAAAACAGCTTCAACATTCGCCTGGTCAATAGGAGAGTCAGTAATATATACTGAAGTTGGGTTTTCACCCTGCTCTGATGTTCCATCTACTGATTCATCCTCTGAACAGGATACAAATAAGATCAAACCTAATAATAGTCCTAACTTACTTAAATTCTTAATTAGCATACTTAAATTGATTTTTACGTTAGTTAATTGAATTAAACGTCGATTAATAAATTTCTATTAAGGGTTAGTAATAGGTAAATTTAAATTCGAAATATATAACGCAAGAGTTGCACCATTATTCCATTATTGACCGAAAATAATAGGTATTTTCTTTCATTAATGGGATAAAATGCTGAATAACACTGTAATCTCACCGACAAACAGTAAATATTACCGGATGAAATAGTTTTTAAGGCGCAGTTAAAGGTAAAAGAATGTAGAAAAATTCCTCATATATGGGGAAGGTCCCGCTATTAAAGGGAAAAAGCCAGTATTGATCTTTAATAGAATAGTGTTCTTTTAAACCACAAAAGCAGCCACGGGGCTGCTTTCTTTTTTGTTTTATGATTGTTAATCCTGAAGCGAATTATAGGAAGTATATTTAAAATTAGGGTATAAAAAAACCCCTTCAGAGATCTGAAGGGGTTTTCAAGAAGAAGGCGGCGACATACTCTCCCACAATACAGCAGTACCATCTGCGCTAACGGGCT
>NZ_JBLVTL010000002.1:0-44610 GCF_048285835.1 Christiangramia aquimixticola
TTTTCCTTGCCCTTACATGAACATCGCTTTGTTTCCAAAGCGGGTGCAAATATAAAACGAGTTTTGCTCTCCAACCAAATAAAATTTAAAGAAATTTTAATTTAATTTTTAAAAGCTTTCACAACGCTTAAACCCTATCAGTAGTACTATCAATGAACCCACACCCTCGTTTTGAAAGCGGCTGCAAACATACAACTACTTCTTCTTTCCAACCAAATTAAAATCATTAAAATTTTAATTTATTTTTTGAAGCAATTTCCGCTCAAAAGCCTTGTCATTAGTACTGTCAGTGAACATCCGCTTCCTCTGAAAGCGGCTGCAAATATACAGCTGTTTTTTAATTGCGCAACACTAAAATGTAATATTTGTGACTTTTATTTAATTAGATTAATTCGGGAAGAATTCCGGATAAATTGAGAGACAAATCTTTTATTTTCCATCAGTAAGTTCAAGGAAAAACATAATTCACCGAGAATGTCGTAATTCAGGCTTTTGAATATTACATAAAAAGATCCCAAACAAGGCCAAATCTTATCAAAAGGTCGCCATACGGATAGCCTGGAGCAGAGAAATTATTATTCCCGTTGATCACTGCATTAAGGTGCTGCAGCTTAAAAAAGATCCTAGCTTTATCTACTTTCGCATTGAAAAAGTAGTCTACCACGGGGAAGCCGCCCAGTTCTTCAGAATTTTGAACGTAGAATTCTGCCAGTACAGGATCATAGCCATTCATATTATACTTAGTAAAGTAATTAAAGGTAAAACCGGTTTGCAGGTAAAGTGCATTGTCAAACCAATGGTCTTTATAATACACTGAATTACGTGTAACGAAATCCGGAACATTCAACACATCATTCCCTTCAAGTACTTTTTGATACATTATAGTATTATAAGACCCGAATAAACCGAAATCGAATTCTTTTTCAGCTTTTAACTTTACATACCTAACCTGATCATTTATTTGAAAAGGCTTTACACCTCCATTTTCATTCAATCCAAAAAAGGTATAATTGTCGATCTGCAATAATTCGGCTTCCAGATCAACAAGACCTGAAGTATCAAGTTTCGCAAAAAGACTTTGAGAGATTACATTATCAAAGTTATTCTGCCAGTTATAATTTACATAATCACTTTGATGCAATAAGAAATTAAAATTAGGTGCAGTACTATTATGACTAATCCCAAAATGCAAATGATTAGTTTCATTAAAAGAATAGCCTGCGGTGGCCTTCAGATAATTTCCTGAAAACTGATCGGAAATATTAATCCGACCTTCAGCTTTGAAATTAAATCCCCCCAGTTTTTCAGCATAAGAACCTCCTATATAAGGAACATCTCCATTAAGGCGGTTTCCAACCACACTTTCATTGGTTATATAAATCGCATTATACCCATAATCATAATGAGTATATCCAAACCAACCGGAAAGTTTACCTAATATCTGATTGGAATAGTTCAAGGAAACTTCATTTGTGAAAATGGTAGACCTGGTAGCTGTTTCAAGGTTGGTACTCTCGAAAGATTCACCAAAAATAGAATTTACGGCAGCATCCTGCTGAAAGACAAACTTTTTATAACTATGATCTAACCTATGTCCCACACTAATTACATTGGAGGAATCTGCCGGATTGGTTAGCAAATATTCCTGATCCAGGAAAATTCGCTTCCCAAACAAGGTACTTTCAGCGTTTTCGAAATTGACATCCAAAACAGACCTGTCTATAAATTCTGGCTCCTTATCCACATACTGCGAAATGGATTGCAGGGTCAACCCCCCGTTTTCTTCATTCAAAAGATCCTGGGAAACAAAATGCCCTTTAACGTGATACCTTCTATTATCTGAATCATAACTAAAACCCATCCTTAAATTTCCGGTACTGGTAAGGATGTGTTGATATTGACCAAGAGCCCTCATCCCCTTATAGGCAATGAATAAGTTTAGATTTTTAGAGGTATTAACGGTAAAAAAAGCATCTACCTGCTGTCCCTGCTCCGGAACGGTTTTAAAATAAAGCTCTGTCCATGGTTTTGGCACATGATAATAATTTATATCCCGTGCTTCCATAAAGTTATAATGCCTGGCTCTGGCACCAAACTCCGGGAAGGCCCGTGAAAGATCCTTTTTAAAACTCAGGCTGTTATATGTTTGACCTGTATTGGAAAAAGGCAACAGTTCAAAATTATCCTTGCGCAGATAATTGAACTTATAATCTTTGAGAATAGTAAGTGAAGTATCCAAATGGGTAGTATCCCGCTCTATTGAAATGATCTTGTATAATTTAACAGGCGCAACACTATCTTTCTTTTTAGTTTCCTTTTTACCAGAACCCTGATCAGGTCTTTGGCCCCACATATTTACAGAGCACACTAAAAAAAGAAAGAATATCAGTTTTTTCATATATCATCCCAATTGAAAACAAAAATATAATATTTAACGGAAGATGCTCCCTGATTTGTAAAACAAAAAAAAGCCACCCTAATTGGGTGGCTTTTCTTTATAAAGTCCTTGGTTTAGGATTATCCTCCGTAACCTGGATTTTGAGTAACGTTAGAGTTAGCATCAATTTCAGTCAATGGAATTGGATAAGCTAATCTGTAATCTCCAAAAGGAACAGACTCAAGAATGTTTTGAAGTGGATCAACCTTGTCGATTCCCATTCCGTATCTTAACATATCCCAGAAGTAAAGTCCTTCAAAAACGAATTCTTTTCTGTTCTCTAAAAGGATGTTATCAACATTGATCTCAGTATAAAGATCTGCACCTCTATTCTCAGGAATCATGTTCAACCATGTTAGAGCTTCTGCAGTATCACCTAATTGGAAAAGAGCTTCTGCATAAGTAAGGATCATTTCTTCGTAACGAATAACGATCACGTTAGCTTCTCTGTTTGGATATTTACCCATGTTTCTAAGAAGATCACCTTCGTAACCTAAGATATCAGCTCTTACATCGTCATCTCCGTAAAGAGTTTCAACATTTGGAAGAACCTGGATATCTCCATAAACAGATCCTCTGTATATGAATTCCATAGAGTTAGAACCATTATTATCAGTTCCACTGTAAGCTATCTCAAAGATAGAGTTTGCACCACCATCATTATCAAAAGAAGCTACATAATCTCCAGCAGGAACAATAGCGTAGATTCCAGAATCGATCACTGTTTTAGCAGCGTCACGAGCCTGAGCCCACTTCTCAAACTGAAGTGCTACTCTAGCCTCAAGAGCCTTAGCCGTATACTTAGAGATAAATTCTTTCGATGCATCGAAATAATCATCACTCATTGCAGCAAAACCAGCTTCAAGATCTGAAAGTATATCATTTACATTAGAGTCTACAGTATCTCTTGAAGGGAAATCGTTTCCACCTTTAAAAGTTTTAATGTAAGGTACTCCAAGATCTCCACCTACGTACTGCTGTCCGTAAGTTTTAAGAAGATCGTAATGAGCAAGAGCTCTAAGCGTATATGCCTGACCCTGGATGTGACGACCGTAATCCTGATCACCTTCCAAAGTAGAAACATCTGTTGCGATAAGGATGTTTGCGATTGCAATTACCCCGTATGCATTATCCCAGATGTAAACACTGTTTGGCAAGTACATAAGAGCTGCCTCTGTAGTAAAACGTCCAGAGTTACCGTTTGAAAATACATTTATTGTACGCACCTCATTAGTTACCAGGTAATCTCTACCGTAGTAACCGGTTGCTGACAAACGGTTGTAAGCTCCTTTCAAAAGACCTTCCATATCACCAACAGTTTTGATGGCTTCTTCAGATCTTTTAGATTGCTCCAAAGAAGGATCTAGATCTTCTGTGGAACATGATCCCATTGCTACCATTGCAGCGAGCAGGACCACGAAATAAAATTTATTCAAATATCTTTTCATAACTTTTTAGAATTTTAAATTAACACCTAAAACAACTGACTTCACTGGAGGTGTAGCAATACTTGTAAATCCTGATGCATCTACTTCAGGGTCATGCTGCAAGTTATCATCTTTCACCCAAGTGTAAAGATTAGTTCCTCTTACGAAGATTCTTGCACTGCTCATTCCAACTGCTTCAGTAACAGCAGGATTGAAATCATATCCAAAGGTTACGTTTCTTAGACGGAAGAAATCACCATCATAAAGATACTTAGAGTTGTAAGTCCATGGCTGTCCACCAAATACTGATTTAGTAACTCTAGTCTGGTCACCTGGCTGTTGCCATCTGTCCATTAAAGAATCATATCCATTGTAGAATGCAGTTGCAAATAGGTTTGGCTGGTTAATATACCTGTGCCATGACTCATATACCTGGTGTCCACCAGCATAGTATCCAGAAGCATCAAGGAAGAATCCTTTGAAGTCTACGTGGAAGTTCAATCCAGCAGTAATGCTTGGAAGTGCACTTGATCCCTGGTAAACACGCTTAGCCTGAGTATAGCTAGTAGTAGTTTCACTACCAACACCATCTGTATAATAAGTATCAACTCCAGTTTCTGGATCTACTCCAGCCCAAGTTGGCAAGAACCACTCATTAACAAGAGTTCCTTTAGCAGATCTCTGGTAAGAACCATTAGTTACTGCAATTTCGTTACCATTAGCATCCTGAGCAACTTCAAGTACTTCGTTATCTACAGTACCTACGTTACCACCAATACTCATGTTGAAATCATCAGATCTTACAACTTCAAAGTCTAATTCAGCTTCGAAACCTTTGTTCTCCATACTACCTATGTTTCTAAACTGGCTATCGAAACCTGTTGTAAATGATAAAGGTACATTAAGTAAAAGGTCCTGAGACTCTCTTCTATAGTAAGCAAGAGATCCAGTCAATCTGTTTTGCCATAATCCAAATTCAATACCAGCATCGAAAGTATAAGAAGTCTCCCAAGTTAGGTCTTCGTTACCATAACCAGCTGGGTAAGCTCCACCTGTTCCTGCGTAATCTGAATCGTAGTTAAATAAAACCTGGTACTGGTTAAGACCGATATCTGCGTTACCAGTTTTACCGTAAGAAGCACGTAGTTTTAAGTTATTGATAAAGTCGTTTCCTGCAAGGAAATCTTCTCTATGAATATTCCATGCTGCACCAACAGACCAGAAATCACCCCATCTGTTTTGCTCAGCAAATCTTGAGTTACCTTCACGACGGTAAGTACCGTTAAGAATATATCTGCTATCAAAGTTATAAGAAGCAGTACCTAAATAAGATGCTACAGCCCAGTCAGTAAATTCAGAATTTACACCTGTTGGGTTACCTGCAGAAGCAAGGTTACTTAAACCATCTGCAACAAACTGATCTCCTTCTGCAGACATATAGTTTCTTCTATATTTCTGGAATTCCTGAAGAGCTTTAAAGTCAAAATTGTGATCTCCAAAGCTTAGAAGATAGTCAATAGAGTTCTGGAATACATAAGTTACAGTATTTCTACTAGCGAAAAATGCATATCCATTTGTATCATCACCATCACCTAACTGTCTGTTGTTATAAGTTTTGTAGTTATAAACCTGGTAGTCTAAAGAGAATCTAGAAGTAAAAGAAAGATTTTCGATAGGAGTTCTCCAGTTAACAGAGTTGTTAGAAAGGATTCTTGTTAATTTTGACTGATCGATATCATTCTCTGCAATGTATAGTGGGTTTGGAATACCTGTATTAAGGTTAAAAGACCCATCCTCATTGTAAGGAATATCGATTGGAGACATAAAATATCTCGCTGTGAACGGAGAAGAGAAGTATGCACTACCTTCTAAAAGACCATCCTGGAAAGTATGAGATCCAGTGTTAGATGAACTGAATTCAAGATTATCAGAAAGGTTTTTTGTAAAGTTTAAAGATCCAGAGATTCTTTCGAATTCAGATCCAATTACAGTAGCTTCCTGATCGAAATAACCAAGAGACGCATAAAAACTATGATCTTCGGTACCACCAGTAGCAGAAATAGTGTGCTCCTGTAGTGGCGCATCGTTATTCTTGATCACTTCATCCCAGTTACCTTCTGGTCTTCCAGCTGCATTCCATGCAACATATCCACCGTAATCTCCAAGGTTAGCAGCTTCAAAAGCTTTAGCCTCATCCATAGAACCAACACCAAAAGTATTCATGATACCTTCGTAGTAAAGGATTTCTCTTTCAGCACCGGTTAACATATCCGGACCATCGATAGCATTGTTTGCAAAACCGTAGTAAGAACTTACATTGATAGAAGTTTTACCAGCTTTACCACTCTTAGTTTGGATTACAATAACCCCGTTAGCACCTCTTGCTCCATAAGAAGCAGTTGCAGAAGCATCCTTAAGTACAGTAATACTTGCGATGTCATTTGAGTTTAAACTCGCTAAAGAAGAAAGTGAAGAAGTTGCAGAACTACCACCAACGTTCGTGTTAATGATTGGCACTCCATCAATTACATATAAAGGCTCATTCCCTGCGTTGATCGAGCTTATACCACGAATACGGATATCCTGCACAGATCCAGGAGTACCAGAAGAAGTCGAGATCTGAAGACCTGAAACTTTCCCTTGTAACGCCTGATCTACAGTAGCCATAGGAGTTTGTTGAAGAGCTTCAGAATCAATCTGCACTGCAGATCCAGTCATATCTTCTCTCTTCTTAGAAACATACCCCATTACTACTACTTCTTCCAAAGCACCAGCATCAGTTTTAAGGGTTACGTTATAAGTATCAGCAGCACCAACAGTCACCTGCTGAGTTGCGAAACCTACATAACTAAATACGATAACATCACCGGAAGCAACAGAGATGGCATAGTTTCCATCAAAATCTGTTTGAGCACCATTACTGGTACCTTTTTCGATTACGTTAACACCGGGAAGGGGCAAACCTTCCTCATCTACAACCGTTCCTGTAACGGTTTTTTCTTGTGCAAAACCAATTTGCACTACTAACACCAGTAACAGTGTTAGAAATCCATTTAATCTTTTTTTCATTATTTCGTTAAATTTGAATTAGCCAGCGCCAAAAATGCTAATAATTCCTTAACATTCCAAAAAATCTTACATTTTAACTTATTAAAACTTTAACAAGCTTGTATTAAACGCTCCCCGGGAGTTTATAATACCGGTGTATATTTGTTAAAGTTTTAAAAAACTATTTACGAATGCTTAAAGCATATAATAAAAATATAATTGTTGCAGGAACAGATGAAGCCGGGCGTGGATGTCTCGCAGGCCCCGTTACTGCTGCCGCTGTGATCCTACCTAAAAGATTTAAAAACAATATTTTAAACGACTCTAAGGTTTTAAGCTTAAAAAAGAGGAACAATTTAAGAGATGAAATTCAAAGTAAATCTCTTTGCTATAGTGTGACTCATATTTTTATGGAAGAAATTGATGAAATAAATATTTTAAACGCTTCCATCAAGGCAATGCAAGTATGTATCGAAAAACTTAGCACCAAACCAGAGCATATAATTGTGGATGGGAATAGATTTTATCCGTTTAATGACATCCCTCACGAATGTATAGTAAAAGGTGACGGGAAATTTTTAAGTATAGCAGCCGTATCGGTCCTGGCGAAAACCTACCGGGATGCTTATATGGAAGAGATACATGAGGAATTCCCCATGTATAACTGGAAAAAGAATAAAGGTTATCCTACCAAAGAACATCGGGAAGCCATAAAGGAGCACGGGATTACCAAATATCACAGAAAAAGCTTTAAACTCTTACCAGATCAATTGAAGTTTGCCTTCTAAGTTTATACTTTTGCGCGTATCCCAATTTAAACTGATGAAAAGATTTCTTGTATTATTAATAATACTATCCTGCTACGCCTGCTCCAAACCAGAGTCAGCAAAATTTGAAATTAAAAATCATATCCCGGCAGATACTGAATTATTTCTTCTTTCTCCTGATCTGGGTTTGCTGGAAGAGGAATTGGCAACCAATAAGATCTTCACCAATTTTAGCCCCACGTTTAGTGCTAAAATTCAGCAAAACCTGGGATTCCTTAAAGATTTACAGTTTAATAACCGGGCAGGGATTAGTTTTTCCCGGCTGGGTTCAGATAATTGGGACTATCTGATTATTACTAAAAAGGACAGCAGCCTTATAAATCTGGATTCCATTCAGAATAAGAGTGTTGAAAGCCTGAATTTGAATGGGCAAAACTTAAAAAAGATTGGCCTGGAAAATGATTCGTTCTACCTGAAAGAAACCGGGAATGCCAATTTGATCTCCAATTCCAGAGAACTCTTACTGGATTTTCAGCCAAACTCAAATCCCGAAGAGATGGAAGATTTCTTCAAAGTGTTTAATGCTACAGATCCCGGAAAGACTTCGATACTTTTTGAAGATAGGGCCGAAAAAAAATTATTCAATATTCTGAAAAAATTCGGAATTGAAAATTCAACCCACTTTGCCGGATGGAGTGCGATAGACTTCAAAACCGAAGACCACAAATTAATTTTTAATGGTCTAAGCCTGAAAAAAGAAGACAGTTTTATTAATCGCCTGCAGCAAAGCCCATCGCAGGAACCGGAAGCCAGTAAAATAACACCAAAAGATTTTATAAGCTTTTACGCGATCAGCTCGAAACCAGAAACCAGCTCAGATTCCGAATTAGCAGACACGGTCCGGATTTCCGCTTCATCATTTCCCGAGCACATAAGAGAAGTTGTTTTCATAAAATTAAACTCGGGTAATGTGATCGCCTTCAACGCTCAGGAAATTGAAGCCGCTAAAGAGAAGTTGGCCGGCACCTCGACCATAATAGAAGAATACCGTGAAAACCGGATCTATGAAATCAATACGGAATTGAAATGGATGAATGCATATCCGTATTTAAATCAGGCCGAAAAACCTGGGTATTATACCGTGATAGACCATTTTCTATTATTTAGTACCAATACAGAGCCTTTAAAAAAAATCATTTCAGCCGTATTAAATTCTGACACACTGGAAAACAACCAGCATTACCTGAATACGCTTGGAGCTTTGTCTTCCCGTTCTTCAGTTTTAATGGTTGAGAACATAAGTTTTAATAAACAAAGCACCGACCAGGATTCAGATAAGACTCCAAAACTTAAGAGATTTACCCTGGCTGCTTATCAGCTCATAGCAGAGGAGAATTTTTCTCACCTGCACGGAATTATTTCTGAACCAGATGAGAATGACACCGCTCTAAATGAAGCGGAACAACAGTCTTCCATAAAGATTAATTCACCAATTGCCACTTCTCCTGTCTTTTTCAGAAATCACAGAACAGATCAAATGGACATTGTAGTTCAGGATCAAAACAACAATCTCTACCTGGTTTCCAATCAGGGGAACATCTTCTGGAAAAAGAAACTGGATAGCAAGATCACCAGCCCTGTATATCAGGTAGACCTATTTAAAAACGGGAATAAACAACTGGCTTTTTCCACGGGTTATAACCTGGAGGTAATCGACAGAACGGGTAAAGATGTGAAACCGTTTCCGGTTAAATTCAATGATCCGCTTTCCCAACCTTTAGCTGTTTTCGACTATGATAACAACAGGACTTACAGATTCGTAATGGTTCAGGGAAAAAGGGTGTATATGCTGGGACCAAAAGGGAAACCCATCAAAGGATTCGATTTTGAGAATGCCAGCTCTAATATTATTAAAACACCAAAACACATTAGATTAGGCCATAAAGATTATATCCTGATCGCCGAGCAGGACGGGAAGTTAAATATCCTGAACAGGCAGGGAGGAATCAGAGTTCCGGTTACCGAAAAATTGGATTTTTCTACTAATGACTGGTTCGGGTATGACTCGAAATTTGTTGGGACAGACCAGTCCGGAAACCTTTTGGAGAAATCGCCACAGGGAAATCTAACCAAAAAAGACCTTGGTCTGGCAGAAAATCACCGCTTAGCCGCTGAAGATGACCTAATGGCGTATCTTAATGAAAATGAACTGGTAATTAACGAAAAGTCTGTTTCTCTGGATTTTGGACTTTACACCTCTCCCCAGATCTTTAAATTAAAAAGAAGAACACTGGTAGCTATCACAGATACTCAGGCAAATAAAGTCTATGTTTTTAACAAGAACGGAGAACTTCTCAACGGCTTCCCGGTATATGGAAGCTCTGAAGTTGACCTTTCCAATGCCGATCTGGACTCTAAAACGGAATTGGTAGTTCGAGGAGATGAGAATGAGATCTTAGTCTACGAATTTTAATTCGGCCTCAAAAAGGTCTTTAAAATGCTTTAATAGTTTTTCCTGAACTTCAGACAAGTCCACTTCTTTCACTCCTAATTCCACATTTAGAGATGTAACAGCTTTACCTTTAATTCCGCAGGGAATAATATTATCAAAATAACCCAGGTCTGCATTTACATTCAGGGCAAAACCATGCATGGTAACCCATCTGCTGGCTCTAACGCCCATGGCACATATCTTTCTTGCGAAAGGTGTTTCCACATCCAGCCAAACACCGGTTTCCCCTGGGCTTCGTTCAGCTTTCAAACCATATTCCGCCAGGGTCAGGATCACCATTTCCTCCAGGAGCCGAAGGTATTTATGTATATCTGTAAAAAAATTATCCAGGTCAAGGATAGGATATCCCACCAGTTGACCCGGCCCGTGATAAGTAATATCACCACCACGATTGATCTTATAAAAAGTGGCGTCTTTTCGCTTCAATTCAGCTTCCGAAACAAGTAAGTTTTCAAGATCTCCGCTCTTACCCAAAGTATAAACATGTGGATGCTCCACCATGAGCAGATAATTAGGCGTGGGAGAATCAAGCGCTTCCCTCCTGTTCCTGATCTTTAGATCCAGAGTTTCCTTGAATAACTTTTCCTGATAATCCCAGGTATCTTTGTAATCTTTTCTTCCCAGATTCCTTACTTCAACTGCTTTGTTCATGATCAAGACTTGGGGTTATTAATGATAATAAGAGCTGCGATCACTCCCGGGATCCATCCCAAAAGGGTTAAAATCAATACAATTAAAATAGATCCACAGCCTTTATCATACACCGCCAATGGTGGAAAAAGCACTGAAAGGATCACTCTCCAAACACTCATTAAATATAAATTTTGACGCAAAGATAGAATTATTATTTCGGCTTTTAATTGCGTTGTGTGGCAGGCTGATAGTCACTATATTTGCATCCGCATTTTTGTTGAATGCATAAAAAAAATTATATGCAGCAGTTATCAGAACAGGAACAAATTAGACGAGAGAAATTAACGGCTATAAGAAAAGCCGGAATCAATCCTTATCCGGCCGATCTATTTCCGGTGGATCATACCACTACTCAAATCAAACAAAATTTTGAGGAAGGAAAAAAAGTAGTGATTGCGGGAAGGCTTATGTCCAGAAGGATTCAGGGAAAGGCATCTTTTGCTGAATTACAGGATTCTACAGGTCGTCTTCAGGTATATTTTAACCGCGATGAGATTTGTACAGGAGAGGATAAGTCTAAATACAACGACCTTTACAAGAAATTGCTGGATATAGGTGATTTTATTGGAATTGAAGGAGAGCTTTTTAAAACTCAGGTTGGTGAAATGACGGTGATGGTAAAAGATTTCCATCTTTTAAGCAAATCCCTGAGACCGCTGCCACTTCCAAAAACAGATAAAGAAGGAAATACTCATGATGGTTTTAACGACCCGGAGCAAAGATACCGTCAGCGTTATGCCGA
Organism: Christiangramia aquimixticola; assembly: GCF_048285835.1. Classification (NCBI taxonomy): domain Bacteria; kingdom Pseudomonadati; phylum Bacteroidota; class Flavobacteriia; order Flavobacteriales; family Flavobacteriaceae; genus Christiangramia; species Christiangramia aquimixticola. The sequence continues at coordinate 11,627 of NZ_JBLVTL010000002.1, forward strand.
TCTTGCCGTTAACCCTAAGGTAAAAGAGGTTTTTGTAAAGCGAACCAAGCTTTTCAACGCCATGAGAAATTTCTTTAATGATAAAGGATATTTTGAGGTTGAGACACCAATTCTTCAGCCAATCCCGGGTGGAGCCGCAGCGAGACCTTTTGTGAGTCATCATAATGCTTTGGATATTCCTTTGTACCTAAGAATTGCCAACGAACTGTATTTAAAGAGACTTATTGTTGGTGGATTTGACGGAGTATATGAGTTTTCCAAAAACTTCAGAAATGAAGGAATGGACAGAACTCACAATCCGGAATTTACGGCAATGGAGATCTATGTTGCCTATAAGGATTACAACTGGATGATGGAGTTTACAGAAAATTTGCTTGAACATTGTGCAATGGCTGTAAACGGTACTACGAAAGCTACCTTTGGAAAACATGAAGTAGATTTCAAGGCACCATACAAGCGTCTTTCCATGACAGATGCTATTAAGGAATTTACAGGTTTCGACATTACCGGAAAATCTGAAAAAGAATTATACGAAGCCGCCAAGGGAATGGGGATCGAGGTTGACGATACCATGGGGAAAGGAAAACTCATCGATGAGATCTTTGGTGAAAAATGTGAAGGAAACTTTATCCAGCCAACATTCATTACAGACTATCCAAAGGAAATGAGTCCGCTATGTAAAGAGCACAGGGATAATCCTGAGCTTACGGAGCGTTTTGAATTAATGGTTTGCGGAAAAGAGGTTGCAAATGCTTATTCTGAGCTTAATGACCCAATTGATCAAAGAGAACGTTTTGAGGAACAATTGAAGCTTTCTGAAAAAGGTGATGATGAAGCGATGTTTATCGACAATGACTTCCTTAGAGCTTTGGAATACGGAATGCCTCCAACGTCCGGACTTGGAATTGGAATGGACAGATTGATCATGTTCCTAACCAATAAACAATCCATACAGGAAGTTCTTTTCTTTCCTCAAATGAAGCCTGAGAAAAAACCGGTTGAATTAACTGAAGAGGAAAAAACTGTTTTTAAATTGCTTAAAAATGATGAGATCCATGAGCTTGATGCGATCAAGGATCAATCTGGTTTAAGTAACAAAAAATGGGATAAAGCCATTAAAGGCTTACGTAAGAATAAGATGGTAGATGTATTTAAAGAAGGTGATGTTTTGAGCATCAAAACTTCGTAAATTCTAAATATTAAAAGGACTGTTTAAAACTGCTCGCACGCCTTAAGACGTAATAACAGTTTTAAACAGTCTTTCATTTTATTTTTTACCGAACATCCCGCCAATTTTCCCGGCCATGTCTCCTAAATTTCCGGCCTTACCTTCGCCTTTTAGATAAGCATCTACCTGCCCGGCCATAGCATCTGGCATCCTGTCTTTTAAGACTCCGGCCACAACCTGTACTGCTATTCTTGCTTTATCTTCAGAGATTCCAGCTTTTTCTGAAACTAACTTTACTACTTCATCCATAATACTTGATTTTTAATCTAATTAATATTCTATCTAAAAAAACAAATTTTCATATCAACTAAGATAGTTCTTAATCTTTTTAACTTTCCATTAAACCTTTTAGCTTTTCCCAAGTCATAAGACTGCCAAACGGCGGCTTTTTTCATTTTATGTCACAAATCCCGCTATAGAACAACTTATTAATTAAAACATTTATTTATGATCAAGAACCAGAGCCTTAAGCTATTGCTTATCGCCCTTTCCATGTCTGTTTCCAGCTGTGCTGTATTTCAGAAACAGGATAAAAAGGAAACCAAATCTGCCACTGCCGCCGATTCCAAGAAAGATAACGGAATTAAACCTTATGCTAAGGTGATCACCAAAGATGCCAAAACAGATAAAGGTCTTTTTACCGTGCATCAGGTAGATAACAAGTATTTTTATGAAATCCCGGACAGCCTTTTTAACAGAGAGATGCTAACTGTTACCAGAATTGCCAAGACCGCCAGCGGAATTGGTTTTGGAGGTGGAAAGCAAAATACCCAGGTTCACAGATGGCAAAAAAAGGGAGATAAAGTTCTTCTTAGAGTAGTCTCTTATGACATCTATGCAGCCGATTCACTACCTGTACATGAGGCAGTGGTAAATTCAAATTTTGAACCTATCATTCAATCTTTCGATGTTAAAACCATAGGAAAAGATTCTCTTTCCAAATCTACGGTGATCGAAGTTACAGATCTTTATACCAAAGATGTTCAGGCTTTAGGCTTACCAGATGGTACCAGAAAACGTTACAAGGTGTCAAGACTGGATGAAAGCCGTTCTTATATCGATACCATCAGGAGTTATCCTCAAAATATTGAGATAAGACACGTAAAGACCTACAATGCCGGCGAACCACCATCCAACGAAAGTTTAGGTTCTATTTCGCTAGAATTCAGCAACTCAATGATCCTGCTTCCAAAAGTTCCCATGGAAAGAAGGTATTTTGACGAACGTGTTGGTTGGTTCACTACAGAGCAAACAGATTATGGTCTTGCAGCTCAAAAAAGTGAGACAGTAGAATACCTTGATCGCTGGAGACTTGAAGTGAAAGAAGAAGATATTGAGAAGTTCATAAACGGTGAACTTGTTGAGCCAAAAAAGCCAATTATATATTATATAGACAGAGCTACTCCAAAACAATGGGTTCCATTTATCAAACAAGGAATAGAAGACTGGCAGGTTGCATTTGAAGCTGCAGGTTTTAAAAATGCTATTCTTGCTAAAGATGCTCCAACCGTAGAGGAAGATCCGGACTGGAGCCCGGAAGATGTTAGATATTCTGTGGTAAGATATCTTGCGTCCCCAATTCCAAATGCTAACGGCCCACACGTTAGTGATCCACGTTCTGGAGAGATTTTAGAATCTGATATCAACTGGTACCATAATGTTATGACCTTGTTGAGAAACTGGTTCTTTGTGCAAACCGCAGCTATCAATGAAGATGCGCAAGGGGTGGCATTCAAGGATGAAGTAATGGGAAGGTTGATACGTTTTGTTTCGGCTCACGAAGTTGGACACACCCTTGGATTGCCTCATAATATGGGAAGCAGTGTGGCTTACCCGGTTGAAAAGCTTAGAGACCCTGAATTCACTAAAGAATTTGGAACAGCTCCATCTATCATGGACTATGCTCGTTTCAACTATATCGCGCAGCCGGAAGACGGTGATGTGGCTTTAATGCCGGAAATTGGACCTTATGATAAATATGCGATCGCATGGGGATACAGACCAATTCTGGATAAAGTTGGAAAAGAAGAAAAGCCGGTACTGGACAAATGGATCCTGGAACATGCCGGAGATGCAAAATATCGCTTCGGAAAACAACAGGGAAATGTGATCGATCCAAGTTCTCAAACCGAAGATCTTGGAGATGATGCCATGCTCGCCAGTGAATATGGGATCAAGAACCTTAAAAGAATTGTTCCAAAGCTAATTGAGTGGACTGCTGAAGACGGAAAGAATTATGAAGATCTTGAAGATCTGTATGAGCAGGTTCTTTCTCAATACAACCGCTATATGGGTCACGTGACTGCTAACATTGGTGGAGTTTATGAGTATTATAAAACTTACGATCAGGAAGGTGCTGTTTACACTCATGTAGATAAAGAGAAGCAGGAAAGAGCCATGAAGTTCTTACAGGACCAGCTTTTCGAAACTCCTGAATGGATGATCAATCAGGATATTTTCAACAAGATAGAATTTGATGGAAATATTGAGCGTATTAGAAACATGCAACAAAAAACTCTGGACAATCTATTAGACTTTGGTAGAATTGCGAGACTGATGGAAAATGAGGAGATCAACGGTAAGGAAGCTTATTCTTTACTTGACATGATGACCGATCTAAGAAAAGGCCTTTGGAGCGAGGTTTATTCAGGTAAAAGAATAGATCGCTATAGAAGAAACCTACAACGTGCTTATATCGAAAGATTAGAGCATTTAATGAATGAAGAGCAGGAAGAAATTCCGGCAAGATGGAGAAGCTGGATCACCAGAAGTAATGTAAATGTAAGCCAGAGTGATATTAGACCTGTGGTAAGAGGAGAATTAAAAACTCTGGAAAGACAGATCAAAAATTCTGTATACAGGTCTGGCGATACTTTAACCCGCTACCACTTACAGGATATTTTAAAACGAATCGACCTCATCCTTAATCCGGTGAACTAAAATTTAATGTTTGGTTTTGTTCGAAAAGGCTGTCGTTTTATACGGCAGCTTTTTTTATGTTAAAGAATATCCTTTTCATAGCTGCATAGCGTAATTTTAAGTAAGTACAAATCAACAACATACAGGTTATGAAACAGATATGCTTATTATTACTCGTTGCTTTGTTTTCTATGAGCACATTTGCTCAGGAAGACAAAGAAGAAATGATAGAAGCCAGACATGAGTCTCACAAAATGAAAGATCATAATGATCACGAGGCCCGGGCAATGATCTATGCAGATAAGGTAGCCACCAGACTAAGTCTGAATCTTGAACAAAAGGAAAAAATTAGACTGGCTCATTTAAAAAAGCAGGAAAAACTCAACGAATTAAAGGCTGATATCCTTGCGGGTGAAAAATCTGAAATGCAGGAACAAAAAATGAAGATTCAGAAAGATTTTTCTGAAGAAATGAAAGACATTCTGGACGATCCTCAGTTTGCTAAATGGAAACCAATGCACGAAAGGGAAATGAAAATGAATGAAAAGGCTTATAAAATGAAGAAAAACAAAGAAGACAAAAAGAAGCAGGATTAAGGCACTTTTCATTTAAAACATCTTCAGGGTCTTCGGGCCCTTTTTTTAAACCTTTTTTCATAATAAAAGTCAAAGTATCAGAAACTTAAAACCTGTAATGATGAAAAATTTAATAGTTATGATGCTGATGTTTTTTAGCCTTTTTGGCTTTTCCCAGGAACCGGCACAAAAACCAACAGATCTTAGTAAAGAGGAAACAGCAAGCCTGCAGGCTAAAAGACTGGCTATGCAATTAGACCTAACCCAGGAGCAAGAGCTAAAACTAAAAGAACTTTATCTAAAAAGGATAGAAGAAAGAAAGGAGCTGATGGAAGAAAGACGTGAGGCGAGAAAGGAAATGATGGAAGAACGAAAAGAACAACGCCAGGAGATGATGGAAATGAATAAGCAACAAAAAGAGGAACTACGAAGTATTTTAAGTGAAGAACAATACACCCAATGGGAACAATTGCAGGATAAGAGACGTAATGGAAGAAAAGGGCCTCGTAGCAAAGGAAGAAACTAATTAATAATGCAGATTTTAAATCAGATTTTTCCAAATACGATTTTTTGGATTCTGTTGCCTAAGAACCAACTATAAAAAAAAACTCCAGAAATTCCGGAGTTTTTGTTTTTCTGAAACATTTTGTTATGCTGGATATTCAGCAATCATATAATTTAGATTTCTCCCTGCGGTCGAAATGACCTTAAACTGAAATTATTTAAGTTTCGCACTTCTCAATCTCAGCGCATTTGCAATTACGGAGACAGAACTAAAGCTCATAGCCAAAGCTGCAATCATAGGAGAAAGCAAAATTCCGAATACGGGATAAAGAACCCCTGCCGCAATTGGCACACCCACGGTGTTATAGATAAGCGCGAAAAACAGATTCTCTTTAATATTTCGCATTACTTTTTCACTCAGTTTTTTGGCTTTAAGCACTCCTTTTAAATCACCTTTTACCAGAGTAATCTCGGCACTTTCTATGGCAACATCTGTTCCTGTCCCCATAGCGATCCCAATATCTGCCTGAGCCAGTGCAGGTGCGTCATTGATCCCGTCACCGGCCATAGCTACCTTTTTCCCTTCCTGCTGAAGTCTTTTAACCTCAGCCATTTTATTTTCAGGAACCATTCCGGCTTTGAATTCAGCGAGATTCATTTGCTTAGCTACAGAAGCTGCGGTCTTCTCGTTATCTCCTGTAAGCATGATCCCCTTTATCCCTTCCTGCTGAAGCTCGTTCAGGGCTTCGCGGCTTGTTTCCTTTATCTTATCTGAAATTGTCACATATCCTACTATTTTCGAGTTCACAGCCAGATAAGAAACGGTTTTTCCCTGCTCCTGTTCTGCAGAAACTTTAGTTCTTACCTCCTCTGAAATTTCAGCATTTTCAACCTGCATTAATTTATCATTCCCAAGTGCCAGGTGTTTCCCTTCGAATTTAGCCTCTACTCCTTTTCCGGTAACCGAATTAAAATCTGAAGCTTCACCATATTTTATATTCTTTTCATCAGCATATTTCAGGGTAGCTGTTGCCAATGGATGTTCACTTTGAGCATTTACCGAAGCAATTAATCTGGCTACTTCAGTTTCAGAATATTCCGCCGCGACAGCAAACACTTTTTCTACAGATGGCTTCCCTTCAGTGATAGTTCCCGTTTTATCGATAATAAGGGTATCTATATCATTCATCTCCTCCAAAGCTCTCGCATTCTTGATAAGCACCCCATTTTGAGCTCCCTTTCCTACTCCTACCATAACCGACATTGGCGTAGCCAGACCTAAGGCACAGGGACAGGCAATGATAAGCACGGCAATAGCATTTACCAGGGCGTATACATAGGAAGGTTCAGTTCCATAAATAGCCCAGACGATAAAGGTTATTACAGATATTATTACCACTACCGGCACAAAATAAGCCGAGATCCTATCGGCCAGTTTCTGAATAGGCGCCTGTGATCTGCTGGCACTATTTACCATTTGGATTATTTGAGCCAGCAAGGTCTCATCACCTACTTTTTCGGCGGTCATGGTAAAACTCTGAGTGCCGTTAATAGTACCGGAACTTACAGGATCCCCTTCGGCTTTATCAACCGGGATAGGTTCTCCGGTGATCATGGCTTCGTCTATACTCGAAGCCCCGCTTTTTATCTTTCCGTCTACCGGAATTTTCTCTCCCGGTTTTACTCTTAAAATATCACCTTTTTCAATTTTATCAACAGCAATGGTCTCTTCTACCCCATCCCTAACTCTTACTGCAGTATTCGGCGCCAGCTTCAGCAGCTCTTTGATCGCCGAATTGGTTTGGCTATGTGCTCTGGCTTCAAGTACCTGACCAAGCAATACCAGGGTTAAGATTACCGTAGCGGCTTCGAAATATACATGTACGGTGCCCATATGGGTTTTAAACTGGTCTGGAAAAAAATCAGGGAAAACCATTCCGAAGACACTAAAAATCCAGGCGACCCCAGCTCCAATCCCTATAAGGGTAAACATATTGAGATTCCATGTTTTTATGGATCTCCATGCACGTTCAAAGAACATCCAGGTGGCATAGAAAACCACCGGAAGCGACAAGCCGAATTGTATCCAGTTCCAAACCTTCATTTCTACCAAGTCATATAGCGGATTGTTCGGGATCATTTCAGACATGGCGATAAGGAAGATAGGCACGGTAAAGGCTACCGCGATCCAGAATTTTTTCAGCAATTTCTTATAACCCTTTTCCTCGGCAGAGGGTTCCGGTTCAATAGGCACCAGATCCATCCCGCAAATAGGACAATCTCCGGGCTCATCCTTTACCACTTCCGGATGCATAGGGCAGGTGAATTTTACAGCAGAGGCTGCTCTAACTTCCTCCACCAGATCCATTCCACAAACCGGGCAGTCCCCTGGTTTATCATAGGTCTTGTCACCTTCACAATGCATGGGACAATACCAGGTACCGGTTCCTTCACCTTTAGGCTTAGGTTTATCTACATGTTTATGACCTTCTCCCGGTAGGTAGATTTGATAATTTCCATCCAGTTGCTCAAATTTTTTCTGAAAGGTTTTAATATGAATATGCTCCAGCATACTAACTTTAGCAGTTCCCTCCTGTAGATTCACCTTAGCTTCTTTCACGCCCTCTATTGATTCAAGGGTTTGTTCAATTTTGGACTTACATCCACTGCAGGTCATTCCCTTAATTTCATACTCATGAACCATCAATTTCCCTGAAGTATTTGGCTCATGTATATGATAATCCCCTCCACTTTGAATTAGCGCTTTTTCAAGGTCTTCAATTTTAACAGATTTCTCAAACTGCAGTTTAGCTTCTGCTTTTTCCAGGTTTACATTTGCCCGGGTTACTCCATCAACTTCACTTAAGGTTTTTTCCACATGAGTACGACAACCATTACAGGTCATTCCCGTGACCTTATAAGTATGCTTCATTAGTTCGTCAAAAGTATGATCATCATTTTCCGGCATTATGATATGATAATTCCCGCCATCTTTTTGAAGTGCTGCTTCAAAAGTATCCAGAGGAATATGCTTATCCATCTCTATAGTTGCTACATGATCTTTAAGATCCACCATTACTGAAGAAACTCCCTCCACCTTCTGCAAGGTTTGCTCTACATGGCTTCTACAGCCATTACAAGTCATTCCGGTAATTTTATATGTATGTTTCATCTGGATGTATTATAAATTTTTCAGTATCCTGAAAGAGTGAAGAACAAAGATAACGATAGCCATTTTTGGGAAGTTTCAAGAAAATGGAATAAACTTTCAATAAATAAAAAAGCCCGGTAATCTAAACCGGGCTTTTTAAAAATTTTCTATGCTAAGTAAGCCTCACAAGCGCTTACACACTCTTTACAGGCCTTCGCACAATCTTTACAATGTTGCGTATCGTGTTTGCTACATTCGTCGGCACAAGCCTGGCATATTTTTTTACAATATTCTACCAGTCCTTTTACATCGTCATATTTGGTAGCCAGAACCTGACTAAGCGTTGAGCAAACTTCTGCACATACTCTGTCAATTCTTATACAATCCACCATTATTTTCACATTGTCTTCATCCAAACAGGCATCTGCACAATGATTACAGTGATTAATACAATTTCCAAGAGCACTAATTAGTTTTTCATTTCTCATAACTTATTAATTTTTATGGATTTGATTAAAAATAAACAGGAATGATGGAAATGACTTTTAATAAAATGCTAAGTTCTTTCAGTTTTTAATTGTTTTTAACTCGATACCTATGCTTTTAAGAACTTTTAGCATTCACATCTTTCCAGGTCCAGCCATCCTGATGCAACAGGGTTTTAAAGAACCTGCGATCCTTTTCCTCGCCCTGTGATAATTCAGGACTTCCGGAATCTTCGATCAATCTTTTTTCCAGCAGTTTTCTAATCTCGATTGCCGGGGGCGCCTCATTCATTAAACTAATATGGGTAACTTCAGAAATAGTTTCGAAATAATTTTGAAAGGCTACCACCAAAGGATTGAGATCTTCCTTCTCCGGGTGGTCTTCTTTATTCACCTTATTGGAAATTATGATCAAAGCCTCGTACAATCGCGTTAACTGCAAGATCACATTATACTTCGTCTTATTATTATGAAAATAATGGATAACAGGATAGGCCCTGTGCTGCTGACTGTATTTAATAATAGAATTGGCCAGGTCATCTGCTTTACTTGTCAATCTGCTAAAGTCACTGCCCGTCCAGGAGTTTATAACCATTTCCTGTGGAGTACTACCTAAAGTACTTAAGCTAATTCCCAGTTTTCGCTGATCTATACAAGCGGAAAGTACCGGTACAAAATAGGTTACAGACATGGTTAGCAGGATTAGCCCGGTAAAAGAATAAATGGTAGTAAGCATTCTCCAGAAATCGCCACCAGCGATATAATCTCCTATCCCAAGTGTAGAAAGTGTAAAACCGCTATAATAAACGATCTCCCAGAAATCTGCCGGTATTTTAGTAGTACTGTTTATTACTGAACCCGGATTGCCATATAATACTAATACCATACTACTCCAGAGTAAAAATACCCAGGTAAGTACAATGGAGATTAGTAATATATAACCGGTATGAGCAAGGAATTTCGATCTACCATTCTTACCTGATAGCAAAAGAAATATTTTCCAGAAAAAATGAGAAAATCTACTCGTTAACCAACCTCCACCTTGCATGGATAAGGTGGTTTGTAAAATATCTATTACAATCCCCAAGTAAATAACGATCCCGATAATCGATAACAGGTCTAATTCCATAGTATATAATTATTCTGAATTAATTCGTTCGAGAAGAATTTACACAGAATAATCACCGGGGTCCTTTAAGAAATTGCTAAAAATCTGATTTATTAGTAGACTTTAAACAGAATCGAGGGTTTTCCTGTCCTTAATGTGAAGATTTTTATAATGAGATGGAGTAAAGCCGGTTGCTTTTTTAAACGAAGTCGAAAGATAGGCGGGTGTGGAAAAACCCAGTTCATCTGCGATCATGGCAATGGTGTTTTCTTCCTGTTGCAACATTTCCTTTACTCTCTCAATACGAATTCCATTATAGAAATTCTGGATACTCTGGCCTTCACTTTCGGTAAACATATGAGTGATGTGGCTGTAATCGTAATTAAGATTATTACTTAGAAGGCTAGATAGTTTTTGATTTGAAGGGCGCGAAGAATACACCTCTTTTATTATCAATGATTTGATCGAATTGATAAGCTTTTGATCCCTGTTTTCTATGATCTCAAAACCTATTTTTTCAAGTTCAAGCCGGAGCTGTTCAAGTTCCTGCTGGTTTAACTCTCGTTCCAGCACAGCTTCCCCGAGATTCACCTCACTAAAGGCAATATTTAATCGATCAAGGATAGCCTCTATGCTCATGATGCATCGTTGACAAACAACATTCTTGATATGTAGTTTTACTCCTTCCAAACCGATTAAATTTAATACAAAAAACAACAGGCTGAACTTATCTTCAGCCTGTTGTATTATTTACATGATAGTTTCTTCTACTCTACCACATTTAAGCATCTTATCCCCGAAATAAGGGTTTCTGATCTCTTCTGAAGTAGAATACCAGGAATCTCCTTTTCCTTCAAAGGCCATAGGGCAGAATTGCTTATAGATCTTCCCTGAAGAAATTGCCCCTTTAAATACAGGCTCTAATTTTGCAGTTAGTTTAGAGAACATTTCTCTTTGCTTATTTACATCTTCTGTAGTTGCAATATTTCCTGCAATCTTAGAAATTTCAGCATTGTTTTCTGAAAGGGTTCCTTCAAGTTGCTTTGCAGCCTCCTTTGCCGCAGCAGCATCTGTTCCTACTAATGCATCCTTAAGTGAGATATATTGAGTAAAAGCCTGCTTAACTTTTGCGTCGCTAAATTCAGCGTCTACAGCAGTTGCAACCTCTTCTTTTTCCTCATGCATTTCGTGTTCCATTTCTGTATGTGAAACAGCTTCTGCCTCGGCATTTTCTTTTTTGCTATCTCCACAGGAAACCATGATCAAACTTCCCGCTACTAAACTTAAGCTCACTAATTTTCTAACTTGTTTTTTCATCAAACTAATTATTAACTTTTATAAAATATTTCAATTAAATCTGTGAATCACAGAAGTCCTGATTCTTTTTAGCCGAACAATTTAATCATTCTTGGCGAAGATATGAACCAAAGTAAAAATCCGCTTAACACGGTTATTAAACCTAACAATGAGAAACCACGCAAAATAAGGTTATTAAAATCATCTCTGCCTTCATAATCCATGGTATGCGTCATCCATAAAAAATCGAACCATCTCCAGTCTCTGTGTCTTACCGCTCTAAAACTTCCATTAACCGCACCTATATAGGCTTTTAAATTTTCATCGGTTTCATATGAAATAACATAGGCCGGTAATAGATTTTCCCGGTATTCATGATGGTCCCCGGTTTCGGTAATTTTTTCTACTCCGGAAATTTTAAAATCATCTTTCATAAATCTTCCGGCAATAGCGACCGCCTGTTCTTTATTGACTTCCTGAAGTTTTTCACCGGTTCTGGCATTTAGCAGGAACTCTTCATTAACGAAGTAATAAGGCTCTCCGGCAATTTCCTGCAGGTTTACCGAACTTATTTCCAAATCTGGCGCCAGTTGCGATGGGGCTTGTAGATCTGAAAATGAAGTTTGATCTGGAGTCTCTTTTTTAAACTGGTCTCCGTGTATTTCGTCTAGATCTGTCCAGCTAAAATACATTCCACTTACAGTCCACATGATGAACTGTATACCTATGAATATCCCCAAATACCTATGGGTTTTCCTGATATTCATAGCCGTTTTTCTTTTGACTATCATTTTTAATTTGTGTAGGGTAAAAAATTTGGGTTTTATTGGCCGGCAAAAATAAAATATTTCCCTGCCATCCCTGCACTAAAATGAAAAACTTCAGAGATCTTCTTCAATAATTAAATAGGTTGAAAGAAACACACTTTCCTTAAATTATAGATTCTCAATAACCTTTTGCAGTTTCCCCTCTATTTCCTTTGCAATTTCACCTAAAGCATCATTTTCCACGGCCTGCATGGAAGCTATGGGATTAACCGCGGCCACCTCAATTTCTTCGGAACCTTTATCCTGCACAATTACATTACAGGGCAGCATGGTTCCTATTTTATCTTCAGCCCTTAGGGCTTTATGAGCATAAGGCGCATTACAGGCTCCAAGGATGCGGTAATTTCTAAAATCTACATCAAGCTTCTTTTTTAAAGTTTCGGTCACATTGATCTCCGTCAATACCCCGAAGCCTTCCTTTTCCAGTTCGTTGGTGACCTTCTCTATCACCTCATCAAATTCTCCTTTGATCGTTTTATTAAAATAGTAATTCATAGCTTGTTATTTTATTAAATTATTTATTCTGAAAAACAACCAATCCCGCGATATCGCAGGATTGGTAAAAGCAATATTTACTAATGTATATTAGTTTTTATAAGCTTATTTCTTTTTTCCGGCCTTCATTTCTTCCTGATGTGCCTTCATTTTAGCTTTCATTTTCTCCATCAATTCCGGGTTCTCATGAAGGAACTGGATCATTTGATCCATCATTTTTTCAGCCATTTCCGGATTTGCCTTCATTTTTGCGTGCATATCCTGCATCATGGCTTGTTTCATTTCAGGATCGTCCATCATTTTGGCTTTCATCTTATCCTGCATCTTCTTCTGCATCTCCGGATCGTTCTCCATCTTTTCATGCATCATCTTCTTCATCTTCTCCTTCATCTCAGGATTCTTCTCCATCACCTCTTTCATCTTTCCATTTTCCATCATTTGGAAATGATCTTTCAGTAACCATTTTTCAGCTTCATCGTTGTTATGAACAACCTGCATGAACTCCTTGAATTTTGACTGATCGTTTACAATCTCTTTGTAAACCTGATTTCTAAATTCGTTTTCTGCCATTGCTACCGGTGCAGTTCTGGTGGTACCGCAGCTGGTTAAAAAAAGTCCGAATGCGCCGATTAATGTAAATTTTAAAGCATTTTTCATAACTGTTGATTTTTAATAGTTGATTGGTTAATAAATTTTATTTTTCTGATTCTAATCTTTTGATCATTTTCTTCATTTCGGCAATTTCTTTTTCCTGAGCTTTAATAATATCATCAGCAAGTTTTCTAACCTCCGGATCATCTATATCTGCTCTTTTACTGGTAAGAATTGCAATAGAATGGTGAGGGATCATGGCCTTCATATATAAAACATCACCAATTATTGGTTTCTGAGCTCTAACCAGCCCCAATGCACTTACAAATAACACAAGACTACCTACATAAATAGCCATGTTCTTTTTCTTGTCCTTATACATACTCTTCATAAGAGATAACATGATCACCGCCATCGCAGCGATCCCCAGACAACTCATATAAAATCGTGTAAGACTAAAATATACATGATCAAATTCATAGGTATTAAAGTACATAGTGATGTACATGGCAATAAATGACAGGCCAAGCATTAAAAAGAACTTAGCGTAATTCCCTTTCTTTTTATGTTGATCGTGCTCTTTGGAATTCATTTTTTAATTTTTTGGTTACTAAAAAAATATGGTTTTCAACACTTTAGTTTTCAACTGAATGATCAGTGAGAAAATCCAAATTCCAAGGTAAAATGATGCTAACAAACTTGCTGTTAACCTATTAATAAAAGATTTTTAGTTGTTTTAAATTTTTAACAATTGGGACCAAAAAACAGGAAACCCCGCCATTTTAAGCAGGGTTTCAATTATTTTGAAAATTATTGATAGGTTATTTTAATGTATCCTTTACCTCTCCGCAGGTTAGCATGGCATCTCCGTAGTAAGGATTGCGAACTTCAGCTTCAAGACTTAACCAGTTTGCCCCTTTATTATTGTTGGCCATTGGGCAAAACTGAACATAAACAGGATTCCCTTCGAAATTCATATTTGTAGCCAGGGCCACCATATTTTCTGAAAGGATTATAAAATGATCCCGTTGATTCTCGATTTTATTATTTTCTGAAATCGCCTGCAGCATATCTTTTACTAAATTGAATTGCTTTTTAAGGCTTTCCAGTTCCCTCTCCATTAATTCAATTTCTGTAGCTGCTTCTTCTCTTTTGATATCAACCTTCACCACATTCACCATGGGCGCTTTCCCGGCTTCGAACCTGTTTAAAGCCAATTTTCTATAGGAATCAAGGATATCAAGATTTTCTTTTTGAATTTTTATCACTTCATTTATCCGATATATCTCGGCATAAGCCAGCTTTAACTGAAGAAATAACTTTTCCCTTACGGCCACATACTGCTGAAATTTTGCCTCAGCCATCAGTTCCGCAGTTGTTTTTTCAGCTTCCAGCTTTCCAAACCAGGGAAACATCTGCATTAAAGTAAATCTGGCTTCCTGAGCTCCCAAACGGGTTTCCATCATTTGCCCAAAAGCACTGATGTACAAGGTTGGATCTGGTAAGGCAGAAACCTGCGGAGCTTTTTCCAACGCTGCCTCAAACCTACTATAAGCGGCCTTTACCTCCGGATTATTCTCTGCACCCAGTTTAAGATATTCTTCTATCTGCTGTGCCTGCATCACTCCACCTGCAACGAACAGACAGAGTAGCAACAAACCCTTAATTGTATATTTATCTAATTTTTTCATCTTTCCAGTCTTTCTTGTTTTTTAACCACGCTTTCTCTCCAGTAAGCCTGTAGCACCGGCACCACGAAAATGGTCATGATCTGTATGATCATTCCGCCCACGATAGGGATGGCCATTGGCACCATAATATCAGATCCTTTCCCTGTAGAAGTCAGCACCGGGAATAAGGCGATAATAGTCACTGCAGTTGTCATCATCGCAGGACGAACCCGTTTTTTCCCCGCTTCCATCACAGAATCACGAACATCTGGCACCGTTTGAGGTTGTCTTCTTTCAAAGACCTGATGTATATAGGTTCCCATCAGTACCCCATCATCTGTGGCGATTCCGAATAAGGCTATAAATCCAACCCAAACCGCAACACTTAAATTCACTTCCTGCATCTGGAAGAGGTCGCGCATATTGGTTCCAAAAACATCAAAGTCCATGAACCATCCCTGACCATAAAGCCAGATCATAATGAATCCTCCGGCAAAAGCCACAAACACACCAGAAAAGTGAATAGTCGAAGCGATAACCGTCTTGAACTGGAAGTACAGCAGCAGGAAAATAATAAGCAGACATATTGGAATAAGAATAGATAAACGCTTAACCGCTCTCACCTGATTCTCATAACTCCCGGAAAACTTATAACTCACTCCGGCAGGAACCTTTAATTCCCCGTTATCGATCCTTTCCTGAATATGATTCTGGGCATCGTTCACCACATTTACCTCAGCATATCCGTCTCTTTTATCGAATAACACATATCCAACCAGGAAGGTATCTTCACTCTTGATCATTTGCGGACCACGCACATAATTAAGATCGGCCAGTTCCCCTAATGGGATCTGAGCTCCCGAAGAAGTTGGCACAAGTATCCTTTTAACCGATTCGGGATCATCCCGCAATTCTCTCGGGTATCTCACTCTAACCGGGAATCGTTCACGACCTTCTACAGTGGTAGTGATCTCCATCCCGCCAATTGCGGTCTCTATTGTTTGCTGAACATCTTCTATACTCAACCCGTATCTCGCAATCGCAGGTCTCTTTATATCTATCTCCAGGTAGGGCTTCCCTACCACCCTGTCTGCAAAAACAGTTTCAGATTTAACTGAAGGCACTTGCTTTAGAAGATCTTCCAGCTCCATTCCAAAAGCCTGAATCGTTTTAAGATCTGGACCGTAAACCTTAATCCCCATCGGGGCTCTCATCCCGGTTTGCAACATGACCAGCCTGGTTTCTATCGGCTGTAGTTTTGGTGCTGATGTCACTCCGGGAAGATTGGTACGCTTTACAATCTCATCCCAAATATCATCAGGGCTGTTTATATGATCTCTCCAGTTTCGGTAATATTTCCCATCCTCATCTGCAATTAACTGTTCTTTCGAAACATTACGAAGCACGGCATCTTTATTAGATAAAGTATCTCCGGTTTTTAAGATAAACTTATCTTCATCATCAACCTTAAACTTCTGAGGTTTCCCAGCTTCAGATAAAACATATTCAGGTTTATAATTGATTACATTTTCAAACATGGAAACCGGTGCAGGATCCAGGGCACTTTCTATACGTCCCAGTTTACCAACAGAAATCTCTACTTCGGGGATATCTGTCACCGCCATATCCAGTTGCTGAACGGTTTGTTTTGCATATTCCACCCCGGCATGCGGCATAGTGGTTGGCATTAGCAGAAAACTCCCTTCATTTAAGGAAGGCATAAATTCTTTTCCCACTCCCGGGAAGGTATGTGCCAATCCAGACCAGACCTTTGTTTTCTTAACGTTCCAGCCTACTTGATCGAAGGCGGTGGCGACGAAACCAAATAGCTTTGGAAAACCAAACCAGATCATAATTCCGAAGAAAACGGTCACTATTGGTAAAAGGAAGAATTTTCCTTTATTGATTAAACACCAGTTCAAAATAGGCTCATAGAATTTTACCACGGCCATAAGCATAATGAGCGTGATGGCCAGTAATACAATTACAAATACGTAATTTGAGATAAGGCTTTTTTGAAAACCTAAAGGCATCCATTCTTCGGCCAGGAATAACAGCGTAACCGCAAGGGTGATTCCCAACGTGATCTTTTCAGAATAGCGACCTAAAAATTCAGGATTTCTATCTTCAAGAAGTTTTATAGTTCCAATTAAGGTCAGCGCAAGTGGCAACCAGAATGAGAATATCAATACCAGCGCTATCCCGGAAACGATCAGGATTATATTCCAGATCTTCTGACTTTTCTTTTTATCGATCTTAATATTGAAAGTATAATAAGACAACATTGGCAGGACAAAGACACCAACCACAAATGCCGCAGCAATCGCGAAGGTCTTGGTAAAAGCCAGCGGTCTAAATAGTTTCCCTTCAGCATTCTCCATAAAGAATACCGGAATAAAACTTACAATGGTAGTAAGTAAAGCCGTGGTGATCGCCGGTGCAACCTCAACCGTAGCTCCATAAATAACATCCAGTAATTTCTTTCCCCGGGCATCTTTATTCTCCGGCATTTCGAGCCATCGAATTGTATTTTCAACGAAGACGATCCCAACATCTACCATCACCCCAATGGCGATCGCGATCCCCGAAAGGGCAACAACATTGGCATCAACCCCAAAATACCGCATCGCGATAAAGGTCATTAATACCGCAACCGGCAATAAACTGGAGATCAATACCGATGCTCTTAGATTAAGAACTAGTACAATGATTACGATAATACTAATCAGAATTTCATGAGATAAGGCGAGCTCCAGCGTGCCTATGGTTTCATTGATTAGTTGAGTCCTGTCGTAAAACGGAACGATAGTCAGTTTAGATTCGGTTCCATCAGTCAGGGTTTTAGAGGGTAATCCTGCTGAGATCTCCCCAATCTTTTCCTTTACATTCTTAATTACCTGTAAAGGATTAGATCCATAACGGGCCACCACTACTCCACCAACAACTTCTGCTCCTCCTTTATCAAGAATACCTCTTCGCTCAGCAGGCCCAAGATGAACACGACCCAGATCCTTTATCAGGACCGGTGTATTATTATTTTCGGCAACCACCGTATTCTCAATATCCTCGATAGATTTGATGTACCCCAAACCTCTAACCAGATATTCAACTTTATTGACTTCAAGGGTTTTTGCTCCGGCATCACGGTTAGAATTCTTAACCGCCATCATCACCTGATTTATTCCAATATTATATGCTTTAAGAGCATCTGGATCTACATCTATCTGATATTCCTGCACAAATCCTCCTACCGAGGCTACTTCAGACACTCCTGATGTTGCGCTTAGTCCGGGTTTTACATAATAGTCCTGGATCTTCCTTAATTCATGAAGGTCCCAGCCACCGGTTACATTGCCATCTTTATCACGACCTTCCAGAGTATACCAGTATACCTGACCTAAAGCTGTTGCATCTGGTCCCAGAGAAGGCTGAACTTCTTTCGGTAAAAGACCTGAAGGCAGAGAATTCAGCTTCTCCAACACCCTAGATCTGGACCAGTAAAACTCGACATCTTCTTCAAAAATGATATAGATACTAGAGAATCCAAACATGGAAGTACTACGAACCGACTTAACCCCCGGAATTCCAAGTAAGGAACTGGTTAAAGGATAGGTGATCTGATCTTCAACATCCTGCGGTGAGCGGCCAGACCATTCGGTAAAAACAATTTGTTGATTCTCCCCAATATCAGGGATTGCATCTACAGGCACGGGATCTTGTGGAAGAAAACCGGTATCCCAGTTAAAAGGAGCTGTTACCTGTCCCCAGCCAACCAGGGCGAGTACCATTAATACAGCTACCAGCCTGTTATAGATAAAATATTTTATAATTCTATTGAACATTTTGTTTCAAATTTGATTTGTAAAACCACTTATAAATGGTTCAGAAAAAGGCATAATCACGCCATCCAGGCTCTTAATTTAAACCTGAAAATATACGTAAGTCCTTAAAATCAAATAAGAAAGACCTGGTCTACCAGTTGTATATCGGTGACCAGTAAAGGAGGAGAATAATCTTTAAACGGAATGATCTGTTTTGGTAAACTCTCAAACAGTTCAAAATAAGTATAGGTGAAGGTCGTAATAAAAAGCTGCTGATTAAAATCGAAGGAATCAAAGGAAAGTTTTAACTCATCCTGGCCTTCAACAGTAATAGTTTCATTGCTACAGCAATGATCTTCAGCGGTTGCACTCATCTCCATTCCACAAGTCTTCGCTTTAGAAAAGACCGCAGTGTCCACGAGAAAACTTC
This sequence comes from Christiangramia aquimixticola, assembly GCF_048285835.1. Taxonomy (NCBI): domain Bacteria; kingdom Pseudomonadati; phylum Bacteroidota; class Flavobacteriia; order Flavobacteriales; family Flavobacteriaceae; genus Christiangramia; species Christiangramia aquimixticola. Next base: position 30,727 of record NZ_JBLVTL010000002.1, read on the forward strand.
CGCAGAAATGTTTGTCTACCGTAAAAGACATGGTAGAGAACATCACCAAAAAGGCCATGCAAAGAGATGTGATATGTTGAAACGCTTTTTTCACCGCTTACAAAAATACATAAAATTTAAATATCAGCTGTTAGGCATCAAACAGGCACCTAAATGATATTCAAATATATACTATATGAAGGCCTTAAAAATTCAATTTTAAGGAAAATACTTTCAATTCTATAATCAAGATGGAACCTTCTGCCTTTTGGTCTGCTCCTAACAACCGGATACTCAAAAAAAATCATATTTACTTAATATTAGACTGGAAATTATTAAATTTAAGAGCCTCACCTTTTTGATTATCAATACTTTAAATTTTTATTATGAAAAAAATAATAGCTGTAGTCGGCGGGACCGGCGCACAAGGAGGAGGTCTGGTTCGTGCCATTTTAAATGATCCTGAAGGCGGATTCAAAGCCAGGGTATTAACCCGTAAAGCAGATTCAGATAAAGCCAAAGAATTAAAAGATCTGGGAGCTGAGATCGTTGAAGCTGATATAGACAATAAAGAAAGCATTATCACTGCTTTTAAAGGGGCTTATGGCGCTTATTGCGTCACCAACTTCTGGGAACATTTTTCCCCGGATAGAGAATTGAAACAGGCGAAAAATATGGCCGAGGCCGGGAAAGAAGCGGGAATACAGCATGTTATCTGGTCCACATTGGAAGATACAAGGAAATGGATTCCGCTCGATGATGACCGTATGCCTACTTTAATGGAGAAATACAAGGTGCCTCATTTTGATGCAAAAGGGGAAGCTGATGACTATTTTTCAGACAGTAAAATTCCATACACCCTGCTCTTCACTTCGTTTTACTGGGATAATTTCATCCATTTCGGGATGGGTCCGCAGAAAGGTGAGGATGGTGAGCTTACCATTACCCTGCCGATGGATAATAAGCCTCTGCCGGGAATTGCCGCTGAAGATATAGGCAAGTGTGCTTACGCTATTTTTAAAGCCGGCGACACATTTAAAAATAAAATCGTTGCCATTGCGGGAGAACATTTAACCGGGAAAGAAATGGCCGATACCTTTTCTGAGGTCTATGGCAAAAAAATTAAATATAATGCCGTACCTCCTGAAGTATACAGGAGTTTTGACTTTCCGGGAGCCGATGATCTGGGGAATATGTTTCAGTTCAAAGTTATGTTTGAAGAATATTTCTGCACCATTAGAGATGTGAATGCTACAAGAAAACTAAACCCAGAGCTGTTAACTTTCCGGCAATGGCTGGATAAGTATAAAGATAAAATGGAAATTTAATTGTTGCTTAAGGGTTTTTCAGCTTGGAATAATAAAATGCCGGCAATAAAATAAGGAGAAAGAGCGGATGAATAAGGAATCTGCGAACATAGAACAGGGCCAGATAATGCTCATTTCCAATATTCAGCACTAAAAATATAAAAACCGCGGTGGCCAACAAGTAGAGGATTCCATATAGAACCGTAGAAAATTTTAGAATATCCCTGTCTTTAAAACTTAAATAGATAATGGCAAGTGAAATAAGGGTATTTAATCCAAAGCGGAGGGTTAAGTTTACCATTAGTTTAGCCATATCCATAGGTGGAATGATTCCAAGCAAATAGTCAGATTTAAAAAAGACGATGAGGGGATCATAAAAAAGATCTTCCTCGAAAAATCTTATTGCAGCGAGCGAAAGAACCAATAAGCCAATTTTAAAAAATCTCCAGGGTTTGTTTAGTGTTTCTTCCATTGCGAATAGATTCTAACCCAGATCAACCACAGGATAAATACAGTTCCATAAATGGCAATTGGAAAAAATACCGAATGCATGAATCCGGAATATTGAGGATATTTATAAATACTTACCGCAAGGATTACGATTCTTAAGATGTTTATGGAATAGATTATTACGGACCCGGCAAATAAAAATAGCAAAGTTTGCCAGGCTCTTCCAAAAAAGGCCAGTACAAAGGAAGTAAACAGAATAATGATACTGGCAGAGTTACAGCCTTCCACAATCCCCGCCAGGAAATAACCGTCTACCATAAGTTTCATTGATAAACCGGTATAGTGCATAATGACTTCTACTTGCTCAAAACCAAGCCCCTCCATCACCATTCCGCTTTGTCTTGCCACCAGTTGAGTTAAAGGGTCCGGCACAGGATTCTCAGACTCATATAAAATAAGAAATCCATTGTATAAGCTGGAAAACAAGAAATAACTCCCCAGAAAAATGAAGATGAATCTAAGTACATGTCTATATTGCCGAAATAATCTTAGCAAATGGAGGAATTCGTTTTAACAAATTTATTCAATTCCCGCCCACACTTTACAACCGAAATTGAATACTTTTGCACTAAAGATTGTTAATATGCATTTTCCGGAATTAAAACCACAGGTACAAAATATTCTTAACCAAGAAAACCTTGATGTGAAGGACAAACTTACTCAGGTATGTGAGTTGCTTGAACAAAATATCCCTTATTACGATTGGGTAGGTTTCTATTTTAAAAACGGAGACAAGGAAGAATTAAAGTTAAAGGCATTTGCCGGAGAACCTACAGATCATGAGATCATTCCGTTTGGCAAAGGGATTTGCGGGCAGGTTGCGGTTTCCAATAAAAACTTTGTGGTACCAGATGTAAAAAATCAATCTAACTATATTGCCTGTAGCATCTATGTAAAAGCAGAGATCGTTATTCCACTATTTGTGAATGGGGAAAATATAGGCCAGATCGATATTGACAGTCATACAGAAGATCCATTTTCTCATGAAGACGAATTATTCCTGGAATGGGTTAATCAAAAGGTTGCTGAAATTCTGTAACCCGGATTAATAAACCAGATATTTAAAATAAAACAAAACCCCTTCTCAAGAGGGGTTTTTTCATAGGCTGAGGTTAGTATAATTACCAGTAGATCTTATACTTTAAATTTGAAGTGCGATCACAAAAAAGAGTACAATAAAAAACCCTATTAATTGTAATAGCGCCATCAGGTAATTTCTCTCAATTTCATTTCCCACTTTCATAGCTTTTTGTTTTAAATATACTCAAGCTATTGACTGAGAATAAAGCATTTAACTAACTTTAATTCTTTCTGAAAAAAATTAAGATAATTTATGTGAGAAAATTTAAGAGTTTTAACGGGAATTTTACATTCCGGTTCTAATCGCCTCTACCGGATCCAGCTTAGATGCTGAGATAGCGGGAATTATCCCTGAAATCAATCCAATAATTGCAGACACCAATGTTCCTATAAAAATATTGAAAGGCGATAATACAAATTCAAAATCACCGGTAAATTGGGATGCTATAAGTGAGACTACCCAAACCAGGAACAATCCAACCAATCCGCCAATTACAGAAAGTATAATTGCTTCAAATAGAAATTGAGACAGGATAAATTTATTCTTGGCCCCAAGAGACTTTTGAATTCCTATTAAATTCGTTCTTTCCTTGACACTTACAAACATGATGTTGGCAATTCCAAATCCACCCACGAGCAAAGAAAAACCACTAATCACCAGACCAATAACATTCAACTGCCCCGTGATATTATCTATAAAATCGGCAAACCCCTGAAGCTGATTTACAAAAAAGGTATTAACCTCCCCGGGCTTTGTACCACGCATGTTTCTTAATTGTTGCTCCAGAGTAGCAATGTATTCATCATTATCCACTCCATCTTCGGGCTTCAAAATAATTTGAGGAAAAACGGTTCCTTTAGTAGATCCAAAAACTCTTCGAGCGAAATTAGCAGGCACAAAGACCTGACTATCCCTTGAACCCCCAAAAAGACTTTGACCTTGCTTGGCAAGTACACCAATTACTGTTGCCCTTCTTCCAAAAATTCTTACTTCTTTTCCCAAACCGCTGGAATCACCAAAAAGATTTTGAGCCACTTCATGCCCCAGCACAATAACTCCTGAACCACTTACCGCTTCCGGTTCATTAAAAAATCTACCTTCTTTTAAGTCGAAGGCTTCAATATCGTAATATTCATGGGTAACCGCTCCAATGTCCACACCCGCACTGGTAGCATCGCGGTATTTGATCGCCGAGCCTCCGGGAACCCCAAGCACAAAACTTATAGCTTCAGTATCTGGTAAACTTTTTTTAAGGTTTTGATATTCTTCATAAGTAACATCAGGGAACTGTTCTCTTTTCCAACGGGGAATATCTGATGGTCCAAAATTGAAACGCATCACAATTATGGTGCTGTTATCCAGGGAACTTAAGCTGCCGGTAATATCTTTTTTAAGCGAATCAACGGCCGCCAGCACGGCAATAATTGAAAATATACCAATGGTCACTCCCAGTAATGATAGAAACGTACGAAGTTTGTTATTTGTAAGAGCGCTAATTGCAAAATTAAAACTCTCCTTAAGTACCCGTAAATAGATTAGCATGGTATATAGTTCTGCCTTTTTAAACTGAATTAACGATAGGACGTACAATCTAAATTTTCGTTACAAATTTTCTCAATAATTCATTTGCTGCACGTTTAAATTTTTCGCTTTATTAGTTACTTTTGCAGCTTTAACACACAACACAATGAGCGAATTAAAACAAGCAACTTCTGCCTTAATTTCAGTTTTCAATAAAGATGGGCTGGAGCCTATCGTGAGGAAGCTTGATGAATTAGGGGTTACCATCTATTCCACGGGTGGAACTGAAAAATTTATCAGGAACCTTAACATTGAGGTTATCCCGGTTGAAGACGTCACTTCTTATCCATCCATCTTAGGAGGAAGAGTAAAAACGCTTCACCCAAAAGTTTTTGGAGGGATACTTAACAGGCAGGATAATGAAAATGATGTAAAGGAGCTGGAGCAGTTTGAAATTCCGCAAATAGACATTGTGATCGTGGATCTTTATCCTTTTGAAAAAACGGTTGCTTCCGGTGCTTCTGAACAGGACATTATCGAGAAGATCGATATTGGAGGAATTTCCCTGATAAGAGCTGCCGCAAAGAATTTCAAGGATGTTATTTGTGTGTCTTCTGTTGATGACTATCAGGAATTTCTTGATCTTCTTAACAGGGATGGTGGTAAAACCAGCCTTACAGATCGAAAAAGATTCGCTACTAAAGCCTTTAATATTTCCTCTCATTACGATTCGGCAATCTTCAATTATTTCAATAAAGAAGAAGAGGTTAACTCATTTAAGCAAAGTGAACTTCTTGGCAAAGAGTTGAGATATGGAGAAAACCCTCATCAAAAAGGAACCTTTTTCGGTGATTTTGATGCCATATTTGATAAACTTCACGGCAAAGAACTTTCATACAACAACCTGCTGGATGTAGATGCCGCGGTAAATCTTATGAACGAATTTAAAGGAGAAGCACCAACCTTTGCTATTTTAAAACACAATAATGCCTGCGGACTAGCCCAAAGAGACAGCGTGCATCAGGCATATGTAGATGCTCTTGCCGGGGACCCGGTTTCGGCTTTTGGAGGAATATTAATCAGTAATGTGGAAATTGACGCCAAAACTGCTGAAGAAATCCACAAACTTTTCTGTGAGGTAGTAATTGCACCTTCATTTTCTAAAGAAGCTGAAGAAATTTTAAAAGGCAAGAAAAATCGAATCCTTCTTGTTCAAAAAGATGCCCAACTTCCAAACCAGCAGATAAGAACCTGTCTCAATGGAGTTTTGGTTCAGGACAAGGATCTAAAAACAGATTCTCTCGGGGATCTACAAGATGCAACAACCAAAATAGCATCAGATGAAGAAAAATCTGACATGATCTTTGCATCTAAAATTTGCAAGCATACCAAATCGAATACCATCGTGTTGGTTAAGAATAAACAACTTTGTGCAAGTGGAACAGGACAAACATCCAGAGTGGATGCCTTAACCCAAAGTATAGAGAAAGCACGGTCTTTTGAATTTGATTTAAATGGGGCAGTAATGGCAAGTGATGCTTTCTTCCCATTTCCAGATTGTGTGGAGATTGCAGGTAATGCCGGAATTACTGCAGTTATCCAGCCGGGGGGCAGCATAAAAGACCAGCTAAGTATCGATTATTGCAACAAAAACAATATCGCAATGGTGATGACCGGAACACGCCATTTTAAACATTAATTTTAGTACATTTACCCAAACCTCAACACTTAAAATACACTATGGGATTTTTTGATTTTCTCATTGAAGAAATTGCAATAGATTTAGGTACCGCAAACACCCTGATAATACATAACGATAAAGTGGTTGTAGACAGCCCATCGATCGTTGCACGTGACAGAACTTCCGGTAAAATTACCGCTGTTGGTAAAGAAGCTGCGATGATGCAGGGAAAAACTCATGAGAATATTAAAACCATTCGCCCTTTGAAAGATGGGGTAATTGCAGATTTTGATGCCAGTGAGAAGATGCTTACCATGTTCATCAAAGAAATTCCTGCTTTAAAGAAAAAGCTATTTACACCTGCACTTAGAATGGTGATCTGTATTCCTTCAGGAATTACAGAAGTAGAGATGCGCGCCGTAAAAGAAAGTGCTGAAAGAGTAAATGGAAAAGAGGTGTATTTGATCCATGAGCCAATGGCAGCCGCAATTGGTATTGGTGTAGACATCATGCAACCAAAAGGTAACATGATCGTTGATATAGGTGGAGGTACTACAGAAATTGCCGTGATCGCCTTAGGTGGGATCGTATGTGATAAATCTGTAAAGATCGCCGGAGACGTTTTTACCAATGATATCGTTTATTACATGCGAACTCAGCATAACTTATATGTTGGAGAACGCACAGCTGAAAAAATAAAGATCCAGATTGGTGCTGCCACGGAAGATCTTGAAGTTCCACCAGACGAAATGAGTGTACAGGGTAGAGACCTTTTAACCGGGAAACCTAAGCAGGTAAATATTTCTTACCGTGAAATCGCTAAAGCATTAGACAAGTCTATTTTAAGAATTGAAGATGCGGTAATGGAAACTCTATCACAAACTCCGCCGGAACTTGCAGCCGACATTTACAATACAGGTATTTACCTTGCCGGGGGTGGTTCAATGTTAAGAGGATTGGATAAACGTTTATCTCAAAAAACCGATCTACCTGTTTATATAGCAGAAGATCCACTTAGAGCAGTTGTAAGAGGAACAGGGATCACACTTAAGAACCTGAGCCGATATAAAGGGATTTTGATCAAGTAGGAAGCTTAATTTATGCAGCAAATTTTTAATTTTCTTATAAGGAATAAGAATTCCATATTATTCTTAATCCTGTTTGCTGTATCCATATTTCTTACCATTCAAAACCATTCGTTCCATAGGAGCAGATTTATAAGTTCTGCAAACTGGGTAACCGGCGGGATCTATTCCTGGTCGAGTGATATGAATTCCTATTTTCATCTGGAAGAATATAACAAAAGGCTTATTGAAGAGAACAATCAGCTACGGAATATGATTTCAAATATGAATGATAGTATTTCTGTAAAAAAACAACTTGACAGCACTTCATTCCAGGGAGATTATGTTTTTAGATCGGCCAGAGTGATCAATAACAACTTTGCCAGGGTTGATAATTACCTTACTCTAAACCGGGGAGAAAATTCGGGAATAGAACCCGAATTCGGAGTAATCACCAGTCAGGGTATCGTTGGAATTGTTGACCGGGTAAATGATAATTACTCCCGTGTAATTTCCATATTAAACAGCAGATCCCGTATTAATGCGCAGTTAAATCACACCAACCATTTTGGAAGTCTTGTCTGGAATGGCAAAGACCCAAACATTGTACAGTTAATCGATGTTCCAAGACAAGCCCCTGTTCAAAAAGGCGACACCATTATTACAGGAGGAAGATCCCTTATTTTCCCAAAAGGCCTCCCTATTGGAAGTATTGAAGATTTTACATTAGATCAAACCCAGAGTTATTACACTATTAATATCAAATTGTTCAACGACATGACCAATATTGGCTATGTATATGTTATTGAACATGTAGATAAAGATGAAATAAAAAAATTACAGGAGACCGATGAACAGTAAGCTTTTCTCAAATATCGCCAGGTTCGTCATCCTAATTTTTCTTCAGGTATTGATCCTGAACAATATCAATTTTGCCGGATATATCAATCCATATTTATATGTCCTGTTCATTTTGTTATACCCTTTTGAGGGGAACCAAAGCCTGTTTATTTTCCTTTCGTTCCTCTTAGGAATTAGCATTGATGTTTTTGAGGATAGTGGCGGGATTAATGCCGCTGCCTGTCTGGTGGCTGCATTTGTACGTCCTAACCTTCTTCGATTTTCTTTTGGAATTAGTTATGATCACCAGAATATACGTCTCTCGCAAACTCCATTTGGATCAAAGTTGAGTTACGTTTTTCTTATGGTGCTTATCCATCATTTCGTTTTCTTTTCTTTGGAAATGTTTAGCGTAAATCATATACTCCTAATCCTGAAAAAAACCTTATTTTCCAGTATATTCTCTGTAATTCTGATTTTACTTAGTTTAACACTGTTCAGCAGGAAAAGCCGATGAGAAAAGTATTGTTATATATAACCATCCTCACAACGGGTCTGATTTTCCTGGGGAGGCTTTTCTATTTACAAATCGTGGACACTTCCCTTGCCATCCGTTCTCAGGATAATGCAATTAAAGTGGTTTATGATTATCCGCAACGGGGTTATATTTATGACCGCGATGGCAATCTTATGGTTTCCAATCAACCATCATACGATGTCATGGTTATTCCCCGAAACCTTAAACCATTTGACACTACCGAATTTTGTAATATTCTGAATCTGGAGCGTGAAGATCTGGAGAAAAAGCTGGACAAGGCCAGGATCTATTCTCCAATGTTACCTTCAGTAGTTATTCCCCAACTTACAAAAAGCGAATACGCCATCCTTCAGGAAAAAATGCGGAACTATGAAGGGTTCTATATTCAGAAAAGATCATTAAGAGATTATCAGGTAGATCACAGCGCTAACGTACTGGGATATATTGCTGAAGTAAACCAAAAGATCGTAAACGAAAACCCATATTATATTTCCGGTGACCTTATTGGTCGTGCGGGAGTTGAAAGCCAGTATGAAGAATTACTGCGCGGCGTTAAAGGGGTAAAACACATTCAAAAAGACAGGTTTAACCGCGACATTGGCCCTTATAAGGATGGAATCTATGATACTTTACCTGAAAAAGGGAAGGATATCACCATTACCGTGGACAATGCACTTCAGGATTACGGGACCAGACTAATGAAGAACAAGCGTGGCGGGATCGTGGCTCTGGAACCCGGTACCGGTGAAATCCTTGCGCTTATTACAGCTCCAACCTATGATCCCGCAAAACTGGTAGGCCGTAGCCGATCAAGAAATTACTGGGAATTGTATACAGATTCTATAGCCAAACCACTTTACGACCGTGGATTGCTGGCTGAATATCCTCCCGGATCTCCGTTTAAAACCTTAAACGCACTTATAGCGCTTCAGGAAGGGGTTGTTGATACCAGAGATAGTTTCTCTTGTAATCATGGATATGTGTACGGACGAGGAAGAAAATTGGGTTGTCACGCGCATAGAAGTCCGCTTTCCATGATCCCGGGTATTGCACAATCCTGTAATGCTTATTTCGCCAATGTTTACCGAAGGGTCATAGAAAAATATCCTACACCTCAAAAAGGAATGGATGCATGGAACATGCATTTGCGAAGTTTTGGGCTTGGCCAGTTCATGGGTAATGATCTAAGCACCGGGAGACCAGGAAAGATCCCGGATGCAGATTATTATAACATGATCTATGATTACCCAACCTATAAATGGTATGCCACGGCTACCCTGTCCAATGCCATTGGCCAGGGGGAAGTTTTAATGACGCCAATTCAGCTTGCTAATATGGCTGCTATTATTGGAAATAAAGGCTGGTATTATACTCCCCATATCTTAAAAGAGATCAACGGGCAGCCCATTAAAAATGAAAAATTCACAACGAAGAATTACACAACCATAGAAGCCAGACATTTCGATCCTGTGATCGAAGGAATGCACGAGGTTTATAAAAGCGGAACTGCATCGACCTTACGTATACCCGGAGTTGAGATTGCCGGAAAAACCGGAACCGCAGAAAACTTTACTAAAATTAATGGAAAGAGAGTTCAGTTAACTGACCATTCCATTTTTGTAGCATTTGCACCGGTAGACAATCCAAAGATCGCCATCGCAGTTTTTGTGGAGAACGGATATTGGGGTAGCCGATACGCCGGAAGGATCGCCAGCCTTATGATCGAGAAATATTTGAAAGGCACTATTACCAGAACAGATATGGAAGATTGGATCATGAGTCATAGTCTGGAAGATGAATATGCTAAACCCCTGAGTGGAGAACCTTTTACAATCAATAAATAAATGTCAAAAAGCAGTGGAGCCGGTTTTGACTGGATCAGTATTCTTATTTATTTAGTACTTATACTTTTTGGATGGGCTAACATCTATTCTGCTTCTTTGGGCACCTCCTCCGGTTCCTTTTTTGACCTTGACCAACCATATGGAAAGCAGGCTCTTTTTATTGGCTTAAGTGTTTTTCTTATTATCATAGTCCTTTCAATAGAAGCTAAGTTCTATTATCGATTCTCGAGTGTGATCTATCTGGTTTCCCTCCTGTCGCTTGCCGGACTATTTGTTTTTGGTAAAACCATTTCCGGAGCAACTTCCTGGTATTCCTTTGGAAGCTTTGGTCTGCAGCCTTCTGAGTTTGCAAAATTCGCCACAGCCCTGGCTCTGGCAAAATACTTGAGCGATATCCAGACCAATATTAAAAAACTGGATCATCAGGTAAAGGCATTTATTATTATTGCAATTCCCGCATTATTGATAATTCCGCAACCGGATCCCGGAAGCGCCCTGGTATATGCGGCATTTTTCTTTCCGCTATATAGAGAAGGACTTTCAGGATTTTATCTGGTAACCGGTCTATCTGCCGTCTCGGTATTTGTACTAACATTACTGATTGGACCTATGTGGGTAAGCCTCGTTGTATTTGCAATCGCAATACTTATGCTTTTTGTGAAAAGCCGAAAACGACCGGGTGCATTGTTAATTACCCTTTTTGCTCTGGTATGTATTGGAATCAGCTTCTCAGTTAATTACGTTTTTGAGAATGTATTTGAACAAAGACACCGTGACCGGTTCAATATCGTTCTTGGAAAAGAAGTAGATTCCAGAGGTATAGGATATAATACTAATCAAAGCGAGATCGCCATAGGTAGCGGCGGCTGGTTTGGAAAAGGCTGGACAGAAGGTACTCAAACCAAAGGGCATTTTGTACCGGAACAACATACCGACTACATTTTTAGCACCGTGGGAGAAGAATGGGGCTTTGTGGGAAGCGCCCTGGTAGTGATCTTATTCGTTCTTTTATTAATAAGACTCCTTATCCTTGCCGAAAGGCAAAGAAATCAATTCTACAGGGTATATGGATACTCGGTGATTGGAATTCTATTCATTCACTTTCTGGTGAATATTGGAATGGTTATAGGCATTTTCCCAACTGTGGGGATTCCTCTACCTTTCTTTAGTTATGGAGGCTCCGGACTTTGGGGCTTCACCATTCTACTCTTTATATTTATTAAACTGGACAGCGACAGGCTGGCTTATTAGCCACATTGCTCAAACATCAACAAAAGAGCAGCAACCAAAAGTATCACAAAGGGATAAATAATCTTTCGTTTCATAACATTCGCATAAAAAAACCCGGAAACAATGCTTCCGGGTTATTAATATAATTTTACTTCTTAATCTTTAACCTTCTTCTTTCTATCTACTCCCGCAACTTTATTCCGGGTGATATTATTCATTTTAATATCTGAAAGCACATTTACAGCTTCTTCAATATAAACGTCTTTACTTAAGCTTTCATGCCATCTTTGTCTCTTTTCCTTCAGAATAGTATCTGTCGAGAATAATTGCTCCTCATAAGGCAGTGAATAATAAGTAAGATCGGTCTTATAATCCTTGATCGCATCAAATTGTTTAGCCATTTCCTTATCTTCCGCAGCGCGATTAGCATAGTCTTCATAACTTAAAGGGTAACTTCTATCATCGCTTTGAGACTTCACCCATTTCGCGTTTTCTTCGATAAGTTTTAGCTGATTATTATTGCTCATTCTTTCCTTACTTGCCTGAATAGCCGATTCATAACCAACATATCCATCCCAGATCTCATAATCTGCAGCATCTATCTTATCCCATGGTAGTGGATTCTCCTGATCTTTCTCGCCTATATCAACAAAGCTGTATCTATCCGGAACCACCACATCACTTTTAACACCCTCCAATTGGGTAGATCCACCATTTACACGGTAAAACTTCTGCGTGGTTATTTTTAGAGCTCCCATGTCGCCCATTTCGTTATTTCTCAACCATCGGTTAAGGTCGATCACATTTTGAACAGTACCTTTCCCATAAGTTTGCTTACTTCCAATAATGATCGCTCTTTTATAATCCTGCATGGCTGCAGCAAGAATTTCTGAAGCTGAAGCTGAAAGTTCGTTTACAAGGATCACCAGAGGACCATCCCATAGAACCTGCGGATCTTCATCTTTAAGCACTTCTTTACGCTGCCCGTTTGACTTTACCTGAACTATTGGTCCTTCTTCAATAAACATCCCGGCAATATCTACCACAGTTTTAAGCGAACCACCTCCATTGTTACGAAGATCAAGCACAAGGCCTTCCATGCCTTCCTGTTTCAATCTTATAATATCAGCTTTGATATCTGAAGCAGCGTTTCTTTTATTATAATCTTCCATGTCGAAGTAGAATTTAGGAAGATTGATCACCCCAAATTTTCTATCTCCTTTTTTAACTATTGAAGATTTTGCGTAGGTTTCTTCGATCTCGATCACGTCTCTGGTAAGAGTAATTTCTTCGATATTACCCATGATTTTTTTTCTAACAGTTAGTGTAACCTTAGTGTCTTTTGGGCCTTTAATCAGGTCTACAGCATCATCTAAACGCATTCCCACGATACTTACCGCTTCTTTCTCGTCTTCCTGCTTAACCTTAAGAATCACATCTCCTTCGCCAATCTCTTCACTTCTCCAGGCTGGTCCACCGGAAATAACTTCTGTAATGGTAATATTATCGGCATCTTTTACCAGTCTTGCACCAATTCCTTCTAATTTACCAGACATGGCAATATCAAATCTATCCTTATCCTGCGGCGCAAAATAGAATGTATGCGGGTCGAATTCTTCTACGATGGCGTTGATGTATACAGAGAAGTAATCTTCTCTTTCCAGATCATCTGTAAAATCATAATATCTATCGATGTTACTTAAAGTAGTCTCTCTCGCCTTTTCTTCAAGATCAGCATCAGACTGAATTTCATAAGTTTCATCATTCTCTTTCTTCTTCTGTTCGTCCTGTTTCAAGTCGTAATAGGTAATAAGAGTATTGAACTTTAACTGCTCTTTCCAGCGCTTTTTCATTTCAGCTTTTGAAGATACATATGCAAGGTTGTCATAATCTGTATTGATTATTTCCTTTTCTGTAAAATCGAAAGGCTCTGAAAGGATCTCCTTGTATAAAGATCTTGCCTCTTCCATCCTTTGCTGAAGTCGGCCATAGGTAAGATTAAAAAACTCGATCTCCTTGCCTTTTATCTGATCATCGATCTTGTCTTTATAAGCTTCAAATTCCTGAACGTCTTCCGCATAAAAAAATCGCTTGGAGGGATCAAGTCCTTCAAGGTAATCTTCAAATACATTGGCAGAGAATTCATCATTGATTTCTTTCGCATCATAATGCCCCTGATTAAGTACATAAGTAATAAGATCGATAAGGAGTTTATCCTTATTGGGGTCTTCAAATTTCTTGGTAGTAAAACTACAAGAAGCAGCAGCCATCATTAAGATAAGGGCCAGT
>NZ_JBLVTL010000002.1:44645-64228 GCF_048285835.1 Christiangramia aquimixticola
CGTCATCGCGTGGTTACTATAAGTACAGTAAAAACTGTGCCAATAAATTATATAAAGCTGACTAATTTGCCAAAGCACTAATATAAGCTTTCCATATTTAAATTCTTATTTTAGCAAAACCAAAAATAACCCATGAAGAAGAACAAACCATTGATTCTGGTTACCAATGATGATGGTATTACCGCCCCCGGAATAAGAACCCTTATTGAAGTTATGAAAGAGCTTGGCGACGTGGTTGTTGTCGCTCCGGATAGTCCGCAAAGTGGAATGGGTCATGCCATTACCATTAGCGACACTCTTTATTGCGAAGAAGTTACCATCAAAGAATCTTATAAACACAAAGAATACAGTTGTTCCGGTACACCAGCAGATTGCGTAAAGATCGCAACTCAGGAAATCCTGCACCGCAAACCAGACCTTTGTGTTAGCGGAATAAATCATGGCTCCAACTCCTCCATTAATGTTATTTATTCCGGAACAATGAGTGCTGCTGTTGAAGCCGGGATTGAAGGGATTCCTGCAATTGGTTTTTCCTTACTGGACTACTCTTTAAATGCCGATTTTGAGCCGGCACGTAAATTTGTAAAAGCTGTCACCAGAAATGTCCTAAAAAATGGACTTCCTAAAGGCGTGGTGCTTAATGTGAACATTCCTAAAGGAACCGAAAAAGAAATTAAAGGCATCAAAGTTTGCAGGCAGGCGAATGCACATTGGGAAGAAGAATTTGACAAACGAACTAATCCTCAAGGTCGTGACTACTATTGGCTTACGGGAACCTTTGTAAATAAGGATGATGGAGATGATACAGATGAAAAAGCCTTACAGGATGGATATGTTTCTGTAGTTCCGGTGCAATTCGACCTTACTGCACATCATTTTATAAATGATCTAAACAGCTGGGAACTTAATGATTAAGTGGAACCTACTTACCGGGTTTATAACAGGGATTGCCGCAAACATTGCCGGCGTGCTTCTTTATGTTGCTTTGGGTTCCAAAGCAGGTATAGACGCCACTTTAGCCGATGCGGTTCATAATGGCTATCTCGGCAAAATAATTGCCTTAGGATCAGTTTTAAATTTTGTTCCTTTTTTCATTTTTCTTCGGAAGAAGCAGAATTATCATGCCCGCGGAGTTTTGCTCGCGACCATCACCATTGCCATAGGAATCGCAATTTACAAATTCGTTTAAGATGAAGTATTATATCATAGCCGGAGAAGCATCTGGAGACCTCCATGCCTCCAACCTGATGAAAGCTTTGAAAAATACAGATCCGCAAGCCGAATTCCGGTTCTGGGGTGGCGATCTTATGCAACAGCAGGGCGGTACTCTGGTAAAACATTACCGCGAACTTGCTTTTATGGGATTTTCTGAAGTGATCATGAACCTGAAAACTATTTTTAGAAATATTAAATTCTCCAAGGAAGATATTCAGGCTTATAATCCGGATGTGATAATTTATGTGGATTACCCCGGGTTTAACATGAGAATTGCCGAATGGGCCAAAAAGCAGGGGTACAAAAATCATTATTACGTTTCTCCGCAGATATGGGCCTGGAAAGAAAATCGCATTAAAAAGATCAAAAGAGATATTGACGAAATGTTTGTGATCCTGCCTTTTGAAAAAGAGTTCTATAGCGATAAACATGATTTCCCCGTACACTTTGTTGGCCATCCATTGCTGGACGCCATTGATAAACGACCTCCTGTAGATATAGAATCATTTAAGAGAAATAACGGATTAGATAATAGACCGGTGATTGCTTTGTTACCCGGTAGCAGGAAACAGGAGATAGAAAAAATGCTGGAGATAATGCTAAGCATTACCGCAGATTTTAAAGAGTATCAATTCGTAATCGCAGGTGCACCCAGCCAGGATGTAGAATTCTATAAAAGGTTTACCAAAGGATCCAATATAGGATTGATCATGAATAAAACTTATGACATCCTTAGTATAGCCCATGCGGCATTGGTAACTTCAGGTACCGCTACCCTTGAAACTGCGCTTTTTAAAGTGCCGGAAGTTGTGTGTTATAAGGGAAGTTTTATTTCTTACCATATCGCTAAGAGGATCATTAACCTGGATTATATATCACTTGTAAATTTGATAATGGACCGCGAGGTGGTAAAGGAATTGATCCAGAATGAATTCAATTCAGAGAACCTCAAGCTTGAATTACAAAAAATTCTGAATGAAGATCAAAGAAATAAGATCTTCAGGGATTACCATGACCTGGAATTAAAACTTGGCGGGAAGGGAGCCAGTGAAAATACAGCCAATTTGATCTATAATGCTATCAAGTAATGGAACAAAACACGCAAAGATCGGTTTGTAGATTTGTTGTTTTAGCATTAACAGTTATGCTGTTAAGCTCCTGCGGCACGAGATCTAAAGTAATTACGCAAAAAGAAGACCGCAGCCCGCGACAATCCCATAGGTATGAGGACTTAGAAAAACCTGAAGCTGTTGAAAATGTTGCTGAAGAAATTGCAGCTAACGCCAAAAAATTTGAAGGCACGAAATATAAGTATGGTGGAACTACAGAAAGTGGCATGGATTGTTCCGGCCTGGTATATGTATCCTTTCTTGAAGAAGGAATCTCCTTGCCCAGAACTTCAAGAGATATGTCACTACAAGGCCGCCGATTGTATCTTGATGAAGTCACTCAGGGTGATTTGTTATTCTTTGAAACCAACAAAAACAGGAAGGTGATCAATCATGTAGGCCTGGTTGTAGCTGTTAATGATGAGCATATTTATTTTATTCATTCTTCAACTTCCCGGGGCGTTATCATTTCCTCATTATCAGAATCTTTCTGGAAAAATAATTTTGTAATGGCGCGCAGGGTGATCTGATTTTTTCTAAATTTCAATTAGAAAAATCACACCTTGAAGGAATTTCGTTTTATTTTTCTTCGACTTTGCCTTTACCTTATTACCGGAATTCTTTCAGCATTCTGGTTTCGGGTGGATTCCAGCATTATCCTATTTCTTAGCTCAGTTATTTTACTATTCTATTTCATTATTTTTTTCCGGGGTCAAAAAGAGATTTTTCAGGGTGCATCCATTGGAATCATAAGTTTTATAATGGTCTTTTGTCTGGGCTACAATCTTACCCACTTTAAAATTCCGGAATTTCAACCATCTCATTACTCAAATTTTGATCTCCCGGCCAATAGTATTTTACAGGCTGAAGTCTCCGAAGAACTTAAAAAGACCTCTGTCTATGACCGATATATTATTAAAACTAAAAGCATTTATCAGGAGGAACTCCAAAAAACAGAGGGCAAACTCCTACTAAATATAAAAGCCGATACCGCAGGCTCAAACTTCCTGAAACCCGGCGACATTATCCTTTTGCCTTTTAAACCTGAAGCATTTAATCCTCCATTGAATCCGTTCCAGTTTGATTATGGTAACTACATGAAAAACCTGCAAGTGGAAAAACAAATCACCCTTGATCCAGGACAAATTGAGGTTACCGGTCACCATCCTTCACTATTTGCTTTTGCCCAGAACTTAAGAGAAAAAATTATATCAGATCTTAAAAATTACCAACTTGGGAAAGAAGAACTCGCCGTTTTTCAGACTTTAATTCTGGGTCAAAAAAGGGATATTTCCCCGGAACTATATAAAAGTTATGCCAGTGCCGGGGCACTGCACATTCTTGCCATAAGCGGTTTACATATTGGAATTCTTCTGCTTTTCCTCAATTTCGTATTCAGGCCGGTTTTAAAGCTTAAAGGTGGCAGGATCATAAAAACTATTCTTTTAATTCTTCTCCTCTGGGGCTTCGCCTTATTAACCGGCCTAAACCCATCGGTTGTAAGAGCAGTTGGGATGTTTTCGTTTATTGCGGTGGGGATGCAGTTTAAAAGGAAAACCAGTGTATTAAATGGACTCTTTCTATCCCTGTTCTTTTTGCTACTTATAAATCCCTATTATCTGTTCCAGGTAGGATTCCAATTGAGCTACCTTGCGGTCTTCAGCATTATAATCTTCCAGACGTTTATTTACAGGGTATTCACTTTCAAGTTTAAACTCATGGATTATTTCTGGAAGCTGATCTCGGTTAGTTTAGCGGCACAAATAGGAATTTTACCCCTTAGCATTTTTTATTTTCATCAATTCCCAGGCTTATTCCTTATTAGCAATTTATTCATACTTCCTTTTCTTGGGATCATCCTGGGACTGGGAATTGCCATTATTATCCTGAGCCAAATCAATTTTCTTCCGGAGTTTATAACTGATGTCTTCGGAAAACTTCTTGCCTGGATGAACTATATAGTTGTTGAGATAGGTAGTTTGGATCAATTTGTAATTTCAGGACTCAGTCTTAGCAAAATACAATTGCTGGCAGCCTATGCTTTTATTATAAGCCTGATCTTGCTGTTGAAGTTCCCTGGTTTCAAAAGAATAAGCTATTTACTGATTTCAATTATTATCTTTCAGCTGGCGAGTCTTTGGAATGTCTTAAATATTCCGGGAAATCAGCTGGTCATTTTCCATAAGACGGGGAAAACCATTATTGCAGAAAAGAAAGGTCTTGGTGCAACTTTCTATAGTGATTCCAGTGTCACTCCCATTGTTACCGACTGGCAAAGAGAATATCGAATTACCAAAATTCAGCAAGATTCCATACCAAGGGTGTTGCAAGCCAATGATAAGATATTATTTGTCGTAGACAGCGTCATCCCGATTGCTAAATTTAAGATCAAGCCAGATTACCTTTTATTAAAAAATAGTCCCAGAATCAACCTGGAAAGACTTCTGGATAGTATACAGCCTGATATTGTAATAGTCGATGGTAGTAACTATGCATCGTATGTCAAAGTCTGGAAACAAACTGCCGAAACAAAAAAAATCCCTTTCCACTATACCGGTGAAAAGGGAGCATTTATATTGAATGAAGGCTTCTAGCTGGAGAAGGTACTTTTAAAGTCCTTTTGATATTTCTCCCATTGTTCTTCTGTTTTTACCGTTTTATAGTCATCTGTAGCGAAGATCTTTAAAAATATCTCCAGCTTATCCGGGGTTAGATAACCCTTTAATGGTGATAGAAAATCTCCTTTTTCATCGAAAAAAACCATGGTTGGATAAGCAGAAACTCCCATGGCCAGAGCAAATTCGTGCACCGCATTCCTTCCGCTTTTATTAGGATCGTAGTTAGGGTTTTTAAAAACTTTATCCCTGTAGTTTATCACTTCATTACCTTCAGCATTAAACTTAACCGCATAGTAATGTTTATTGATATAATTTATAACGTCCTTATTTCCAAAAGTGTTTTTATCTAGTAATTTACATGGTCCACACCAGGTTGTATAGGCATCGACAAATATTTTCTTCGGCTTGGCCTTCTGTGCTTTTAAAGCTTCATTCATGCTCATCCACTTAATTTCCTGCGCCTGTAATGTAGAGACAGAAACGATCAAGCTGAGTAAAAAGAATATTTTTTTCATAGTTTAAATTTAATTAAAAGCCCTTAAAACAAAAAGCGTTCCTAAAATGAGGAACGCTTTTTTATCTGGTAATTGGAATATTATCTTATTCCATGCATTTTCTTGATCAATATTTTGTTGATCAATAACATGATCAATCCCATGATAATTGGTACGATAGTAAATATTAGGAAGAATACAGATAGTCCATAATTTTCAGAAATACTGTCAATATAACCTCCGGTATATCCACCCAGAATACCTGCGATGAAGTTGGCAAGGAACCAAATTCCGAACATTAGTCCAACAAGTTTTTGTGGTGACAATTTACTTACATAACTCAATCCAACCGGCGAAACACATAATTCACCAATAGTATGGAAGAAATAAGCCAGAATTAGCCATATCATGCTCACAGATGCAACTTCAGCTCCCTGTGGGATCCCAAATGCTCCGTAAGCCAATGCTGCGAATCCAACTCCTAACAGGATCAATCCGATTCCGAATTTTACCGGTCCGGAAGGATTCAATCTGCTTTCCCAAATCTTTGAGAATACAGGAGCAAACAAGATGATAAATAATGAGTTTAGAACAGAGAACCATGATGCAGGAACTTCTGCAGTCTCCTCATTGAATTCATTATAAAGCATCCAAATTACAATTCCCCAGATGATAACAAAACTTAATCCCAGGAAAAAATTTGACTTGGCATATCGCCCAAAGATTTGTTTAAACAGAGACAACAATACCCAGGTTATTACCATTAATGGTATAATGGTGATAATAGCATTTATAACCTTAAAAGTAAGCGCCTGCCCACCCACAAGATCTCTATCGGTATAATCTGCCGCGAAGATTGTCATCGATCCACCGGCCTGCTCAAATGCCCACCAGAAGAAAATAGTAAAGAATGCAAATACAGAGATTACCATGATCCTGTCCTTTTTAACTGCAGGAGATACTTCAGGTTTCCCATTTTCGTCTTCACTATCGTCTACAATAGCTCTTCCGTGGCTATCTTCAACTTCTCCTTTTATAGTATGATCATCTACATAATCATCTTTTTTCTTAGGTTTTAAGCCTATTTTTCCGAAGATCTTCTGAGCAAAATAGAACTGAAGCATTCCAAAGAACATAAAGATACCAGCCAGACCAAAGCCCCAGTGCCAGCCTACTTTTTCACCAATGTATCCACATAAAAGAATACCAAGGAATGCACCTGCGTTGATCCCCATATAGAAAATGGTATAACCGGCGTCTTTCTCTTTATCCTCAGTTTTGTATAACTGACCAACGATAGAGGAAATATTCGGTTTAAACAGTCCGTTTCCAAGGATCAATAAAAGCAGACCTAGGTAAAAGA
This sequence comes from Christiangramia aquimixticola, assembly GCF_048285835.1. Taxonomy (NCBI): domain Bacteria; kingdom Pseudomonadati; phylum Bacteroidota; class Flavobacteriia; order Flavobacteriales; family Flavobacteriaceae; genus Christiangramia; species Christiangramia aquimixticola. Next base: position 51,445 of record NZ_JBLVTL010000002.1, read on the forward strand.
ACATGTTAGTAAATCCTTCCAAAGCCATAGAAGCATGCCCAAGAGTCATAATAAGGGCTCCAAGAACCACGGCCTTTCGATAACCAAGAAATTTATCTGCAATCAATCCTCCGAAGATTGGAGTAATATAAACAAGCCCTATATACCATCCATAAAGGATCAGGGCATCCTGACGTGCCCATTCCCATCCATTTTCCATAATGGAAGCGGTTAGGAAAAGCACCAATAAGGCACGCATTCCATAATAGGAAAAACGCTCCCACATTTCAGTAAAGAAAAGTACGAATAGACCTGAAGGATGCCCCAGGACCGTTCTTTGATTATATTCAGAACCTCCGAATTTAAATTCCATTGTTATCTAGTTTTAATTAAAGTTTTTCAAGTATAAAATCTGTCATCATCGTATAAAGATGCAATCTGGTATTACCGCCATAAATACCGTGATTTTTATCAGGATAAATAGCCCAGTCAAATTGTTTGTTAGCCTGGATAAGCTCTTCTACCATTCTCATGGTATTTTGCAAATGCACATTGTCATCACCTCCACCATGAATAATTAAATAATCACCTTTAAGTTTATCCACATGATTTAAAGGAGAGTTCTCATCATAACCTGAAGGGTTTTCCTGAGGAGTTCTCATATACCTTTCTGTATAAACCGTATCGTAAAATCTCCAGCTGGTAACCGGTGCCACGGCAATTGCCATAGAAAATACATCATTCCCTTTAAGCAAAGCGTTGGAAGACATGAATCCACCATAGCTCCAACCCCAGATCCCAATTCTCTCGGCATCTATATATGGTTTTTCACCAAGCTTTTTAGCGGCAGCGATCTGATCTTCCACCTCATATTTTCCAAGTTCTTTGTAAGTCACCTTTTTGAATTCGGCACCTTTAAAACCGGTTCCTCTTCCATCTATACAAGCGATAATATATCCCTTGTTTGCCAACAGCTGATACCAGTAATCATTCGTATTAAAATAAGAGTTAGAAACCGACTGAGATCCTGGTCCTGAATACTGAAACATCAATAAAGGATAAGCCTTATTCTCATCAAAATCTGAAGGTTTGATCATCCACATGTTAAGATCGTTTCCGTTGATCTCAATTGTCGACAATTCTTTAGGGGAAAAGTCATACCCGGCAACCTTTTCAAGTAAGTTCTTATTATTTAAGATCTCTCTTACCGTCTTCCCATCTTTTGCAGAATGTAGTGTATACACCGGCGGAGTATCCACACTTGTATATGAGTTGATGAAATAAGTGAAATCTGCACTAAAATCTGCAGAGTTCATTCCATCTCTCGAAGTAAGTCTCTTTTTGCTTTTTCCATTTGGCTTAATGGAATACACATCGCGATTTACACTCCCATTTTCGGTACTTTGATAGTAAATACGCTTAGCTTTTTTATCGTATCCGTAATAATTGGTCACTTCCCAATCACCTTTGGTGATCTGATCAATCAGTTTTCCTTTTTCTGAATAATGATAAATATGATTCCAACCATCTTTTTCACTGGACCAGATGAAGCTGTTATCCTCAAGGAAGGTTAGATTATCAGTAATATCAACATAAGCCTTATCCGTTTCATTAAGAATCACTTCTGCCGTATTAGTTCTCGCATCTACAAAAAGTAGATTAAGGTCGTTCTGATGGCGGTTTAATACCTGAACACTTAACAACATAGGATTAGCACTCCACTTGATTCTTGGAATATAGAACTCCTTCAAAGTATTAAGTTTTCCTTCTGAATCTTTAGAAGCAAGATCTTTCATGGATGCAAGATCGATCTCCTGTGCAGTTTTAGATTTTACATCAAACATGTGCAAACTAACCTTTGAATTGGATTCACCGGCTTTAGGGTATTTGAAAACATGTTGGTTTGGATACAAATCCTTCCCGAACATATCCATTGAAAATTCAGGCACTTCAGATTCATCAAATCTTAAAAAGGCAATTTTTTCCCCCGTTGGGTTCCAGGCAAAAGCTTTTACAAAAGAAAATTCTTCTTCATAAACCCAGTCTGTAATTCCATTGATCACGCTATTGATCTCTCCATCCTTAGTAACCTGTGTTCTTTCTAAAGTTTCAAGATCCAGGATATAAATGTTGTTTTCAAAAACATAGGCAAGGCTAGAATTATCCGGTGAGAAAGATGCTTCCTGTATCTTATTATCAGATACTTTTAAAAGCTCTTTGCTTTTTACATCATAGACGTAAAAAATTTCTCTGGAAGATCTTCGGTAAATAGGTTCCACCTCTGTAGATAGCAAGATTTTGCTTTCATCTTCACTAAATTTAAAGGCATCGAAAGAATCGATTTCATTTAAATCTGCACTGCTAAGCAGCGTTCTGGTCTTCTTTCCGGTCTTATAACTATAGATATCGACACTGGTATTTCCCGAGTTTCGGTCCCGGTTCATCACCACATATTCTTTTCCGTTATTCAAAGATTGTAGAGACCTTAGAGTTTCTTGTCTAAACTCTCCTCTCCAGATTTCCTCTAAACTAACTTTTTTATTTTGTGCAGTAAGCAGAGAAGTTGTTGCCAGAAGAAAAGCAACTAGTATTTTAGGGAACTTCATAAAAATTACAGAATAATTATTGCAGGCCAAGTTTACTAAAATTTAACCAAAATATGACTATGCATACTTGTTAAATACTAACAATGTGTTAAGAAAATTCAGTTTTTAAACCTTGAAACCCCTGGTTTTGTTATTGTCTAAAAATATGCTTTGTATCTTTGCGCTCCTGAAACAGAAAAAATGACAAAACCCGTAAACGGATTTTCCAAACTTACCAAGAACGAAAAGATAAACTGGCTTGCAGAGCATTACCTGAGTAACGACCCAGCCACCATCGAAGTTCTTAAGCAATATTGGAATAATGATGAAGAGCTTCAAAAGCTTCATGATGAATTCATTGAAAATACAGTTTCAAACTTTTACCTGCCTCTGGGACTTGCACCAAATTTTCTAATAAACGGGAATTATCATGTGATCCCAATGGCTATTGAAGAAAGCTCTGTGGTAGCCGCAGCAAGTAAAGCTGCAAAGTTCTGGAGTGAACGCGGTGGTTTTAAAACCAGGGTACTTAATATGACCAAGATTGGTCAGGTCCATTTTCTCTATAATGGCGAAAAGCAAAAACTGGAGAAATTATTCGCTGAAATTAAACCGAAATTAATTGAAGCGGTTAAGCCTATCACCCGTAATATGGAAAAACGAGGAGGTGGGATTCTAAATATTGATCTGGTCGACAAAACGGAAGACCTGGAAAATTACTACCAGCTTTTTGTAAAATTTGACACCCGTGATTCCATGGGCGCCAATTTCATAAATTCCTGTCTGGAGAAGTTTGCCGAAGTTTTACAGGAAGAAGCCCATAACTGTTCAGATTTTACCGAAGAAGAAAAAGACCTGAAAATAATAATGAGCATACTTTCCAACTATGTACCAGAATGTATTGTTCGGGCTGAAGTTTCCTGCCCCGTTGAAGACCTTTCTGAAGACAAGAACATGACCGGCGAGCAGTTTGCTGAAAAGTTTATTCAGGCCGTTAGAATTGCTGAAATAGAACCGTACCGCGCAGTTACTCACAACAAAGGCATCATGAATGGTATCGATGCTGTGGTACTGGCAACAGGAAACGATTTTAGAGCGGTTGAAGCAGGGATCCATGCTTATGCTTCAAAAAACGGAAAGTATTCAAGTTTGACCCACGCTAAGGTAGAGGATGGTATTTTTAGTTTCTGGATGGAGATTCCTTTAGCCCTTGGAACCGTGGGCGGATTAACCAGCTTACATCCTCTGGTAAAACTGGCTTTGCAGATCCTGCAAAATCCTTCAGCCGAAGAATTGATGAAGATCACTGCTGTGGCGGGACTGGCTCAGAATTTTGCAGCTTTACGTTCCCTGACTACAACCGGAATCCAGCAAGGACACATGAAAATGCATTTGATGAATATTCTTAACCAGAATCAGGCGACAGATGAAGAAAAGAATGAACTGGTTGAGTTTTTTACCCATCATACCATCACCCATAGCAGCGTTATTGAACAACTGGAAAAACTACGCTCTTAATGCAGGAATTTCGAAGTAACGGGAAGATCTTATTAACCGGAGAATATGCGGTGCTGGACGGCGCAAAATCACTGGCCCTGCCCACAACAAAAGGACAGACACTAAAAGTCGATGGAGGCGAGCAAAACCTGCTAACCTGGAAAAGTTACGATGAGAAGAATAAGGTTTGGTTTGAAACCCGTTTTAAAATAAACGAGGGTGATTTCGAATTAGAAATCTCAACGCAAGATCCTGATTCCGGAAAAATCACCACCCGGTTACAACAAATTCTGAAACAACTTTTTAAAATACATCCGGAGAAATTCATAACGGGACTGGACATTTCAACCCATTTGGATTTTAACCGAAACTGGGGTTTGGGAACTTCTTCAACCTTGATCAATAATCTGGCACAATGGATCGATACAGATCCCTATCAACTGCTTGCTGAAACTTTTGGAGGCAGCGGATACGATATTGCCGCAGCGCAAAATGATCATCCCATAACTTATCAACTTACTCAAAAGGGAGTTTCTGTATTTACAGCCGACTTCAACCCTGAATTCAAGGATGAGTTATTCTTTGTCTATTTAAACAAAAAGCAGAATAGCAGAGAAGCGATTGCGCATTACAGAAAACAAGATCCAACGCAGCTACAGGAGCTCATAGACAAGATATCCGGGATAACCGAGCAGATCATCCACTCAACGAACCTTACGGAGTTTAAAATGCTCTTACAGGCTCATGAAACCTTAATTTCCAAAACCATTCAGCTACCCAGAATCCAAAAGCAGCTATTTCCGGATTTTAACGGATTGGTGAAAAGTTTGGGAGCCTGGGGTGGAGACTTTGTGCTTGCCACAGGAAAGGAAAAAGAAAAGGAATTCTTCCGCCAAAAAGGATATCAGGATATTCTGGATTATAATGAACTTATAAAATAAAAAAACCTCACCAATTGGTGAGGTTTTTTTATATCTGGAAGATAAATCCTAGTAGAACTTACCTCTGTTATCTTCAATTTCTGCCTTTTTCTCAAGAGCTTCAAATACTCTCATCGCAGCCTGTGCTCTTCTGGCAGCACTTTCTTGTTGTGCATAAGACTTATAAGAATCCATAGCAGGTGCTTCGAATTTACTTACCAATTCTGCAACATAAACTCCTTTTTCCCCGGCAATAGGCTGAGTTACCTCACCTGCCTTTAAAGAGAATACTGCTCCAACAACTTCCGGCTCAGAACCTGCTCCCGGAAGAGTAGGACTGTTAAGGTTCACTGCATCTGCAGTTTGTACACTTACACCCTGATTGTTTGCGATCTCCTGTAGAGAACTACCTTTAATTCTTTCTTTGATCAGTTCAGCTTTCTTTTGTTTTTTCAAGATAGGAGTAACCTGAGCAGCTGCTTCTTCAACGCTCATCAATCCTTTTTCTTTCTTAGAAGTTAACTGAGCAACGATATACCCATTGTTGGTATCGAATCTTCTAACATCACCAACTTCAGCTTCTTCATCAAATGCCCACTGCACTACTCTTCTCTGAGCTCCTGCACCAGGAATATTTTCATCAAGTGCCTGTACATCTTTTACAGTACGCACTTCATAATTTTCTTTTTTAGCAACTTCACTGAAGTCATCTTCAGAAGCTGAAATTTCGAATTTTGTTACTTCATTGAACAAGCTGTTCATTGTAGCTTCAGAAGCCTGGATCTCTCTGGCCAAAGTTGCTACTTTAACTGCACGTGCAGCTTCAGTTTGTTCGTTTATAGCGATCACATGGTAACCAAGACCTGTTTCCACAACTCCAACATCACCAGTTTTATTTTCGAATACATAGTTCTCAAATTCAGGGATCATCATTCCCGGAGAGAAATAACCAAGATCTCCACCACGCATGTTATTGGAAGTATCTGCAGAATATTCTGAAGCCATTTCAGCAAATTTCTCGCTGTCTCCTTTAACTACTTTAGAAATACTATCAGCAAGAGCCTTAGCCTCAGCTTTAGTTCGGTTAGCAGTAGCACCCAACTGAGCACCTTTGTAAGTAATAAGGATATGACTTGCTTTTACTGAATCTGGAATAACACTGGTTTCAACAACCTTGCTCAATTTCCAGTATCCATTTTCTTTATAAGGTCCAAAAGTTTCTCCTTCATTTAAATTGAAGATCGCCTCTGCATTGTCACCTTTTAGATCATTTCTAAATTTGTAACGTCCATCATAAGGAAGATCAGAGTTGGTTCCAAGAAACTCAGCGTAATCTGAAGTTGTATCGAAACCTGGAAGAGTATCATTTGCACCAATAGCTGCATTATATTCAACTCTCTCGCTTCTTAGAGCAGCAATTTTTTCTTTTGCCTCTTTCTCATCTTCAGCTGAAGCAGTTTCGTTAAAGATCACATATTGTAAACTTCTTGAAGCTTCAGTTTTATATTTTGATGAATGTTTCTGGATATAAGATTTAATATCAGATTTTGACACTTCTACCTCGGTATCCGGAATAGAAGAATAAGGCACCTGAACAAACTTCATGTTGATATTGTCATTCTGAAGTTTATAAACCTGCTCTCCTTCTAATAGCGTAGCTCCAACACCAACACTCACCATATTGTAGTAAGTATTCATTTTGGCAGTTTTAGCCAGGTTAGTAGTAAAATCCTGCCATTGTGCATAAGCTTCAGGAGATGTAGCCTTTAAGTTTGCCACATATTCTCTAAGCTTATTCTCGTCAAACATTCCAACTTCGTTAGAAAAGTTAGGATTTCCTGCCATTTGAGTTTTTACCAGGTTAGTAACCTGAGCCTCACCAGCACGAATTCCAAGCTTTTCAACTTCTTCTTCAAGAATAACCTGTCTTAGTTTTTGATCCCAAACACGATTAACCGCCTGAGTAGTACTAATATTATTACCCATGTTTCTTTCGAAGGCTTCAACTTCTCTTGCAAAATCTTCCCTGTCTATCTCTGTCCCGTTAACGGTTGCGATCACATTTTGAGAATTCTGCGAGCTAATACCTCCACTTTTGATCACATCGGCCAAAACGAAAGAGAATAAAGCCAATGCAATGATAATAATCAAGAAAACAGACCTTTGTCTGATTTTATTTAATACTGCCATTTGAATTTAAATTTGTCAAAATATAGGGGGCGAAAATAAGGTTTTTAGGCTAATAATAAAATTTAAAATTAGCAAATTCTTAACTTTAAATTTTTAGCCTTCAGGATTGATTTTCAGCTCTACCAGTTCGATTTTGGTATTGGAAGTTTCCAGGATTTTAATTTCAAGCTCCTCGATCTTAATAACTTCTCCTTCCTGCGGAATTTCTTCGGTATGATTTACTATGAACCCACTTAAAGTCTCATAATTCTCTCCCTCAGGAATTTCTGTTCTATAGGTTTCATTAAGATAATCAACCTCTAACCGGGCCGAGAATTTAAAATGATCTTCGGCTATCTTCTCTTCAATAAGCACTGCAGAATCATGCTCATCTTCAATCTCTCCAAACAATTCTTCCACGATATCCTCTACGGTCATCATCCCGCTGGTGCCACCATATTCGTCGATAACCACCGCAATACTTTTACGCTTTTTGATAAGAATGTTCAAAATATCCTTGATCCACATGGTTTCTGGAACAAAGATAACCGGCAATAAAATGGATTTTATAGACCTGGGATTTTTAAAAAGTTCAAAAGAATGCACATATCCAATGATGTCATCTATGGTCTCATTATAAACCAGAATTTTGGAAAGGCCTGTTTCTGTAAAAGTCTCAACAAGATCACTTGGAGCCAGCTTTTGATCTACGGCAATGATCTCGGTTCGCGGGATCATCACTTCTCTGGCTTTGATTTCTGAAAACTGAAGTGCGTTCTGGAAGATCTGGATTTCACTATCCACATCCTCATGCTCTTCCACGGTTTCCATTTGTTCACTGATAAAATTCCCAAGTTCGACTTTGCTAAATGCCAATTGCACTTCGTCACCATCGGTTTTAAAGAATCTTTTCAGAATAATATCTGAGATCCAGATAACGAATGAAGAAACAAAACTAAAAAGCAAATAGAATATATACGCCGGCACTGCGAACAGCTTAAGCATACTATTGGCATAGATCTGGAAGAAAACCTTTGGCAAAAATTCAGCTGTAAGCAAGATCACCAGGGTAGAGATGACAGTTTGAGTAAGGAGACTCAGGTCAACTATGAGATAAGACAGAACACTGCTGGATGTTTCGATTCCCGCTAGCCAATGCATTAGGAGATCTCCCATAAAAAACCCATACACTACAAGGGCAATATTATTCCCCACCAGCATGGTTGCTATAAATTTAGATGGCTTTTTTGTTAATCGCTTAAGAACGGTAGCTAAAAAGTCGTTTTGTCTTTTTTCGATCTCAATAAAGATTTTATTGGAAGAAACATACGCGATCTCCATGCCCGAGAAAAACGCAGAAAGTATAAGCGAGCAAACTATGATAAATATCTCAACCTCCATTCAGGTTATTTATTACGTTCTTCCAACTTGCGCCTAAAGCGCCTTTTGAAGAAGAACATGAAAATAGCGATAGCCACAAAAAACAGAAAAAGGTAAGCTCTTTGTCTTTCCGTATTCCAGATTCTAACTGCCTCGAAAAGAAAAAAGCCTGCGAATAGCAGATATGCATATTCAAAATATCTAAAAAATTTACTCATCGTCTTCTTCTATAATTTGTATTCCGGTATTTGTTCTTGAACGAAAATTACTGAAATCCTGATTAGAATCAAAACCCAGATCTTCGGTATACGATCCGTCAGGGAATCTTATTTTATTAGGCTTATCTGTAAAAACCCAGCTTCTATCCTGATCCCAGAACAACTGACTTGCTTCAAGCCTGGTACTATCAGCCGTAATGATCACCACATTCCCCTGCAAATCTATGAGCTTTGTCTTTTCATAAACTATCCCATAATCGGCTACTACGGTATTCTTTTTATTTTTTTCGTCGAAGAATTCCACTTCAACTCCCTCAGGAAACTCCCGGTAAGGAAAATCCTTATTGGTAAAATCAAGCATCTTCGGGCTTTTTAAAGTCGCCACCAGCCTGCCTGAATCTGTAAATTTTAAATTGATACCCGAGGCTATTGCCTGCGGTGCATCTTCTTCCGTGCTAAAGGCACGTACCTGCTGTAAATTACCTTCACATGAAAAAAGCATTGTCACGCCCAAGAGCGTGACAATGCCATAAATAATATTACTATATGTAAGTTTCATCTTATAGGTTCGGGATACGAACGGTCTCACCAATCCAACATCCTACAGAAATTGCTTCTCCTACAGATCTGCTTGACTGGAATACATCAGACTTCTGTGGTGCTCTACCTCTGTAGGCAGCAGCAGCCTGATTTGCGTTACTTGAAAGCGAAGGATCTACCCTTGCAGCTCTCGAAGCATATTCAGCAGCTAACCAGTAAACAGCTCTTTTAGTAAATGTATCATCACCACAGTTGTTGGCACTTTGAGCATACATACTTGCGATTTGTAAGTAAGCACTACCTAAAGATGGCTTAGCGTCAAGAGCTTTTCTATAGAAAGTTCTTGCCTGACCAAAGCTTCCTTTTTCTTTGTAGTTATTCGCGATTCTATAATAGATCTTCGCTTTATCTGAAGGCTTAGTTTCAAGCTCAGCTGCTTCGTTATAATATTGAAGTGCTTTAGTTCTGTTTCCTTCAGACTCAGCTAACTGACCAAGTGAGTAAGCAGACTTTGCAGATGGCTCTAATTTGTGTAAAGCTTCAGAAACCTGGATAAACAATGGATCCTCTGTACAATCTTTAGCTGAAAGTCTTGCGTTGGCATTTTTCAACCAGTTAACATCAGTCTTTTTGGCTTCAAAATCTTTCTTATACAATGGCACAAGGTTATCACAATCTGCTCTCGCTCCAAGCTTAGCGTTGATCGCCTGCTTTACTTTACTATAATTAGCAAGGTTGATCTCAGCATATTTAATAGATCTCTTTTCTTTAGAAGTCAACTCTTCACCTTCTTCCTGCTTCTTTAAAAGCGGAGCAAGATTTTCAGCAGCTTCGTTCTCTTCTTCTTCGATCTTAGTAAAAACCCTATCGTAGTTATCAAATACATCCTGAAGAGTCTTATCTCCTGCATCCTGCATTTCAACCATCAGGTCAAAATACGCGTACAAACCTTTAGGACTTTTAAAGTTGTCCTTATCCTCGGTATAAGCTTTATGGAAAGCTTCGTATTGTTCTTCTTTACTTCCTATTTTATTATCGAACATTAAAAGAGCGATATCTGAATAAACCTTTCCTTTTTCAGTTTTGGATGGGTAAAGCTCAAGTCTTTCTTCCCATACTTTCATCAACTCTTCAACAAGTTCTTTTTTATCCCCTTGTTCAGCCTTATCGATCTTATACTCGATCGCTCTTTCAAGATACTGATAAGTAGCGAGGCTGTATTTTGGGCATTCCTCTCTAACTTTCATCAAAGCAGGGTAGGCAGAATCATAATTTTTAGCCTTGGCGTCATCATAAGCCAATGCTGCAGTAGTGGTACAATCTCCAGATTGTGCACTTACAGCACCAGAACCAACAAGGGCTACCGTTAATAGTGCAAGTAATCTCTTTTTCATTTTTCTAGTTTATTGTGGTTAATCAAATTTACGTTTCGTGAACCATTTATCGTTAAAAGAAAGTCCTACAGACAGTCTTAAAAAGTTTTCCTGAATTAAACCGGAATCTTTGGTACCTCTTCTACCTAGCTCGATTCCAAGGTTTGCATTGGAAAATAATTGTCCAACTGGTAAGCCTAACCCAAAAGACATGCCAAACTCATTAATTGGTTCGCCGTTCACTACAAGTCCTGTCTCGTCATACCTTAACCCACCTCTGTAAACCACTCTCTCAAAGTAACTTGTAAATGAATTATACTTCGGAATAAAAAATCCACCAATAGAAAGTTGAGTTGCATCTTCAAATTCTCCTCCATCACCTCTAAAACTGAAGCTGTCTTCATAAGAAGAAGATCCAATATTAGCATATTCAGCCCCTACAAACCATTTATTAACTTTACCTATCCCTGCTCCAAAGCTTAATTTGGAAGGGAAAGTAAATTGAGTATCCATCATTTCGAGCTCTCTAACATCGATCACTCTACCTCCACCACCGGAAAAATCTACCGTTGAAACAGATCTTTTATTTTCTGAATCCAGATCCATAGAAGGTGCGTAGGTCGAGGAAACATGCAAAGTTAACTCATCTGTAATTTTATTTTGATAATTCGCTCCAAAGTTAAGGGTAAATCCCTTAATATCAGACCTATTAACATCAGAAGTTCCATATTGAAAGTCTTCCCTGTTTATACTTTGGGTATTCTGGAAGTTTCCAAAATTATAATTCGCATCTACTCCAATGCTGAATTCCTTAGTGATTGCGTATCCAGCAGAAAGGAAAACTTTATTCATCCCTCCTCTACCATTTAGCAAACTGGCTGACCCATCTTCAACATCAAGGATTCTGTATCCCACAGAAGTATAAGGAATCACTCCAAGTCCAATCCCTACTTTTTTACTTATAGGAAATCCAAGCGCCAGATAGTCCAGAGAACTGATCTTGGCATCATCAGATTTTGAATCAGTTTCCAGCTTGATACGATCGTGGCTGGCTCCAATAGCATAATTAGTAAGTCTTAAACGCCCGTATGCAGCCGGGTTTTGAAGGTTCATATGAATACTATCTGTAAACACACTAATCCCTCCCATGGATCTATTCACCACAGTCCCCTGAAAATTAGTTAAACCAATACCGTAATAGGAATAAGGGGAAGATACATTTTCCTGTGCTACAGTCGTAAATACTGAGAAAAGCGTTACGATTACTATAAATCGTTTTATCATTGAGTCTTGTTAAATTCTAGAATGAAATTAAGTCCTTCTAACAAAAAATTTGAGTTCGCAAATATGCTATTTTTTAATGGTATAGACAAAATTTGGCTGTCACCACCTGTAATTATTACTGTTAAATCTTCAAATTCAGTTCGGTAGGATTCTATCACCCCGGCTAATTCCATTTTAATTCCGTTAATAATTCCGGATAATATGCTGGTTTCGGTAGATTTACCAATAAGCTGCGCATCCGGTTTAGGAGATACTAACGGCAAATTTGCCGTAAACTTGTGTAAACTTCGAAATCTCATCTCCAGTCCCGGAGAAATAGCCCCACCCAGGTAAACCTCCTGTGCGGTTTTAATATCATAAGTAATGCAAGTTCCTGCATCGATTACCAGAACATTTTTTTCAGGATATTGATTCACCGCAGCTGCAGCTAAACCAATTCTATCCAAACCCAGACTTTTGGGAGTATCATAATCATTTTTAAAAGGAACAGGAGTTTCTGTATCCAAAACAAGAAGATCAAGATCGTTTTTGAGCTTTTCCAGATGATTCAGATCGAAATTTGTCACACTTGAAAGTATGGAATGGTCGATTTCCGGATATTTTTTCAGGATTTTTTCATATTCCGTCAAAAAATTTTCTTTGGAAAAATCCTGCCGCTCCAAAATTGTATTAGTTTGAAAAACAGCTATTTTAATTCTTGTATTCCCCGAGTCTACTACTAAATTCATTCAATTTTTCTTAGTCACGCAAAAATACAAAAGCATTTTTTTAAAATTTCCTTTGCCAGTTCCTAAAAATGAAATTATATTTGCCACCGCTTAACAAAGCAACTGGTGCCT
>NZ_JBLVTL010000002.1:64294-93500 GCF_048285835.1 Christiangramia aquimixticola
CCTTAAAACCCTGAACTTTTTAGTTCGGGGTTTTTTAATTTTAGGGCTATTACGCCTTACTTCTTAGGTACCGGAAGTCTAAAATTATTTTTCAATAGGTTTCCTTGAACCTATTCTACTTTTCCAGGGATTCCGGATTATAATTTCTATTTTTGAAATAATAGAGAATTCTATTTTCCTTAAAGCGGAAATTCAAATCAATGTTGAATATTAAAGCTGATTTTTTTAGAATCTGAACGATATACAACCTCCTAAATATTTATTTTATGAAAATGAAAAAAATCTATTTTTTATTCCTGGCCTTTTTAAGCCTTAGCTTAACAGGAACAGCCCAGGAAATTGAAAAGGAATGGATGATGGGCCCATTCGAAAGATTTACGAATGGCCAGCCCATTGTAAGCAGTGACACCACAACCACTTTTCTAGACCCTATGTCCGGAAAAACGGTACTATGGGAATCCATGGCAACCTTCAATCCTGCGGCGATCGTACATAATGACCAAATAAAGGTTTTGTACCGGGCCGAAGAAAGAGTTGGTGAAGATGGGATTGGAACCCACACCTCAAGATTAGGATTAGCAATTTCCAAAGACGGACTTAACTACACCCGAAAGTCAAAACCAGTATTCTATCCGGATAATGATGAACAAAAAAAATATGAATGGACCGGCGGAACTGAGGATCCACGAATTGTAGAAACTGAGGACGGACTATATGTACTTACCTATACTCAATGGAACAGGGACCTGCCAAGGCTGGCAGTTGCAACCTCCAGAGATTTAAAAAACTGGACCAAACACGGGCCTGCTTTTGAAGAGTATAAAGAAGGGAAATATAATGACCGGGACACTAAATCTGGCGCTATAGTTACCCGACTTACTGAAGACGGGAAGCTGGTAGCCGCTAAGATCAATGGAAAATACTGGATGTACTATGGAGTTCCACACATCTGGCTGGCAAGCTCAACAGACCTTGTGAATTGGGAACCGGTAGAGGATTACGAAGGCAACCTAATGCCGGTGATGAATCCGCGTCCGGGATATTTTGATTCCTGGCTGGTAGAAGCAGGACCACCACCTGTGCTAACTGAAGATGGAATTGTAATGCTATACAACGCTGGAAATTCAAAAAATATTGGAGTAAAGGAATTAGGAAACCGAATTTATACCGGCGGACAGGCACTTTTTGATGCAAATGAACCCTGGAAGATCCTTGACAGATCCAATAAGCCCTTTATAAAGCCGGAGCTGCCTTTTGAAAAGTCCGGACAGTATATTGACGGAACTACGTTTATCGAAGGTCTGGTGTATTTTAATGACGCCTGGTACTTATATTACGGCACCGCCGATAGTATGGTGGGAGTTGTAAAAACAAAAGAGGAAGAATAACTTATTCTCAATAATATTCAAACCTTCAGAGTTGAGAAATTCTGGAGGTTTTTTTATGCTTTAAAAATCCTGAGGAGTAGACACAAAAAGACCTTTCCGAAGCTTATCTTACGAAAAGCCACAGTAAGGTTTAAAAGGACATTAAATCTCTTAAATCAAGTTCATGAGATTATACGTGCGCAATAACATTTACAACAGCACCAATTACTGCCAGTAAGATTAATACCAGAGCCAGCGTAACGCCAACTTTGGCAAAAATGTTCAGGCCTTGCAGAGCACCTTTGTAATTGTCAACAAAATCTGTAAAAATTTCCATAAGCCAAGATTTTAAAATTAGTATTCAACCCTCTTAAATTTAAGGATTTAGACACCTGTTTCAAAATCTTATCGTTGAAGTAATGATATAATGGTTATGGGACCTCAGTGCCCATAAATTGTAAGAAAGTAACAGAAAAATCTGTCAGAAATATCTTCAAATAAGCCGGTTTTTAAAATCTACTATTCGCATTAGAGTCATCACTTTCACCTGCGGTAATTTATAAGTTAAAATTATCACGCAGTATTTCTTCCAGTGATGGAACTTTTTACATAGAAAAAGCCGCTATAGAATTACTATAACGGCTTTTTAGTTTAACAGAATGTAAAAAACTTTTGCTTATTTTTTTCTGAAAAATATATCTATTGGCACTCCTTCAAAATCGAATTCCTGCCTTAATTTATTCTCGATGAATCTTTTATAAGGATCTCTGACATATTGCGGGAGATTACAGAAGAATGCAAATTGAGGATAAGGCGTTGGCAATTGCATGCAGAATTTGATCTTTACATACTTCCCTTTATACGCCGGTGGTGGGTTTCTCTCAATAATAGGTAACATCACATCATTAAATTCACGCGTTTTCACCTTCTTGCTTCGGTTTTCAAAAACCTTAACGGCCGTTTCAATCGCCTTAAAAACCCTTTGTTTGTTCAGAACCGAGATAAAAACAATTGGCACATCTGTAAAAGGCTCGATCTCTCTCCTTATCATCGCCTCATACTCCTTCATGGTATTGGTTTCCTTTTCCACAAGGTCCCATTTGTTTACCAGGATCACGATCCCTTTATGGTTTCTTTGCGCCAGCCAGAAAATATTCTGTACCTGTCCGTCAAAGCCTCTGGTCGCATCAAGAACCAGCAAACAAACGTCACAGTTCTCAATAGCTCGAACAGATCTCATAACCGAATAAAATTCCAGGTTTTCCTTAACCTTGGATTTTCTTCGAATTCCTGCTGTATCCACAAGGTTGAATTCAAAACCAAACCTGTTGTAACGTGTATCGATAGAATCTCTGGTGGTCCCGGCAATGTCTGTAACTATATATCTGTCTTCACCAATCAGGGAATTGATAAACGAAGATTTTCCCGCGTTTGGTCTTCCAACCACAGCAAATCTTGGCAATTCAGATTCCTCTTCTTCTTCAATTTCCGGTAATGCTTCAATAAGAGCATCCAGAAGATCTCCGGTTCCACTACCATTGGTACTGGCAATTGGGAAATATTCACCCAAACCAAGAGAATAAAATTCTACAGCATTTTCAAGTCGCTTATTATTATCAACTTTATTTACTGCCAAAAGCACTGGTTTATCAACCTTACGAAGTAAAGTGGCTACATCTTCATCCATCGGCGTAACTCCCGATTCCACATCTACCATAAAAATAATAGCATCGGCCTCATCAATGGCAAGTTCTACCTGCTTATCGATCTCCGCTTCAAAAATATCATCGCTTCCCAGTACATATCCTCCGGTATCGATAAGAGAGAATTTACGTCCATTCCAGTCTGACTTTCCGTAATGTCTATCTCTTGTAACTCCACTCACAGAATCTATGATGGCTTCCCGACGTTGAATTAGTCGGTTAAAAAATGTTGATTTTCCCACATTGGGTCTACCCACAATGGCGACAATGTTGCCCATAACTATAAATTGATTTCAGCAAGCAAAATTAATAGTTTTAAAACAATTATTTCACTTACTGTATTAAGCTGAAAGTTTATTTTTTATCTGTATATCCAAAGCGTTTAAGCTGTCTGGAATCATTTCTCCAGTTCTTATTCACTTTTACATACAGTTCAAGGTGCACCTGTTTTCCGAAGAATTTTTCAAGATCCTTACGGGCCTCTACGCCTACTCTTTTTAAAGCAGCACCTTTATGACCAATAATGATCCCTTTTTGTGTATCACGTTCTACCATGATCACACTACGCATCCTTATGATATTTTCTTCTTCAAAGAATTCGCTGGTCTCGATCTCAACGCTATAAGGAATTTCCTTTTTGTAATGCATAAGGATCTTCTCCCTTACTATCTCATTCACAAAAAAGCGCTCAGGCTTATCGGTTAAAGTATCTTTAGGATAGAAAGCCGGAGATTCCGGAAGCAATTCTATGATCCTGTTAAACACCTCTGAAACATTAAATCCTTCCAATGCAGAAATTGGATGGATCTCGGCAGTTGGAACTCTTTCACTCCAGTATTTCACCTGCTCCTCCAGCTGTTCCTGATTGGATTTATCTATCTTATTAAGTAACAATAAAACAGGAACGGGAGAATTTTCAATCTTATTAAAGAATGCTTCATCTTTTAATCCCTGCTCCCCTATCTCTACGATATAGATAAGAACATCTGCATCTTCAAAAGCAGATTTCACAAAATCCATCATGGAGGCCTGCAGTTCGTATGCTGGTTTGATAATTCCCGGGGTATCACTCAAAATCATCTGAAAATCCTCTCCGTTTACGATACCAAGTATCCTGTGACGGGTAGTTTGAGCTTTAGATGTAATGATGGAAAGACGCTCTCCAACAAAAGCGTTCATTAATGTAGATTTTCCTACGTTAGGATTACCAATAATATTTACGAAACCGGCTTTATGTGCCATAATAATAATTTTTGCAAAGGTATTTCTTTTGAAATCTGTTACCTAATCTTTATTAGTTTTCTAACAATGGGTCTCAAGCCCATTAAAATATAGGGTTCATCTCGATTTCAGCTTTATAATTTAATAATATAATTCCCTGTAAATCAATTTTTAGCAAAACTTTAAATCTAAAATACAATAAGATTGCACTTCTGTTTTTAATGACTATTTTTGCCGCTTCTTAAAATTAAGATGAAAAAGCCCGATTATGAAAAGAGTTTTGAACTTATTCGACTTCAAGCAACAGGTAAATTATAAAACAGAAGTGCTTGCCGGATTAACCGTGGCAATGACCATGATCCCGGAATCTCTTTCTTTTGCAATACTTGCAGGATTTCCTCCGTTAATGGGATTATATGCATCTTTTATAATGGGGTTAGTTACTGCAATTTTTGGAGGAAGACCGGGAATGATTTCAGGTGGTGCAGGAGCAACGGTAATCGTATTGATTGCCTTAATGAAATCCAATGGTCTGGAATATGTTCTTGCTGCAGTTGCGCTGGCAGGGGTTATTCAAATTATTATTGGAGTTTTTAAGCTTGGGAAATTTATTCGTCTGGTTCCACATCCGGTAATGTTTGGATTTGTAAACGGGTTGGCCATTATAATTTTCATGTCTCAGTTAGATCAATTTAAAACAATTGTCAATGGAGACCTGGTTTGGCTGCAAGGAACCTCATTATATATTATGGCTGGTTTAGTAGCCCTAACTATCGCGATTGTGGTCTTACTTCCAAAACTTACTAAAGCCGTTCCATCTTCTTTAGTAGCAATTATCGTGGTATTTATCCTGGTTTACTTCCTTGGAATAGACACAAAAACAGTAGAAGACATTGCATCTGTTAGTGGTGGATTCCCGCCTTTCCACATTCCGCAGATCGATTTAACCTGGAAAACTTTAGAAATTATTGCTCCTTATTCGTTGATAATGGCTGCAGTTGGATTAACTGAAGGTTTACTTACTTTGAATCTGGTTGATGAAATTACTGAAACCAAAGGAAATGGTAACCGGGAATGTATTGCCCAGGGTGGAGCTAACGTACTAAACGGATTCTTCTTTGGAATGGGAGGTTGCCCTATGATCGCTCAAACTCTGGTAAACTTATCTGCAGGTTCCAGAGCCCGATTATCTGGTATTATTGCAGCGCTTACCATTCTTGCCATAGTTTTATTTGGTGCACCTATAATCGAACAAGTTCCAATGGCAGCATTGGTTGGAGTTATGATCATGGTAGCCATTGGAACTTTTGAATGGGCAAGTTTAAAGATCTTCAATAAGGTACCCAAGAAAGATATTTTCCTGGTAATTATTGTTGCTTTAATTACCGTTCTACTTCACAACCTGGCGCTGGCAGTACTGGTAGGAGTTATCTTGTCTGCATTATTCTTTGCGTGGGAAAGCGCCAAGAGAATTCGAGCCAGAAAATCTATTGATGAAAATGGTGTTAAGCACTATGAAATATACGGGCCGTTATTCTTTGCCTCTACCACTAATTTTGCTGAAAAATTTGATGTTACAAACGATCCGGATGAGATAATTATCGATTTTAAGGAGAGTCGTGTAGCCGATATGTCTGCCATTGAAGCTTTAAATGCAGTGACCCAGCGTTATAATAAAGTTGGTAAAAAAGTACATCTAAGACATTTAAGTGATGACTGCCGAAGATTATTGAAGAATGCCGATGCTCTTATAGAAGTAAACATTCTGGAAGATCCTACTTATAAGGTTGCTTCAGATAAATTCTAAGTAGTTTATAATATATCCGAAACTGAAATTATTCAGATCGGTTAAAGTGGATTAGCTTTTCTCAGTATTCTGAAAAAGTCAATCCACTTTTTTTATTTCCGGTTTTTTCAGAAGGAAATATTTGAACTGTAATAAATTCTCACAGCTATTATTTTAAACATTACTTAAAATGCCTGTTAAGAAAATTTAATATTCCTAACTTTCAGTTACTAATCAAATTTTGCGCTAAAATGACAGGAATAAGTGAAGATGATTTCCAAAACATTCTTTCCATTCAGAATAAATGTACCCGGCTTAATCTCAACGAAAATATCTACGGAACCTTCGCTGAAATTGGTGCAGGGCAGGAAACCGTTCGTCATTTTTTCAGAGCACAGAATCCAAAAGGCACCATTGCCAAAACCTTAAGCGCATACGATAAGGATTTTAGCGATGCGATCTATGGTCTGGATCCTCAAAACCGCTATGTTACCGAAGCCCGGTTAAAAAGGATGATCGATTATGAAGCCGAACTTATAGAACAACGCTTATCAAGACAAAAATATCCCAACAAACTTTTCTTCAGTTACGCCAACACCGTAGCTACAATTGACTGGGCCAAAAAATACAAAGGCCATGGCTGGCTGGGAATAAAATTTCAAAAAGAGCCAAAACAGGCGTACAGTGAAATAATTTTGCATGTGCAATTTCACGAGAACAACGCTTCCCAGCAACAAATTAGTTTAGGGATCATGGGGGTGAACCTTATTTATGCAGCTTTTTATCAAAGTGAAGACCCCAAGGTTTTGATCAAGAAATTATACGATCACTTAAGCACCGATAAAATTGAAATAGATTCCATCAATTTTCGGGGTCCTGTATTTAAAGATGTCGACAATAGGTTAATGAGTCTGGAACTGGTGAAGGAAGGAATTACAGAAGCGGTAATGTTTTCGCCAAATGGTAATAACATCCTTCCCGCCAATGTACTTTATAAAAAAAACATACTTACACTTAGAGGAAGTTTTAGGCCGGTTACCAATTTGAACCTGCAAATGTACATGGCTTCCAGAAAATTATTCCTGGAACAGGAGGAGGTAAATCCAGATAAAACCGTGATCATTTTTGAAATGACCATTAACAACCTAAAAGCTGAAGGTGAGATCGATGAAAAGGATTTTCTGGATAGGGCAGATCTTCTTTGCGCATCTGGGCAAACTGTAATGATCTCGAGTTTTCAGGAATATTATAAAGTAGTGGAGTATTTCTCACAACACACCAAAAAGGAATTAGGCCTGGCTATGGGTGTGGATAGTCTCATTGATATTTTTAACGAGAAATATTACCGTCACCTAAGTGGAGGCATTTTGGAAGCATTTGGAAAACTGTTTTTCAAAAGTCTAAAGGTTTATCTCTATCCTATGAGGGATCCAAAGACGGGTGATATCATCACCAGTAAAAATCTAAAAGTTCATCCTCGGGTCAAGGAACTCTACAACTTCTTTATTGATAATGAAAAGGTGATAGATATTGAAGATTATGATGAAGAGCTTCTGGAAATCCATCCAAGAAAGGTTTACGAAATGATTCGGGAAGGAGATGATACCTGGGAAACGATGGTTCCCGGCTTAACTGCGAAATTGATAAAAGAGAAAAACCTTTTCAGCAAGGAGAAAGCCTCGCAGGAGTGATCAGGTAGAAAATTCAGTTTTTGTACTGCGATCATACATAACAATGCTTCCTGCCACAGAAACATTCAAACTTAAAGTAGATTTGAATTTCACCAGATGGTGTGCTTTTTCGATAGCTTCAGACGAAAGGCCATGATCTTCAGCTCCCAATAAATAAACACATCGTCTTGGATGGATAAAAGTTTCGAGTGGTTCAGCTTTATCATCCAGTTCTACTCCCACCAGCATAGCCCCTTTAGGCAAATGCCGGTAAAAATCGCCAAAAGTCTCATAATGAAAGTAAGGCATGGCGCCTACAGCCTTATGTGTATCGCAGGCCTGCTTAGCATAGCGGTTTCCGATCGTAAAAATAAAACTGGCACCCATATTTTGTGCAGAACGCCACAGGACTCCAAGATTTTCCGGAGTCTTCCCATTCTGAATTCCAATCCCAAAAAAACCCTGTTTTAAATTATCGGTTTGCATAGGCGCAAAGATAATATTCTCAGTTTTTTTATCATCGGTTACCTCGATTTATTCAAACTCATCAAATAATTAGGTATTTCAGCGATTAAATTGCTTGTTTTCAGAAAGTTATAATAATTTAATACTGTTCAACCAATCCAATTAATTATGAAAAAATTCATTCACACTGTGAAATGGAGCAAGGCAATTGTTTTGTTTCTATTAACGATCTTACCGGGAATGCTTCTCACCTCGTGTAACGACAAGGAATACAAGGAAGTTCCTGAAGAAAAAAAGATGACCCTGCAGGATAGTATTGACAGAGGTAAATATCTGGTTAAGACAATTGGCTGCCATGACTGTCATTCTCCCAAAAAAATGACCGAAAGAGGTCCGCAGGAAATCCCGGAACTTGCACTTTCCGGTCATCCGTCTTCTGATTCCCTACCTCCTATTAGCAAAGAAGCCTTGGAGAGCGGATGGATGCTAATGACAGGAGACCTAACGGCTGCAGTTGGCCCCTGGGGAGTTTCGTTCGCAGCAAACCTGACCTCAGATGATACCGGAATTGGCACCTGGACCATGGAACGCTGGAAAACAGCTTTAAGGGAAGGAAAATTAAAAGGAGATAAGAATGGTAGAAGGATACTTCCCCCAATGCCCTGGGAGAACTTCGGTCAAATGAACGATGAAGATCTGGAATCCATATTTAAATATTTGCAAAGCACAAACCCGGTTAATAATTCGGTACCCCCTCCAATCCCGCCTAATAAACTGGATAGTATTATGAAATCTTAAAAACCGGCTAAGCCGGTTTTTTTTATTCTCGGTATTCGCTGTTATAATTCCATAATTCACAATTAAACATCTCTTCCCTTAAATTTTCGGTAAATTTTTAAACAAGTTTTAATTAACCTGCGATTTTAAAATTCAGTTTTTTAAATTTAAGGTTGTTGCAATTATAAATTGAAGATTTTGAAGGGAAGCAAATTGGCTGAAATGATATATAATTATCGCCTTAAATTATTCTATGACAGAATCTTAACATAGATATAGGCATATAATAGATTTTTTAATCGATTATTGCTTCTTTTAAAGATCATATGTATTTATAATACATGATATTAGGTGACGGTCATACATTTTATTGGTCGTCATTATTTAAAAAACACTACTAACACCTCGATGGATGTGGCCGGCAGAAAAATTATTTGATTGATGGTCATAAACATTAAATAAATTTAAATGAAAAAAGAAGTTAAGGTTCACTCTTTATTTTCAGATTTTGATATTTCACTTTTTAAAGCTGGTAAACATTACCGACTTTATGAAAAATTCGGTGCCCATATTATGGAACTTGAGGGCGAAACCGGCGTATATTTTGCCGTGTGGGCTCCTACTGCAAAAGCGGTTTCAGTCATTGGTGATTTTAATTACTGGAACGAACAGGAACACCAACTAAATGTTAGATGGGATGAAAGTGGAATCTGGGAAGGTTTTATTCCGGGAGTAGAAAAAGGAAATAAGTATAAGTATAAAATACAGTCGGGCATTAACGACGAAAAATTCGAAAAGGCAGATCCATATGCGTTAAAATGCGAACATCCGCCAAATACGGCTTCCATAGTGTGGGATCTGGACTATGAATGGAAAGACAAAAAGTATATGGCTACCCGGGAAAATAAGAATGCCCTGGACAAACCATATTCAGTTTACGAAGTTCACCTTGGGTCCTGGAGAAAGAACATGGACGAAAACAGGCCGCTTACCTATACCGAAATGGCTGATGAACTGGTGAGTTATGTAAAAGAACTCGGTTTTACTCATGTGGAATTTATGCCGGTAATGGAATATCCATATGATCCTTCCTGGGGTTATCAATTAACCGGATATTTTGCTCCTACTTCCAGGTTTGGAGATTCGCAGGAGTTTATGACTTTAATGGACGCCTTTCATAAAGCGGGAATTGGAGTAATTCTGGATTGGGTACCTTCACATTTTCCTGAAGACAAACATGGTTTAGGTTTATTTGATGGTTCTCACCTTTATGAACATCCTGATCCCAGAAAAGGTTATCATCCGGACTGGAAAAGTCTAATTTTCAATTATGGTCGAAATGAAGTAAGGTCTTTCCTTATTAGTAATGCTATATTCTGGCTGGACAAATATCATGTGGATGGGTTAAGGGTAGATGCCGTTGCTTCTATGCTTTATCTTGATTATTCGCGGGAAGATGGTGAATGGGAACCCAACGAGCACGGCGGAAGAGAAAATCTTGATGCCATTAGTTTTGTACAGGAACTCAATAAAGAAGTTTATCGCAGTTTTACAGGAGTACAAACCATTGCTGAAGAATCTACTTCTTTCCCTAGAGTTTCAAGACCTGTTGATGCCGGCGGACTTGGTTTCGGGATGAAATGGATGATGGGCTGGATGCACGATACTCTGGAATATTTCAAAAAAGATCCTATTTACAGGCAACACCATCAAAATGATATCACCTTTAGTTTAACCTATGCTTTTACTGAAAATTTCACGCTTCCATTAAGTCACGATGAAGTAGTATATGGCAAGAAGTCTCTTTTAGGCAGAATGCCCGGAGATGAGTGGCAAAGATTTGCCAATTTACGCCTAATGTACTCCTATATGTTTACTCACCCGGGAGCGAAACTCCTTTTTATGGGTGCAGAAATTGGACAATATGAGGAGTGGAATTTTGATACCAGTCTGGATTGGCATCTGCTGGATCACAAACCTCATCAAGGCATTAAACAGGTATTAACCGATCTTAATAAGCTTTATACCTCCCAATCTGCTCTTTATGAAAAACAATTTAGCGCAGAAGGTTTTGAATGGATTGCTTATGATGACAATCAAAATTCTGTAATAAGCTTTATTAGAAAGGGAAATGAATTAAAAAATCAGTTAATCGTGGTTTGTAATTTTACGCCTACTGTACTTAAGGAGTACAAACTCGGCGTTCCCACAAAAGGTAAGCTGAAAGAAATTTTTAACTCAGACGATAAAAAGTACGGAGGTGCTGATATTAAAAATAAAGCCATCAGCATAAAGCAGGAAACTGACCATGGCCGGGATTATTCGGCTACCATAACCATTCCTCCATTGGCCACAGTGGTTTTTGAAATTAAATAAATAATCTAATTCTTTATCCCGGGGAATGAACTTCTTTTGCCCAGGTTAATAACGAATCTAAAACTATGATTACCAATACAGAACTTGAACATAAAGGGAATCTTTACCCTACGGCCCTGATCTCCTACGAACACGATCAGGACACCATAAGTTTCCTTACCAAGAACGGAGTAAGATTGCAAATTACCGTGCTTAGAGATAATATGCTTAGGCTGCGTTATGCAACAAATGGAATTTTTGAGCATGATTTTTCCTATGCCGTAGATGAAAATCATCCGCATGGTTTCAACAAACTTAAAGTTGAAGAAAACAATTCTCATGTATTGATTCATACTGAAAAGTTCCTTTGCAAGGTAGCGAAAGATGATTTACGCGTTGGAATGTATGAGCATGGTGGAAAAACCATTTTGGAAGATGAGCTTGGTTTCCACTGGGAAGAAAGCTTTGAGTTTGGAGGCAACTTCGTGAAAATGAGTAAAACTTCCAGGGATCAGGAGAATTTCTTCGGCCTTGGCGATAAACCCACAAATTTTAACCTTAAAGGCAAAAGATTGAGTATGTGGAATACAGATCAATATGCCTATGGGAAGGATA
Source organism: Christiangramia aquimixticola (assembly GCF_048285835.1). NCBI lineage: Bacteria > Pseudomonadati > Bacteroidota > Flavobacteriia > Flavobacteriales > Flavobacteriaceae > Christiangramia > Christiangramia aquimixticola. The sequence continues at coordinate 76,254 of NZ_JBLVTL010000002.1, forward strand.
CTGCTGAGCTATACAAGGCGGTTCCTTTTTATATGGGGCTACAGCAGAATATCGCCTACGGGATCTTTTTCGATAACACCTTTAAAACGCATTTCGATTTTTGTAGTGAGCGAAGAAATGTAACCAGTTTCTGGGCAGATGGCGGAGAGATGAATTATTATTTCATCTACGGCCCCCAGATGACAGATGTACTTACCACTTATACCGATCTTACCGGAAAACCAGAACTCCCACCAATGTGGGCACTTGGATTCCATCAATGTAAATGGAGTTATTATCCGGAAAGCAAGGTAAAGGAGATCACTTCAAAATTCAGGGAGTTAAATTTCCCTTGCGACGCCATTTATCTGGATATAGATTATATGGACGGCTTCCGCTGTTTTACCTGGAATAAGGAATATTTTCCGGATCCTAAACGTATGGTAAAAGAGCTGGAAGATGACGGATTTAAAACCGTGGTTATTATTGACCCGGGAATAAAAATAGACCTTAGTTATCCAATTTTTAAAGAAGCACTTGAAAAGGATTATTTCTGCCGAAGAGCAGATGGCCCTTACATGCGCGGGAAAGTATGGCCGGGTGAATGTTATTTCCCCGACTTTACCAATCCTGAAGTTAGGGAATGGTGGAGCGGATTATACCGTGAGCTTATAGGTGAAATTGGAGTTAAAGGAGTTTGGAACGACATGAACGAGCCTGCAGTAATGGAGGTGCCCGGTAAAACATTCCCATTTGATGTAAGACATAATTATGACGGGCATCATTGTAGCCACCGTAAAGCACACAATGTGTACGGGATGCAGATGGCACGGGCTACTTACGAAGGGGTGAAAAAATTCAATTTCCCAAAAAGGCCATTTATAATCACCAGAGCAAACTATTCCGGAGGACAAAGATATACTTCAACCTGGACGGGAGATAATGTTGCCACCTGGGAACATTTATGGCTGGCGAACATACAAATGCAGAGATTGTGCATGAGTGGAATGAGTTTCGCTGGATCTGATATTGGCGGATTCGCCGAACAACCGTCAGGAGAGCTTTATACCCGATGGATCCAACTTGGAGTTTTCCATCCATTCTGTAGAGTGCATTCTTCCGGTGATCATGGGGAACAAGAACCATGGTTCTTTGGAGATGAGGTACTGGAGATCTCGAAAAAATTTGTGGAATTAAGATATCAGTTATTACCATATCTATATACCGCCTTTTATAATTATGTTCAGGAAGGTCAGCCAATACTAAAACCATTGGTTTATTTCGATCAGGAAGATGTGCAAACGCATTACCGTGCAGATGAATTCATATTTGGAAACCAGATCCTGGTTTGCCCGGTACAGGAACCAAATGTACAGGGAAGACGCATGTATATTCCAAGAGGAAAATGGTATAACTTCTGGAACGACACTTTAGTTACCGGAGGAAAAGAAATGTGGGTAGATGCTCCATTGGAAATTTGCCCTATCTTCATAAAAGAAGGTGCGGTAATTCCAAAATATCCTGTTCAGCAATATGTTGATGAATTAGAAATAGATCAGTTAAGCCTTGATATTTATTACAAACTTGGAAAGGAAAATTCTGAATTCTATGAAGATGCTCACGATGGCTATGAGTACCGCCAGAATATTTACAGTCTTAGAACATTTAAGCTAACCGGGAAAACTGATGAGATAATTCTTCAGCAGCATAAGAGCGGGAAATTTTCAGCTTCTTATGAGACTTTTAAACTGAATTTCCATGGCCTTCCTTTTGAAGTGAAAAAGGTTTTCTTTGAAAATGAAGAAATCCCTTTGGATCAACTTCAGTTTAATGCCGAAGAAAAAACCATGATAGTTAATAAAGACTTTAGTGAACTTCATTTGGTAGGATAATAACCAGCTTTAAATAAAAAATAGCCTGAACTTATTAATTTAAGTCAGGCTATTTTCATTCTAGCCAGCAAACTATTTAAACTCTTCTACCGAATTTGAAAAATCATAACCATAGAATTTTTTAAACGAACTATAGAACTGTTTTGGGTTTTCAAATCCGGCTTTATAGGTGACCTCAAGGATATTGGAATTATCTTCTCCCATATTAGAGAGGGCGTAATTTACGCGAGTAAGGTCAACCAACTCCTGCGGAGTAAGGTTTACCAGACTCTTAAGCTTCATGAACAGGGCATTACTTGAAATGCCAATTGCCGCACTTAGATCATGCACCTGGAAATTCTCATTTCTTATATTTTCAATTACCATTTCTTGAATTCGTGCAATAAATTCTTCATCATTCTTACTCTTGAATTGCACCTTCGCATCCTCTTTATAGGAAGAGATATAAGTGCGCCTTACCTCCATGATCTTTTTAAACTTTTCTGAAGTCAGAGCTATAATGGCATCCATCTCTAATGGTTTTCTTATAACCTCAGAAATGCTTTTTAACTGCTCATCGGCAAGAATGGTGGCCTCTTCTGCCAGCAGGAAGATATCGATATGATTTAATCCGGCATTGGCTTTAAGCATTTTGGAAAGCTGAAATGCGTTCATATCCGGCAATACTGCGGCAGTAATTATAATATCCGGGAATATCATTGAAGCTTTCTCGATTCCTTCCTCGGCGGTACCGGCCTGATAAACCTGGCAATATTTACTTAGAGAATTGAAAAGCTGCTCCCGGGTTTCAGTCTCATTTTCAATAATGAGAATTTTACCTTCGTTCAAACCTGCAACCACTCCGGGTTTTTTAGATGTTTTCTTTACGGTACTTTTTTCAGCCTTAAAGATTGCGGCAGCGCGTTCCGGCACTTTTCTGTACTCCTGCTGTCTGTTTTTCAGCACCGCGGTAAAGGTAGAGCCTTCATTTTTTTCAGTCTCATAACTAAAACTACCTCCGGCTTTTTGGATGAGATCCTTTGCTTTCAGAATATATTTTAGTCCGCCTTTATCTCTGAATCTTGGTTTTGTATCAGACTGTTTATTCTTTTCCAGCAACTTTACATCACTCAAAGGAATTCCACGACCATTATCGGTTATCTGAAGTTTAAGGTCTCCTACATTTGTTCGTATCAAGTTCATAATGATCTTCCCTTCTCTAAAAGAATATCCCGCGCTTCCTGAAATTAAACTGAAAAAGATCTTATCCAGCATTTCCATATTATAATAGAACTCACCCTCTCCCCATTGATCGTTAATGATCATCTCAATATTTTTGAGACTGTAAACAGGCTTTATCTCCTTTATTATTTGAGGCAAATGAGTTTTCATGGAAATTTTTGAAATTTCATAGACAGACTCCTGATAATTAAAATTCAGGATTTGCTGAAAAAGTTCATCGAACCTGGCAGCGTATCTTTGAAGGTCTTCGGGATTCCCGGCTTCACTGGCTGCAGAAATCTTACTAAGCGATTTTACGGCACTTTCTACCGGCGCTTTGAATTCTTCCTTAAGTCGCTCACTTAATTCCTGCTTGGCTAACTTATCGGCTTCTCTCGAACGTTTGGTAAACACATAGGCGAAAATGAGAATAGTAGCTAAAATCCCGATTCCCATAAACAGATAGACCGTGCTAAAAGTTCCTGCTGCCGCAACAATTTCAATAGGAACCTCAACAGGTTTGGACCATACTGAATTTGCCACTTTGGCCTTAACCTTTAAAATATAATCTCCCGGTGGTAAATTTGAAAAGCTGGCCGTATTCATTGGAGTAGGTTTACTCCATTCCTGATCAACACCTTCAAGTTTCCAGGAATACAACAGGCTTTCAGGATCAAGGTGGGAAATTCCCTGAAGCCCGATCTGGAACCCGGTGTTTTCATCCAATTGCAGCTTTTTACCCGCCCTTAGACCTCTGTTTCTTTTAAGGTCCTCTTTTTCACCCGGAATAATGATATTATTAAAATCTACTCTTGGCCTAAATTCCGGTTGAGCTAACATCGTTTGTGGATGAAAAACATTTATTCCTCTGGCACTTCCAAGCACCAGGTCTCCATTTTTAAGAATTGCAAAACCGGTGGTTAATTCATTAGTCGAAAGTCCGTTAAGAACTGAGTAACTTTTTAATTCTCCATTATCAGGATCATAAACACTTAAACCTTTATCTGTGGCCAGCCAGTAAGCATTGGTTTCATCTATTAAAATTCCTTCAAGGTTATTCGATGGTAAACCGGCTTCCTCATTAATTAATTCAAATTTGTCGTTTACAAAATCGTAAATTATTAGACCCGCACCTTTGGTGGCAATTAGTCCCATCCCACTATTGGTGATCTTGAGATCGTTAATAGCATAATACAGGAGATCCTTATTAGCATTAAGGCTTTCCAGATCTGTGATCCTTCCGGTTACCGGATTGAGAGAATAGATTCGGTTTTTAGTTGCTACGATGATCTTTTTAGGTCCAAGTTCGGCAATTGCCTGAACGTCTTTAATTGGAAAGGTCTTTATTAAGTTGCGCTTATCTACTCTGGTTAGATAACCCATTTCTCCACCTATCCAGGTATTATTTCTGGAATCTATAAATATTGCTTTTGGAACCTCAACCTGAATTTTGTTTCTGGCACCAGTGGAATATTGAGTTTTTGCCAGAGTATTTATATTCATCTTATAGACACCATCATCGGCTGTGGCCACCCACATTTGCTCTTCATCTGCAGACAGAGCAGTGATCTCTGTTGGCTTATGTTGGCCGGATTGATTGTTAAGATTTGAAATATGTTTCCACTTATCGGTTTGTGGGTTCCAGATGCTTAGACCATCACCGGTTCCCATCCAGAGTTGACCGCGGGAATCTGTTTCCAGGGCGGTGATCAAAGAATTAGCATGACTATCGAAAATATTATTGACTGCATATCGGGAATAGTTTTTAATAAAAAGTCCGCGGTTACTCACCATCCATAATAAATTGTTCCTGTTAAGACTCGCCGTAAAAACTTTAGATGGCGCATCCTTGATCTTTCCAATTAACTTAAGATCACTTCCAATTCTAAAGATTCCATTTCCGTTAGTAGAAACAATGACCTCATCATCAAATTTTTCAAGATGAGTTACATCTGCTGAAGCAAGCTGATAGGGAAGCGTAAGTACTTTCTGGAATTTCTTAAAATCAGCTTCGAGCTTAAAAAACCCTTTCCTTTCAGTCCCAAAAAGCAAAAATTCCGGAAAACTTACTGAACTGGTAATTAAAAGCTCCTGGAAGTATCCTGTATCTATCTTATTAAATTTTCCCGATCGCCTGTCGATGGTAAGTATGCCATTAGGCCCGGCAAATACGATCCTGCCCTGGTGAACTGCAGAAGTAGTTGCCATGGTATTTTCTGAAAGAAAACGGGAAATTCCAAAATCTGTTTTTTCTGAATCGACCTTTAATTTAAAGATCCCATTTTCGGCAGCCATCCATAATTGCTTTCCAGAATCTTCCATTAATATATAAATACGCCCGGTGGTGTTGCTCACAAACCTGAACTCATCTTTCTTAGAGTCTAAAACAGCCAGTCCGTTATTCCCGGCTAGCCAGATTTTATTTTCTGAATCGGTATAGGTGGAGATATACTCTTTTCCAACTTCTGATGGAATCCCTTTAAATTTATTATAATCCCTTACATCAACAGAATTATAGCGCATCACTTTTACCGGGGTGGTGATCCAAAGATCATCACCGGAATTTTGCTGGATGTGAACATCTTCAGCTTTTAAAAAAGGCTCTATGGATTGAACCCTTTTCACTGTACTATTATTTTGCGAAAACAACTGTACACAAGTTCCCAGAATAAGGAAAAACAGAATTCTAAATTTAAAATGCTTCAAACCGTAGATTTTAGAAATGTATTGAGGTAATAATTTAGAAATTATCCTGTTTATAAATCCCTGAATATTAATATTTTGAATCGTATTTATTAAGACGATATTAACAAAATAAAGGCAGATTTTTCCCACGGTTACTATTTCTGGCTTTTTAATCCTTTCCCCCGCTGATATATTTAATTCCTTATAACATCACTCTCATTTCATTCACTCTTGATTTTAAATTTATATCTGACTTTAATCGCTTAAAAAGCGCAATTCAACCTAAACTCTATAAGCTGTTAAAAACATAACCACCTCATTTTCTGAGGTTGATAAAGCCAAGAAAGTATTATTACAACGAAATATGACCAACGTCATTCCGTAAAAAGAACTCTTCAACCAACTTTGTAATTAATCAAATTCAAGCTTATGCGAGTCAGGATTGCTTTTAAAGTTATAGTCGTAATGCTTATAACAATGGTGGAGATGAAAGCGCAGACATTTGATCTGCAAAAGGAAGATATTAGCCTTACCGTAGACGGGACTTCCAATATTCATGACTGGCAACTACAAGCCGTAAATATTTCCGGAGTTATAGACGTAGAATTTAGTGATGAGAATTTTGGAAAGATCACCAGGCTGGAAGTCACGGTACCATCTGAAGGATTAAAAAGCGGTAAAAAGAGCATGGACAAGAATATCTATAAAGCATTACATACCACCCAATATCCCGAAATATGCTTCAGACTTAAATCGGTTAAAAAATTCGAAAAAGTCTCTGCTAATAATTACCACATTTTACTGGAAGGATTTTTAAAAATTGCCGGCACCGAGCGACTCATTCAGGTTCCTGTAAATCTAACTCAAGATAAAAACAACCACAACATTAGTGGAGAATTGGCCCTTAATATGACCGATTATAAGATTGAGCCTCCTTCAGCCCTATTTGGGACCATTAAAACCGGAGATCGGGTAGTTGTAAAATTTGAACTTTCCTCAAAAAAATAAGTTTAACCTTAACATAAGGAATCATGAAAAAAATTACCATCATTCTTATTAGAACCCTGATCCTGTTAATTGGCCTGCCGCTAATTGCGCAAAATCAAAGGGATATTGATAATTTCAGAAATCCTGACCAGCGAGGCATCAACCAGTTTGAAGCTCCAAAGGACAGCCTTACTACCTTTAACGGAGTCCAGGTTAGAATTGGTGGTGCTTCTACCATTCAATTTCAGGCATTGGATCACGAGAATTCAAATAACGAAGCAACTCCGCAGTTAATTGAGATTGGAGATAACTTTAACCTGGCAACTGCAAATCTGGATCTGGATGTGGTTTTATATGATGGGGTGCGTATGCATCTTAGAACATACCTTAGTTCCCAACATCATCCCGAAGCCTGGGTAAAGGGAGGTTATATTCAAATAGACAAACTGGAGTTTGTAAGCGAAGGATTTGCTGAAGAATTAATGGAAAAATTACGCATCAAAATTGGCCACATGGAAGTTAATTATGGCGATGCTCATTTTAGAAGAACAGATAATGCCATGGCTCTTTACAACCCTTTCGTAGGAAACTACCTGATGGATAGTTTTACTACCGAAGTGGGAGCAGAAATTTATTATTTCTGCGATTCCTGGTTAGGAATGGCCGGAATCACCAATGGAAAGCTTAATCAATCGGTTGAGAACCCTAATACCACCAGCCCGTCTTTTGTTGCTAAAATTGGATATGACCGTGAAATTGAAGCATACTTAAGATTAAGGCTTACAGGTTCCATCTATCATACGGCTCAAACCAGAACTGCTTATTTATATAGTGGTGACCGGTCAGGCTCCCGGTATTACAATATTTTCACAGATCTGGAGGGCAAAGGGGATAGTTTTCGAGCCGGGAGAATAAACCCGAATTTTAGAAATGAACTCACCTCTATAATGATCAACCCGTTTATAAAATATGGCGGACTGGAATTTTTCGGGATTTACGAAAGAGCTCAGGGAAAAGCTTCTGCCGAGTTGAATGAACGCACCTGGAATCATTATGCCGGGGAGCTTATTTACAGATTTGGCGGAGATGATGATCTTTACCTTGGCGGCAGATATAGCTCTGCCCGCGGAGATCTCACTGCAGATACCGAGGTTTATATTAACAGAATACAACTGAGTACCGGCTGGTTTTTAACCAAAAATATCCTGATGAAACTGGAATATGTTCATCAAAAATATAATGATTACCCGGTTAGAGACATTCATAATGATGGGAAATTTGAAGGTTTTATGATGGAAGCTGCAATAAGCTTTTAATCGAACTTTAGAGAGCAAGATCATTATTCGCTTTCATGGTAAATGAACAGTGGAAGCCTCAACGATTGCTTATATAAAATACCCATGTCCTTTTTAAAAAGCCGTTCACAAACTTCCAGGTTTTTGCCTAAGATCACCACAAGATCGAATTCATTCTGGATTTCTTTAAATAGTTCAGGGGTTAGACAAGGAGATAATTCAGGAAAAGGTTTGGCTTCCCCGGTTCCAATAGGCATTAACATAAACCTGGATCCTTTGAAATACTCCAGTTCATAAATCTCATCTAACTTTCCTTTAAAAGGCAGCAGGGATGCGGAAACGGGTAACACCACTTTTTCTATTTTCTGATACCGACAACCGGCAGGAATTATAATCAAATTGCATTTAATCTTTCGAATTACCTCATATATTATTGCAATCGAGTCAGCTCCAGCTTCTGCTAATTCTGTTCCGATAAACACAAGGTCAATTTTGTTTTTTGAGATTGCCTCTCGCATGGCAGAAATTAAATTCCCTTCAAAACTAAGGCTGAAGAAGTGATGGCCGGGATCTATTGCATCCCTTTTTAACTCCTGTATATTCTCAATTAACTCAATAGGTTTTGTAGCAATAGCCGGAAAGTGAAATTGCGCCTCTTTAGCTGTAACATTAGGAAAATAGAAATTAACCCCGGATTCTTTAAAAAAATTCACAGCAAATTTTCCAGTAAAATTGGTGGGTTTAATTAGGTTATCAAGTATTAAAACCTTCATTGATTCTTCACTTAGAATGTGAAGTTACATAGTGAGGCCTGCCGGTAAAATGATAATCATCAGTTCTACCTCGATTAAAACCAGGTTATTCATCGAATGGCTTTAAGCCCTTCCTGATCCAGTAAAATAATATTTCTACCATCGATCTCAATAAGTCCTTCTTTTTTAAAATCTGATAAGGTTCTTATCAAACTTTCTGAAGCCATCCCGGCAACACCGGCAAGATCTGCCCTTGAGATCCTGATGCTTTTTAATGGGTGTTTTTTGATCTTTTCAGCAAATAGCAATATCGTGTTGGCTGTTTTTTTTCGAACCGACCCATAAGCCATTTCCATCAAATGCTTTTTCACTTCCCTTAGACTATTATTTAAAGTATCTACCAGCTGTAAGGCCAGGCTGGGATTTGCCTTTAGGAGCTGATGAAATTTCTCGTTAGAAATAGTATATAGCTGTACATTTTCCATTGCCGTGGCATCTTCCTCATAAAACACCGCTTTATTATTAGAGTAATTTCCAAAAAAATCACCCTCTTTATATATCTCGGTAATTAGAATTTTCCCCTGATCATCCAACCGATGAGTTTTAACCACTCCCCGATCAATTAAAAAAAACAAATTAGCAGGCTCCCCTTTTTTATAAATACTTTCCTCTTCTTTAAAATGCTGAATTCCGTTCTTTTCAAACTCAGCTTTTAAAATATCCAGATTAGCAGTCTCCTTTCCTCGCGTTATTTCTCCTTCTGAAGCTAATGATTTAAGAATAGTAACTTTAGCCAGTCTGCTTTCGATCGCAGCTATTAGCTCTTCTTCTTCAAAAGGTTTAGTAAGATAATCATCGGCTCCAAGGTTCATTCCTTTTCTTATATCCTTATGTTCTGTTTTTGCCGAAAGGAAAATAAAAGGAATGTTAGCTGTTTCGGGATCCTGACTTAAAACTTTTAATACCCCATAGCCATCAACCTCCGGCATCATGATATCACAAATTATAAGGTCCGGCAATTCTTTCCTGGCGATTTCGATACCGGCCCTGCCGTTAGGAGCGGTAATAATTTGATAATTTGAAAGCTCCAGCAATTCTGCAGTATTTTCTCTTACTGTAACATCATCTTCTATTAACAATAACCTGCTCATACCTTATACTTATTTAATTCCCGGGAGATTTATCAAACGGCACCTTCACCTTAAATAAACTTCCCTCCCCTTCTTTACTGCTAAAATCTATAGTTCCGCCAAGATTGGCAAGATGAGTTCTGGCAATATTCAATCCTATCCCTGTGCCCTGATCCAACAGCGCATTTTCAGCTCTAAAATATCTTTCGAAAATGTGTTTCTGATCTTTTTCAGGAATTCCCCTGCCCTCATCTTCCACTTCAAAATAAATGTTTGGTCCCTTGATCTTAATGCGCAGATAAATCCTGGTATTTTCTGATGAATATTTAATGGCGTTGCCCAGCAAATTGGAAAGGATCAATTCAAGGATCTTCTCATCCTGAAAGATTTCCATCTCTTCAATTTCATCAGGATATATAAGCTCCTGTCCTTCTTTAAGCAAGAAATTGGCATTGTAAACAATGTCGTTGATAAACCTTTTAAGGCTGAAAGTCGCAAACTTATACTGGCCTCTCCCACTGTCCAGTCTTTCGATCGATAAAAAATCGTTTAAGATATTATTGAGATAATGTACTTTGTTCCTGATAGTTAATAAATGCTTTTCACGTTTGTGTTGCTGGTCTTCTGCTGCATATTTTTCCACCAGGGTTGCAGAGGTAAGAATTCCGCTTAAGGGGGTTTTAAATTCATGGGAAACGAGCGAGAGAAATTTAGTCTTTAACTCATTCAATTCTTTTTCCTTTTGCAGCGCACTTTTGATTTTCTTTTCGGCTTCAGCTCTTTTCTTAATTTCACTTTCAAGATCAATATTCAGTTTTTGCAACTCCTCTACACTTTCGCTAAGCTCCTGAGTTCTTAGTTTGATTTTATCTTCAAGATGTGTATTAAGATCTTCGATTTGCTGCTGCGTCTCTTTTCTAACTGTAATATCTATGATAAGGGACATTACATAATTTTCACCTTCATGGCTAAATGGGTTTAAACCTGCCTCTACGGGAAACAAACTTCCGTCTTTCTTTACCCCATATAATTCCCGGCCATGTCCCATTTGCCGCTTTTCACTATTCTGAAGGAATTTATCAAAATGCCTGTGGTGACTATGATGGTATTTCTTTGGAATGAGGATCTCCAGATGCTGTCCCCGTATCTCTTCCTTTAGATATCCAAACATAAACTCGGCGGCTTCATTCGCCGCAACCACCACCTGATTGGAGTCTACAACTATAATCCCTTCTGAAGCAGCCTGAAACAGCACATCGAAAATGCCCTGTGCTTTTAAAAATGAATCCTGCAAAATTGAACTGGTTTTAAATAAAGATAAAGTCTTTTTTATAATAATTTCAGAATACTTACCTCATTTTCAGCTAAGTAAAATATTTATAATTTGAGTAAACTGACGGAGATCATATTTTAAATAACAGAGAAAAGATAGCTTTGAAGTATAAATATGGTAATTATGAAAACTATTCTCGTACCCGTAGATTTTTCAGAATATTCTGAATATGCTCTTGAAGTAGCCGCAAGTATTGCGAAAAAACAAAAAGCTGAAGTCGTTGCAGTGCATATGATTGGAATTCCCGATTCATATCTTACCAGGGACGAAAAACAGGAAATTTTCAATGCCATATATTATATGGAAATTACCAGAAAACGCTTTAAAAAATTTCTGAGAAAAGATTATCTGGAAGATATAGATGTAACCGAAGCCGTAAAAAGCCATATTATATTCAGTGAAATAAATAAGGTCGCTGAAGAATATGGTGCCGATCTTGTTATTATGGGATCACATGGTGCCAGCGGGATTAAAGAAGCTCTAATAGGTTCCAATACAGAAAAAGTAATTCGCACCTCCAACATTCCGGTTTTGGTCATCAAGGAACGTATTAAAGATTTTAAAATTGAAAAAGCGGTATTTGTCACTGAATTTGACAAAGAAACGGCGAATGCTTATAGAGCTGCTAAAAAGTTCTTCAAGGTTTTTGGAGTGGAGCCGGAGATCCTTTTTATTAATATTCCTGAGAAGTTTATGAACTCAGGCGAAATGCATCGTAAAGCATATGATTTCCAGATTGATCAGGGAAAAAACAAAGAGAATTATCTGGATAAGGTGGTTTTCTATAACGATTATACAGCAGAGAAAGGAGTTTATAATTATTGCAAGGAGGCCAACATAGATACTATTTCAATTCCTACGCATGGTCGTAAACCTATAGGCCACTTTTTCTTTGGAAGCATGGGCGAGGATATCGCCAATCATGCCAAAATTCCGGTGATTACCTTTAAAATTTAAAATCCGGAAGACTCATAGAATTCGGGACCTCGGTTAGGATATAATTTTTATTCCAGATGAGGTCCCAATTCTGCTTACTCCAAGCCGGATATATTCTAAAGCGGTAGCCTTATCTCGTATCCCGCCCGAAGCTTTAATTTTGATCTTTCCTTCAGTTGCTGCAGCCATGAGCTTTACATCTTCAAAACTTGCTCCCCTGCTCCCAAAACCGGTTGAAGTCTTCACATAATCTGCCCCGGCCTGTGCGACAAGCTTACTGGCCGTTTCAATTTCAGAATTTGAAAGATAACAGGTCTCTATAATCACCTTAAGGATTCCTTCGGGTACTGTATTTTTGATCAATTTTATTTCTTTCAGAATATTTTCATGATTCCCATCTTTAAGATCGCCAATATTCATCACCATATCCAATTCAGTAGCCCCGTCTGTAACTGCTCTGTTCGCTTCCTCTACCTTGGCGCTCGTGGAAGCACTACCTAAAGGAAACCCTATAGTTGCTGCAATATATATTTCGTGGCCTTTTAGACTTTCATAGGCCAGGGCTACTCTACTGCTATTGACGCAGACAGCAAAAAAATTATGTGCTATTGCTACTTCACAAAGTTTAATAATTTCTTTTTTAGAGGCTTTTGCAGCCAGGAGCGTATGATCGATATATTTATTCAAATCCATGTTACAATTTTGAAAGATGAAGATAAACACTTCCTTTAAAATTATTAATTTGGAGCTGATTTTTGAGCTTTTTAGTTCTTAAACGATGATATTTAGTATAAAAAATGGTTTTCCTTTGAAATAATCCTTAATTTCGAAAAATTCTTATAAATGGGATATACATGAAAATATACGAAAGTGATTTTCTCGAGATTCGGATAGAAAAGGAGAATGATTGCTTTGTTCAATTCTGGAAACAATCTCCCGATTCGAATACTGTTTTAAAAGAAGAACTTTCCAAATACTGCGAGCTCTACAAAAAGTTTAAACCTTCTAAAACCCTGTGGTTACAGGAAAGGTTCCGGTTACCTGTAGATCAGGAAACACATGCCTGGATAGAAGAATATGTTAATATTCCCTGTGTTGAAAATGGTTGTCAAAAAGTGGCTTTTGTAGTGGGAACCGATGTACTTGTACATTTAAGTATCATGAGTCATTTTGAAAAAATGAAATCGGTAATTAGTCCACTACATTTTGCATCTGAAAAGGAGGCCCGACAATGGCTTGAAGAAACTAAAAGCCAGGAAATTAATCCCAATAAAGATGTAACCATTCTTTTTGAAGGTGTGGATGAAGAAGGAAATTCGATAATTAAGATCAAGAGACCATCTTCAGATATATCCAACACAATAAGGTCGTTTGCAAATTTAATAGAGGAAAACGAGTTCCTTAAAAAGAATATTTCAAAGTTTACAACCCTTACCAAAAGGGAAAAGCAGGTAATGGTAAGTATTTCAAAAGGGCTTAAACAACAAGAGGTTGCCGATGAACTTTTTATCTCCATTGGAACCCTTAGAACTCACTGGAAGAATATTAAAAGTAAACTGGAGATAAAATCTCTCGCAGATGTGATCAAATATGTAAATGCATTTGATCTTAACGGAGTGGAAAAATAACTTTATAGTTCAAGTTTCTCAAGTTCTACTATTCCTGTACCGGTAATGGTCACAGAAATCCACAGTTCATTTTTTCCCGCTTTTAGATTGGACACCTCGAGTTTATTTAAAGCACCTATTAGATGTACTCCTTCCTTAGCTTCTAACTTACTCTCCAGCTTTTCGTTTATAGCTCCAACTTTTTCCTCGATTACCGGCATAAAGTTAAAGTTAAGTTTCTTTTTAAGCTTTTCGTACATCCATCTGTTTATAACTGTTTCCAGAATTTGATTAGCGAACCAGTTATTTGTCTCCCCGTCAACTTCAAATTTTTTAAGCGAAATATGTTGTAGTTCGCGATCAAGTTCCAAAGCTGCATGAAATGCCATTTTGATCTGCCAGTTCTTAAAAAGACTGGTTAAGGTTTGCAAGGTGAAATTAATACGAAGATCATATTCTTCCATTTCACTTTTTTCCATAGACACATCCAACACCTGTGCATAATTAGAGTTACTCCCTTCACCTTTGCTAATGATCTCCCCTACCAGTTTTTGTATTAAATATTTATCCAGAACCGGATAACCTATTATCACCGGAAGGGTAATGTCTATATTTTGATCTGTAAATTCATCTTTCAAGTCCATAACCTCAAATTTTGATCTGTTCAACTAAGTAAATAGCCGTGATATTCAAATATCGAAACACTAAATTATTTGATGTCATAAAAAATGTGAAAATATGAAAGGTAAATAATAAACTTTGCGGCTGCAGATACCAAAGAAGAAAGATGGGAAATGGGGAATTATATATACACAAAAACCTTCCAGGATCCTGGAAGGTTTTGGAAAGGTTTATTCAAACGGTTAAATTATTCCTACCCTACATTGAAATAATTTAAACTTAAACCGATTAACGAATTACCATAGCACTAAATTAGGTATAGCTATCCTTTTAAAAAATACCCATTAAAGGGTATTTTTCGCTTTTGGTCTGTAAAAGCCTATAAAAAGCCACTTTCCTATAATAAAAATATTTAAATGTAAATTTCATTTTACTTTTTGTAAAATATACTTTACCTATAATTTTTAATTATATCTTTATAATGCAAAATTTACATTCAAAATATGGACACAATGAGAAAAAAAAGGATAAATAAATCACATTTAGCCACGAAAAAACTGGCTTTGTGGACATTATTATGGGTTGTGATTACTGCTATTACAAGTTTTGGATCCAAAAGTTTATGGGAAGCAAATGATTTTTTTAATCTCCTGGCCATTCTCTTAAACCTTGCGGTAGGGATAGGGGTAATTATTGCGAACCGGAATCAATTAAACGCACTTGATGAATTGCAACGTAAAATTCAGTTAGAAGCCATGGCTTTAACCCTTGGGGTAGCCGTAATTTTTGGCTTAGCTTATTCTATGCTGGAATCTGTAGAGTTAATAAGCTTTAATGCTGAAATTCCTCATCTGGTAATATTAATTGGAATCACATATTTAGCTGCTTCTATTATCGGGACAAGAAGATACTCATGAAAAACAGGATCAAGATTTTAAGGGCTGAACATGATCTCACTCAGGCCCAACTCGCTTCCAGGCTTGAAGTCTCCAGACAAACCATTAATGCCATTGAAAAAGGAAAATTTGATCCCAGTTTACCTCTGGCATTTAAAATTTCAAGACTGTTTGGCTTTCCAATAGAGGAAATTTTTGAGTTGTCTGAGTAAGAAAGTTGTCCTCTCTTAATGGGTAATTTTGAATTTTACAATTGGAACCAGGTTCAATACTCCAGTTACACAGTTTCTAAAATAAGGTAAGTTGTATATATCAAATAGGTGATTAAAAGTAAAAGGGCTTCCCAGCGGTCCAGCATTTTTCGACCTCCGGTTAACATAAAGATCATTAGAACAATCGTCCCTGCTAACAGTATATATAGGTCTGTATTAAATATTGGGTCGTAAGGCAATGGTCTAATCAGGGCACTAGACCCTAGAATTAAAAGCAAATTAAAGATGTTAGAACCTATGATATTACCAACCGCAATATCTGCATTCTTTTTTATTGCAGCCATAACCGATGTCGCCAACTCTGGCAGAGATGTTCCTGCTGCCACTATAGTGAGCCCAATTATCTTTTCACTTATTCCGAAAAATCCGGCAATGCTGGACGCACTATCCACTACCAGTGTTCCTCCACCTACAAGGCCGGCTAATCCTACTATTATAAATAAGGTAATCTTAGCAGGTGTTTCGCTTACCACAACAGGCATTTCCTGAACCGGGTTATTAGATAATTGATTTTTTATGTAAAAAAGAAATACACCGAAAAGCACCAGTAGTAATAACCCATCAAATCTGCTTAGAACAGAGAGATTGGTAAAGAAACTGTTTGCTAGCACATACAAAATTAGTACTGCGAGTAGTGAAATGGGAATTTCTTTTTTAATAGTACTCTCTTGAACAACCAGAGGACTTATAAGCCCTGTAATACCAAGAATTATAAAAAGATTGAAGTTATTACTTCCTATCACGTTTCCAAACACCAATTCTTCTCTTCCCTGAAAAGCTGCCACAGTATTAACTATAAGTTCTGGTGCTGAGGTCCCGAAAGCCACAATGGTTAAACCAATAATAAGATCTGATACATTTTTTTTCCTTGCCAGTATGGAGGCACCATTAATAAGCCAATCTGCTCCTTTTATAAGCAAACCAAAACCAAGGATCAATAAGATAAAATCAATTATCATATTATTAATTTTAAAATATTATGCCGCTGAGGTAATTATAGGTTTAAAAATAAGAAGACTATGAATGACCCTATTAAGCTTATTTGCATTACTTAATTCATGGTCATAAGTGTAGCTTAAATTATCATCGAATAAAACAATATCAGTAATTTCATCATTATAGGATTCGAGCCGAAGAATTATCTCCTTTAATACTTCTTTCTTTTGACCTCTATTATTTATAAATTTAGAATTACAACAAATATTACTCTTCGCAATGCCTCTTAAATTAATCCGGTGAACTACCTCAGTATCGTTCTGTTGAACTATTAACATTTGTTTCGTTTTAAAATCTATCCCAACTATATTTTTGTTCCACCTGTTCTCCCAATCTAAATTAAGATTATTTACCCGGACCAAATGTTTAAATTGTTTTTTGAGAGAACTGGTCTTTTGGTTAGCCATTATTATGAACAGTACATAGGGCACTACAACAAGCAGAACGATTACTGCATTAACAAAATATGTGTCTATTTTCATTTTTTTTATTATAAGTAATCAGGCATTAAATCACCTAATTCCATATCAAATGTAGACAAGAGTTTAGTTAAAGGATTGCCAATAATTTTTGAGGAGGAAATTATTTTCAGTAATAAAGACCTATAAAACAATAATTAAGATTTCACATCTAAGTGATTCTAATTCGATGCGCAATAGAGCTTTC
>NZ_JBLVTL010000002.1:93539-94574 GCF_048285835.1 Christiangramia aquimixticola
TTTAGTTAAAATGTAAAAGGGATGCTATTTCAGATTACATTTGGTCAGTTAAACAATTAATATTCATTTGAAAATGAAAAAAATGATTTTTACTGTTGCAGCTTTTGCGATGGTTTTAAATTTTACATCTTGCAAACAAGCTAATGCCAACACAGCACAGGAAACTGCAGATGAGACAGCTATTTCTAAAGAAAACGAAGGAGAAATTTTAGTAGAAGAAATAGAAGCTGAAGTAGAGTTAGACACCACTATTCAAATCGATAGTTTGGAAATTAAATCTACTGAAACTACAAGTTCTGAAAAAGAATAATTGTTAGATAAATATTAAAAACAAGATTCTCAAGCCGTGATAATTGTCACGGCTTTTTTTTGTCTATTGTCAGCAAAATCAGGTATAAGTGGAAAGGGAGGTAATACATCTCTAATTCCCTTTATTCGGTTTAGTATAGATTAAAATCCCATTTACCCAAAAATTAAAAAATGGTATTTGAAATTTAAAGACTGTTTGGCTTTCCAATAGAGGAGATTCTTAAGGAGGAAAAAATAAGAAAAGGAGGCAATTCCCTACAAGTCACCCCCTTTAAAATAAACTAGATTGATAACTAAAGTAATACTCTCTACACTATAAAATTAACTATAATCCGTTAAATATTAGCAATATCGCAAGATTTTTATTCGTGAGTTTGAATAACCCGTAATTAAAGCTCCTACACTTCATGATATATATCATAAACCTGTTGAATTTTAATTAGCTCTGGTAGAAGCGGGAACTGGATTGATTTCCTTCCTTCTTTCGGAAATCGGCCGAAGGGAATAAGCTAAATACAAAACCCAGCCATGCTGCGCATGTCAGCTTCTTTTTCTTCATAAATTCGCCGAAGCAGGGTTCCTGAATTTATTCCAAAAAAAAAGCCAGCTGAAATTCAACTGGCTTTTGTAGTAGCGGGAACTGCCCTGAAGCATCGGGGGAACCAGTGACTCCCTGAAATAAAAAAACCACCTTTAAAAGGTGGTTTTGCTTAGTAGCGGGAACTG
>NZ_JBLVTL010000002.1:94628-131587 GCF_048285835.1 Christiangramia aquimixticola
TCCCGCGATATTGGACGGCAAATATAGTATCATTTTTAGGATTACACCAAATTTTTTCAGGAAAAAATTTCGATTATTATTCTCTTCCTAGCTTCCCTTCTGTGAGTCAGCAATTAAGACAGTTTAATTTCTTTAAATTTTCCAACCAGACTTTGACAAGAGCAGTTATTGCTCAATATCTCTTACCTCAAATTCAATTAATTCATTCTCCTCAAACGAGACCTGAAACTCTATAGGCCGGCAACAAACTTCACAATCTTCAATATAGGTCTGTCTGGAAACCGAAGGATCCAAAAGCACCGAGATCTCCTCCCAGCAATACGGACATTGAAAAAAGTGTTCATACATAGATTACAGTTCTACATTCAGCAATTGCCCGGTTAATTGTAACAATTGCAATTCAGCTAATTTGGCGTCATACTTTGCCAGGTTCAGGCTGGTACGCGCATTAACAAGATTCAGCTGGGCCTGCCTGAATTCTATAGAAGTGATTCTCCCTAGTTTATACTGCTCTTCAGACCGGTTAAAATTATCAAGATTCGTTCTTACATTCTCTTCCTGAACTTCGAGAATATACAGCATATTTCTGTAATTCCCCAGAGCATTGGCAATGTCTCTCTTTATCTCTGCTTCCAGTTGCTCTTTCCTGATCTCCTGATTTGTATATCTTATCTTTGAGTTATTAATCTGCACATTTCTTCTCCCAGTATCAAAAATATCCCATTTCAGGCTCACTCCTGCAGCTAAACCATCTGTAGTAGTGGTAGAACCCGGAAAGAAAGCCGAAGCAGCGCTGCGATTCTTATTCCAGCCATAAGAGCCGTTTAGATCTATCGTTGGAAGGTACCCGGACTTATTGATTTTGATATCATACTCGCTTATCTCCAGGTCCTGTTCTATTTGCAATAGGGAAACATTGTTCATTTCAGCTTTATCTACAAAACTTTCCAGCACCAGGTCTGGCACAAAATTAACTGTGGTATCCACGGAAAATTCATTGGCGTTGATATCACGATTTAGCAAAACATTAAGATCGCGCTTGGTATTTTCTAATTGCTGCCGGGTTTGGATCAAAGCGATACTATCGTTGTTCACATCTACCCTGGCATTTAGCACGACCAGATTATTAGCCTGACCATATTCGAATTGATACTGAGCCCGGGTAACCCTGTTCTTCGAAATTTCCAAAATCTCCTGAAGCACCTGAGCGTTTTCTGAAAGTCTGGCGACTTCATAATAGATACTCATGATCTGTAAAATGGTATTTTCTACCGTTTCCCGTGCTTCAAGCTGAGAAAGGTCGTATTGCTCTTTCAGACTTTTATAATTATAATATCTCCCAAGACCGTCAAACAAGGTATAACCAAGATTGATCGATGCATTGTACCGGTTGCTTTCAATATTCTGCTGATCTACGATCTCACCGTTCTCCGGTTCGGTAATACGGTCATTCAGATCGTAATTCGCACCTGCCAGAGCGGTAAGACTTGGAAGGTATCCGGAGTTTAAAATGCTCTGATTATTTTCAGCAATCTCAACCTGATTCTTAGCCAGTTTGATGCCGAAATTTTCTTCCAGTGCGCGTTCTATCACTTCCTCTTTGGTAAGCACCTCTTCCTGAGCTACTAATTGAATACTCATCAAAAGAAATAGAAGTCCTGTTATTAATCTACCTGTCTCCATGGGATGTCTCTTCTTTTTTCTCTTTAATAGCTCGTTCCATATCTTCTTTCGCCGGTTTCTCGCCGGTAGCCAACCAGGTTCCTCCAACTTTTATACTGTTGCTTATCGAGATCAATAATGGCAGCAGAAGCAGGGTTAAAATAGTTGCTACGGCAATACCATAGGAAATGGAGATCGCCATAGGTTTTAAAAATTGAGCCTGTCTGCTTTTCTCAAGTAATAATGGCGCCAGTCCTGCAATAGTAGTAAGCGAGGTTAAAAAAATCGCCCGGAATCTGGATCTTCCGGCTTCATATAAGGCCTTTTTAAAATCCATGCCTTCCCTCAGGAAGCTGTTGTATTTCCCAATTAACACCAGACCGTCGTTCACCATAATACCAATAAGCGCGATAATCCCTAATGCTGAAAGTACATTTATAGGGAAATCATGCAACCAGTGACCCCAGGCTACGCCAATTACACTAAATGGGATCATGATCATTAACAACAATGGCTGACTATAACTTCTAAAAGTAAAGGCGATGGTCGCATAAATCAGAAATAAAATGATTGGAATTACAGCCGCAGCTGAACTTGACAATTTTGAAGCTTCTCTGTTCTGCCCTTCGTAAGAAACCGTGATACTCGGATATTTATCCAGAATCGCAGGCATTACATTGTTTCTGATATCCTCATTTATCTCTGTAGAACTTCCGTTTGGATCTTCCATATCTGCAGACACACGAATTTCCCGCATTCCGTCAAGGTGACTGATGGATTCTGTCCCACGCACGATCTCGTAATTAGCGATCTCAGCAAAAGGCACTCTTTCTCCCGAAGGAGTTACCAATCTCATTTCGTCCAGGTCGTTAATAGAAGATCTGTTTTCCAGATCATATCTCACCCAAACCCTGATCTCATCCTGGCCACGCTGGAAACGCTGCGCCTGTGCACCAAAGAATCCGTTTCTTATCTGTCGCATCACTTCGCCAAGGTCAAGACCCAGAGCGTATGCATTATCTTTTAATTGAATGTTGATCTCCTTGATTCCTTTTGGATCATTATCGGTTACATCTTTTAAAAGCGAATTGTTTTCAAGACTTTCTTTTAACTCTTCCTTGGCTGCTTCCAGTTCAGTAAGATTATTCCCTAATAGCGAAACCGAAACCGGGGAACCACCAAAGTTACCACCAGACCCGAAGGTGAGACTTTCAACTCCAAAGACAGGGCCTACTTCATCCCGAATGGCATTGGTGATCTCAGGCGAACCAAAATCCCTTTCCTCACCCGGCAAAAGATTTATTTGAAGTGAAGCCTTGTTATTTCCCGGTCCTACCCGCTTGATTATATTTTCAACTACCTGCTTATTACCGGTTTGCTTTTCGGTATATTCTTCATTTACCTTCCACGCCGCAGCTTCCACCATCGAAATTATAGAATCTGTTCGGGCAGGATTAACCCCTTCAGGCATTAAAAGGTCAATACTCACTCTGTCACTGGCGATACTTGGAAATAAAGTAACCCTTATCCAGTTTCCTCCAATAGATCCGATAGTAAGTACAAGCACGGTAACTAAAATACTTATGGCCAGCACCTGCTGGTTGAGCACAAATCTTAGCGCCGGTGAATAGATCTTATCCCGCATATATGCCATGGCGCGGTCACCCATCTTATTGGCAACCTTCATTTTCTCGAAAAATTTGGCAATACCCCTTTTAGGCCGTCCGTTTGCTTCCGGTTTTTTCAGTGCTTTGGAATGGGCAATATGCGCCGGAAGGATCACCAGAGCTTCCACTAAGGAAACTACAAGAGTTAAAATCACAACAGTGGAAACCTCGCCAAAGAACTCCCCAATTCTACTATCCAGAAACAGGAAAGTAGAAAAAGCCAATACCGTGGTAATGATCGCTGAAAGAATAGCGGGTAACACCTCCATAGTGCCATCCATAGCAGCTTTTATAGGACTTTTACCCATCTCAGCATGCTGATAGATATTTTCAGAGATCACGATCCCATCATCCACCAGGATCCCGATCACAATGATCATCCCGAAAAGAGAAAGTACATTAATGGTAACCCCTAAGGAACCGGCAAAAATGAACATTCCAAGGAAAGCAATCGGAAGTCCGAAGGCCACCCAGAAGGCCAGTCTTATATTCAGAAAAAGAGATAAAAAGAACAGTACCAGCAACATTCCCATGATCCCGTTTTCGACCAGTAACTGTGTACGCTGATTCAGAGTGACAGACTGATCGTTCACTACGTTCAACTGAACATTGCTGCTCTTTTGATTGAAATTTTCAACATATTCGTTGATCTTTTCAGCAGTAGCTAAAAGATCTTCACTACTGGTATTGCTAACCGCAACATTCACGGCAACATTTCCATTAAAGTACAGGGCATTGGGAGTTTCAGCAAACTGATCTTTAACTGTCGCGATTTCGCCAAGTCTTACAATTTCCCCGGTTGCGTTCGATTTTAAAACAATATCATTGAGAGCATCGGCATAATAAGCCCTGTTATTGGCGCGAATCAGGTAATCTTCCGCATCGGTTTTAATGGTTCCACCAGTAGAAAGCAAATTCGAATTTCTTACAGCCTGAGCCACCTCTTCAAAACTAAGATTATAGGCAAGCAGGTCATTTTCACTCACCGCGATCTCGATCTCTTCCTGAGGAAAACCCGAAACGCTTATTTGGGAAACCCCATCCAGCAAGCGAAGATCATTCTCAATTTGCTGACTAATTCGTTTTAAAGTAGCCAGAGGCACATTTTCACCACTAACGGCAAAATTGATGGTTTCCCTGATGAATTCCTGCTTGGAAACAACAAGTGGTTCCATGCCGCCCGGAAACGTAGGTACGCGATCCACGGCATTTTTAACTTCGGTAAGCATGGCGTCTATATTCTCGCCACGTTCAATTTCCACGGTGATAGATCCGCCGCTTTCTCTGGCAACAGAAGTCACCCTGTCTATACCTTCAAGACCCTTAAGATTATCCTCAATCTTAAGAATGATACCTTCTTCAATTTCTTCGGGCGCAGATCCGGGATAGGCGATGCTTATGTTAATGATCTTAGCGTCCTGAAGCGGAAAAAATGAGGATTTCATATTCATCACCCCTATCACCCCAAAGATCACAAAAGCAATGATCACCACGTTTACAGCGACCCCATACTTGATGAAGTAATTAATTATATTCCTCAAGACTTTGTATTTTTAAGTAGATCTTTCTGGCCTTCTATCTTCACCAACATTCCGGAATAAGCTCCGGGTACATTTGCAGACAATATCTTTGTTCCATTTTCAAGACCTTTGATCACCACGGTGTTATTTGTAAAATAAACAGGTTTCACCTCTACCAGATTAAGAGTACTATCTTGTACCACATAAACTTTAGTGCGTTCTACCAGTAGCTCTCTGGGAATCTCTATGGCGTTTTTTTCTTCTTTTGCATCCAATTGTGCCTCAAGGTACATTCCTTCGCTAAGCTCTGCATTCTCAACTTTTATGAACACCCTTATGCTTTGGGTTTCCTGATTCACTTTTCCATTGATCCGGCTTACTTTGCCCTCATAGGATTTTGTTCCTTCAAGGTTACTCAGTTTTACAGTTTTTCCAACTTCCAGCACATCACTGAATTTTTTAGCGATGGAAACTTCAAGTTCATAAACGCTTGGATCTATAAATTCACCAAGCTTTTGTCCAGGCCTGATCAAAGTTCCCTTATTTACCAAAGCCTCAGTAAGAATTCCGCTATAAGGCGCGATAATACTGTATTTCGCCAGTCTTTCTTCAAGATTCTTAACCCGGTAATAAGCAGAGACGATTCCGCGGCCGGTTATAAAATACTGTTCTTGCTGGGTGCCCGTTTCAGGAAGAGGTGGCACCGCTTTTTGCATATCGAATTTGTTTAGGTAGGCTTCCCACTTTTGAAAAGCTTCAGGGTAATCCAGCCTGAGATCTGGCATTATGGAAGTGATATTATTGTAGAGTTCACTTTTTGCCGACTGTACACTCGCACGATACTCTTCAGAATCTATGCTTAATAGCACCTGACCTTTAGAAAATTTTTGCCCGGGCCTGAAATCTTTACTGCTATATCTAAAAATTCCCTGTACTTCTGAATATAGTTCAAGTCGATTTAAAGCCGTAATATTTCCATTGGCCGGCACCACAATTGGGACGGTGGTATTTTCCACCGTATCCACAAATACACTTTTAACCGTTTTGGTAACCGGAGGCTTCTCCTTTACATTGCTGTCTATAATTAACTTTGCGCCAAAGAAGGCTGCAACCACCAGCACAATCCCCAGTGCCGAAAGAATGATCTTGCGTTTATCCATAGTGTTTATAAGACTCCTGTGAAGCCGCAAGGTTTAATCAGCCAATAAAAAAAATAGAATTAGCTTACTTCTTCTATTTCAAGCTGAATTTCTTCCCATTCGGCCATTAACTTCTCAAGCTTCTTTTTGGAAGCATTGTAGTTATTTAAAAAGTCAGGTTTGGTTACTGTTTGTTCGTAATTTTGAGCCAGTTGCTTATCCTTGTCCTTTAGCTCTTTCTCAAGTTTGCTAATTTTTGACTCTACCTTGCTCAACTTATTCTTAAGTCGTTTAATCTCTTTTTGATCGTTAAGATCTTTTTTCTCGGCTTTATCCTTAGACAATCTACCGCTTTTAACTTTATCCCGTTTTTCCACCGCTCTCATATCCTGCATCTTTCTTTGATCCAGATAATAATTTATATCCCCAAGATACTCCCTGATCTTGTGGTTTCTAAACTCATAAACGCGGCTGGTAAGTCCCTGAAGAAAATCCCGGTCGTGAGAAACAATGATAAGAGTTCCCTGAAAATCCTTCAGAGCATCCTTTAAAACATTCTTCGACTTTATATCAAGGTGGTTAGTAGGCTCATCCATTACCAGGACGTTGAAAGGCTCCAACAGCATTTTACACAGGGCAAGTCTGTTTCTTTCTCCTCCAGATAATACTTTCACCTTCTTCTCCACTTCATCTCCACGGAAAAGAAAAGCTCCCAGCATGTCTCTAACCTTCATTCGATTAGTTTCATTGGATGCGTCTTCCATGGTTCGAAGCACAGTCTTTTCTCCGTCAAGATATTCTGCCTGATTCTGAGCGAAATATCCCAGCTGAACATTATGCCCAAGTTTTAAAGTTCCTTCATAAGAAAGTTCTCCAATTATAATCTTTGCAAGAGTGGTTTTTCCCTGTCCGTTTTGACCAACAAAAGCTATTTTACTTTGCCTTTCGATAAGCAGATCTATATCATTAAGCACTTTTTTATCGCCATAGGATTTCTGAAGATTCTCTGCTTCGATAACCACTTTCCCTGGATTTACAGAAACCGGAAAATTCACACTCATTACCGAATTATCATCTTCATCTACCTCGATCCTATCGATCTTGTCCAGACGTTTTATAAGCGACTGTGCCATAGAAGCCTTACTGGCTTTCGCCCGAAACTTATCGATAAGTTTTTCAGTATTCTCGATCTCCTTCTGCTGATTCTTTTGCGCGGCCAGTTGCTGCTCTCTTAATTCTTTTCTGAATTCGATAAATTCAGAATAAGGTTTGCGGTAATCATAAATGCTTCCCAGGGATATTTCAATACTACGGTTGGTCACATTATTCAAAAACATCTTATCGTGAGAAACCAGCATCACACATCCCGAGTAATTATTCAGGAAACTCTCCAGCCAGATGATACTTTCAATATCCAGGTGGTTGGTAGGCTCATCCAGAAGCAGAATATCATTATTCTGAAGCAGTAACTTAGCAAGTTCAATCCTCATTCTCCATCCTCCTGAAAAAGTTTCGGTTAAGCGATCGAAATCCTTTCTTTCAAATCCCAATCCCTGAAGCACCTTTTCGGTTTCACCTTCATAGTTATAACCCCCAATGATCTCGTATTGATGAGTGATCTCACTCAAGTCTTCGATCAACTGGCTATAACTTTCACTTTCATAATCTGTTCTGGTAGCGAGCTGTTCGTTGATCACCTCCATCTTAGCTTCCAGTTTTTTGATCTCTTCAAAAGCCTGATGCGCTTCATCCACCACAGTTCTACCCTGCTCGAAATCCAGATCCTGCTTTAAGAAACCAATTCTAAGCTCCTTGTCTTTAGCAATCTGCCCGGAATCATACTCCTGTTCTCCGGAGATTATCTTTAACATTGTAGATTTCCCTGCACCATTTTTCCCTATTAGACCAACACGGTCGCCTGCTCCAAGCCTAAAACTAACTTCTTTAAAAAGATATTCTCCCTGAAATGAGACTGAAAGATTATGAATATTCAACATTATATATCGAGTGTAACTTTATGATTGGTGCAAAGATGCTTAAATTTGCATTGCTAAAAAAATAACTTCCTCATGCTAAAAGGCACTAAAATCTATAGTATTCTCACAGGAACCTGCCCTGTATGCCAGGAAGAAAGCATGTACGAAGAAAAAAATCCTTATAAATTAACCAGGGTTTTTAAAATGCATGAAAGATGCAGTCACTGTGGCACCAAATACAAGATCGAACCTTCCTTCTTTTATGGGGCTATGTATGTGAGTTACGCTGTGGGAATTGCATTTGCAGTTGCAGCCTTTGTAATCGCCTACTTAATATTTGAAGCGAGTCTATTAACCTCCTTTTTCGCTATAGTTGGCACATTAGTGGTCTTTATGCCGGTGATCATGAGACTATCCAGAAATATCTGGATCAATTTATTTTTTGGTTATAAAAAAGATGCTGCCCGCAATTACCGGGAATTATAGTGCTTTCTGGTAAACCGCGACAGATCTATTTCTTTATCCAGAGAAGTGCCATCTTCTATATACCTCAAAAGCTCAGGTGCCACATAAGGAGCTATCAACACACCCCTGCTTCCAAAACCATTACAGCAATAGAGTCCAGACTGGTCAGGATGTTTTCCAACAACCGGCCTACGATCGACCATTGCAGGTCTAATCCCCGCAACCTGATCCACTACTTCAAATTCACATGTAATAATGCTCTTTAAGGAAGCTCCCAGCTTCTTTTTAGCACTTTCAGTTGGATATGGAGTTTTATCCTGATGTTCGTAGGTAGCACCTACTTTATAAAGGTCATTACCCATAGGCATTATAAAGACCGAAGCTTTTATCGCATGCTCAAGTTTAAGACCAGGGGATTTGACGATAATATATTCTCCTTTATTTCCTTTTAAGGGAAGATAATTAAAGTATGGATTTCGCTTTAATCCAAAGCCTTCGCAAAAGATGACTCCTTTGGCCTGATGCCCACGGTACTCCCATAGGTCGTTGGATTTCTTTAAATCATCATAGACAAAACGATCCTCAACGAGTGCTTTTTTCTCCAACAGAAATGCTTTATAGCGGTCTAATAAATGATTAGTATCAATATTCCCCGTATACTTTACCATCCCAAAACCATATTGAGCCTCCAGACTGGGATTCGAAATTTTTTGAACTGATGGATCCATAAATGGCTGAAGTCCGGGTTTATCTAAAGCAACGAACCAGTCGTTTTGCTCTTCAACCGAATGAAACCTTCTGTAAATATTCCATTTATGAATGAATTCGGCATCCAGTTTTTGTTCTAATGATCTATAGAATTCCAGAGCCAGATCTAATTGCTCCGCAGCTTTCCATGCCGGGGTGAAGCGTTTTAATATTACCGGATTGAAAATACCGCCGGCAACCAGAGAAGATTTTTGCGAGTCATCGTCAAATACTACAAAACTCTTACTCCTTTTTTCAAGTTCTTCAGCAACGGCGAGTCCGCTTAAACCGAGACCAACAATTATGTAATTAATCATAACTTCATTTTAAATAACAGAAACAAATTAGAAATTATCCCATAAAAAAAGCGCTCTAAACGAGCGCTTTTTGATCTTTAAAGGAAGGAGTTAATAACTCCACATATCCTGCTCAAAGTTTCTTATTTGCTCTTTAATTCGCTGTGATTCCAGCAACTGCATAAACGCATTGTCTGCAATATACTCATCGATCTCACGATCTCCCTGAACGTTATCTTCTTTATAAATTATCCCATCAAACCTTCTCGCATTCAAAAGATGATCGAAAGATATGGTTTGAGAGGTATTACCACCGGTAAATACTTTAGCATCATGAAGCACTTTACGCGCATCTGGATACCATACCCAGAATAACTCTACAAGATCTGTTTGACCAGAATCAATAAAGTTAACATCCGGAGCAACCGGTGCTATTCCAAGAATTCGGTATTTCAACTCTGCAAGACGCTTGTCAAAGTACCACAATCCACGAATGTGATATTCTGCAATATCAGCTGCACCAAGATCACGTCTGTCTATAAACTGAGCATCTACTTCTTCCCCGGCATTGTACTGCTCGATCCCAAGATCTGTAGTATCAACTTTAGAAAGAGTTGCACTGATATCCTTCAACGTACGCTTTTCAGTAAAATATGAATCTGCATATACATTTTCAATTTTACCCTGTTTGATAGCTCTTACCAGAACATCATAAAGAGATCTTCTGCTGGAACCAATATTATTGGTATCGATAGGGTAATAAAGAGGGAAATTCACTCTTTCATCAAGATCAATGATCTCCCAGGTTCCTTTTGACCATAGAATATCACGATCTCCAACATACCCATACTCCAATGGTTTGTCTTCTGCATCAATCAATGCCTGCGCCTCAGACTTCTTACCGATGTCTTCTGGTTTATTAGCATTTAAAATATTTGCCTGACCGAAAGAAGAGACACCCATCATCATCACAAAACCATATACAAAAATTTCTTTCAAGCTCATTTTTTATTCAATTTTAGTTCGTAAGCTCAATTACAACCGGAGCTACTTTCTTAAGTTTATAGCTCGCGTTTCCTGCAAGAGAAGCATTGATATCATATATCTGAACAGATTCTCCTCTACCAGCTCTTCTCAAAGCAGCTTTAGCTCTGTCATCAAGCCTGTTTCCATTCACAATAATTGTAGGCTGTCCCGGTACTTTAAATTTGAATCCGGTAACATTAAGATTAAGATCAAAGTCAAAATCAGGAAGGTTTGCACCTACTGTAGCGATCTCAAGGCTGTTTCTTTGCATAGAAACAGATCCGTCTTCACCTCTAATAGTACCTACAGGTCGCGGAATATCCTTAACTCTGAATGTTTTTCTATCTGAAACTGTTTTACCACCAGGAAGAGTTCCGCTTACGCTTATAGTCACTTCTCTGGCCTGTAAAGTGGTTACATCCATAAAATAATTTCCGGCCCCACCTGCAGATCTTAATCCAGGTGCATTTGCACTTACATTACTAACTCCAGGAATAGAAATAGTCATTGGGTTTTGAACCCCTCGGTATACCACATTCATTTTATCTGCAGAAATAACTGCTGAATTTGGAAGTGGAATTACATTATAAGAATCGGCAATGTCAATGCTCTTAAGAGAGTCATTTTCCATATACTGAAGTTTACCAGTAATCTTTTGTTCCCCAACATTTCCTGCAGGGAAATTAAGAACTACCTGACCAGCTTTAAGGTCTTTCACTTCTTTACCGTTTACTACTACTTTCTCAAATTGAAGAGTATTATCAAAACGTCCCAAAACTACTTTCCCGGTGAAATTCTCACCACTAAAGAATGCAGGTTTATCAGGGATTACGATTGCCTGATAGTTATCAAGAGAAACATCACTCTGAAGCTGACCAGAAAGCATAGAAGAAAGGATCTCACTTTCTGTACTCTTAATATCAGACTGCATTTGCGTTAATTGAGTAATAGACGCTACCAAAGGAAATCCTTCGAATCTATATTTCAACCATGGTACATTTGCTCCTTCAACATTTACAGGATCTGTAGAAAATTCCTTTTCAATGTTAAGTTTCTTGGCAATTACTGGATAATCTTTAGCTAAGATCGCAGATACTTCTTCTCTGTAAGTTTTGATCTTATTAAGGAACTCTTCCCCTTCCGGAGAGATTCTACCACTCTGGAAGAACATTTCGTCCATAGTGTTAGACTTATCCATAGTCTCATAATCTGTAGCATCATCTACAGAAGCTTCAAGCTTTTCCTTGATCCCGGCGATATACTGGCTAAGATCTGAAGATAATTCATGGATCTTATCAGCATCTGCCTTTATAGAAGTATATTTTGCCGGCTGCTCTTCAACTTTAGTAGCCAGTCCGGCCATTAAAGCTGTATTTCTTTCAGAAAAAGTAGCAGCTGTACTATCGAGTTTTTCATTCATCAATCCAAAAGCGGTAAGGACCTCTTTGGACATATTTAGTGCCATCATGGCGATGAAAACCAGATACATTAGGTTAATCATCTTCTGCCTTGGCGATTGTTTTCCGGATGCCATATGTCTAATTAGTTATTTGTAATTAATAAAATAGCTTAATTGATTTTTCAATTAGACTTTTGGTTGTCCGTTCATAGCAGTTAACATACCACCATATACGTTGTTCAGGGATTTCATGTTATTAGCAAGTGAATCCATTTGAGCTTTAAGTTTACCAGCATTCTCTGCAACTTCCTTGTTGATCTCTGCCTGTTTACCAGCAGATTCAACCTGAGCTTTATAAATATTGTTCAGAGTTTCCATTTGCGCAGCGGCAACACTCAACTCTTCACTGTATTTCTTTTGAGAAGCCATTGAATCTACAGTAGGAGCGATTCCTTTTGCTGCACCTTCAAAATTTCTAATGCTTTCGCCTAATGAAGACATTAGGTTAGCATCAAGCTTAGCCTCTTTTAGCATCGCATCTAATTTCTTAGACAACATACCTTCAGCTTCTTTTTCTTCAACTACAACAGCCTCTTTTCTTCGACCTTCACCTCCGGCAAGTTCCGGATATACAAGTGACCAGTCCAGTTCGTCATCCACAGGTTCGAATGCCGAGTAAGCAAATACTAAAGCCTCAACGATAAGACCCAGAATTAACATTGCATTACCTCCAGGCCAGTGCATGATTTTGAATAGTGCTCCTAAAATAACTACAGATGCACCCAGACCATACACCATGTTGGTCAATTTTTTAGTTGATCTTGAATTTGCCATAACTCTAATTTATTTAATTTTCTTAGTAATGATTTATTGATAGGTTTAAGTTCAAATGTTATTTACTGGATTGGTTCAAGGTTACATCTGTACCAAGATAATCCTGCACGGTTCTAAAGCCAATGTAACTTCTGGCCGAATCCATATATTCGTAATCTCTTGAACTTACCTGTAGGAAATATGCAACATCTTTCCATGATCCTCCACGAACCACTTTTCTTCGGTCCTGAGGATTATTTACAGTTGGGTTCATGGTAGACATATATTCATAAGATCCCGGATCGTATGATGAATCTACCCATTCTGCAACGTTCCCAGCCATGTTGTACAATCCATAGTCATTAGGATCGTAAGATTTAGCTTCAACGGTATACAAAGCCTGGTCTGCCGCATAATCACCTCGAAGAGGTTTAAAGTTAGCCATAAAACAGCCACGGTCATTTAAAGTGTATGGACCACCCCATGGGTAAGTTGCTCCTTCCAGACCTCCACGGGCTGCATATTCCCACTCACCTTCAGTAGGAAGCCTGTAAGATGGTACATGAGCATCTCCTTTTTCTCGTCTAAAGTCGTTGTGATATTTTGTTCTCCACTGGGTAAAAGCACGGGCTTGTTTCCAGCTTACTCCAACCACAGGATATGCATCAAAAGCACTATGCCAGAAATAATCATTGTGCATAGGCTCGTTGTAAGAATAGTTGAAATCCTTGATCCAAACGGTAGTATCAGGATAAACAGCTACTTCTTCAGTTTTTATGAAATCACTTCTTTTCCCTTGTTTTTTGGCTGCAGCCTGAATATCCATATAAGAATATTTAAACTTCAGTTTTTTAACGTCTATGGTACGTTGACCATTATAAACCTCCTCCATCGGGATATACATAGAATCCATTACCTCTGCGTAATAAACATCAGGGTAATCGTTGGTATCCCAGTAAATATCAATATCGGTATTTAATTTTCGATTTTCGTAGTCATCGGTTGGCCCACCCTGCCCGTAAGTATTCAGCATATATTCCTGATACGGGGTAAGATCATCAGGGTCTGCATCGGCAAAAGCGAATTCACCAATCCCGTCGTCACCAGGCACAGCGCCCTGTAATTCGGCCATAATAGCAAGATTTACTCTTACCACAGAATCTCTTACATAATGCACGAACTGTCTATATTCTGCATTGGTAATTTCGGTTTCATCCATATAAAAAGAACGCACTGTCACCGTCTTTGGTGGCGCATTCTTTTGTCCAGCAATATCGTCATCAGATTTTCCCATGATAAACGAACCACCAGGTATTAATGTCATCCCATAAGGTTTCTCCGGATTCCACTTCTTTCCCTCCGCACCTACAAGCTGTCCACGATCGCCACCACCACAGCTTGAAAGCAAGGCCAGAACAGCAATGAGCGAAATATACTTCTTCATAATAATCTTAGGTTAAGACATTTTGATTTACGGCAGTAAACCTATCTAATTATTTTATAAAAAACAATATTTCAGATAAAAATACAGCAAATCAAAGTAATGCCTGAATATAATATTTAGACTTCGTTTTTTCTTTTAGCTTTATACCATCGTTCGGGAATAACCTGGTTGCAAGCCTCCAAATAATCCTCCTCACTGCAAGGTAATAACGTATGCCTTTTTAGTTTAGTATTCACGTTAGTTAAAAATGGAATTTCTATCCACCAGCGCCCACTAACAGGACTCTTAAAAAACACCAAAATATCGTCGTCTATTGGAACCTGATATTTTATAAACTCCTTTTTGGCCGAAATAGTATTTTCATTCGTGCGATAATTCACACCTTCTATAAAATACCATAAGATCTGAGCTGCCAGCGTATTGGCCAGTTTCCCTAACTCATTTTGATATTCATATATACCAAAAGAGGATACTTTGTCGCTAATTCCTGCATACCTTGCAAGAGCACAAATTTCTCTACCGTTAAAACCATTTGGTGAACCAAAATAGTCACTGTTGGCAGAAGCCGAATCTATTGACCCAAGGTCCAATCCCACCAAATTTGCATTTCTAAAGATAGGCTCCATATGGGCAATATTGGAAGTCACCTCTCCCAACCTATACGCCTCAAAAAACAACCTCTCCATCAACTCAATTTCTTCCTGTGAATTGAAGTAAGTTTGATATCCTACAGCGGTGTAATTAAATAAATTATAAGGCTGGTTGACTACGATTTTTCCTACATAAGATTCATTGGAAATATCCTTATCTGCATCACCCAGATCAAATTTCCTATCAATATTAACCAGGTTAACCATTTGATCCAGTTTGTCATAGGCGCGATACTGTGCATACATCAAATCCTGACCACCTCCCAGGATAATTGGTATGATATCCTGTTTTATTAACCCTTCAACCAGAGTTTGCACGGCGTAGTAAGTATCTTCTACCGTATCCCCATGCTGAATATCACCAAGATCGGCCAATCTTAACCCCCAGTTTCCCGGGAACAATCTATAAAACTGACTTCTTAACTCTGTGAATGAAGGAACCGCATTAGCTTTCAAAGCCCTTCTGTTCTCATTCACTCCAAAAATGGCGACATTAACCCCTTCAAGATCGGGAACCCCAGACCTTTCAGTATGAAGTTTTAACTGGGCCCCTATTGTTTGCTGGTTAAGCTGAGTTATCTCGTCCCGCAGGTCATCGCTTACCGGACTAAGAAAATCGAACTCCATACGTTACTTCTTTTTGGTTGTTTTCTTCTTCGCAGCCTTTTTCCGGGTAGTCTTTTTCTTTGTTTTCCCGCTCTTTTCAAGGATATCCTGCACCTCTTCAAGAGTCAACTCTTCAGCTTTCGTGGTTTTAGGCAATTCCACCTTGGTCTTACCTTTTATCACATTAAACCTACCCCATCTTGCTTTTTCAACCCTAATTCCTTCTTCTTCCCATTGATGAATAAGCTTATCTTTTTCCTTCTGAATTTTATCGGCTATCAGGGTTTCAATATCCTGATTTGACAGATTATCAAAATCGTATTTCTTATTCACGTTGATGAACATATTGTTCCATTTAAGGTAGGGACCAAAACGACCCACCCCTTTTTGAACCGGCATATTCATATATTCATAAATAGGCGCATCTGCCTTTTCTTTTTCCTTGATAAGCTCCATAGCCCGATCAAAGTCAACACTTAGCGCATCCTCACCTTTTTCAAGAGACACAAAGGTTTTCCCAAATCTTACATAAGGCCCGTATCGACCATTATTAACCTCAACATCCTCACCTTTATACTCTCCCAGCTTCTTTGGCAACTGAAAGAGATCCATAGCCTCTTCATAAGTAAGAGTCTCCATGTTTTGATCCGGACTTAAACTTGCAAATCGCGGTTTCTCTTCATCCTCTACACTACCTATTTGAACCATAGGCCCAAACTTCCCTAATCTTACACTTACAGGTTTTCCGCTTTCAGGGTCCTTACCAAGAATTCTTTCTCCTACCTCTCTGTCGGCATTCTTGGCCACATCCTGTACATGCGGATGAAAATCCTTATAGAAGTTCTTCATCATCGACTTCCATTCCACATTACCTTCAGCAATATTATCAAAGCTTTCTTCAACTCTGGCCGTGAAATTATAATCAAGAATGTTCGCGAAATGATTTACCAAAAAATCGTTAACCACCATTCCTGTTGCTGTAGGAACAAGTTTACCTTTATCACTACCAACGGTTTCGGTTAAAGTCTTCTCATTTACCTTATTATTTTTAAGAGTAAACTGCACATAATTGCGCTCAGTTCCATCAACCGAACCCTTTTCTATATAATTTCGGCTTTGCACTGTAGAAATAGTTGGTGCATAAGTAGATGGTCTACCAATTCCCAATTCTTCCAGTTTTTTAACCAGTGAAGCTTCAGTATATCTATATGGTGGTCTTGTAAACCTTTCTGTAGCGGTGATGTATTCATTATCCAAAGCCTGACCAACTTTTAAAGCCGGCAACATTCCGCTTTGCTCTTCATCTTCATCATCACTACCTTCAAGATACACTTTCAGAAATCCGTCGA
Source organism: Christiangramia aquimixticola (assembly GCF_048285835.1). Lineage (NCBI taxonomy): Bacteria > Pseudomonadati > Bacteroidota > Flavobacteriia > Flavobacteriales > Flavobacteriaceae > Christiangramia > Christiangramia aquimixticola. Next base: position 111,388 of record NZ_JBLVTL010000002.1, read on the forward strand.
ATTTCAGAACCTCTCCATTGGCAGTAAAATGATTATTATGTTTATCTGCCTCTATCTTAACATTGGTTCTTTCCAGTTGCGCATCGCTCATTTGAGATGCGATCGCTCTTTTCCAGATCAACTCGTATAAACGCTGCTGATCACGATCCCCGGAAATACTATGATTTTGAAAATTTGTTGGTCTTATAGCTTCGTGAGCTTCCTGAGCTCCTTTTGACTTCCCTTTGAACTGACGGGCTTTAGCATACTTTTCGCCATAAGCCTTAAGTATTTCTTCTTTAGCACCCTTTCTTGCTTCATCTGAAAGGTTTACAGAGTCGGTTCTCATATAAGTAATATGACCGGCTTCGTATAAACGCTGTGCCATGGTCATGGTCTTACTAACCGAAAAATACAGCTTTCTCGCTGCTTCCTGTTGTAAAGTAGAAGTGGTGAACGGTGGTGCCGGATTTTTCTTAGCAGGTTTTGTTGTAAGATCGGCTACTTTAAAATTAGCTCCTAAATTGTCGTTCAAAAACTTCTCAGCCTCTTCCTTAGTATCAAAGTTCTTCGGAAGCTTAGCTTTAAAGGTCTTATTATCTTCTGTAGAAAATTCCGCATCGATTCTATAAGATGCATGTGGCGTAAAATCCTGAATTTCCCTTTCGCGCTCTACAATTAATCTAACCGCAACAGATTGAACCCGACCTGCTGAAAGTCCGCCTTTAACTTTTCTCCAAAGTACAGGAGAAAGTTCGTAACCAACCAGCCTGTCCAGGACTCTACGAGCCTGTTGTGCATTTACAAGATTATAATCTATAGCTCTTGGGTTATCAATTGCCTTTAGAATAGCCGACTTAGTAATTTCATGGAAAACGATGCGTTTTGTTTTCTCCTCTTTTAACTTAAGCTCCTCTGCAAGGTGCCAGGCGATTGCTTCTCCCTCCCGGTCTTCATCACTTGCGAGCCATACCATCTCAGCATCTTTCGCAAGCCCCTTAAGTTTGCGAACCACATCCTTTTTATCTTTGGATACGATATATTTAGGTGTGAAATCTCCTTCTGTATCTACCCCAATTTCTTTGGTAGGCAAATCTGCGATATGCCCAAAACTGGAAGCGACCTTATAGTCTGATCCCAGAAATTTCTCAATGGTTTTAGCCTTAGCAGGAGACTCAACAATCACTAAATTCTTAGCCATAAATCTGTTGGTTTGTAACTGCAAAAGTATATCAATTTTTTAATCTGCTCGTTAAACTTCCTTTAAAACACGGAACACGACCCTTAACAACCCTTTACTGAACGGGGTTTTCAATACATTAAAAAATTTGAAAAACTATATTCAGACAGTTTAACGGGTATGGAAAAAAACAGATGAAACACCCGGCAATAAATACTTGAGATCTGGAGAAATATTCCCAGAAACGGAAGTTGCATTATTGAAAGCCAGCACTCTCCCTCCATTATTAGTTGCTTCAGCTACAAAAATCGCGTTATAGCCACTATCGTAAATCACATTTACGGGATTACCTAACAAGGTGTTGTTTCCGGCAATCTTTAATAATTGATCTGCATCAATAAACCCGTTTTGAGCCTGGGAAAATTTTTGTTCAAAATTTTCTACAACAAATAAGGCTCCATCGGTAGAAGATTCGGTTTCCCCAATATCGGTCAATACCATAATTCCATCTTCATGATCCATACCATGGGTACGCACCAGACCCTGGAAGGCAACGATCTTATTTGCGGTTATTAGCTGATTGGTTTTATAACTTTCAAGGAAGTTTTTATACTGCGCCACTTTATTGGTTTCATCTACCGCCGCATAAAGATCCTCCCCAATAAATTCTATGCCCCACACTTTAAATTTGGTAGTAACCACATTTCTCAAAATGAATTCATCTGAAGTTGCCTCGTAAATAAAGAACCTTCCTTCAGGAGTTGTTTCATCCCGATCGATATCTGTATTATCTGACACCACATAAAAATTACCACTCACAGCAAGGTCTCTTGGACTTTGCAAATGGGAACCTCCAAAAGTATCTGCTTCAAGATCAACGCGAGACCCGGCACCATATGCACCTATACCATAATATTGTTCCAGCCGGTTGGAATTCCGGGAAACGATGGTCATCAAATCCCGATCACCATCAATATCAACACCCTGTGCACCACCTGAATTCAGTGAAAATGTACTCACCTTTCCAGTATTAATATCATACTGTTTAACCTCACCGTTTTGAGTAGTAGCATAAAGTTGCGCAATAGCCGAAGTTTTAACTCCGGAATTAACTGCACCGTCATTACTGCAGGACCAAATGATAAAACCGGATAGAAACGTAAAAATAATGCGTAAATTCAAGGGTAATTTTTTTACGAAGATAAAAGTATTGGTATTCACAGGAAGTGAGCAATCGTTAAATATGTGTTATTTGAAACTATTTTAACGCGATTTTCTCTTTAGAATATCAATATTAATCAGGACTTCATTTTTGGAGCTTAAGTCTTTACCAATATAATTCTAAGGTATTTAATCAGGCCGAAAGACTTCAAAACATGAATAATCCTATCAGGAAAATCCTGAAAGCGAATTTGATAATTATAAAGAGAAGGAATATGGGAATTGGACATTTAGCAAAATTAGCAGGAAAGTTTATTGTAAGAGGATTTATATTTAAAGCAGGAAAAAAGGCAGCTTTGAAAGGTGGAAAAACCGGAATTGGTGCCGCATCTTTACTGGCCGGCGGATATATGGCTTACACTTTATTGCAGAAACGTGAGAAAAGAATGAAAGAAGAGCGGGAGAAATCTACTGCAAATCACTCTAAAACAATAGTAGTTTAAACTTGATTTCAATCTACTTAATTCTCATTTACACGGATTAAGATCACAACTGCAGGGAGTAAGATCATTTTATTTATCTTGAACAACAAACCTTTCAGATGAATAAATTAAGATTTTTCTCCCTGATTTTTTTTATAACATTTTTTGGAAATGCTCAGCAAACCGATTGTGCTTGCTGCACTCCTAATCATTCTCAATTTGATTTCTGGATTGGCGACTGGGAAGTTTTCAATGAGAAAGGCAGTAAGATTGGGGAAAACCTCGTGAAAAAACTTGAAGACAATTGCATTTTAAACGAAAACTGGAAAGGTGAATCTGGTACCACCGGGAAAAGCTATAATTATTATGACCCAAAAACCGAGACCTGGAATCAATTGTGGCTTAGTAATACAGGAAATATCCTTGAATTGACCGGATCGCTGGAAAACGGGAAAATGGTATTAAAAAGCGAAATACAGCAGGGAGATAAAGGAGAATATTACAATAAGATAACCTGGACGCCCAATCCCGATGGAAGTGTAACTCAACTTTGGGAAATACTGGACGCACAAGGAAACAGCATCAATTCGGTATTTACTGGAATTTACAAACGAAAAAACACTATTGAAAAATAGAAGTCTTTTCACTACTTAATCCTTCTACTTCTTCCGTTTTAAAATTTTCTATTCCCGATTCCAGCCATTGCAGGTAATTATCGGCATCGGGTTCGTATCCTATTGGAGGGAGAAGGTTTTCCTCATCATGATCTAACAACACATAATACGGCTGGGCATTTGCCTTATATCTGGTTATTTGAAAGTCACTCCACTTATTTCCAATGGTCTCGATTTCCTTCCCGGTGGTTTTGGAAACATACTGCTCACTTTCCGGCAAGTCACGTTTATCATCCACATACAGGGAAATAAGAACAAGTTTATTTTTTAGAACATCCAGCACGGGAGCTTCGCTCCATACGCGTTCTTCCATCTTTCGGCAATTTACACAGGCATGACCTGTGAAATCAAGCAATACAGGTAAGTTCTTTTCCCTGGCATAAGCCATCCCTAAGTCATAGTCATGAAATGAAAGGATATCATGAGGACCTAACTCCGCTCCCTTCGGTAAACCTTCAGAAAAAGACACACTTCCCGCAGAACTGCCTCCTACACCATCTGGTGATTCACTATAATGTAATGGTGGCGGGAAACCGCTTATCAGCTTCAGGGGAGCTCCCCATAAGCCCGGAATAAGATATATTGTAAAAATCAAGACGATTAGACCGGTTAACAAGCGGCCTACAGAGATATGATCTTCTTTTGAGTCATGAGGTAAACGCAATTTCCCAAAGAGATAAAGCGCCAGTAACCCAAAAATCCCTATCCAGATCGCAAGGAATATTTCCCGTTCCATAATATGGAGTTGCAATACCAGATCTGCATTCGATAAAAATTTAAAGGCAAGGGCAAGTTCCAGAAATCCAAGCGTAACCTTTACCGTATTTAACCAACTTCCGGACTTTGGCAAAGTATTAAGCCAACCCGGGAATGCAGCGAATAACCCGAATGGCAGGGCAATCGCCAGAGAAAAACCTAACATTCCAATTATAGGCGCCGTTCCTCCCTTTGAAGCCGCTTCTACCAACAAAGTTCCAACAATTGGACCTGTGCAGGAGAAGGAGACTATGGCCAATGCCAGAGCCATAAAGAATATTCCAATCAACCCGCCTTTATCTGCCTTGGAATCAATTTTAGTTCCCCAACTACTTGGGAGAACAATTTCAAAAGCCCCCATAAAGGATATCGCAAATACCACCAGCAAAATAAAGAACAGTACGTTGAACCAGACATTCGTGGAAAGTGCATTCAGAGCATCGGCCCCAAAAATCACAGTTACCAGGGTACCAAGTAAAACATAGATTATTACAATGGAGACACCATAAAAGATGGCATTCTTAATTCCCGCAGCCCGTGATTTACTTTGTTTTGTAAAAAAACTTACCGTCATGGGTATCATTGGAAATACACAAGGGGTAAGTAAAGCTGCAAAACCTGAAAGAAATGCAATTATAAAAATTCCCCAATAAGATCTTTTCTCTTCCGTGGTAATATCAAGAGCCTCAGCTTCTGTAGCTTCAGATCCTTCACCGGAAGTCAATCCCGCCGGTTCACCCTTAAGCCTAAATTCGAATTTTTCGGTTTCAAAAATACAGGCTTTATCGTCACATACCTGATACTCAACTTCTGCTTTTATAAGGTTTAGAGTAGTATCCTTTAATTTGACCCTTTGCGTGAAAGTGGCCATATCACTGAAGTAAGTAAGGTCCATTTCAAAAACCTTATCATATTCCGTTACCGCTTCGCTTTCTTCAGTTTTACCGACTAATTCATATTTATCTTCAGCATTATCAAAAATGAAAACCGTAGGTAAGGCCGCTCCTTCAGGCAAGGTCTGAGAATACAGGTGCCAATTGTTTTCAATGATCGCATTAAATACCAGTTCGTATTCTTCCGAAGAAATCTTTTTAACCTCTGTATCCCATTGCACCGGCTCATAAATTTGAGCCTGACTAAAAAGTCCGCTTAGGAGCATAAAAAAGAGAATACTTTTCCTCAACAGGTTTCCTATCTTATTTTCCAATATGATGTCTAATTTTAATGAAATGCGACCAAATTTAATGATTTTAAACAGAATTAGCTTTCTGTTTAAACACCAATCCGCGATTACTTTATTGGCAGTTTAATATCAATTTTTGTTCCTTCTTTGATCACAGAAGTGATATCCATATCGCCTTTTAATTCCTGTACCATTTCATGTACAAGTTCCAGCCCAAGCCCAAAACCTTTTTCACCTTTGGTTCCCTGGGAAGAATTATGATTTATTTTTTGCAGTTCCTGCAAATCTGCCTCAGAAATACCAATTCCACTGTCTTCAATTATAAAATTCAAACACCTTCCTCTGGAGGAATTAACGATGTCAAGATTAACCTGGATTTCACCTCCGGATGGAGTAAATTTTATAGCATTGGAGATAAGATTCCCAAAAATTGAGAGCAATCTCCTTTTTGGAAAACTATACCTTATTTTATCTTCCTTTAGCAGAATATTTAGCTCTATTCCTTTAGACTTAGCCAGCAATCTGTAAAGTTTAAGCAATTTGGCCTTTAAGTCCTTAAGATTAAAACTGGCCTCTTTATTTGTAAAATTTGTGGAAACCTCACTCAAAATATCATCGGTAAGCTCCAGTAAACTCCGGCCAGATTCTTTGATAAGCTTAAAATATTGTTTCATCTCCTCACGGTCTGGATCATCATCTTCCACCAACTCGGCAAGATTGGTAATCCCGTTTAAAGGTCCCCGCACGTCATGAGCCAGCTGATTTTTCACCTTGATCATCTTATTCAAATAGTGAATATTATCATTAAGCTTACGGTTATTTTCCAGTTTTGAAACAACCTCTACGGCAATCAACTTAAGCAGTTGTTTGTTTTCAGAACTTTGAGGTTTGGAAGTCTTGTTTACAATGCATAATGCTCCAATATTTTCCCCTGAGTTTAACTGAAGAGGAATCCCCATATAATAGTTAAATCCCGAATCTCCTTTGGAACTCACTTTTTCCTTATAATAATCATCCTTATCCAATTCCGGAATTTCAAGAATATCATTAGACTGAATGGTCTTATTACAAAGCGACTCCTCTCTGGGTATTTGCATCAGTTGACCAATATGGGAGGTAACCGTCCATTGAAAATAATTATCAATGAGATTAATCAAAGCAGCATCGGTTCCGGAAATTAAAGCTGTAAGTTCCACCAACGATTTAAATTCCTGCTGTAATTCAGCATAATCAAGATCAAACTCACTAAGCTTTTTAATCCGCCGATATTCATTTATCCGGCTATTCACATCAAGGTTCAACATAGGTAAATTTTGGGTGCGCAAATATAGCTCTAAACTTTTACTAAATTGCAACGGAAACAAGCACATCCATATTCTTAATTACTGAAGATCAACACAACTATAAGATATAATGCAATACCAATGGGTATTTTAAAATCCCGATACAGCTTTGGATAACATTCAAAACATTTTAATGCCCGCTACTATTACCCTTATCATGCTGGGTATTGGTCTGGAATTAAAATTCAGAGATTTTATAAGGGTATTTACCAAACCAAAAGCCATACTTATTGGCTTAGGCTGCCAGCTATTTCTGCTTCCCGGTATCGCCCTGGCGCTTATTTACTACTGGCCCATGGAGAATATTTATAAAGTTGGCGTTATGTTACTTGCCGCCTGTCCCGGGGGCACGGCCTCCAACCTGGTCACCAAAATGCTGGGCGGAAGAATCGCACTATCTGTATCGCTCACAGCTTTTAATAGTTTCCTTATATTATTTACCATCCCAGTAATTGTAGAATTGAGCTATTTTCTGTTTAGCAACGGCACCCAGAGTTTAGATCTTGGATTTTGGGAAACGGCAAGGGAAATTCTGTTAACCGTTCTGCTACCCGTACTAATTGGGATAATTATAGGTGGTTTTCTCACCGATTCTCAGCAACAAAAATTACACAAACCGCTACGAATTCTTTTACCATTGCTTCTCTTAGTCGCAGTATTTGCAGTGATATCCCTGGACGATTCAGAACAAAACATTCATTATTTAAAATATGTGCCATTATTATTACCACTCTTCCTACTGAATATACTTACAATGATTGCCGGATTCATAACAGCAAAAAGTCTTCAGCTAAGGCACAGGTCTGCCTACACCATTGCTATAGAAATGGGGCTTCAAAATAGCGTGCTTGCACTTTATATTGGCAACCAGCTTCTTCAAAATCAAAATATAAGTTTAATGGCAATTTTATACGGGAGCTTTTCACTCCTCACCACTTTTGGGCTGGCTTACATATTGAAGCGCTTTCAGTTTTATGAAAAATAGCTTAAAGATTTTTTGAAAACAGTCGAATATAAGTGGTTATGATCTTCCTTAACTTCCAATGGGCTAAAGAAAGATAAATGGAATTCACGATGGCCAAACCAGCTAGAATTATTGAAGAATATAAAAGTAAGGTTTTCATATCTGATGGGTTTTGCGAAGAATCTACACAGGCACCATTCAGGATGAAAATGTTATCAACGTTTTACCCCACAAACCTAAACCATAACATTTTCCCGTATTACGGTTAGCATTATATTCTTACCGTAATCCCTTCTTTTAATTGGATTTACGACAATATTTTCAACAGAATTAAAAATTTTCATATGTTTGTGTCATCATTTAGAACCTCTTTAATGAGGTAGCAACCAGCGATAACAAGCAACGGTGCTAAAGCAATGAGCCTTGCAAAAGGAAACAAAATGTTAACTTATCCTTTTCATTGTTTATAAGCTTTTCTGAATGGTATCAACTAAACATACCATTATGGAAGAATCAAATGAACTTTTGCATTACGAGGATAGGGAAATCCTTAAAATAAGTTTCTCAACGCTCATTATAAGAGTGGCAAGCTTAAATGAAAAATATGGAAGCCTGGCCAGATTTGCTGAGGCCGCCAATTTATGGGGGTCTACCAACGGAAAGCTTTATTGTTTAAGCGAAATGATGATGCCTCCACCTTCAATCGACAGAATTATAGACGACCTACTTCACCCCATGGGAATGATCCATAAGGAGGATTTTGCGTTTGCCTATGAATATCTGTTAGGTAAATGTGAGATTAGCAGGAAAATGGTTGATCAACCAATTCCCGGAATTAAAGACATTTCATGGTTAGGGAGTAAAGTGAATTATCAGGGGAATTTTATCTGGTATAAAGATTAAAATCCCCTCGTGAAGCATAAAACTTCGTTCCTGAAGTTCAATTAAATCTTTAAAAATTATCAGATCTCTATTCTTGATCTTCTACCTGTTTGCCATATATTTTTTCAAAAGGCAGACTTGTGATTCCATGGATTAAAGTGGAACCGGTAACGATCAAAACGGTATAAACCCAAATGTCATCAAAACCGGTTTTCTCTTTTACCTCAAGGGCATAATACAATGCCGCCGCCCCGATGGGTCCAAACCATCCGAGGATCAAACCATCCTTCAATTTAAAACCATAATTTTTTAAAACAGGTTGAAGTAGTAAAAATGCGGGTAGTCTTCTAAAAAGGAGGATTCCGGCGATAAGCATTACAGCTGTCCAGCCCATTACCAACCAGTCTTTCCATGGTAAAATAATACCCAACAGGAAGAAAACCGGAATGGTAAAAATTCGTTCCATAGATTCCTGAATCCTCTCTTCCTGCATGTCTTCATTTTTATCAAGATGTTTTGTAAAACCTATTCCGCCGGCGAAAACCGCCAGAATCCCGTTCATTCCTAATATTTTAAATCCCGATAAGAGAAAAAAGGAAAGAGCAAGAGAAAATGGAAGCAGGGATTTTTTATTCATGATATTTCTTTTGTTGGTAAAATGCATCAGTCGACCGAATATAAGTCCTACCACATAGCCAGCAATTGCACATAAAACGGTAGCATAGAGAATATCATTTAATAAGAAAGAGCTTACTGGCAAACCTTCAAAACCGTCAAGAAATAAATAAATGCTCAACAGTACCAGAGGGTAAGCCAATCCGTCATTACTTCCCGATTCAAATGAAATGGTATTTCGCAATTTCAAAGGCATATATTTTTTAGCCTTGTCTCCGGCAATCAAAGCAGAAGCAATTACCGGATCTGTTGGAGTAATAACCGCTCCAATGAGTAAACTTTCAGAAAGAGACAGGGATCCGGTAAACCAGTAAAAAACAAGAGTACTAAGGCCACACATAAGCAGCATTCCCGGAAACAGCACCCACAGCTGACTCCCTAAATTCTTCCAAATAAAACCACCGGATAATCTAAGAGCGGTAGCCATTAAAGCCATGGCTATGGTAAACTCACAGGAAATTTTTATGATTTTAAATTGATCTTCAGCTGAAAGATTAACAATATTCAAACCTATAGGACCAAGGAGAACACCAGTGGCAAGTGCGATTAGCGGCCCCGTAAGAAATACATTTTTCAGCCATTTGAAAAAGGCTCCGGACCCCAACACCAACAGACTCGCAAAAAAAATGATCAACATATAATCCATCCGAATACTTTATAATCCGAATTTAGGGTTTTACCGGATATTTTCAAGCCTAAGCGTTGGAATAATGCCCCAGGATAGTTATGGAGGATTTAAAACGATTTGAAGGGCTCAATTAGTCAATAAGCCATTTATTTTAGCCATTTCTTCATTAATCAAATCTTGCGGATTAACTTGTGCTAACAATCCATCCTGCAGAAGCTGATCAAACCAAATGGAGAATTTTTCTGCTCCCTGTGCATTTAAATGCTCAGGATCGGCAAAGCCTTCATCGGCTATTGGAAACTTTGAAAAATCTAAATATTTCACATTACCAAATCGCTCCTGCCTTACTTTTTTATAAAGTTCTTCAGCTTTGAAACCCTGATAGCTTTTATGTAATGGGCTTCTTACCAAAACAACTTCCACACCATACCTTCGGCACAGCAAAATCATTTTATTTAAATACTCAAGATTTACTTCTGCCACCGGAATGGATGGAATATCAACAGGTTTAAAAATTTCATCTGGATCAAAATTTTGCGGAAGATTTTTCTGTAATTTTTGATAACCCCCGGTTTTATCAGTAAGATCCATCCCATTGGCTACTGTTACCAGAGACCTTTTTAGAATTGCTGTTAATGATCCTTTATAATCCTTTGGATTATTACGATATAGGATTTCATGAGAATCTGAATCCATATAAAAAGCATAGACCGGAAAATACTCTACTATTTTTTCCTCTCCCCACACCCAGTTTTCCCGTTGTTCCACAATGTCCAGATTCGAATATTCTATGAAAACCGTTTTAAGTTGCGGATTATCTTTAAGAATTTCTTTAAGCTTAAAATAATTATAGAAATAAGACTGACCGGAATTTGACTTATTGGAAAAACCCGCAATCAATTCGTCATTAAAAGAACATTCAGAATGTGAATGCCCTACTACTATGGAAGAATAGCTTTGGTCAAGTTGAAAATCTGATTTGTATCGAGTAAGAAGAACACAAGTGATTATAACCAAAAACAAAATGGATATAAAAACGAAAAAATTATAGAGTAGCTTTTTCATTTTTTAAAACTGAAAATATATAAACGGTTCTTCGCGAGCCCCAAACCATATGATCGCCAACACAATTAAATAGTAAAACCCAAAGCGTAAAGGCTTGAACTGTAATCTTTCCAGATTCGCAATGGCAAATTCCCTATCTCTACCCATCCACTCTACAACCAGAAATACAGCAATCACAATCATAAGATATAAAGCTTCTATCCCGAATACATTTTGAGGAATTACAAAAAGAGAATTGGTAAAAATACCGGAAACATAATTTAATGCATGGTCCAGATTTTCTGCCCTAAAAAAGATCCAGGCCAAAACAGTAAATAGAAAGGTCACCCCTATAGAAAATAAGTCTTTAATTCGAGGTATGACAGAAGCGGTAGCCGCTTTACTCTTCATAAAATAAGACGGAATCAAAAACAAGGCATGTAAAGCTCCCCAAATTAAAAAATCCAGTTAGCACCGTGCCACAAACCACTCAGGATAAAAACTATAAAAATGTTCCTTAAGGTTCTGTACACCCCACCTTTATTTCCTCCTATTGGTATGTATAAATAATCCCGGAACCAGGTAGACAGGGAAATATGCCAGCGTTGCCAGAATTCTTTAAAATTCCGTGAGAAATAAGGATAGGCGAAATTCTTCTGAAGTTTAAAGCCAAGGAGTCGGGAGGTCCCTATAGCGATATCCGAATATCCGGAGAAATCCCCATAGATTTGAAAAGCGAAAAAGAACGTCCCCATAACCAAAGTCATTCCTTCATACTGTTCTGAATTATTAAAAATCAGGTTAGCATATCGCGCTGAATTATCGGCAATCACGATTTTCTTAAATAAACCCCATAAAATTTGTCTTAAGCCACTCACTCCGGAAGAGTATCTTAACTCACGTTTTGTCAGGAATTGTGGCAAAAGATTGGAAGCCCTCTCAATTGGACCCGCTACCAGCTGAGGGAAAAAACTAACGAATGCTGAAAATGCAAGAAGGTTTTTTGTCGGTTTAATTTTACCATTATATACATCAATGGTATAACTCATGGTTTGAAATGTATAGAAACTAATCCCGACAGGAAGTATAATCTCCAGGCTGTCATAACCCAGCACGGGTTTTAAACCCGGGACCATAGAATGGAAAGAATCTACAAACCAATTATAGTATTTAAAAACTCCTAACATCCCGAGATTGACCAGGATGCTTATACTTATTAGCACTTTTCTGGATCCATCCCGGTTTGCAGAACTTAAACCAAGTCCTACAAGATAATCTACAATGGTGCTTAAAATGATTAATGACAAAAACCTGTAATCCCAGCAGGCATAAAAAAAGTAGCTGGAAGCAAGAATTAAAATGTTTTGCCAACGAAGGTCACGGTCTTTCAATAGCCAGTATAGCAGAAAAACCAAAGGGAAGAAAAGGGCGAATTCTATTGATATAAAGGACATCCGGGAGAAAAGTAGTAAAAAATTATCTTTCCAAAAACCCAAACACCCCAAAAACAAAAAAGCCTTCTTCCACCAAGTGGAAAAAAGCTTTTCATTGGTTAGCCAAAATCCTCACAACACAGGATTATAATTCGGCTAACTACACATTCCCCTCTCAGGGAACAAACAACACAACTAATCTTTAGCGCCAAAAAAAGCTCCCCATTGTAGGAGAGCTTCTTTGCAACTTTGCGGTCTGGACGAGACTCGAACTCGCGACCCCCTGCGTGACAGGCAGGTATTCTAACCAACTGAACTACCAGACCGTTGCGTTATTGCGAGGGCAAATATACGCCCCTTTTTAGATTCACCAAACCTTTTTTTAAGTTTTTTTCAGGAAAAAAATCACCACCTATCCAAACTTTTGTTTTTCAAGTAAATAGGCCGTAATTATTTTTTCAAAATTTTCATTGATGTTTGCCCCCACATATTTAATCCGGTATTTGGCACACTGCATTTTAAGATCTGCAAGGTATTTCGCCACCGCTTTTTTATAATTTTCGCGGATATTTTCAGAATACAGATCCACCTCAGCCCCTGTTTCCACATCGGTAAACCTGCGCGGAGTGTTCCCAAAACTAAAATCCAGCTCCCTTTTTTCATCTATAACATGAAAAAGGATCACTTCATGCCTGTTATATTTTAAATGCCGTAAGGCTTCAAACAATTTTCCTTCTTCAGCATCTGCCTGAAACATATCTGTAAAAAGGAAAATCAGCGAACGTCGCTTCAATTTTTCAGCGATCTGGTGTAAATAAGTATAAGTATCTGTATTCTTTCTTTTGGAAGAATCGGTTAAAACCTCATCCAGCTTGTTCAGTAACATATGATGATGCCGCTCACTGGACTTCTCCGGGGCGTAAAATTCAAATTCATCACTATACACACTTAAGCCAACCGCGTCTCTCTGCCGCTTTAAGATCTCCATTAGGCAGGCACAGGCCAGTACCGAAAATCCAATTTTATTAAGAGAGTCCAGACTCTGACTTTTCATCGCCGGATAATGCATGGAAGCAGAATTATCCAGAATAAGGTGACACCTTAAATTGGTTTCCTCTTCATATCGCCGTGTATACAGCTTATCTGTCTTTGCAAACAGCTTCCAGTCAATATGCCGGGTACTCTCACCATTATTATAGATCTTATGTTCGGCAAATTCCGCAGAAAAACCATGAAACGGACTCTTATGTATCCCGGAAATATAGCCTTCCACCACTTGTTTTGCAAGCAGGTCAAGATTTAAAAATCCGCCGGTTTCGTGAAGTTCTCTTTCTATATTCATCAGGACTATGAAAGTACCTAAACATTAGGAATAAAAAAAGCCCCGCAAATTGCGAGGCTTATATTTATAAAGATTCAGTTATTACAATAACTGGTCTATTGCATCTGCATAAGTTTGTTTTGGAGCAACTCCAACCTGACGTCCTACAACTTCTCCGTTTTGGAAAACAAGCACAGTCGGGATATTTCTTACTCCGTATTTTGCAGCGAATTCCTGGTTAGCGTCAACATCAAGCTTCCCAACAACAGCTTTCCCTTCATATTCCGAACTAATTTCGTCAATGATTGGTCCAACCATTCTACAAGGTCCGCACCATGCAGCCCAAAAATCTACCATTACAGGTTTATCACTTTTAAGTACCTGCTCTTCAAAATTCGCGTCAGTTATTTCAACAGCCATAATATGTTATTTTTTTTATGTTTTTAATTTGATTCGTAAAAGTAGTCAATAAAATAAATAATTCTTACATAAGCAATATTGCATTTGACTATGAGCTTATTGGTTAGTTTTATCCGGGGTCCCCACCCTCCGCTCCCGCTTCGGGTGGCCGGGCTTTCGGCGCTACACGGTAGCTTGCCTCAATCCCTGGCCCACATATTAACTTCACCGTAATCCTGTCCCGATGCTTCGGGAGTTTCAGGATCTGTTTGTAAAGAAGCTGGAAAAATTTCAGCTTGACAAAATAAAGTTAATTCAACTTATACATAAACTGCTCTTTCTCCAATGCTTCGATCAACTCTTGGGAGATCCTGATCTTGTGTTTCCTGCTCGGCATCCTTAGTTTAACCTGCTCCTTCATTTCATACACCACGAAATTCAAATGACAATCTCCTTTGTGAGAAGTAAAAGTATCTCTAAGCCATTCGATCTTTTCATTTTTAAGATCATCAATATTTAGCTGAATGGTGAGCTTTTTCGCATTTTTATCCATTACATCCTGCAAAAGATTCATATCGCGAAACTGTATTCTTGGCTCTCCTTTTTTCCCTGTGTCCTTATTGGTCCAGCCTTCTTTTACAAAAACCTTCATGTGGATAAAGTTATTAGGAACAAAGAAATGCTTCATTCTTAAATATTCTTCTCCAAAAATTTTGAATTCATAGGATTCATCGTAATCTTCAACCGTAAAGATCGCCCAGCCTTTTCCGTTCTTCGAAACCCTGTGCTGCACCTCTACCACCACACATCCAATAGTAAGGTCACGGTTCACGATAGCCTCCAGATTTCTGAAATCTGATAATTTCCCGTTACAGAAATAGTTCATTTCTATCTTGAAATCGTCCAGAGGGTGACCGGAAATATATATCCCCACCACCTCTTTTTCGCGGCGTAGTTTTTCCATGGTTCCCCATTCTTCACAAGGCGGAACTTCCGGTTCCGGGATCTGCACATCGCTGGCCTCCCCAAAAAGACTTACCTGTGAGGAATTCTGACTTTCCTGAAACTTCTGCGCATACTTCACCACCTTTTCCAGGAAACTCATCCCGTTCCCGTCATCATGAAAATATTGCGCTCTGTGGGTAGTTCCAAAACCATCAAAACCTCCCGCCAAAGCAAGGTTCTCAAATGCCTTTTTATTGGCAGCTCGAAGATCTATTCTTTTGGCCATATCGAAAATGGATCGATATGGACCTTCTTTTGTTTTTCTATTCTCTACAATGGTCGCAACAGCTCCGGAACCTACTCCTTTGATGGCTCCCATTCCAAAACGGATCGCGTTCTCCTTGTTTACCGAGAATTTATAGTAAGATTCATTCACATCCGGCCCAAGAACATTCAACTTCATGCGCTTACATTCTTCCATAAAGAAAGTAACCTGCTTAATGTCGTTCATGTTGTTTGAAAGCACCGCCGCCATATATTCAGCTGGATAATGTGCTTTTAAATATGCCGTTTGATAAGCGATCCAGGCGTAACAGGTCGAGTGAGATTTGTTGAAAGCGTAAGAAGCAAATGCCTCCCAGTCTTTCCATATCTTTTCCAGCACTTCAGAAGGATGCCCTTTAGCTTCTCCTCCACCAATGAATTTAGGCTTCAATTGCGCCAAAAGTGCCACCAGTTTCTTACCCATGGCTTTACGAAGCATATCGGCTTCACCCTTGGTAAATCCTGCGAGCTTCTGTGAAAGAAGCATCACCTGCTCCTGGTAAACCGTGATCCCATAGGTTTCTTCCAGATATTCTTTCATTTCCGGCAGGTCATAAGAGATCTCTTCGTCCCCATGCTTACGGGCAATGAAACTTGGAATATACTCCATCGGGCCTGGACGATATAAAGCGTTCATGGCAATAAGGTCATCAAAAACCGTTGGTTTTAAAGCCTGCATGTGCTTCTGCATCCCGGGAGATTCATACTGAAATATCCCAATCGTCTCTCCTCTCTGGAATAATTTATAGGTTTCCTCATCATCCAGCGGAAAATTATCCGGATCCAGATCTATATCGTGTCTTCCTTTTACAATTTTAACCGTGTCCTTTATTAAGGTCAGAGTTTTTAATCCCAGGAAATCCATTTTCAGCAGTCCTGCACTTTCCACAACCGAGTTATCGAACTGGGTCACATAAAGATCGGAATCCTTGGCTACCGAAACCGGCACATAATTGGTAATATCACCCGGAGTAATGATCACCCCGCAGGCATGGATTCCCGTATTTCGAACTGAACCTTCCAGGATGCGGGCCTGGTTCACTGTTTCAGCTTCAAGATCGTCTCCTTCAGCAATGTTTAGTAGCTCATTAATTTTTTCGATCTCGTCTCCACGGAATTTAGACCTGATGGTTTTTTCATCCATGGCAAACAACTTTCCAAGTTTTGTATTCGGAATAAGTTTGGAGATTCTGTCGGCTTCCATTAAAGGCAGATCCAACACCCGAGCGGTATCACGAATAGAGGATTTTGCCGCCATGGTACCATAAGTAATGATCTGCGCTACCTGATTTGCGCCATATTTCTTGATCACATAATCCATTACCCGGCTTCGGCCTTCATCATCAAAGTCAATATCAATATCGGGCATACTCACACGATCCGGATTCAAAAATCTCTCAAAAAGCAGATCGTACTTGATGGGGTCGATATTGGTAATTCCAAGACAATAGGCCACTGCAGAACCTGCTGCAGAACCCCGTCCCGGCCCAACCGAAACTCCCATTTCCCTGGCTGCTCTAATAAAATCTTCCACAATAAGGAAGTATCCCGGGTATCCGGTATTTTCAATTACCGAAAGTTCGAAATTAAGACGCTCTTCAATATCAGGGGTGATTTCAGGATATCGCCTTTTAGCACCTTCAAAAGTGATATGTTTTAAAAAGGCATTCTCTCCTCTTTTTCCTCCATCTACAAGATCTTCTTCACTTTGAAACTCTTCCGGAATTTCGAATTTTGGAAGCAGTACGTCCCTGGCCAATTCATATGGCTCAATTTTATCTACAACTTCCTGGATATTACTAATAGCTTCGGGCAGATCTTTGAACAGACTTTTCATTTCGTTCCCGCTCTTGAAGTAATACTCCTCATTAGGCAGTCCGTATCTGTATCCACGACCACGACCAATAGGCGTAGCCTGTTTCTCCCCGTCTTTTACACAAAGCAAAATATCATGCGCATTAGCATCTTCCTGCTTCCAGTAATAGGTATTATTTGTCGCAACGAGTTTTACATCATGTTTCTTAGAGAATTCAACCAGCACAGGATTCACCCTGTTCTCGTCTTCCTGATTGTGACGCATGATCTCTATATAAAGATCATCCCCAAACTGTTCTTTCCACCAAAGCAATGCTTCTTCCGCCTGCTTTTCTCCAACATTCAGGATCTTACTGGGCACTTCACCATAAAGGTTACCCGTAAGCACTATAATATCTTCTTTATATTCTTTAATGACTTCCTTATCTATACGAGGCACATAATAGAACCCATCTGTATATGCTTTGGAAGACATTTTTGCAAGATTATGATAACCTTTTTTATTCTTTGCGAGAAGCACCACCTGATATCCGTTGTCCTTCCTACTCTTATCCAGATGATTTTCACAAACAAAAAATTCACACCCCAGGATTGCCTTTAATGGCTTTTTGAGATCTTCCCCATTTTCCTCGGCGGTTGCGTTATGCTCTTTTACACTCTTATTATAGGTTCCCACTTCTTTTACAAAGTGGAATGCCCCCATCATATTAGCATGATCTGTAAGGGCCACCGCACCCATATCCTCTTCAGCAGCAGCGGCAACAAGATCTGGAATACTAATAGTTGATTGTAAAACTGAAAACTGAGAGTGATTATGTAAATGGGCAAAAGGAACTTCGTCAAGTTTCTCCAGATTCTCCTGGATCTCCTCATGAGATATATCATCTGTAGGCTGCTGCTTTTCCAGCCTTTTTCTAATTTTATCTGAAGCCTTTTTAAGGTTGATATGCTTCAACCCTATCAGCTCAATTCGTTGCGGATTTTTAGCTGAAAAATTCTCAAAATAATCGGGCGCTACATCCAGCTGCTCAACTGTATAAATTCTTTGACGAATTAATTCAAGAAAACAACGGGTAGTTGCTTCCACATCGGCAGTTGCATTATGCGCTTCAGCAAAGGCCTCATCAAATAAAAATTCGTGAAGCTCGGTAAGTGTTGGTAATTTGAATTTTCCACCTCTACCTCCGGGAATTTTACAAAGTTCTGCAGTAGTCTCTGTACAGGTGTCCAGCACAGGCATTTCCTGTAAAGAATTCTCAAAATCTCTCCTGATGAATTCTGCACCCATAATATTAAGGTCAAACCCAACATTTTGACCCACTACAAATTTGGAACGTTTAAGCGCCGCATTGAATTTCTCCAGCACCTCATCTAAAGGAATACCCTGTTCTCTGGCAAGATCTGTAGATATACCGTGGATTCGTTCAGAATCATAAGGAATGTCAAATCCATCCGGCTGCACCAGATAATCCTGATTCTCGATGAGATTCCCCATCTCGTCATGTAACTGCCAGGCGATCTGTATACAGCGAGGCCAGTTATCAGAATCGGTTAACGGGGCGTCCCAGCGCTTGGGAAGACCGGTGGTTTCGGTATCAAAAATGAGGTACATTCCTTAGTTATTTATGCCTTAATGAAGAAAATTGAAGGTTTGCAAAATTAAACCATTCAGGCTAAAATAAGGAACTTTATTCCTGATTTAAAACTTTGTTTTAAGGAATTATCAACCAATAAAAAACCTCACAAATTTCTGAATACTCAGAAGATCTGTGAGGTCTGATGCGAACATTAAAAACTACTACTACTTCAATCAAACATTGTTCGCATCTCTAGTTTTAAACTTCAGTCCTAATTGGGGAATTAATTCCGGAAGACTAAACTAAAACATTATTTTTATGCCTGTTTTTCAAGCGCTTTCACTTCATTTAGAGCGGCCACGATGGAATTTTTCTGTTTCATTAGGATATTTGCCGTAGAAGCCGGAATTTCAGCATCCTTCAAAATATCTTCATAATCTTCTACTGCAGCTTTTTCTCCTCTAATTGCCTCTTCAAGAACCGCTTCATCCTTATCACCGGATAGACTGGCTTTCAAATTCATCCATGATCTGTGTGCATCTGCAGCAAAACTGGTTCCTTCTTCAGGAGTTTCACCAAAATTACTGATCTCTGATTTTAACTGATGTCCAAAATCATATCTCTCCTGCGCACGAGAAGTAAAGAATTGTTTTAAACGTTGATTTTCTACTTTCTCTGCTGCCAATTTGTATCCTTTTTCAGCATCATAATTCTTTTCCAGCAACTCATTAAGTTTTTTGGAAACATCTTTTGAATAACTCATAGCTTATATTTTTTTCAATTTTTATTTGAGTAAATATAAGACGTGAATATTGCGATAACAACCTATTTAACAGGGTTTAGCACTAATTAACCTCTTTTAACAGCAGTCAGTTTTTTAACTAAAATAAAACCAAAAAGCCACAGAATATCGCTCACTTTTCAAGGCCGGCCTTGCCTCTATAAATTAAAACCGCAAACTCCTAAAAATTAGAAAAATGTCGTATCTTTGCCCACTTATTAATAACCGGGGTCGCGAACCCCAAAATTTAATTTTTATGCCAGTAAAAATAAGATTACAAAGACACGGTAAAAAAGGAAAACCTTTTTTCTGGATCGTAGCTGCGGATACCCGCGCTAAAAGAGACGGTAAATTTTTGGACAAATTGGGAATCTACAACCCTAACACAAACCCTGCAACTATCGAATTAGATGTAGACGGTGCGGTTAAGTGGTTACAAAACGGTGCTCAACCAACAGATACCGCTCGTGCTATCCTTTCTTACAAAGGAGCTTTACTTAAGAAACACCTTGCTGTAGGTGTGAAAAAAGGAGCTTTGACTGAAGAGCAGGCTGAAGAGAAATTCAAGGCCTGGATGGAAGAAAAAGAAGGAAAAGTAGATGCTAAGAAAGATTCTTTAGACAAAGCTAAAGAAGCTGAAAAAGCAAAAGCTCT
>NZ_JBLVTL010000002.1:131745-161158 GCF_048285835.1 Christiangramia aquimixticola
ACACAAAAGAAGCTTAAAAAAACTGCTTGCGATGACAAAGGAAGAATGCTTCTATTTGGGAAGAATCGTAGGCAAATTTAGCTTTAAGGGAGAAGTGCTCATTAAACTGGACACCGATGAACCCGAAACTTACACAGAAATGGAATCAGTACTCGTTGAATACAACGAGAATCTGGTTCCATTTTTTATTGAGCGCTCTTACCTGCACAAAAGTACCCTGCTTCGCGCTAAATTTGAAGATATAGATACCGAGGAAGATGCTGAAGATATGGTTGGAACAGATGTATATCTTCCACTCACCATGCTTCCGGAATTACCTGAGGACAAATTCTATTTCCACGAGATCATTGGTTTTGATGTTATCGATGCGGAACATGGGAA
Organism: Christiangramia aquimixticola; assembly: GCF_048285835.1. NCBI lineage: Bacteria > Pseudomonadati > Bacteroidota > Flavobacteriia > Flavobacteriales > Flavobacteriaceae > Christiangramia > Christiangramia aquimixticola. Next base: position 132,127 of record NZ_JBLVTL010000002.1, read on the forward strand.
TATTGGTAAAATCGTTTCCATTAACGATACTACATCTCAGGCCTTATTTGAGATCGACAAAGACGGAAAACAGATCCTTATCCCAATGAATGATGAGTTCATTCAAAAACTGGATAAGAAGAACAAGCTTATTAAGGTTATTACTCCTGAAGGTCTGGTTGACCTCTACCTTAACTAAATCCCATTCTTTTTAAAATAAAAAACCGATTCCAATAGAAAGCGGCTTTGTTATTTATACGGTTATTTTATTAACCTACAATGTTTACGATCTTCCCTGGAACCACGATCACCTTTTTAGGTGTTCTCCCATCCAGTTGTTGCTGAGTGCGCTCGTCTCCCAAAACAGTTTTCTCGATCTCATCTTTACTCATATCCAATGGCAACTCCATTGTAAACCTCATTTTACCATTAAATGAGATTGGATAATTCTTCATGCTTTCAACTAAATACTTTTCTTCAAATTGAGGATAAGCAGCAGTAGTAATTGATCCTGAATTCCCGAGCTTTTCCCACAATTCTTCCGCGATATGCGGAGCATAAGGTGCAATTAAAACAGCCAGTGGCTCCAGGATCTCTCTGCTATTACATTTTTGAGCAGTCAACTCATTTACACATATCATAAAAGTAGAAACCGAAGTGTTGAAACTGAAATCTTCAATATCTTCTGTCACCTTTTTAATAGTCTTATGCAGTGTTTTAAGAGAATCGGCTGAAGGCTTGTCATTTGAAACAGAAAATTCCTCTCCATTATGATATAGTTTCCATAGCTTTTTCAGGAAATTATGCACTCCTGTAATACCCGCTGTGTTCCATGGTTTGGCCTGTTCAAGCGGCCCAAGGAACATTTCATACATTCTTAGAGTATCTGCTCCGTAATCCTGGCATATCTCATCTGGATTCACCACATTGTATTTGGACTTGGACATTTTCTCTACTTCACGCCCAACGATGTACTTCCCGTCTTCAGTTATGAATTTAGCATCGGCAAATTCAGGTCTCCAGTTTTTGAAACCTTCTATATCCAATTCATCTGAAGCATTTACCAAAGAAACATCGGCGTGAATTGGCTGCACATTATTCCCTTTGATCTGATTCTTGGAAACAAATACATTTTCTCCTTCAAGCCTGTAAACAAAAGCACTGGTTCCAAGAATCATCCCCTGATTGATAAGCTTTTTAAAAGGCTCTTCCACGCTTAACCAGCCACGGTCATGCAAAAATTTGGTCCAGAATCTTGAATACAGCAAGTGACCGGTAGCATGTTCACTACCTCCAATATACAAGTCTACATTCTCCCAGTATTTTTGTGCTTCCTCAGAAACAAATCTGTCAGTATTCCGGGCATCCATATATCTGAACAAATACCAACTACTTCCGGCCCAACCCGGCATGGTATTCAACTCCAGAGGAAATACGGTTTTATGATCGATTTCAGAATTTACCACAACTTTATTATTTGTAGTATCCCAGGCCCATTCAGAAGCATTTCCTAATGGAGGCTCCCCGGTTTCTGTAGGCAAATATTTTTCAACTTCAGGTAATCTTAAAGGCAGATGCTCTTTTTCGATCATTTTTGGCAAGCCATCCACATAATAAACTGGAAATGGCTCTCCCCAATATCTCTGTCGGCTAAAAACAGCATCTCTTAATCTGTAATTGGTTTTTCCGTATCCGGCCCCTGTTTTCTCTAACTCCAGAATTACTTTATTAAGCGCTTCTTTATATTCCAGTCCGCTTAGAAAATCTGAATTTGCGATTACTGTTCCTTCTTTCCCCGAAAATGCCTCCTGAGAGATATCTACATTTTCAAAGATATTGGGGATTGGCAATTCAAAATGACGGGCGAAATCGTAATCGCGCTGATCTCCACATGGCACAGCCATTACCGCTCCGGTTCCATAACCTGCAAGCACATAGTCACCTATCCAGATTGGCACAGGTTCCCCGGTAAAAGGATGTTCAGCATAAGCTCCCGTGAAAACTCCGGTGATGGTTTTAACATCTGCCATTCGCTCACGCTCACTTCTTTTCGCACTAGCCTGAATATAAGCCTCGACTTCTTCCTTATGCTCGGCAGTAGTAATTTTTTGAACCAGATCATGTTCCGGAGCAAGAGTTACAAAACTCACCCCAAAAATAGTATCAGGTCTGGTGGTGAAAACACCAATTTTATATTCGTGATCTTTTACATTAAAATCAACATGCGCCCCAACAGATTTCCCAATCCAGTTACGCTGACTTTCTTTTAAACTTTCTGTCCAGTTGATCTTATCAAGATCCTGAAGCAGCCTTTCTGCAAATGCAGAAATTCGCATACTCCACTGAGTCATCTTTTTTCGGATAACCGGATATCCTCCACGCTCAGAAACTCCGTTTACTATCTCATCATTAGCCAATACGGTTCCTAACTGAGGACACCAGTTCACCTCAGCTTCAGCAAGGTAGGTAAGCCTGTATTTTAAAAGAATGCGTTCCTTTTCTTCCTGCGAAAAAGCCTTCCATTCTGCAGCTGTTAAATCCTCCACATCTTCATCACAAGCGGCCATCACTCTTGAATTCCCTTCCGAAGAAAATATTTCCTCAAGTTCAGAAATTGGTCTTGATTTATCGGCTTCCATATCATACCAGCTCTCAAAAAGCTGAATGAATATCCATTGAGTCCATTTATAATAATCTGGCTCACTGGTTCTCACCTCGCGGCTCCAGTCAAAAGAAAAACCAATTTTATCCAGTTGCTCACGATATCGTGCAATATTATTCTCTGTAGTTACCGCGGGGTGCTGCCCTGTTTGGATCGCGTACTGCTCTGCCGGAAGTCCAAAACTATCGTACCCCTGCGGATGCAGGACATTAAATCCCTTATGTCTTTTATAACGGGCATAGATATCACTGGCGATATACCCCAGAGGATGCCCCACATGAAGTCCCGCCCCGGATGGGTAAGGAAACATATCCAAAACATAATATTTAGGCTTATCAGAATCATTGGCAGCTTTAAAGGTCTGGTTCTTTGCCCAGTATTTCTGCCATTTTTCTTCGATCTTATTAAAGTGGTAACTCATCTTCTTTCTTGGTATTATCCAGTTTTCATATGCGGCTTAGCGAGAAATAAAATAATAAAGCAATCTATTATTACATAAAAGACTGCTTCTCTGCACTCGCAGAACCTTAATTACTAAGTGCCTGCAAAAATACAATTTTAAAGGACTTTTGCCGGGGTATTGATGTTTCTATTGATTCCTTTTTCGGGACTCTTCCTCCATGGGTTTCAGGCACTCGTAAATAAACCTGTTTACCGGGGTGGCTACTCCAAGTTTTTCGCCTTCTTTCACGATATAGCCATTGAAATTCTCAAGCTCTGAAGGTTTCCCTTCCATGATATCCCTCTGCGTGGAAGCGGTGGTTCCCGGAGGTTGAGAATTGATAGTCTCAAAAGTAAGCTGAAGATGTTCCCTGTTAAGAGGAATTCCCTTCGCTTGCGCTACTGCTATAATTTCCTCCGCTGTTTTTTTCATGGTTTCGTTAAGAAAATCACTTTCACGAATCTTATCTATGGACACCCTGGTTAAACCGCCAATCCCGCTTACTGTTGTAATAAATAAAAATTTCTTCCAGATCTCCAGCTGAATATTCTCCGGAATTTTGCTTGAAATATTCGCTTTATCGAAGGCCGCTTTAATACCCAGCAGCCTTTCAGTTTTTAAATTATCACCTTCCCCAAAAGTTATCATGGGATCAAAAGCCGCATGCTTAATTTTCCCAGGAGCTTTTAAATAACTTACAATAAAACACAAGCCCGCCAGTACATTCTTTGCCGGAAGCACTTTTATTAATTTGTCATAGTTGTCAGCTCCATTCTGCAATGGCAAGACCATTGTATTCTCCTTTAAAAAAGGTTTTAATTCTTCAGCTACTGAAGGGATTTGCCAGGATTTAATTCCCAGAATTACAAGGGCCGGTTTTGGTACATCTGTAATATTCGAAGAAACTACTTTGGGATAAGCCTTTAGATTACCATTTATACTTTCTATCTCGAGACCATTTTCCCGGATGGCTTTTAAATGTTCACCTCTGGCGATCATACTTACATCAAAACCAGCATGAGTCAGTTTTGCTCCAAAATATCCTCCCACACCACCGGCTCCATACACCAATATCTCCATAGTTCGATTTTTAGCTAATTTAGGCAACAAAAAGTGATTCCTTGATTTTGCCCGGAATGACAAACTTCAAGTCATTTCGAAGGAGTGAAACGACTGAGAAATCTCATCTATATATAAGATTTCGCTCTTTGTTCGAAATGACTTCGATTTATATAACCTTATTCACATTGAGGGGAGCCGAAATAATGCACGAAAGAATCACACTTAGGCTCCACTCCGTAAGACCAAAAAGGAAAAAACGATCATTCCCAATATTTTTAAAAGTTTAAACGTTTTAAAGATTGAGAAAGCTGAACTTTCTTATTTTTACAAAAAATCTGAAGTCACTCTATGACCACATCTTTTGAAAGGTATCAAAAACGCCGACTTATATCTTCATATTTTTCAGTAGTCATCAGTATTTCCCTGGTTCTATTCCTCTTAGGAATGCTGGGGCTTCTTGTTTTAAACACTAAAAAAGTTGCTGATCACTTTAAGGAACAGATCGCTTTAACGGTTTATTTGAAAGATAATGCCAAGGAGGTAGAAATCGAGCAGCTTAAAAAAAGCCTGGCCATGGCTGAATATACCAAATCCACAACCTATGTTTCCAAAGAGGAGGCTGCTGAAGCTCACAGCGAGGAAATTGGAGAGGATTTTATGGAATTCTTAGGCTACAACCCTTTACAGAACTCCATTGATGTATACATGAATGCAGATTACGTTTCTTCTGAACAGGTCGACAAGATCGCAGCAGATCTTATCGCCAAAAATTTTGTGGATGAAGTGGTTTATGACAAACCGCTAATTGCATTATTGAACGACAATGTAAAGAAGATAAGTTTCTGGGTATTGATCGCCAGCGGGGTATTTACATTTATAGCCGTGCTTTTGATTAACAGCAGTATAAGACTTGCAGTTTATTCCAAAAGATTCATCATTAAGACCATGCAAATGGTGGGCGCCACTAAAGGTTTTATAAGAAGGCCGTTTATCTGGCAAAGCGTAAAACTGGGGCTTATTGGTGCGATCCTGGCGATGATTGGGATGGCCGCCGTGCTCTATTATCTAAACAACAGTTTTACTGAACTTGATCTATTGGGAGATGTGAAAATGCTTGCGATCCTGTTTTCGGGGATTTTCCTGCTGGGAATCATTATCACCTGGCTTAGCACATTTTTTGCAACCTCACGCTTCCTGAATTTAAAAACAGACGAGCTTTATTATTAAAAGCCTGAAGTTTAAATAATTTTCTTTATCCTCTAAATTGTATTTATGAAAGATGATCAAAAAATAAAAGGGAGTTTCAACACCGGATTTGTATTCGGAAAAAAGAACTATACCTATATGTTCATTGGGATCGCCGTAATTGCATTAGGTTTTATCCTTATGTCTGGCGGTGGAAGTGAAGACCCCAACGAATTTAACGATGCTATCTACAATTTTCGCAGGATACGACTTGCCCCTGCTCTGGTATTGATAGGCTTCGCTATAGAAGTATATGCCATCTTGTTGAATCCCAATAAAAAATAAAAACTTTGGACGTAATAGACGCTGTAATCCTTGGAATTATTCAGGGGCTTACCGAATTTTTACCCGTTTCTTCCAGCGGGCACCTGGAACTTGGAAAAGCAATTTTAGGTGACACCAGCCTTCCGGAAGAATCTTTATTATTTACCGTGGTTCTGCATTTTGCAACTGCTTTAAGCACCCTGGTGGTATTTAGAAAAGATGTATTTGAGATCATTGGAGGTTTATTCAAATTTGAGTGGAACGAAGAAACTCAGTTCTCTTTAAAAATTATAGTTTCCATGATTCCGGCGGTAATTGTTGGACTCTTGTTTGAAGAACAGTTAGAAGCACTTTTTGGCGGAAACATCCTTTTTGTTGGATTCATGCTTTTGATCACCGCTCTGCTTTTATGGCTTGCAGATAAAGCTAAAGACACCGGGAAAAAAGTAAGTTATTCAAATGCCTTTGTAATTGGAGTTTCCCAGGCGATCGCCATGCTTCCGGGAATTTCCCGAAGTGGCGCAACTATTTCAACCTCTGTTTTACTTGGAAACGATAAAACCAAAGCGGCCAGATTTTCTTTTCTAATGGTGGTCCCTTTAATTTTTGGAAAGATCGCTAAAGATCTTATGAGTGGAGATTTGATGGAAAGCTCTACTGAATTTTCTATTCTGGCAGTTGGCTTTATAGCTGCATTTATTGCCGGTCTTGTTGCCTGCACCTGGATGATTTCCCTGGTTAAAAAGAGTAAATTATCATGGTTCGCCATCTATTGTTTTGTGGTAGGACTTGCAGCCATTACCTTTGGATATGCGCAGTAAGGAATATACTTTAGAAGAATTTAAAACAGGACAGGTACTCCTATTTGACAAACCATTGAACTGGACCTCTTTTCAGTTGGTCAATAAAGTAAGGTGGCTGATTCGAAAAAGCTGTAAGATCAAAAAGATCAAGGTTGGACATGCAGGAACCCTGGATCCTCTTGCCACCGGCCTACTTATTATTTGCACAGGTAAGTTCACCAAAACCATACCTGAACTTCAGGGGCAGATCAAGGAATACACAGGCACCATTAAACTTGGCGCTACCACTCCTTCATTTGATCTTGAAACCGGGATCGACCAGGAGTTTCCTATAGACCATATTACTGAAGACCTTCTTCACGAAACGGTAAAAAAGTTTACAGGAGAAATTGAACAGACCCCTCCGGTTTTTTCGGCATTAAAAAAAGACGGAAAAAGACTTTATGAATATGCCCGGGAAGGAACTGAAGTTGAAATAAAGAAAAGAAAGGTTAATATCCCCGAATTTGAGATCGATCCCACCAACTTCCCTGAAATTGACTTTAGGGTGGTATGCAGTAAGGGAACATATATTCGAAGCCTGGCGCATGAATTTGGTCAGGAACTTAAAAGTGGAGCACATCTAACCAAACTTCGCAGAACGGGGATTGGTGAATACCGGGTTGATAATGCCATGGATATCGAATCTTTCGAAAAATTACTACCTTCACTGGAGAATAATTAAACTTCAGCTCAACCTGTAAACATGGATTTTTTCGACCGTCATAAGGCGCTTATTATCACCTCGCTTTTATTTGCGGTCCTCCTGCTTGCATTATATAATTTTAACCTTGCCTCAAATAATAAAGCTACAGCCGAAATGCTGATAGACCTGCAGCAGTTTAAAGTTGAAGAAAAAAAGGAAGAACCACCAAAAGAAGAAAATACCCCCAGGCAGTCTCGAAAGGTAGAAACCCATCAGGCTTTCAATCAGGATAAGGAAGCCCGGGAAGCCGATTTTAAAAGCAAACTGGAGGAAATATTTGAGAAGAACAGTGCTAAAGCTGAAGAAAAGGAGAATTCAGAAACCAATGGTAACCAGGGTAGTTTTTCAGTAAACAAAAAGAATTCAGAGAAAAAACAAACCAGATCTGATGGAGATAATTCCAATTATGAATCTTCCCAAAAATCGGCGATTTACGACCATAGTTCTATTTCCTTTTCCCTTAAAGGAAGAAGAGCAGTTAAAATCCCTAATCCAGTATATACCTGTGATACTGCCGGAAAGGTCGTAATTAATATTACCGTAGATGAATCTGGATTTGTAACTGATGTATCCATAAATAAAGGAAGTTCCACCTCTACCAACGAATGCCTTACCGAACGAGCATTACAATATGCAGCAGATGCGAGATTCACCAAACTGGCCGGGAAGAATGGGCAACCCGGCACTATAACTTACTATTTTAAATCCTGATAAATGAGCAAAAAAAAACGTTGTGGCTGGTGTGAAGGTGATGCTTTATATGAAGCTTACCATGATGAGGAGTGGGGAGTTCCGGTTTTGGATGATGACACCATGTTCGAGTTCCTTATTCTGGAAACCTTTCAGGCGGGTTTAAGCTGGATCACCATTCTTAGGAAACGGGAAAATTTCAGAGCTGCTTTTGACGATTTTGATTATAAAAAGATCGCTTCCTATAATGAAGAAAAAGTACAGAAGCTCATGCAAAATGCTGGCATTATCAGGAATCAATTAAAGATTAGGGCTACCATTACCAATGCCCGGGAATTCATGAAAATTCAGGAGGAATTTGGCAGTTTTTGTAAGTATATCTGGAATTTTGTGGATAACAGTCAAATCCAGAATGAGGTGGAAGATTATAAGAAAGCACCGCCCACAACCAAAATAAGTGATGAGCTGAGTAAAGACCTTAAAAAGCGCGGCTTTAAGTTTGTAGGCTCCACAGTTATATACGCTCACATGCAGGCAACAGGAATGGTAAACGACCATGAAACCGATTGCTTTAGACATTCTGAAGTCAGAGCACTGGCTAAAAATATTTCTATTTAAGATATTTCAAAAATTCCTCTCTTGGAATCTCTTCGGCGCCCAGACTTTCAAGATGACTGGTATAAATCTGGCAATCGATCAATTTTACACCTTCCGTTTCCAGTTTTTGCACCAGCTTAATAAATCCGAATTTGGAGGCATTGCTTAGCTTAGAAAACATGCTTTCCCCGCAGAACACATTCTTATCTTTTAAATAGATTCCGTATAAACCACCTACCAACGTATCTTCCTTCCATACTTCAGCTGAAATTGCCAAACCCAGCTTATGCAATTCAAGATAATTCTTCTTAATATCATCGGTGATCCAGGTACCGTCCTGGCCTTTTCGATCCACCTTTCCGCAGTTTTCCAGCACCTTTTCAAATTCCTGATTGTAGGTGACTCCGAATTTTTCCTGATTTAAATAAGGCCGCATGCTTTTAGCGATCTTAAGATTTTCGGGAAATAGCACCATTCTGGGATCCGGAGACCACCAGAGTACCGGCTGCCCCTCACTATACCATGGAAATATGCCTTTATAATAGGCCTCCTTTAACCTTTGCGGACTAAGGTCATTACCTACTGCCAATAAGCCATCGCTGTTCGCATAGCTTACCGGAGGAAGTTCTTCATGTGGACTTATTAAATACAAAGCATTCGTTTTATATCCTGAAAATAAAAAAGTCCGGAAAAAAATTCACCGGACTTTTAATCTTTTATCTCAGATCTTAGAAAGGAAGATCATCGTAATCCTCTTCGTTTAGATCACTGGCTGGCTCAAATTGATCTGGCGGTGGTACATTTCCACCTCCTGAAGGCTGCTGAGCTGCAAGATTTTCTATTCTCCAACCCTGTACAGAGTTGAAATATTTTGTTTCACCCTGAGGGCTTACCCACTCACGACCTCTTAGGTTGATCCCTACCTTTACCGGCTGACCTACCTGAAAGGCATCCAGTAAACTACATTTATCCTGAACGAATTCGATCATGATATGTTGAGGATATTGCTCCTCTGTAGTTACCACCATTTCTCTTTTTTGAAAACCATTGCTTCCGAATGATTTTGTGTCGCCAATAAGCTTAATTTTTCCCTGTACTTCCATTGTATCCTTAATTTGCTAATAATAATTTCCAGGCATCTTCAGGTTTGTCTTCTTCAAGATAAAGCTGTGCCTTTTTATGAATTTTTTCTGTATCGCCGGTTTTTACGAGATCGGCATCCTCCGGATTATTCTTTAAAAATTCCTCGATACTCCCATTTTCAGGAAGCGATTCTACATTGCCCAGTTTCCCAAGATCGTTCCCCGTAAGTATGCTGCTGTTTTTCACATTAGCCGGCATAGCATCAACTCCTATTCCAAGAGTGGAAAGAGGCTTAGGGACTTCAAACATCCCGGAAATTGCCCGGGTGTACCAGTTCCCGCCCATTCTTGCTACCTGGTCAATTTTATGCTGATCAATATAACCGTTTTCATCAAGAATTTCTTCTTTGATATGCATTTTTACCACATGGCAAATTACAAGATTCCCGGCGCCACCTTCGGTTCCTGTTTCAATGATTTCCTTGATCTTACATTCCATCTGCACCGGTGATTCTGCTACGCGGAAAGGTTTTACCAGATCAGACTTTAGCATGGTCAATCCCGACTTCTCAAATTCGTTTACCCCTTCAGCATATTCTGTACTGGAAAGTGACATTTGCTGAACGATATCATAATTCACGATATTGATCACCACCTCGTCTACCTTTTTGGCATTTTCAAAAGTATGCTTGGTAGTATTGTCTCTCCCTCTTCTCGCCGGAGAAAAAATTAGCACCGGTGGATTTGCTCCAAATACATTAAAAAAACTGAAAGGAGACAAATTAGGATTTCCATCTTCATCTATAGTACTCGCAAAGGCAATAGGCCTTGGACCTACAGCCCCAAGAAGATATTGATGCAATTTCCCTACAGTGAAGTCTTTGGGCTCGAAACTGAACATAGAATAATTTTTGCCAAAGATAAAGAATCACAGAGGGAATGAAAAGTAATGCCGTACAATAAAAATCGTTTTAAAACGCTTATATTTATTTTACTAAATGTGAGAATAATACATGAATCTACCCGACGAACGCAGCTTTAATCGCTGGTTTATCATTATCTCCTGTCTTGCAGTAACGGTTCTTGTACTTTGGAATACCAGTATCTTTTTTCAAAGGCTTAAAGAAGATGAAAGAGCCAAGATGAATATATGGGCGAAGGCACAGGAAGAACTAAGCAGTGCGCCGGAAGATGCAGATCTTAGCCTTATTCTTGAGATCCTTAATAATAATACCTCCATCCCCATTATTCACACCAATGAAGATGGCGAAATTGCCTTTACCACTAATATTGACCCGGTAATTCTGGAGGATCCTGAAAAATTACAGGAATATCTGGATGACCTTAAATATGAGAACGAGCCAATCCCGGTAGACCTTGGCGAAGGCCAGATCCAATATTTATATTACGGCAATTCACCGGTACTTACCAAGTTAAAATACTATCCTATAGGCCTTACTCTTATAGGCTTCCTTTTTATTGGGGTGGTATATTTCTTTTATACTACTACCAAAAACAGTGAGCAGAATAAGCTGTGGGCCGGAATGGCAAAAGAAACAGCTCATCAAATTGGAACACCTTTAAGCTCCCTTATTGGCTGGACTGAAATTCTTAAAACTGAAGATGTCGACCCTTCGTATGTGGCCGAAATGGAAAAGGATATTGATAGGTTAAGGACTATTACTGAAAGATTTTCGAAAATTGGTTCTTCCCCAAATCTCAAAACCACAGATATTGTAGAGGCCACCAGAGAAAGTTATGATTATTTAAAGCTTAGAAGTTCTAACCTCATCGAATTTAGCATTGTTACTCCCAATCAACCCATCAGGGTTATGCTGAATGAACAGCTTTATAGCTGGACCATTGAAAACCTGGTGAAAAATGCCATAGATGCCATGCGAGGGAAGGGAGAACTCCTGCTTGAAATTAAACAGGATTCAAAACAAGCGCATATTTTTATAACCGATACCGGGAAGGGGATCGATAAGAATAAATTCAAAGTGATCTTTGAACCCGGACATACCACTAAAAAACGTGGCTGGGGTCTTGGTTTATCACTGGCAAAAAGAATAATTGAGGAGTACCACCGTGGAAAGATTAAAGTTGCCCGCAGTGAACTGAACAAAGGCACAACTTTTCAAATTAGCTTGAGTAAAGTCTAATATTTTGATATTGTTTCCCGCAACCAGTCCGGGATCCTGAAGGTGGTTTTATTTTCAAAATCATAGCATACAACCACATCTTTCCCTTCGGCACAAATTTCTTCCTTATCATTAAGAATGATATGTTTTAAAGCAAAGCTGGAATTGCCTGTTTCAGCCAGTTTGGTTTTTACGGTTGCCGTGCCAGGATAGTAAAGTGAGTTTTTAAAATCACAATGAGAGGAAACCAGCATGGTTCCTTTTCTTGAATTTTTGAAGTATTCATGTATCCCCGTGGCTTCCCAGAAATTTACCCGGCCGCTTTGTAAAAACCTCATAAAGGTGAGGTTGTTTACATGTTCATACATGTCCAGATCACTCCAGTCTATCCTTAAATCCAAACTTAATTTATAGTCGGAATGATTCACAATTCAACATTTGCCTGAATTGCTTCTGCAAGACTTTTAAACTCCTCGTCAGTCATTTCATAATGATTAGAAAAATCCATATCCTTCATGGAGTTTAATGGGATTAAATGAACATGAGTATGAGGTACTTCCAGCCCAACCACGGCCATCCCGATTCGTTTACAGGAAACCGTTTTTTCAAGGGCTATGGAAACCCTTCGTGAAAATCGCATTAGCTCCTGGTATACATCTTCTTCCAGATCCCAGATCTTATCTACTTCCTTTTTAGGAATACACAGGGTGTGACCTTTCACATTTGGCCTGATATCAAGAAAAGCAAGAAACTGACTGTTTTCGGCCACCTTATAAGCCGGAACCTCGCCTTTTACTATTTTGGTAAACAATGTTGACATAACTGATAGTTTGTAATAAAATTAAAAAATCCTTTTCTCAAATCGGGAATTCCGGATAAAAGAAAAGGATTAAATATAAACTGAATGGAGAATTTTATTCCCTCCAGATCTCTATAACTTCAAATTTCACGGTTCCATTAGGAACTTCAATCTCTGCGGTATCACCAACCTTTTTCCCCAGCAGTCCTTTTCCAATAGGAGAATCAACTGAGATTTTACCGGTTTTTAAATCGGCTTCACTTTGCGCTACTAGTTTGTAGGTCATTTCGGCACCATTATTCATGTTCTTGATCTTCACATGAGAATGCACCAGTACTTTTGACGTGTCTAACTGAGACTCATCTATAACTCTGGCGTTTGCCACCACTTCTTCCAGTTTAGAGATCTTTAATTCCAACAGCCCCTGAGCTTCCTTGGCAGCATCATATTCGGCATTTTCACTCAAATCTCCTTTATCTCGTGCTTCAGCAATTGCCTGTGAAGCTTTTGGTCTTTCTACATCTTTAAGATGATTAAGTTCATCTTTAAGCTTTTTTAACCCTTCAGGGGTATAATAAGATACTTTGCTCATAACTTTTTCGTTTAAATAATTCGCGGTTTTGGGAAACCTTCCCTAACCGGAAAAAATACCTTATAATGATCTATTAATTAAGTTGAATCCCAGGATGCGGGATTGCCCGGATCTACAAAGTTTTAGCTTTCCGGGTTTTAAACTATTGCATCATTAACTAAAAAAATCCCATATTTAATGGGATTCCTTTAAACAAATGTAAGAAATTTAATCTTTCAGAACAATTATATTATTTTCGTTGGAATTCTACCACTTATGAAAAAAATCTTCAGTGTTTTTAGCCTGATATTTCTACTGAATGCCTGTTCCGGCTCGGACGATAATTTTAACCGAAATCCAAACCTTCCGGACCTTAATTTCAGGTTTCAGATAAACCTGAGTCTTCCGGAATATAGCGATCTTCAGTTTCCGGGAAATTCTTATGCCACTTATAATTATGGCGTAAAGGGAGTTGTGATCTATAATATCAATAACGACCAGTTTGTGGCCTTTGAATTAAGCGATCCAAATCACCCACCAAGCAGTTGCTCCGCCATGCGGGTAAACGGTGTTATGGCAAGTTGCGAATGTGACATTAATACATACAATGTCATTACCGGGCAGCAATCTGAAGGTGAGGGAACTTTCCCCATGAAACCCTACCGCGTGGAAAGATCTGGTAATTCCCTGCTTATCTATAACTAAACACCTCCAGGTTAACAAACCCGGAGGCATTCTAAAAAAAGTATTTTAAAACTTCAAGCTTAGGCCTGCTAAAAAGTTAGTGGTTGCCTGGGGATAATAGCCTGCGCCATCAAAAGTTTCCATCCCGCCGGGGAAATTTTGGTTTGGAATGTCGTAAGTATAATAATAGCCGTTGGATACATACTCGGTTCCAAAAATATTATTTACCAATGCGGTTAGTACCACTTCCCGAAACAACCATGCTTGCTTCCATGTATACTGCACATTAAGATCATTGATAAAGTATGCCTCCAGTTTAGAGTTTTCAGCCTCTACATTGCTCATAAATTGCTCCCCTACATACTTGGATAACAAATTCACTTCAAGTCCTTTAAAGGGCCGGTATGCTATTATGTTACCTGCTACAATTTCCGGAGAATAGGAAATATCTGTTTTCCCATAATTAACCGGTTCCCCGTTAAACCCGGAGACAAAATCTACATTTTTATTACTGCTTATAGCCAGATTAGGTCTAATGCTAAGTTTATTGGACAAACTAACTGTTGCATCTATCTCCAGCCCCACACGATAACTTTTTCCACTGTTTTCCCGAACAAACGCACCTACTTCATCTATTCCTCCGGTAAGCACCAGCTGATTCTCATAACCCATATAATATAAGTTCGTATTCAGCCTTATTTTTTTACTGTCGTGTCTCCATCCCAGCTCAAAGTCGTTAAGTTCTTCGGGTTGCGGATCCCCATTTTCATAATCACTTCTACTCGGCTCTCTGTGAGCTCGGGCATAAGAAAGATAAAACTGATTAAACGGATTAAGCTGATAGGTTAATCCCGCCTTGGGATTGAAAAACGAAAAATTATCATTATTTAAAAATTGAGTCTGATCTGCCAGTACTCCGTTAGTATCGTAATTTATCGTTCTAAGCTGAACATCTGCATAACCCGCAAGTTCTTCACTTATTGCAAAATTGGCTTTGGCATAAATATTAAAATCGGTTTTGGTGGCCTTATTGAAATAATAGGGCTCATAAGGCTCTTTATTCATTGCAAATCTGGTATAGATCACCTCGCCAAAATGGTCTCCATCATATCTATTCCAGCCACCACCAAGACTTAAATTCAATTTACTGGTATCATAATTTATACTGAAGACCGTCCCGTAAAAATGATTGTCCAGCCATTTTGTTCCCACCAGATCTGAAGTATTTACTTGTTCCTCCAGATACATGAAAGGTTCAAGTCCAAATTCCTGAAGGCTGGCATCTTCTTCAAATTCTTCATAATAGCCCCGGCCATAAGTATAGTGTAGAGCCAAATTTCCCGACCATTGAGAATCGAAGTCCTGATTCCACATCAATTGGTAGTGATCCTGTTTATAATTATCTGTTTGTCCGTCATAATACTTTATCTCACCATCATTTGATGTATACATTCCTGCAGGATTAAAGGTGCGATCATTTTCAAGGGTTGCCTTATCAATCCCATACCAGGCCTGATAGGTTCTTTCGTTTCCGCCAAAGGCCAAAGCCTTGATAAGCGTATTATCATCAACAAAAGCACCCTGTAAAAAATAGGATTTAAGGTCGCTGGAAGCTCTGTCAATATATCCGTCACTTTTAATTTTTGACGCTCTCCCGGCGAAAGAAAAATGATCGTTTATTAAACCGGTGCTGAATTTCACCGTATGCTTAAAAGTTTTATAAGATCCAATACTATTGGTAATCTCACCTCCGGCATCTTCCTTATAGGCATCAGTCATAATATTCAAACTTGCTCCAAAAGCACCGGCACCATTTGTAGAAGTTCCCACGCCCCGCTGCAACTGAAGATTTTCTACAGAAGATGCAAAATCACCAAGATTTACCCAGAAACTACCCTGACTTTCGGCATCGTTATATGGAATTCCATTTATGGTCACATTCACTCTCGTGGCATCACTACCGCGTACTCTTAATCCGGTATACCCAATACCATTTCCGGCATCGGTAGTTGTTACCACATTTGGCATATAATTCATAAGAACCGGAATATCCTGTCCCAGATTCCGGTCTTCTATTTCTTCATTGGAAAGATTACTAAAGGTTATAGGAGATTGGTTGGTCACCCGAACTCCCGAAAGAAAAACCTCATCTAAAGACACCTGCGCGCCTTTTAGGTCTATATCAAGAACCATATCAGAATTCAGGTTGACATGAGATTCTTTTTTATTCCCGTAAGAAAATATGATAGAATACTCACCCTGCGCTAACTTAAGTTGATAATAACCATCAGGACTGGTAAGGACTCCTTTCCCGGCACTTTCAGCATAAACCGCAACACCTTCCACAGGTTTTCCTTCATTGGTCACACGACCGGAAAGACGATAGTTTTGTGAGAAACTCTGCCCTGATAAAACTAACAGAGCCACTAGAAATAATACATGTTTCATTCGTAAGAATTTATACGAATAAAAGGGGTGATTATTCTTTTAATTATTAGCAAAAAAAATCCTGAAACTGCCACATGGCAATTACAGGAGTACATACACTTAATTTGTGCGCAATTCCCTTGGCAGCATTACCCGCCCAGGTTCATTGGGTATGATCTCAGCCTTTCCAGGCACCCCTTATGAGATAATGCCGCAAATGTAATACGGTTTTTTAGAATTGCAATGCATTTCAAAAGAATTGCTTTAAATTGGCTTAATTTTAGATAAACCTATACGATGCTTAATCATAAACGCTCCATTACCGTTAAGGTTGTCGCAGGGTACATAATTGTAGCTATACTAACAGGACTTGCCATCTGGTATATTTATAACCAGGTGATCGAGTATTCTGAAATTGCCCAGTCCAATACCGAGAATAACCAGCAACTTATCCTGGTTAGCGAAATCTCCACCAACCTTAATGAATCTGAAAATACCAGCCGACGACTCATCCAGACCGGGGATCAGGAAGAATTTAAAATATACCATTACCAGATTGCCAATATTAAAACCAAACTGAATAAGCTGGAGCATGCCCATAACGAGATCAATTTTCAGAAGAAAACAGATAGCATTATAAGTTTGCTGGACCAGAAAACCGAAAACTTAAAGGAACTTGTAGCTCTTCGGGATACCGACAGGAATACGAATTACTACCGGAAAGCCCTGAGCGAGTTGCGGAATATTGATGAATCCTTCAAGGATTACAACTATGAGAACAGGTTTAGAAATCTAAAGGGTTATCAAAAAGATGTTCTTATAAAATGGCTTGAATATTCCCGGGAGGACAATGCAGAAAAGATCACTACCCAGCGCCTTGACTCCCTGGTAAAATCTGTAAAACGCGTTTTAACCGATCTTGAATTTGCCAACAGAAGGTTTCAAAATGAAGTGATCCAGAAGGAAAATGCGCTGCTGAATAATGACATGATCCTGAACCAACAATTACAAAGTTTACTTAGTAACCTGGAACTTAAGGAGCGGGAAAATTCGGTGGAAAGAGCTGAAGTTTTTCAGGATATGCTTAACAAAACTTCCAATATCATCATTTTTGGAGGCTGTATTATTTTAATCATCATTCTGTTTTTTGTGATCAATATCATGAGAGATATTACACAGAGTCAGAAATTCCGAGCTCAGTTGGAGGAAGCCAAAGATTTTGCAGAATCTCTGCTGGCGAGCAGAGAACAATTTATGGCCGCAATCACCCATGACCTAAGAAGCCCATTAACCTCAGTAATCGGCTATACAGACCTTATTCAAAAAACCGACCTGAACGAGAAGCAAAAACATTATTTAACCCAGATAAAAAAGTCCTCTAAATTCATCTTAAGGCTGGTCAACGATCTGCTTGACCTGTCTAAACTTGAAGTAGGGAAAATGCTGATCGAGAATATTTCTTTTAACCCAAGCAAACTTGTAAAAGACACGGTTCCAAACGTCATCCCAGCCGAAAAGAATAAAGATGTAAAGATTATTATTGACGCAGGACCGGAGACAGATGTTCAAATAAAAAGTGATCCATTCAGGATCAAGCAAATTCTGGCAAACCTCATCTCCAATGCCTGGAAGTTTACTGAAAAAGGAAGTATAACCATCACCGCAAGTTTACTTGAAAGACCAAATTCTAACCCACTTTTGGAAATTAGGGTTAAGGATACCGGGATAGGAATTTCAAAAGAAATGCAGCAAAGCATTTTTGAAGAATTTTCTCAGGAAAACAGTAGTATCGAGAAGCAATTTGGAGGTACCGGGCTTGGGCTGGCCATTACTAAAAAACTCGCCCACCTGTTAAACGGGGATATAAAAGTTGAAAGCGAACAAGGCAAAGGCAGTGAGTTTATTTTAAGCATTCCGGTTATAAAAATATCTGAAACCAGAGAAGAAAGCTCCAAAACGTCCACTGAAATAAAACAGGAGGTAAATTATGAAACCGATGGCTTAAGTGCTCTTATTGTTGACGATGAACCCGGCCAGCTTTCTTTAACGGTAGAAATAGCAAAAGCTATGGGATTCAGTATCGAAACTGCAAATAATGGAAAAGAAGGTCTTGAAAAGCTTGAGAAGAAAGAATATGATCTGGTTTTAACAGATATACAGATGCCCATAATGGATGGGTTTCAACTAATCAAAAGCATCAGGAACAATGATGAGCTTATGCATATTCCTGTAATTGCTCTTTCCGGGAGAACAGATCTTCAAAAGAAAGTTTATATGGACGAAGGCTTTGACGACAAACTTCTTAAACCATATAAACCCGGGAAATTAAAACAGGTGATTGCTGAAGTTCTGGATCTTGATCATGAAAACGAAACTTTACCGGAGGCTTCCAATTTACAACGGAATGGGTATGACCTCAGCGAGATCTATGAATTTTCCGGGCAGGATAATGCAGCCATGACCACTATAATTCAGGCATTTTTAGAGGGCGCAGAAACCGGATTAAATGATTTAAAGCAGGCTTACCATGAGAATGATCTGGATAAAATGGGAAGTACTGCTCACAGAATTTTACCTATGGTCAAACAAATGAAAGCCTCTCATCTTATTCCTGTTCTTTCCCGTATGGAGGCAAGAGAAGCAGTAAGTGAAATGGAATTCAAAGAATTTGAAAAGGAGCTTCAGGATTTGATGTCCGGGCTTAAAGAGGATATTAAAGTTTAATCCCGTATTGCTTTAGTTTATTATAAAGCGTTTTTCTGTCGATAGACAGCATTCGGGCTGCTTTACTTTTATTACCACCTGTTTTTTCCAGAGCATCCAGAATTAATTGCTCCTCGTTCTTATTTTTGAAAAGGCCATAATCTTCATCTTTATTTCTGGTAGAAGAAGCGATCTCATGCGGTAAAACCTTTAAAGGAATCAACTCTTCCCTGGTAAGCAAGACCGCCCGTTTTACCATATTCTTCAATTCCCGAAGGTTCCCCGGCCAGTTATAATTTCTAAATGCATGTATGGCTTCATCTGTAAATCCAACTACATTCTTTTCAAGATCTTCATTGGCTTCATTTAAAAAATGATTGGCAAAGATCATTAGGTCTTCTTTTCTCTCTCTAAGAGCGGGTAATTTTATTGAAAATTCATTTAAACGATGGTAAAGGTCTTCCCGAAAGTCGCCTTCTTTCACCGCATTGGACAGATCTTCATTGGTGGCAGTTACCACCCGGATATCCACTTCAATTTCATTATTACTTCC
This sequence comes from Christiangramia aquimixticola, assembly GCF_048285835.1. NCBI lineage: Bacteria > Pseudomonadati > Bacteroidota > Flavobacteriia > Flavobacteriales > Flavobacteriaceae > Christiangramia > Christiangramia aquimixticola. Next base: position 151,576 of record NZ_JBLVTL010000002.1, read on the forward strand.
AACAGGTTTCACTCTTCTTTCCTGCAAAGCTCGGAGCAATTGCACCTGAAGTTCATAGGAAAGATTTCCAATTTCATCCAGGAAAAGAGTACCGCCATTTGCGGCTTCAAAATGGCCGGTTTTATCATTGATCGCTCCGGTGAACGAACCTTTGATATGACCAAAAAATTCACTGGAGGCGATTTCCTTAGGAATGGCACCACAGTCTACCGCGATAAATGGAGCATTATGTCGCTTACTTTGTAAATGTATACTTTTCGCTATTTGTTCTTTCCCGGTACCACTTTCACCGGTGATTAGAACAGACATGTTGGTTGGAGCTACCAGCTCCACATAATCTGAAAGGCGCTGAGATGGCTCACTCACTCCCTTAACAAGATCCAGCTGCTCATTGATGGAACCCTTCTTCTTTTTGGCCGGTTGCTTTTTAACTTCTACCGGAGTAACCTGTTTGGTTTGAAGCGCATTTTTAATAGTCTGCAAAATAGATTCAGGCCTAAAAGGTTTGGAGACATAATCGAATGCACCTTCTTTCATAGCATTCACAGCCATGCTGATTTCAGCATAACTCGTCATGACAATTACCTGAGTGGAAGGATTATTTTCCTTTACATTTTTCAGGATCTCAAGCCCATCATTATCCGGCAGCCTTACATCCGTAAGGACCAACTCAAATTTATCTGATGATATTTGTTTAAAGGCCTCTGCAGCAGAATAAACAAGCACTACGGAATAATCCCTTTTTTCCAAAAAGGTTTTTAACATAGTACCAAACGCCACATCGTCTTCTACGACCAGAACTTTAGACATATATAATTTTTAAAAGCATGACAAAGGTAATAATCTTTAAATCATTAGGTTTTAATTGAAGCCAAAAAAAAGGAAGGCCAACTACTGACCTTCCTTCTACTAACAATCTAATATATCTAACAGAAATTTTTTCGTCTTAAAAAGACTCCTCGTTTCATTTGTCAAAAACATAAAGGGGAATTGACTTTACATCCATGCATTCTAATTTCTATTAAACATATTGGTTTAAGTAAACAGGGGTAAATTTAAAAATTACTAATCTTCATCGCCTACTTCATCCTTATCAAGCCAGTTTCCATCCTCATCGATGTAAACTTTCTCTGTTTCTCCTTCTACCTCTATGGATAGTTTATAGATTAAAGTTCCTTCATGTGATTTCACCCAGGCTTCCTGTGCTACAATTCCATTATAGTCGGTTAACAGAGCTTCTTTCACAATTTGCGGTAAAGCCATTACCTCTATCGATTCGAACGCTTCACTTTCATCTTCTATGGTATAAGCAATTTCTTCCACTTCACTTTCCTGAGCCTGTAAATTCTGAGTGCCAAAAAATACCGCACCCAAAGTCATAATTCCAATTGCAATCTTTTTCATGATCTTTTTAGTTTTAATTACTACTATTAAATACTAAATAATTATGCCATTCTGGATTAAATTCCATGAACCCTATAAAATCCTCAGAAAACTAAATAATTGATTGTATTTTTCACATTTTATTATGTAGAATATTAAGAATATATCACCATAACTGTGGAGGCATTTCTACATATTTCTAGAATTTAAAAACAAAAAAAGGCTCCGAGTGGAGCCTTTTCTTTCCGAAAATCTAAATTATAAAATGGAATAAGATTCCATTCCCAATACTAACCTACTTTAATTAAAGTAAAAACTATACCATTTCCCATTATTAGAGCTATGATCGGTCATAAGTATTGCTATCAGCCAATTTCCGGTTAAAAGGCCAAAAGATCAGGTTTGACAAAATGTGAGTAATTGGGTAAAAAAGTCAAAAAAGTTGAGGAAATTCTCCCCACTTTATTTCAAAGGGTTCTTACGGGAAGATTTTAATTCAGACTTTTTTTTCTTGGATTGTAGTCGTTTCAATTTCGATGCTTTGGTAGGTTTGGTCTTTTTCCTGGGTTTTACTTTTTTAAGCGCCTTTTTTATTTCCGCAAGAAAATCATCAGTAACCAGTTGTTTGTTAGCAAGCTGACTCCGGGAATCCTGACTGCTCATTTTAAGCACCCCTTCCTTATTGATCCTTCCCGTTAGTTTTCGAAGGATTCGTGCTTTTTCATTTTCAGATATGGCTTCTGAATTCTCCACATCAAAAGAAAGCTCCACCCGGGTTGCTGTTTTATTAGCGTGTTGCCCTCCGGGACCGGAGCTTTTTACTGCTTTATACTGAAGTTCTTTTAGTAAGATCGCTTCATCCATGCTTAACCGGCCTGATGAGAATCCTTCAGAAGATCTGACACGGTTTTTACAGGATTAAATGTTTGAACCGGCACTTCAACAAAAATGGTATTCCATTTGGCCATTCCGCCGTTCCAAAGTCCGGGTCGCTCAAGAGCTTTTAGCGGCTTTCCATCTTTAGTCTTATCGGCGATAAAACTCATGTCTTCATCTACATACTCATTAAGATCATATGCATTACCTGAGTGATCTTTTAGGCTACAAACAATGTCCACCGGATTAAAGTGAGTTGCCTCACGGGCGGTTTTGGCCTGCTCCGGATTATTATTATCGATTTGAGCTCCTTCTATGATCTGCAAAGAAATTTCTCCATCTTTATCTCTTACAAGGAAAGGACCGCCTCCGGGCTCTCCCTCATTTTTCACCATTCCGCAAACTCTGAGCGGTCGGTTTAATTTGCTTTTTAAATATTCTACTGAAGGCGCCTGAGAAGAACTGTTTCGAACAAATAATTCCTTTTCAAGAAAGTCCTGAATTTCTTTCAGTTTATCTTCAGAAACCTCTCCGGATTCGAGCATTTTTTGATATTCAAAAACACGGGATCTAACTTTTAATAGTTTTCCTCCCAGCATTTTTTTATAATCTGCTACCAGCGGGACCATATCTTCAGTCACCACATTATCTATATTCTTCACAAAAACGATCTCCTCATCAAGCTGATTCATATTTTCGATAAGAGCACCATGGCCCCCAGGTCTAAAGAAAAGGTCATTTTCTTCAGTTCTGAATGGCTCGAAATTATTATCAACCGCTATAGTGTCGGTTTTTGGATCCTGGTAGGAATATTCAATTTCAAATTTCACTCCGGTTCGCTCCTCCACCCGTTCTCTAATCTCTTTCCATTCACCTTTAAATTTCCCCTTATCCCCATCGGCTACTGTAAAATGCAATTTCACCGCACCATCTACTTCCAGATATTTTGCAGCCTCATATAAATGTTCCTCATAAGCGGTGGCAATATGGCTATCGTATTTATGAAATGGAACCAATCCTTTTGGCAAATTGCTCAGGTATAAACCATCTGATTCCAATATGGTTTTTACCAGAAGTTTGGATTGGGCATCATGACTTTGTTTATCATAATCTGAGTGCAGGGCATGGGTCTTTTTAACCGCCTGCTCATAAAAAGGAAGCTTTTCGATATTATTGAAAAATCTTTGCAGATCTGAATCACCGGCTTCATCCAGGTAATCTCTTAAACTCTGCTTTTCAGGATCAAATTCATCGGCAAAATTATGTAGCGCTTTAAACATTCTGGAAGCAGCCCCAGAAGCGGGAACAAATTTAAGTACACTATGGTTCTGCTTCTCTGCGTCATAATAAGCGATCAACTCTTTCTTTTCAGAATCCTCAATCTTACTTATCCCATTCCCAATAGTAGCAGCCTCGGTAATGTCAACTTTTAAGTTTCCTCTTTTAAAAATGGAAATTTGTTCTTCTACTTCTTTTGTTTTTATTCCTTTCTCGTTGATTTGCAGAATATCCTTCTCGCTAAAATTCACTTTTTTTTAGTTTTAATTAGTTGGTCTATTTTTTCCACAGCGATTTTTAATCGCGTTTCCCGGTCTCCTTTTAAAATAACAAATGGTTTTTGATGAGTTTCCAAAGTACTTAGAAACCTCTGAAACATCCTTTCACGATCTTCAGGTTTATCTCTAAGATCGTCCGGAGTCCAGGGGACATCAATATACGTTAAAAAATAAAGATGATATTTATGGTTTAACGCATGTTTAAGAAGTCGCGGATCGCAGTATCCCTCATAATAAGCTTCTGAATAAACTTTTAGTTCGAGCAAATTAGTATCACATATTAAAAGCTTATTGGCCTTTTCAGCAAGTTTGTTTTCTGCTTGCATTTGACCTTCAGCGATAGGGATAAGATCTGCCGGTTCACAGATACGCTTTTCTGAATCCCAGACTTCCTGTAAATATTCGCGCATATATTCCCTGACCAGGGGCTCCCCGTAATAACGCGAGAGATCTTCAGAAAGAGTGGTCTTCCCGGTAGATTCTGGTCCAAAAAGTACAATTTTCAGGCAGGACGAAGGTCGTTGCGCAAGTTTTTCTTCCATGCTTTATATCCGTAAACAGCTATTATAGTAAACACGAGGTATTGTAAACTGGTAAAAGTTAATCCTTTATAAAAATACAAGGGCACAGAAATGATATCTCCTATAATCCAGTAGATCCAGTTTTCCAGCTTACGCTTTGCCATTAACCACATCCCTACAAAGAATATCGCAGTGGTTGCAGTATCTACATAAGCGGTCCAGGTCTCATTCCAGTCACCTTCCCACTTATTAAAATACTCATATACCGCATACACAAATATTAAAGTCCCCAGAAATATAAAAATTGACTGTATTTGTTCTTTACGGGTTGTAGTGGTAATTGGAGTAAAATGGGTGGCATCCACTTTCCTCGTCCAGATATACCAGCCATAGATACTCATGGAAAAATAATAGGCGTTGATTATCATATCGCCTAGCAATTGCCATTGCCACAGGAGATATACAAAAATGAGCGTGCTTACAATCCCGGTTGGGTATACCAGAATATTATTTTGCTTGGAATACCAAACCGATAGAAACCCAAAGATTACCGCAATGATCTCCAGAACTATAAAAAGTGTAGGATATCCTGAATACTGATCAAAGAAAAAATCAAAAATCGGCTGCATAGTCGCTACGGTCAGATTTTACGATCTTTATATATATCAGTCCACGATCAATGGCTTCAAAAGCATTTTTCACTTCCCTGGTCAATAAGCCCATCACCTCATCGTAATTACCATACACCTGAGTACTCAACGGATTCTCCTTAACGGTCAGGCCTGATTCGCGCATTTTTTTAATAAAATTGATGATCGCCGGTTCGTAATCATCCTGAATTGGAGTGAGGGTTAACTCTACTGATATGTTCATTGATTTGTGTTTTCCAATCAAAGTTAGCCAAATCAGTTTGGAAAACAGGAATTAGATTTTGGATTTAGAGTTTGCTTTGTGCCTTAACTCCTCGCAATAACCAATTGAAGTCATTTCGAAGAACCGAAGTGACTGAGAAATCTGATTTGACAGCTGCCTTCGACTGCGCTCTGGCTGACATTGTCATTTCGAAGGAGCGAAGGGACTGAGAAATCTCCTATTACAATAATCGTATATAGATTCCCCCCTCTTGGTCGAAAGGACAAATTATATATACGTCATGCTGAACTTGTTTCAGCATCTTTGAAACCCTGAAATTAATTCAGGGTGATGGATTAATTAATAGCCGATAATAAAATCCAAAAAGGGGAGACTTCATTCAATTCTATTTTGAAAACTGCCTTCGACTGCGCTCAGGCTGACATTGAGATTTCGAAGAAGGGAAGTGAATTAGAAATCTCATATTACAATAATCGTTTAGAGATTTCTCCCTATGGTCGAAATGACCAATTATTTATACATCATGCTGAACTTGTTTCAGCATCTTTGAAACCCTAAAATTCAGGGTGATGGATTAAATAAAAGCAGTTAATAGATTGAATTCCTCAATTGAATCATTCCATTGAATGAATCCCAATAATATTATTTTCGGTATCCTTCGCCAGGCTTATAAATCCGTATTCCCCGATTGACATTTTTTCGCGAATAACTTCACCTCCGGCGTCTTTTATTCTACCCTGTTCAACACTACAGTCTTCACTAAAAAAATAAACAATGGTACTATTCCCTCCGGCCGGCATCCCCTCTACTTTCACCAGGGAACCACAGGCTCTTCCCGGTGAATCACTTTCTCCCGGAAAAGCATACATAATCATTTTATCATCACTGGGATCGCTAAGTTGAGTTAGCTCCGTTTTAAAAACTGTTTCGTAAAAAGTTTTGGCTCTGTTTATATCGTCTACGTAGATCTCAAACCACACGACAGGATTCTGAATTTTCATAATTGGCTGTTTTTGAATTAATTATACAAGTTAAACTTCTTAATTAAGATAAACACAAGGCAGCCAGTGTTTTATGAAAATATCTCAAGGGAAAATTATGGTTGGAAGAAAAGAGAGGCTACATTAAAATCTGTTTTAAAAGCCACCTTCCCCAGCGCTCAGTCTGACAATCGCTATTTTGAAGAAGCGAAGTGACTGAGAAATCTCATATTACAATAATCGTATAGAGATTTCTCCCTCCGGTCGAAATGACAAATTATATATACGTCATGCTGAACTTGATTCAGCATCTTTGAGACCCTGAAATTAATTCATGGTGACGGGTTAAGTAATAGCCGATAATCAAATCCAAAAAGGGGAGACTTCATTCAATTCTATTTTGAAACCTGCCTTCGACTGCGCTCAGGCGGACAATTGTCATTTTGAAGAAGCGAAGTGACTGAGAAATTTCAAGCTGACAATAGCAGGAAGAAGATTTCTCCCTCTGGTCGAAATGACAAATTATACATACGTCATGCTGAACTTGTTTCAGCATCTTTGAAACCCTGAATTTAATTACTCTTAAAAATGGGATTATTGAAAAATTCGGTATGTGCAGACCTCTTCGATTTTGAGAACCTGCGAGGTATTATTTAATTAATTCTGGAAAGAATCTTCCTCAAAAGCTGTTCCTACTACTACCAGACTGGCACCCGCTTCATAAGCTTTCTTCAGCTGCTTAGAACTTTTTATTCCGCCACCAACAATTAGCGGAATACTAATAGCTTTTTTTACTTCCCGGATTATTTCACAGGAAACCGAATGATTCGCTCCGCTACCTGCCTCGAGATAAATAAGACGTTTTCCGGAATATTGACCCGCCAGGGCAGTATTTACAATTTGCGAGATATTGGTTTGAGGCAATGGCCTGGTTTGACTTACCCTTTGCACAGAAGTTTCCTTTCCTCCATCGATCAAAATATACCCTGTGGGAATTACTTCCAGACTGGTATTTCTAATCTTTTCTACTGAGCGTACTTGTTGCTCTATTAAAAATTCAGGATTTCTGCCGGAGATCAGGCTTAAAAAAAGAAGAGCATCAGCTTTATCTGTGATCTGATGTTGATCCCCCGGGAATAAAATTACCGGTAAGCCGGTTTCTTTCTTCAGTTCAGCAACCACCTCATCGGTTCGGTTAGGGGCAACGCTACTTCCACCTACAAAAATATGGCTGGTGGTGTTGGGCAATTTCCGAAGAAATTCAGAGGTATTTCTTTCATCAAATTTATCGGGATCTATAAGTACCGCCAATAATTTGCGATTTTCCTGCATAGCCGCTTCGATCTCTCCCAAATACGTTTGAACCTGGATCACAGAGATTATGATTTAATTTTAGAAGGCATCGCGTAAACGCAGGTGAAATTTTCGAATTCCAGGAAATTGATATCATACCAGTTATCCAAACCGTTATACCTTACATGGGTAGTGGTTTTTGCCGTATCAAAATCGAAATCGGTCACATTGATGTGCTGTAAAAATCCAATTCCCGGTTGTGCGATTAGCTTATAAACAGATTCTTTAGCTCCCCAAACGATGGTTAGCTTTCTAATCAACGCTTCCTCGTTTGCCAGGGTATGGTACTCATCCAGCGGTGTGAACTTATTAGCAATTTTAAGGATTTTGTCTCTTTGCTTTTCAATATCTATCCCCACATCTTTATCACTTATTATAATTGCCGTAAAGTTGAAAGAATGCGTAATGGAGATATATTTATCATCTTTAAGATGAGGTTTCCCATGATCGTCATAATATAGATCGTGATCTGTATATCCCGCTTCAGCCAATAAATGCCTGATGCTCATAAACCCACGGCGATGGATCTCAGACTTCATCCCGTCTACCCTTTCCCTGCAATGAGCCGTTAGATCGATCCCTTCAGATAAACGTTCAAAGCTTTCTTCCACCTTCCAAATGAAGACTTTAGTACCCTGATCAACTGTTATTGTTTTATAAAGAGGCATAAAATTCCTAAGCTTTTCCTTATTTTTGCAGACACAAAAAATTGCTAATATTCAAATATAATAATATGTCAACTAAAACAGTACCGTATACCGCCTATAAAGTAAAAGATATTGCGCTTGCCGAATATGGGCGTCGTGAGATCGAGCTTGCAGAAGCTGAAATGCCAGGATTAATGGCACTTCGTGAAGAATATGGAGCATCTAAGCCACTTAAAGGAGCGAGAATTGCGGGTTGTTTGCATATGACCATCCAGACTGCTGTTCTTATCGAAACTCTTGTAGAGCTTGGAGCAGATGTAACCTGGAGTTCATGTAATATTTTCTCTACTCAGGATCATGCTGCCGCTGCAATCGCTGCTGCCGGGATCCCTGTTTATGCCTGGAAAGGAATGACCGAAGAGGAATTTAACTGGTGTATCGAACAAACTCTATTCTTTGGAGAAGAGCGTAAGCCACTAAATATGATCCTTGATGATGGAGGTGACCTTACCAATATGGTTCTTGATGAATATCCTGAACTTGCTGAAGGCATCAAAGGACTTTCTGAAGAAACCACTACCGGAGTACACAGATTGTATGAGCGAATGAAGAACGGAACGCTTCCTATGCCAGCGATCAACGTGAACGATTCGGTTACAAAATCTAAATTTGACAACAAATACGGATGTCGCGAGAGTGCAGTAGATGCGATTCGTCGTGCTACAGATGTAATGCTTGCCGGGAAACGTGTGGTTGTATGTGGATATGGAGATGTTGGGAAAGGAACAGCTCAGTCATTTAAAGGGGCAGGTTCTATTGTAACTGTAACCGAGATCGATCCTATTTGTGCCCTTCAGGCGGCTATGGACGGTTTTGAAGTAAAGAAACTTGAAACTGTACTTCCAAAAGCTGATATCGTTATCACCACTACCGGAAACAAAGATATCGTACGTGGAGAGCATTTCGAAGCAATGAAGGATAAGACCATCGTTTGTAATATTGGTCACTTTGACAATGAAATTGATGTTGCCTGGTTGAACAAGAATTACGGGAACAGCAAAGTTGAGATCAAGCCACAGGTTGATAAATATACCATCAACGGGAAGGACATCATTCTTTTAGCTGAAGGTCGTTTGGTTAACCTTGGTTGTGCTACAGGTCATCCAAGTTTTGTGATGAGTAACTCATTCACTAACCAGACTCTGGCACAATTGGAACTTTGGAATAATACAGATAAATATAAGAACGAAGTTTACATGCTACCTAAACATCTTGATGAAAAGGTTGCTAAACTTCACCTGGAAAGAATTGGTGTGGAGCTTACAGAGCTTAAACCAGACCAGGCTGAATATATTGGAGTAACTGTAGAAGGGCCATTCAAGCCGGAATATTAC
>NZ_JBLVTL010000002.1:161201-165960 GCF_048285835.1 Christiangramia aquimixticola
AAGCTCCCGCCACCGCAGGAGCTTTTTTAGTTATAAGGAGATATATTTTTGCTTAAAATAAGATCGCGCTTGCCTACGAGAATGCCATTTTCTTTCTTTAGCCTCAGAACACCATCTGTACCACCTCTTGGGTTTTCTCTTAATCCCTGTTCCACATAAGGATCATTTTCAAAAAGGTAATCCTGGATATAATAATATTTTCCATCAGGCTCGAGAATGGTGGGATGTATATGTGCCGCAAATTCACTGCCGGGATAATTTCCGGGGATATGTGTATAAAAAGCATATTTTCCATCGGCACCGGTTTTTAACCAGCCTCTGATCTTTCCGTGCCGCCGGGCCCAACCTTCAGCCCCTTTGGCAGGCGCATATAGCCCCTCCGCATTGGTTTGATAGAGATAAAGAATAATATTGGGAGCAGGAGTTTTTCCATCAGATTTATAAATAGTCCCACTTACCTTAAGTTTATTGACTGCCGACTCAAATCCCGGCAGGGTATCTATAGAATTTAGTTTTTGTTGCCCATAATCGAAAATTGCTTCACATCCTTCACATGGTCCCCCAACCAGCCGGGCCGAAGGATTTTCCTGAGAATTTACGCAGGAAAACAGAAACAGGGAAAGCACTAATAGGAAAGGTCTTGCAATCATAAACAGTTTATTTTTAATTATTTCGGAAAAGGCGCTAACAAATTTTCCGGTTCAGATTTTTTGGTTTTAAAGAATCCCTCATCTTTCAAAGAAATCAATTTATTTAAAAATACAGTTTTTAAAATCTATATCTCACTGTTTTTGAGTAATTTAGATAACAACTACAAACCATAACCAATGAAAATATTAAAATTCTTACCCGTTTTAGCACTCTTTCTATTGAGCAGTTGCGATGATAAAAAAGAAACTAAGGATCATGATGAAATGGCTCAGGAAGTTGAGGTACAGGATCCTGCGGAAGTGAATAAAGCCTGGATTGATGGCTGGAACAAGAACAATGCGGCTTCGCTGGATAGTCTAACGGCAAGAGATGCTGTTCTATATATGCAGGGCAACTTTGTAGAAGCCGATAGCTTAAGAGCCTGGTATAAAATGGCCGCTCCGCAAATGAAAAATCTCAGAACCTCCCCAAAGAATAGTTATACCGGGAAAGATCTGGCTTATGAGTCGGGTACTTACGAACACCATATGCAAAATGACAGTCTTCAAAACACATACAATGGTGCCTATACTTTAATATGGAAAAAGAAAGATAACAACTGGAAGCTACAAGTAATTAATATTACAGACAGCACTCCGGATACCACTGCGGTAAATGAGTAAAAATGAAAAAGATTAATTAGTTGAAATGAAAAGGTCCTTTTTATTTAAAAGGGCTTTTTTAATTGAGTGAACATTGAAAGTTCTTCATCATTTTATAGATACATCTAAAAACGAACTTTCGTTTTTTACCAAGTTCAGAATTTTCAAAACTGAATTTGATAAATTTACCTCCCGGTTGATCCGGAGTGATTTCATAACCGGTTCCGTCTAAGACAAAACGGGTCTTTTCTGAAAAAGTGAAATCTGATGCATATTTCCTTACCAACCTACGTTTCCCTGAAGAGCCTTCCATAATCTTTGGTTTTTTGGTTAGATCAATTAAGTTACGAAAAAAAACCGGTGAGCAATTAGCAAGGCGTTTCTAAACGGGTTTATTCGATGAAGGGTTGGAATAAACGGTGAAGGAAGATTAAGTGAACTCTATTCAAGTCCTATACGCTAGAATAGGCAATCATTCTCTAGTGAGGCGACTTATAAAATCTTGCCATTGAAAGTCATATTTTATTACTTCTTCAGTTTCCGAAATTTGTTCAAATTCATACCATCCGTCAAAAATATTGGAGGGATTTAAATGTTCTGAGAAAAGATTTATTCCTAATTCTTGTGGGTAAAAATATTCACCATCAATAAGACCCTGTCTGATTTGGAATTCAGCGTAATCCAAAGGCAGCAAAAGATTATTTTTTATATATAGTGATCCGAAAATTTTATAATTCCCAGCATCTCTATATAAATATTCAAATTTCAGATTTCGCATGGTTAAAAATATCCTTTATATGATACTGGAGAATATTGACAAATATTTTCCAAGCCACCGTTTTTCACAAATACCTTTGGTTGATTCTCAAAATCAAAAATTCTATATAAGTAATAATTTGATGAGTACTCATTCGAAAAGTCAAACTCATTTTTCGAAAAGAAAAAAGGTGTTTTTATTCCGGATTTTGTAGTCTTTACTTCAATAAATTTATCATCTCCTGTAAGGGTCTTGGACAATATGTCAAATCCCACTCCATCTCCTTCATCTTTTGCGACCCATTTTATTTGATTCGCCAAATCTTCTCTACCTTTTTCTATCAAACTCCATTTTTCATAATTATACATCAACTCTTCACCTAAATAGCCCAACTTTGCATTATTTTGTTCACGCTCTAAATAATTTATTTTTAATGGATTTCTACTATAAGTAGGCAACGGTTCTTTAACTTCTTCAGATTTTGGAGGATTTACAAGCATTTTTTCGAAATTAAGATTATTGGATAAATTAATATTTCTATCTGCATAATTCCGAAATAGGATTTCAAGCTCAATATTTTCATGCAAATATTTTACAATCTTCTCATTCAATATTTGTTGATAATTTTGTCTTGGCAAATATCCTTTTATATAGGGCAGACCTAAATTCATTAATGCTGCACTTATATTCTGATTCTTGAATTCGATTGACCCTTTAGATCGTGTAGGTAATACTGGAAGCAAACTTCGACGGTATTCACTTTTATTATACTGCTGATTAATTAAATCCTTTCTCAGCATTTCAAAATATACAGGAAGTATAAGATCAAGTTCCGACTCTGACCAATTGCTCATAGATTAATTTTGATAATTAAAAGTATATAAAAAAATCCTATCAAGATTATTAGATTTTATGGAGACCTTTTATCGCGTCTTTAATGATTATTTTTCGTTCTTCATATCTTGAATTTAATGAAATGAAAAACTACATCGACAAACTCGCCTATATCCATATTCAGGATAAAAAGATCTTGATGAGTCTGAGTAAAGAAAAGACGACCTGGTATATTCCGGGAGGAAAAAGGGAGAATGGTGAATCTGATCTGGAAGCTTTATCCAGAGAAGTGGAAGAAGAACTATCGGTAAGACTTATTCCGGAAAGCTTGCATAAATATGGTGTCTTCGCAGCTCAGGCTCATGGACATCCGAAGGGCACAATAGTGAGAATGACCTGCTACACTGCTGATTTTACAGGAACCCTTAAAGCCTCTTCAGAAATCGAAAAACTCGAATTTTTTCCATTTTCAAGAAAATCTGAAAGCTCCTTTGTCGATCATCTTATTTTCGATGATCTTCAAAACAAAGACCTGCTCTAGTCTTCCAGACGATATCAAAAATTACATTTCTTTTTAACGCTCCACTCCCCTTCCCAACCAAATTAATTTTATAATTTTGGAATATTTCCAATTAAAAGGAATTTTTCCATTTTATGAGCACTTCTAAATCTATAATTCATCTGGATCTGGATACGTTTTTTGTTTCGGCAGAAAGGCGTCTGGATTCGCAATTGAACAACAAACCCCTTATTGTAGGAGGGCTGGGAGACCGTGGAGTGGTCGCGGCATGTAGTTATGAAACCAGAAAATTTGGAGTGCATTCCGGGATGGCCATGAAAGTGGCCAGGCAACTTTGTCCGCAGGCTATCGTCATCAAGGGAAATGCTTCCACTTATACCAAATTCTCTCATGAAGTGACCGAAATCATTCGCAGTAAAGTGCCCTCTTTTGAGAAAGCCAGTGTAGATGAATTCTATGCAGATCTTACCGGAATGGATCGGTTTTTTGGAATTAAACAATTCGCTACCGAGCTGCAGGAAACTATTTTAAAAGAAACCCATCTCCCCATTTCTTTCGGACTCTCGCAAAACAAAGTGGTTTCCAAGATCGCCACCGGAGAAGGCAAGCCCTATGCCCAAAAAGTGATCGAGATTGGAACTGAAAAAAGCTTTCTGGCTCCGCTTAGCGTGAATAAGATCCCTATGATCGGTAATAAAACCTTTCAGAAATTACTGAACCTCGGAGTCCGCAGGATCGAGACCATACAAAAGATGCCGGTGGAAGTTCTGGAGAGCGTATTAGGAAAAAACGGGCGCACCATCTGGAAAAGAGCTCATGGGATAGACAATCCACCTATAATCCCTTTCCATGAACGAAAGTCCATTTCTACCGAGCGTACTTTTAACCGCGACACCATAGACATGATACGGCTGCACGGCACTCTGGTCGCTATGGCCGAAAGTCTGGCCTATCAGCTAAGACGTGGCAACAAACTTACTTCGAGCATTAGTGTGAAGATCAGGTATTCAGATTTTCAAACCCAAAGCAAACAGGCGAAGATCCCTTATACCAGTGCTGATCATATTCTTATTCCAAAAGTGGAAGAATTGTTCCGACAACTTTATACCCGCCGGCTGCTTATCCGACTTATAGGCGTGCGCTTCAGCGGACTCGTGGGCGGGCATTATCAGATCAATCTTTTTGATGATTCTGAAGACATGCTGAATCTGTATAATTCTCTGGATAAGATCAAGAATCGTTTTGGGGAGCATAGTGTAATGCGGGCCGCTTCGATGGATGCAAAAACAATTGGAAGAATGGGGAATCCGTTTAACGGGGAACCGCCGGTGGTACTGGCGCATAGGAAACAGTAGG
>NZ_JBLVTL010000002.1:166009-173578 GCF_048285835.1 Christiangramia aquimixticola
CTTCGCCGGAAAATCGGCTCGCAATGACAGGGAAAACAGGGACACAACACTGCGAGGGAAACGAAATAGTTTCAAACAAGCAAGAGATTTCTCCCTATGGTCGAAATGACTGCGAAGGGAGATGGGAAAAGCAACAATAAGATTGCTTCGTCGGGAAACCGGCTCGCAATGACGGGAAAAACATGGACACAACACGGCGATGAAAAAAGAAGCAGTCTCAAACAAGCAAGAGATTTCTCCCTGCGGTCGGAATGGCGATAAAAATAAAAATGTCCTCAGTTTCGACTTCGGGACGCGTAGGTGAAAGAAGCGTGAAGAAAAGAATTGCTGTTTGACCGAAGGGAGTTCAATTCTTTTAGCTTCTGAGCCGTAACGGGTAAATAAGAAACTGAAGACTAGATTTTTTGTTTCTTTTTCATCAATGGAAAAAGAAAAGAAGAAAGAAAGGAAAAACTAATGGTGAGATTGCTTCGCCGGAAAACCGGCTCGCAATGACGGTAAAAAACATGAACACATCACTGCGAGGGAAAAAGAAGCAGTCTCAACCAAACAAGAGATTTCTCCCTATGGTCGAAATGACTGAGAAGAAAGATTGGAAAAAGCAACAATGAGATTGCTTCGCCGGCACACCGGCTCGCAATGACGGGAAAACATGAAATGTGGGGACACCGGCATCGCATGACGATAAAAATAAAAATGTCCTCAGTTTCGACTTCGGGACCCGTAGGTGAAAGAAGCGTTAAGAAAGAATTGTTGTTTGACCGAAGGGAGTTCAATTCTTTTAGCTTCTGAGCCGTAACGGGTGAACAAGAAACTGAAGACTAGATTTTTTGTTTCTTTTTCATCAATGGAAAAAGAAAAGAAGGGAGATGGGAAAAGCAACATTGAGATTGCTTCGCCGGAAAACCAGCTCGCAATGACGGGAAAAACATGGACACAACACGGCGAGGAAAAAAGAAGCAGTCTCAAACAAGAGATTTCTCCCTGCGGTCGAAATGACTGCGAAGGGAGATGGGAAAAGCAACAATGAGATTGCTTCGCCGGAAAACCGGCTCGCAATGACGAGAAAAACATGAACCCAACACGGCGAGGGAAACGAAGCAGTCTCAAACAAACAAGAGATTTCTCCCTGCGGTCGAAATGACCACAAAGGGAGATGGGAAAAGCAACAATGAGATTGCTTCGCCGGCACACCGGCTCGCAATGACGGGAAAAACATGGACACAACACGGCGAAGGAAAAAGAAGCAGTCTCAAACAAACAAGAGATTTCTCCCTGCGGTCGAAATGACCACAATAAAGTGAACTGATAAAAAATGTATTTAAACTGTCACACCTATTATTCCCTGCGCTACGGAACATTCTCTGTACAGGATTTGTGCAAACTTGCCCGGGAGAATGGAGTAACTCAGTTCGCTGTGACCGATATCAACAATACTTCCGCCTGCCTGGAAGCTATCAAGATCACACAGGAAACTGATATGAAACCTATCCCGGGAATAGACTTCAGAAACGGGGCGGTACAGCAATATGTGGGGATTGCCCGTAACAATGAGGGTTTCCGGCAACTAAATGAACATCTTTCTACTCAGCTTCATACTCAAACAGATTTTGAAGCAGAAGCTCCTCCCCTGCCCGATTGTTATATAATATATCCGTTTAAAAAAGTACTGGAACTTCAAAAGAAGCAGTATCATTCCAATGAATATATAGGCATTTCCATAGAAGAACTTAGAAAGCTTCGGTTTTCAGAATACCGGCATTTTAAAGATAAACTGGTGATTCTGCAAAGCGTTAGCTTTAGAAATAAGAAAGACTATAATGCCCATCGATTGCTTCGTGCCATCGATAATAACACTCTGCTTAGCAAACTTCCGGAAGCTGAACAGGGCTTATTTTCTCACCAAATGCATCCCCTGGAAGTCATCGAGAAGGAATTTGAAGATTTTCCTCACATTCTTGAAAACACCAGGTATATTCTGGAATCATGTGAAGTTAAATTCGGTTTTGGAAAAGGACAGAACCGGAATTTACAGGTATATCAAAACAATGCCGAAGAAGATGCCGATCTTATTCGCCGACTGTGTTACGAGCGACTTCCAAAGAAATATCCCGATGCCGATGAAAAAGTCTATAAAAGAGTGGAGAAAGAACTGGACTCCATCGTAAGACTGAATTTCGTCTCTTACTTTCTTATCAATCTGGACATTATCACCTATGCCCGCAAACAAAAATATCCCTTTGTGGGAAGGGGAAGTGGCGCCAATTCCATTGTGGCTTATATTCTGGGGATCACCAATGTGGATCCCATAGAACTCGATCTCTATTTTGAACGTTTTATAAACCCTAACCGGAAATCTCCTCCCGATTTTGACATTGATTTTTCCTGGAAAGACCGGAACGATGTGACCGATTATATTTTCAGAACCTACAAAAATACGGCTTTGATGGGCACTTACGTGACTTTTAAGCGCCGCGCCGTAGCCCGCGAACTTGGAAAAGTATTTGGATTGCCTAAAGAAAATATCGACAAACTTTCTTCGGGATATTTCAATTACCGGGAGCTGGACCATCTGGAAAAGCTGGTGATCAAATACAGTACGCTTATTGAGGGATTCCCTAATTATCTCAGTGTACATTCCGGCGGAATCCTGATCCTGGATGATTCGGTTTTTAATTATGCAGCTACCTTTTTGCCGCCCAAGGGCTTCCAGACCATCCAGATAGACATGAACATCGCTGAAGATGTGGGCATTCACAAATTCGATATTCTGGCCCAGCGCGGTTTATCAAAGATCACCGATGCCATTGAGCTGATCAAAACGAATCAACCTGAGGCAGAAATTGAAGACATTGAAAATATTAAAGTTTTTAAAGAAGACCCGGAAATCAATGACCTATTGAAAAGAGGAGACTGCATGGGCGTATTTTATGTGGAGTCCCCCGCCATGCGTGGTTTGTTTATCAAATTACAAACCGATAATTACATGAATCTGGTAGCGGCAAGTTCAGTAATTAGACCGGGGATTTCCAGTGCAGGAATGAAGGAAGAATTTATCCGCAGGCATCGCGATCCCGAAAGAAGAAAAGAGGCCCATCCCGTGCTGCTGAAAATCATGGAAGACACCTACGGAGTAATGGTTTATCAGGAAGACGTGATGAAGGTAGCTTATGAGTTCGCCGGACTCGATCTGGACGATGCCGATGTTCTACGCCGGGGAATGAGTGGAAAGAAAACTTCCAAAGGCCAGATGGAAAAGATCGAACAAACTTTCAGGGATAATTGCAAAGAGAGAGGGTACGCGGACAGCCTTACAGAAGAGGTCTGGGAGCAGATCTCTTCTTTTGCGGGTTATGCCTTTCCCAAGGGCCATTCAGCTTCCTATGCCGTGGAAAGTTACCAGAGTTTATACCTTAAAAGATATTTCCCGCTGGAGTTTATGGTGGCAGCCATCAATAACGGAGGTGGATTTTACGATCTGCAAACCTATATTCAGGAAATAAGAAGGTGCGGGGGGAAAATACATGCGCCGTGTATCAATAATAGCGATCACCCTAATATGATCTACGGAAAAGACATTTATCTGGGGTTTGGATATATCAAGGAACTGGAAGATAAAACCATCCGGCAGATCCTGGAAAACCGGCAGTTTTTTGGTCCCTTCAGCTCTCTGGAAGATTTTATAGACCGCATTCATATCTCTATTGAACAACTAAGCCTTCTTTTAAAGATCAATGCTTTTAGATTTACGGGGATGGACAAACATCACTTACTGTGGAAAGCTTATTTTAAACTTGATAAAAATAAGACCACCACCCATCAACCGGTATTGTTCAAACCTCCCCATAAAGATTTTGACCTGCCGGAATTTGAATACTCCAAACTCATAGAGGCTTATGATCAAATGGAACTTTTAGGTTTTCCTCTTTGCAGTCATTTTGAGCTGCTACAGGAGCCTTTAAAAGAAAATGTGATTACGGCAAATCAGCTACAAAATCACATAGGCCGGAATGTAGAGATCTACGGCAACCTTATTACC
This sequence comes from Christiangramia aquimixticola, assembly GCF_048285835.1. Classification (NCBI taxonomy): domain Bacteria; kingdom Pseudomonadati; phylum Bacteroidota; class Flavobacteriia; order Flavobacteriales; family Flavobacteriaceae; genus Christiangramia; species Christiangramia aquimixticola. The sequence continues at coordinate 170,049 of NZ_JBLVTL010000002.1, forward strand.
GCTAAAAAAACCGGTACCGTAAATGGTAAATACATGTATTTCGGGACATTTTATGATCAGAACGGGGAGATCTGGGATGGAGTACTTTTCCCCAATGTAGCTGTAAAATTCCCCCTTATCTCTAAAGGTATTTATCTGTGTAGCGGGATTGTAACTTCAGATCTGGGCTACCTGTCCATAAATGTGAAATGGCTCACCAGACAATCCACACAAACAGACCCACGCCTGGTGGATAGCGGATTCAAATTAAATGTTGCGAATTAAAAACGAAACCTATTCTGCAGCGTATTTATTTGCGATCGCATCTACACAGTTGATCCCATCTATGGCTGCAGAAATTATCCCACCGGCATAACCTGCACCCTCTCCACATGGATAAAGTCCTTTTACCTGCACATGCTCCAGAGTTTTAGAATCCCGCGGAATAAGGACAGGAGAAGAAGTTCTGCTTTCAGGGGCGTGTAAAACCGCATCATTGGTATAATAACCCTTTAGCTTTTTACCGAATTTCACAAAAGCTTTTCGCAAACGACGAGCAATAAGATCTGGCAATACTTTATTAAGATCCACACTTACAATTCCGGGTTGATAGGATGTACGGGGAAAATCTTTAGAAAGCCTGCCTTCCACGAAATCCTTCATTCGTTGTGCCGGCACCTGCTGAGTTTTTCCGGCAGCTTCCCAACAATTTCTTTCTACCAGTTTTTGAAAATCAAGACACACAAAAGGATCCTCCGGGGTATAGCCGGGAAGATCTGAAGGTTGAATACTCACCACAATCCCGGAATTGGAATAAGGATTGTTCCGCTTGCTGGGACTCCAGCCATTGGTCACCACTTCTTCCTGTTCTGTAGCGCAGGGAGCGATAATTCCCCCGGGGCACATACAAAACGAATATACTCCCAACCCATCTACCTGCTCCACTAAACTATAAGAAGCCGGCGGTAAATAAGGATTCTCATCATCTCCGTGATACTGAATATGATCGATCAGCTTTTGCTGATGTTCTATACGAACCCCCAAAGCAAAAGGCTTGGCTTCGATCTTAATATTTTTATCATGTAAAAGGTAAAAAATGTCTCTGGCAGAATGTCCTGTAGCCAGGATTACCTCGTCAAACGAAAGCCATTTTTCATCATTAATTTCAATGGCTTTTATCTGATTCTCTTCAACTTTAAAATTGGTCACTTTAGAATTGAAATGCACTTCTCCCCCGGCTTCGATCACTGCTTCCCTCATGGCCGTGATGATCTTGGGTAATTTATTTGTTCCTATATGGGGGTGAGCATCAACCAGAATATCCGGGTCGGCACCAAATTCCACGAACCACTCCAGAGCTTTTAGTACATTTCCGCGTTTTTTGGAACGGGTATAAAGTTTTCCATCAGAGTAAGTTCCCGCACCACCTTCACCAAAACAGTAGTTGGATTCAGGATTTACGATTTGTTCTTTATTGATCTTTGCAAGATCGTGCCTTCTGGCGCGTACATCTTTTCCGCGTTCAAAAACCACAGGTTTTAAACCCGCTTCCACTGCCCTAAGCGCCGCATACAAACCTGCAGGTCCGGCACCAATTATGGCAATTTCTTTAGCTTCAGCAACATTTTGCGGAATAAAAGGAGGAATAGAAACCTTTTCCTCACCGTGTTTCCAAACTTCAATTTGAAGATTTAAACGAACCGGTTTTTTACGGGCATCAATGGATCTTTTTCGTATTCTCCAATCCTTAATATCATCTTTACGAATATTAGCCTGTTTCACCACTCTGTTAAGTAAAAGATGGTGATCGTCCTGCTCCTGGGGTAAAGCGGTAATTTGTACTAAAGTGCTCATAGGCGACAAAGATAGGATGTAAAATTCTTAATCCTTAATTAAATTATTTCAAGTCATAATGATACCTCCCGGACTAATCCTTATAATTATATATTTGTAAAAAAAAGCAATGTCCCTGAAGAAGCTATTAGAAGGAAAAGGATATCACCGCATCAAAATGAAGTCTACCAAAACCAACCATTTTGAGCTGGTGGCGAAGATCAACGATATTGAAGGAAATTTTATTCTCGATACCGGGGCTTCAAGTACCTGTGTTGGAATAGACGCCATTGAGCATTTTGATCTTTTATCTGAAGACAGCGACATCAAAGCAGCCGGAGCCGGAGCTACCAACATGCTCACTCAGGTATCACAAAAGAACAGGATCAATATAGGAAGCTGGAGTAAAAAGAAGATGGATCTGGTATTGTTCGACCTTAAACATGTGAATGAAGCACTGGTAAATCATAAAGCTGAAAAAGTTCAGGGAATCATTGGAGCAGATATTCTCAAAAAAGGGAAAGCTGTTATAGACTACAAAAATAAGGCGCTATACCTTAAATAAGTAGTCGTCCATCTAAGCTGAAGTAAATTTAGGTTTGGATTTATCGACTTTTTCCTTATTTTCATATTTCGGAATAAGGCACTTCCAATTACTTTTTTAACCAATCAGCCTGATTTCCAAACAAAATCCATTTAATTTTAAATTTGTTAGATAAAAAAAGGGTTAGCATCTGCTAACCCTTTTTCTATTTCAAAGCTTTAAATTTTACAATTCCAAAGCTCTTTTTACATCATTATCCATCAATAGTTCTTCAGGATTCTCAAGAGCTTCTTTAACCGCTACAAGGAAACCTACAGACTCTTTCCCGTCAATGATCCGGTGATCGTAAGAAAGAGCAACATACATGATTGGTCTAATTTCCACATGACCATCAATAGCTACCGGTCTCTCCACGATATTGTGCATTCCAAGGATCGCACTTTGAGGTGGGTTGATAATTGGAGTAGACAACATAGAACCAAATACACCTCCATTGGTAATTGTAAAAGTACCACCGGTCATTTCGTCTACTGTGATCTTTCCATCACGTGCTCTAAGAGCCAAACGCTTCACCTCGGCTTCTACTCCACGGAAACTTAGATTCTCAGCATTTCTTATTACAGGAACGGTAAGACCTTTAGGTCCAGAAACTGCAATACTAATATCTTTATAATCGTAGTTTACCTGGTAATCTCCATCTATCATAGAGTTTACGGCTGGATATTCATCCAAAGCACGGATCACTGCAAGCGTAAAGAAAGACATAAAGCCTAAACTCACTCCGTGTTTGTCCTTGAACTCTTCTTTATATTTCTTTCTAAGAGCAAAAATTGGTGACATATCTACTTCGTTAAAAGTAGTAAGCATTGCCGTTTCATTTTTTGCACTTACCAGACGTTCTGCCAGTTTACGACGGAACATAGACATCTTCTTCTTCTCTTCACCTCTGGAACCAGTTCCCGGTGTTCCCATAGAAGCTTTCGCCTCTACAGCGTCTTCTTTGGTGATACGACCGTCTCTTCCGGATCCTTTCACATCTTTAGAAGAAATTCCTTTTTCATCAAGGATCTTTTTAGCTGCAGGAGAAGGACTTCCCGTTGCATACGTATCCTGTTTTTGTGTAGGAGTACTTGATTTTGAAGGATCTTCAGTTTTAGCAGGCGCTTTATCACTG
>NZ_JBLVTL010000002.1:173625-188841 GCF_048285835.1 Christiangramia aquimixticola
AGCTGGTTTATCATCAGATCCACCACCTGGTTTTTCAGCATCTGTATCTATAAGACACACTACCTGACCTACTTCTACCACATCACCTTCCTCAGCCTTCAGGGTTACAATACCACTGGCTTCTGCCGGAAGTTCAAGAGTAGCTTTATCACTATCCACTTCAGCAATTGCCTGATCTTTTTCTACGTAATCCCCGTCTTCTACCAGCCACTGTGCTATTTCAACTTCAGTGATGGACTCCCCGGGTGAAGGAACTTTCATTTCTAAGGCCATGATTATATTTATTTAGTCTCCTTATTCAGGAAATTATTCTTAATTATTTTCTTCTTGTTTTAAATCCTTATCAAAAACACTGTTGATAACACGTTCGTGACGTTTTTTGAAACGTACAGAACTACCGGCTGCAGGCGCACCATAGAATTTACGGCTACAAACCCTAAAGTTTCTGGACTCCGGGAAATGCAGCAACATATGAGCATAAGCTCCCATATTACGAGGCTCTTCCTGTGCCCATACCACATCTTCAGCATTTTTATATTTTTCCATCATTTCTTTCATGATGGTACCTGGTAACGGGAATAATTGCTCGATTCTCACCAAAGCTACATCTTCCCTTTCGTTATCTTCCTTGAATTTTAAAAGGTCGTAATAGAACTTTCCGGTACAGAATACCAGACTTGTCACCTTATCTGCGTTCGCATCCGGATCATCTATAACCGGCTGGAAACTTCCATTGGCAAATTCTTCTTTGGTAGAGATCACCTTTGGATGACGCAGTAAACTTTTAGGAGTAAAAATGATAAGTGGCTTACGGAAGCCTGCTTTCATTTGTCTTCTAAGAATATGGAACATGTTTGCCGGTGTAGAAACATCAGCCACATACATATTATCCTTAGCACAAAGCTGAAGGAAACGCTCCATTCTACCTGAAGAGTGTTCTGCTCCCTGACCTTCATACCCGTGAGGCAATAACATTACCAGACCATTCTGCAATTTCCACTTATCTTCTGCAGCAGAAATATACTGGTCTATCATGATCTGTGCTCCGTTCACGAAATCTCCAAACTGAGCTTCCCAGATGGTTAAAGTGGTTGGACTTGCCATGGCATAACCATAATCAAATCCCACTACTCCATATTCAGATAACAGAGAGTTATAAATAAAGAAATCTCCCTTTCTCTCCTCTATATTATTATGAAGAATGATCTCTTCTTCACTGTCTTCTACTTTTACAACGGCGTGACGGTGCGAGAAAGTTCCACGCTCCACATCCTGACCGCTAATTCGAACATCATAACCTTCAGTCATCAAAGATCCATAAGCAAGGTGCTCTGCCATAGACCAGTCCAGCTTGTTATCTTCGAAGTACATTTTCTTTCTCCCGTCGATGATCTTCTTGATCTTTCTCATGAATTTTTTACCCTCAGGTAATTGAGAAACAGCTTCAGCTACTTTATCAAGCTTATCCATATCGAATGTGGTATCCACATTCTCCATCATCACATCTTCCTGAACGTTTTCAAAACCATCCCACTCATCCTGCATAAACGGAGTGATGCGGGTAGTTTCTTCTTTTCTGGAATCTACCAGCTTTTCTTCCAGCAGGGATTTATAATCTTCTTCCAGCTTTTTAAGGTAATTATCGTCTATAACACCGTTCTTCTTCAGCTTTTCAGCATAAATATCCCGCGGATTTTCATGCTTAGCGATCGCTTTATAAAGTTTAGGCTGAGTAAATCTTGGTTCATCACCTTCGTTATGACCATACTTTCTATATCCAAGCAGGTCGATAAATACATCTCTCTTAAATTTCATTCTGAAATCCAGAGCGAATAATATGGAGTGAACCACCGCTTCAGCATCATCTGCATTCACGTGTAAAACCGGTGAAAGGGTCACTTTTCCAACATCTGTACAATAAGTTGAACTTCTTGCATCAAGATAGTTGGTAGTAAATCCTATCTGGTTGTTCACTACTATATGGATAGTACCTCCGGTTTGGTATCCTTCCAACTGAGCCATTTGTACGATCTCATATACAAGTCCCTGGCCGGCAATTGCCGCATCTCCATGAACAAGTATTGGAAGTATCTTGGAATTGTCGCCATTATAGCGTCTATCCATTTTTGCTCTCGAAATACCTTCTACCACAGCACCAACGGTTTCAAGGTGAGAAGGGTTTGGAGCAATATTTATATTAATTTCTTTCCCACTGTCTGTCGTGCGGCAGGAAGTCCATCCAAGGTGATATTTTACATCACCGTCAAAAATGTCCTGTTCGTAATCTTTACCATCAAATTCGCTAAAAATGTCTTTAGCATTTTTCCCAAAAATGTTGGTAAGGGTATTCAATCTACCTCTGTGGGCCATTCCCATTACAAAATCCTCCACTCCAAACTCGGCTGCTTTTTCAATAAGCGCATCAAGAGCAGGGATAAGGCTTTCACCACCTTCCAGAGAAAATCGTTTTTGCCCTACATATTTGGTATGTAAAAAGGTTTCAAAAGAAACCGCTTCGTTCAGTTTTTTAAGGATCTGCTTTTTCTGGGACTCATCAAAACTTGGCTGATTGTCGTTGATGTTCAGCTTATTTTGAATCCATTCAATCTCTTCAGGCTTACGAATATACATATACTCGATCCCGATAGATTCGCAATATACCTTTTCGAGATGCTGAATGATCTCCTTTAATGATGTAGGTCCAATCCCAAGGATTTCCCCTGCATTAAATTTGGTTTCCAGATCGCTTTTATCAAGACCAAAATTGGAAATATCCAGAGTTGGAACATATTTTCTACGTTCTCTTACCGGATTGGTTTTGGTAAATAAATGACCTCTGGTGCGATATCCATCGATAAGACGAATAACCTGAAATTCTTTAACTACATGTGACGGTATCTCCCCTTCTGCAAAATCTACAGGAGCTTCTTCCAATACATTTTCTGAGACGCCATCTTGTTGCATCCCAAAATCAAATCCCTGGAAGAAGGCCCTCCAACTGGGTTCCACACTATCAGGGTATTTTAGATATTGATCGTAAAGTTCTGCGAAATATGCAGTATGAGCAGCATTTAGAAATGAAAATTTTTCCATAAAATTGAAACAACTGTTTCTTTTGTTTTTAAAAACATAGCAAAAATACAATTTTTAAAAAAAACAGCTTGTAGCGATTATGATAATTCTCTATTGAGTTATAGGAATTTTAACACTGCCTCAAAATGAATGGTTTAGAAAAAAGAGGATATTTTAAAATCTGTAAGGTTAAACCTGCCTTTCCATTAACATTTCTCCAAAGCTTCTAAGCGGCTCCTTTTTTTCTTCGGGAAGATCAATTTTATCGAGAACATCAAAAGCCATAGAAGTATACTTTTGAATTTCTTTTCTGGTAAGATCGGCAGCTCCGCTACTTTCAAATAAAGCTTTTACCGCTTCTATTTTTCCTGAATTATGTACCGGGTTTATACTATACAAATGTTCCAGTTGCTGAGCTTCATGCGCATCTGCAAGTTCCAGTGTCTTTAAATAAAGGAAGGTTTTTTTATTTTCAATAATATCTCCACCGGGCTGTTTACCAAAAGTTTCGGGATCTCCAAAGGCATCGAGATAATCATCCTGTAACTGGAAAGCTATTCCCAGTAAATTCCCATATTGATAAATCGCCTCTTTACAGGTTGCGGAAGTTTGAGCCACGATAGCTCCCATTTGCAGGGATGCTCCAACTAAAACCGCAGTTTTATATTCGATCATCAGGAGATAATCTTCAATGGTTACATCATCTCTGGTTTCAAAATCGATATCGTACTGCTGACCTTCACAAACCTGAATAGCGGTTCTGGTAAACAGACTTGACAACTCTTTAAAGGTATCCCCTTCATAAGTTTCAAATAACTGATAGGCATTTATCAGCATTGCATCCCCGGAAAGAATTCCGGTATTGATATCCCATTTTTCGTGTACGGTTTCTCTACCTCTCCTAATAGGCGCATCATCCATAATATCATCATGAACAAGTGAGAAGTTATGGAATACTTCAATTGCCAGAGCTGCGTCCAAAGCTTTGCGGTAATCACAATCAAAAATTTCTGTAGCCATTAGAACCAAAACAGGTCTTAATCTCTTCCCGCCCTGTTCCAGAATATAAACCATAGGTTCATATAAGTTTGCCGGCTCCTTTACTTTTATCTTCTCATGAAGATATTCAATTATGGCCTCTCTATATTCAGAAATGGAAAGCATGGGTGCAAATTTTTGTGCTAAAATACCATATTAAGCAATAATTCAAATTTTATCCAGATGTTAAATAACAGTAAACTTTGGAAACTTTAATTGTTTTTAGAGTTTCCTGTTGTACTTTTGCCAAAATTATAATGATAGGGTGCGCGATAAAATTTTAAGTACTGCTGCTGATATGTTTCTCACTTATGGATTTAAAAGTGTGACCATGGATGATATTGCAGAAACTCTGGGAATTTCGAAAAAAACGATTTATACCCATTTTTCTACCAAGAACAAACTTGTAGCTGCTACCGGTTTTCATGTTCTGGATAATATTAGCTGCGGGATTGACTCCATTAGGGAAAAGAAGCAGAATCCAATAAAAGAGAATTATGACATCAAGCATTTCGTGGTTCAGCATTTAAAAGGAGAAAAAACCTCTCCGCATTATCAGCTTCAAAAATATTACCCAAAGGCTTATGAAAGTTTAAAGGGCAAGCAGTTTGAACTCTTGCAAAATTGCATGATCGATAATTTAAACCGCGGGATTGAAGATGGATACTATCGCAAGGATATTCCTCTTGATTTTATAAGCCGAATCCATTTTGTGGGGATGATGGGAATAAAAGACACAGACCTTTTTCCTATTGAGGAATACGACCATCCGCGTTTAATGGAATATTTTTTAGAATACCACCTTCGTGCAATTTGTACCACGAAAGGAATTAAAATACTTGAAGAATTAATCACATCACATGAGAAGTAAAAAAACGTCCTTATTACTCCTGTTCCTTGCTTTAACTACAGGTTTATTTGCCCAGCAAGACAGTTTGAAAACCTATAGCCTTTCTTTAATGGAAGCCATAGAATTTGGACTTGAGAACAATTATCAGTCAAAAATTGCTGAAAAGGACATTCAGATCGCCTTGCAACAAAAATGGGAAATCATAGCTCAGGGACTTCCGCAGATTGGAGCCAATGTAGATTACCAGAATTTCCTGAAGCAACCTGTAACTTTATTACCGGCCGCTGCTTTTGATAACACTCAGAGCACAGTAGATGTTGTTGAAAAATACTTCGATAATGTTAATCGTAATAACGAACCGGTGAACAGTCCTGAAGGTTTTATTCCGGTAACATTTGGAACCAAACAAAGCATGAATGCCACAGCAACCTGGCGACAGCTAATTTTTGATGGATCTTATATAGTAGGGATACAATCTGTAAAAACGCTGCTTCAAATTTCTAAAAATGCCAAGACCAAAACAGATCTGGAGATCAAAAAAGCGATCATCCATGCCTATGGAAATGTACTTCTGGCTGAAGAAAGTGTAGAGATCCTTCAAAAGAACACTACGAACCTTCGTAAAAATTACGATGACACTAAAAAGATCTTTGAAAACGGGCTAACCGAGCAGGAAGACGTGGAGCAATTGGAGATCACTCTTTTAAATCTGGAAAACAATCTTTCCAGAAGTAAACGAATGAAAAGTATCGCTTACGACATGCTTAAAATAAGCCTGGGCATCCCGGTAGAAAGCAAGGTGATGCTTACCAATGATCTGGACGAACTGGCCATGAAATATTTCGATCTTTCGTTACTGGCTCAAGAAATTCCGGTAGAAGAAAATATTGATTATAGAATTGCCAAGAACCGGGCAGAATCTGCCGACATTCAGGTAAAACTTCAAAAAGCCAAAGCCCTTCCAACCCTTAGCGGATTTGTGAATTATGGTTACCAGGCTTATAGTGATGAATTCACCTTTCTCGATAGTGAACAGGAATACTTTGGGCAATCCATTCTTGGAGTAAGTTTGAACATTCCAATATTTAGTAGCGGAAGTAGAAGCGCTAAAACTCAGCAACGTAAACTGGAATATGAACAGGCACTTCTTGATCTTGAGCGCACAGAAAATGAGATCAAACGCAAAATCAACTCGGCTAAGATCGAGTATGAATTCAGTTTAGAGAATTACCAGAATGCAGTAAAAAATCTGGAACTGGCTCAACGTATAGAGAATAAAAATCAGATCAAATTTTTTGAAGGGATCGCTAGTAGTTTTGAATTAAGCGAAGCTCAGAGACAACTGTATACTGCTCAGCAAAACTATTTGGAATCCATGCTTCAGGTAATCACTTCTAAAGTGGAACTTGAAAATTTGCTTGACACCAGAACCTATTCACCCAATAACTAGAAAATTAATTCCCATACAATGAAAAATATACTTTATATCCTAACCCTCAGTCTTTTGCTAACCGGCTGTGGAAACGAGAAAAAGAATTCTACCGAGGCGGTTCTTGAAAGCAACGATCTGGAAACGCTTCAAACCAAAAGAGATGAGCTTACCGGACAGGTTGCTACCCTTGAGGCTGATATTAAAAAGCTTGACGCAAAAATTAAGGAGATCAACCCGGAAAGAAACATTCCCCTGGTTACCGCTTATACCCTAAAATCTGAGAATTTTGATCATTATCTGGAGGTTCAGGGAAGTGTTCAAACCAGAAAGAATGTGGTGCTTAATGCAGAAATGGGTGGTGTACTCCAAAGAGTTTATGTGGAAGAAGGACAAAAAGTTTCCAAAGGACAAACACTGGCAAGAATTGATGATGGTGGGTTAAGCCAGCAGCTTGCTCAAATGGAGATTCAGCTTGATCTTGCCAAAACTACTTTTGAACGTCAAAAGCGTTTATGGGAACAGCAAATTGGAAGTGAAATCCAGTTCCTTCAGGCAAAATCAAATTATGATGGACAGGTGAATGCTGTAAAGCAAATGAAAAGTCAGGTATCCAAATCTGTGATTTCAGCTCCTTTTTCAGGAATTGTGGACGATATTATTACAGAACAGGGGAACGTGGTTTCACCGGGACAAACACCAATTCTGCGTCTGGTTAATCTTGACGATATGTATATTAAGACTGATATTCCAGAAAATTATATTGGGAATGTAACCGAAGGAAAATCTGTACTGGTAACTTTTCCAGTACTTGGAGAGACCGTGGAAACTAAGATCAAACAAACCGGAAATTATATAAATCCTAACAACCGGACTTTTGATGCCGAGATCGCTATTCCAAATAAAACGAAGAATATTAAACCGAATCTTACCGCCAGAGTAAAGATCAACGACTATAATAATAAGGAAGCCTTACTCGTACCTCAAAACATCATTTCTGAAAATGCAGATGGGGAACAATATCTTTATATAATTGATGAGATCGAGGCGGATACCGGAGTAGCCAAAAGAGTGATCATAGAGACCGGAAGATCTGAAGGTGACAAGATAGAAGTACTGGAAGGCCTGAAAGAAGGAGATCTAATAATTCAGGAAGGTGCCCGTAGCGTTAAAGAAGGTCAAACCGTGAAAATAATGAATAACTAATAAGTTATGTCTAAAAAGAAAACACACTTAGAGAAAGAATTTCCTCTTTCTTCCTGGGCTATTAAGAACAAGACTACCATCTATGTGATGATGGCCCTTATATTATTTTTTGGGATCTCCGCCTATTTCAGCATGCCGCGGGAAAGTTTTCCTGAGGTGAAGGAAACCAAAATTTATGTAAGCTCTCTTTATCCCGGGAATACAGCCGAAGATATTGAGAAACTTATAACCAATCCGCTTGAAGACAAGTTAAAAACGGTTAGCAATCTGGTAGAGGTTACCTCAACCTCGCAGGAGGATTATTCCATGATCGTTTTGGAGTTTGATGAAGATATCTCAGTAGAACTTGCTAAACAAAAGGTTAAGGACGAGATAGATTCAGAAACTTCGGGGGAAGACTGGCCTACTTTCAATGGTGCCAAAGTAGAACCCAATGTATTTGAGTTAAGCCTTTCTGAAGAAATGCCTATTCTTAACATCAACATTTCCGGTGATTACCCGGTCATGAAGTTAAAGGAGTTTGGAGAATATCTTCAGGACGAAATTGAGAATTTACCGGAGATCAAAAAAGTAGATATCCGTGGAGCTCAGGATAAAGAAATTGAAGTAGCGGTAGACATTTATAAAATGATGGCCTCTTCAGTTAGTTTCAATGATATTACCAGTGCCATTGGGAATGGAAACATGACCATGTCTGCCGGTAATTACATCGCCAGCGGCCAGAGAAGAACCATCAGGATCCTTGGAGAAATTGACAGTCCCGAAGAGCTGGAGAATTTTGTGGTGAAATCTGAAGATGGGGATAATGTTTATTTAAAGGATATCGCCAATATAACTTTCAAAGCAAAAGACAAGACTACTTATGCCCGTGAGTTTGGACACCAGGTGGTAATGCTTGATGTAAAAAAGCGATCTGGAAAGAACATGGTGGCCGCTGCCGAAAAGATTGACGAGATCGTTGAAAAGGCAAAGGCAGATGTTTTTCCTTCCAATCTGGATATTTCCATCACAAACGATCAGTCCTCCAAAACCATTGGTCAGGTTGACGATCTTGTGAATAATATCATTTTTGGAATTATCCTCGTGGTAACGGTATTAATGTTCTTTTTAGGATTTAAGAACGCCCTTTTTGTTGGTTTTGCCATCCCTATGTCCATGTTCATGTCCCTTATGATTCTTAATCAGCTTGGATATACCATGAACACCATGATCCTTTTTGGATTGATCATGGGTCTGGGAATGCTGGTGGATAATGGTATTGTGGTTGTGGAAAATGTTTACCGACTTATGGATGAAGAAGGCATGACGAGATTTGAAGCTGCAAAGGAAGGGATTGGAGAGATCGCATTCCCAATTATCATCTCTACCGCTACCACCGTAGCTGCATTTATTCCGCTTGGATTATGGCCCGGATTAATGGGACAGTTCATGATTTACTTCCCCATAACACTCTCGGTAGTACTCGGCTCCTCATTATTTGTAGCCATATTTTTTAACTCGGTGCTGGTATCCCAATTCATGTCTGTAGAAGACAGAAACATGCCTTTAAGAGTCATAATCAAGACCTCATCGATAATTGCGGGAATTGGAGCTTTGATCCTCATCTTTGGAGGTGAATATCGTGCCATTGGAACTTTAATGATCTTTACAGCGATCATGCTATGGGTTTACCGATTGTTCCTGAGAAAACTGGCTAATAAATTTCAAACAAGCTGGCTGGTAAAACTTGAAAACTGGTATGAGCGCAGGTTATCTTCAGCATTTAAGAAGAAGCGTCCTTACTGGATTGTGGGAGCCACCTTCCTTTTACTGGTAGTGGCCTTTATGGCGTTTGGAGCTTCCCTTGCCTCACAGCGTACCAAAGTGGAATTTTTCCCGGATAACAAACCAAACCAGATCATTGTTTATATCGAATATCCTGAAGGAACCGATATTGAAAAGACCAATAAGATCACCAAAGAAATTGAAGAAAGAGTCTATAAGGTTCTGAATAGCGACGAATATTTGGATGACGGCTACAATTTCATGGTAGAAAGTGCCGTATCTCAGGTAGGAGAAGGTGCAGGAAACCCTCAAACCGATGGTGGATCTGCTGCAGAAATGCCGCACAAAGGAAAGATCACTGCCTCTATGCGTGAGTATAAATACCGCCGTGGAAAAGACAGTGAAGTGCTTAGACAAAAAGTTCAGGAAGCATTGGCGGGCATTTACCCGGGAGTATTGATCTCTGTAGAAAAAGATCAAAATGGACCTCCGGCTGGTGCGCCTATCAATATAGAACTTGAAGGTGATGATTATAACGAGCTTATCGCAACTGCCGAAAGGATGCGTGAGTTCATTAACAGTAAAAATATCCCGGCAATCGATGAATTAAAGATCGATGTAAATAAGGATAAACCATCTATGCTCGTGGAAGTGGACCGGGCGAAAGCCGGAGAACTGGGTGTAAGCGCAGGCCAGGTTGGCCAGCAATTACGAAATTCGATATTTGGTACCAAAGCCGGTGTTTACAAAGAAGGCGGAGAAGATTATGATATCTATGTCAGGTTCAATGAAGACAGCAGATATGATAACAGCGCCCTATTTAATCAAACCCTGACATTTAGAAATAACAAAGGTCAGCTTAGAGAGATCCCGGTTTCAGCAGTTACTAAAAAAAGTAATAAATCAGGATTTAGTGCCATCAAGCACCGTGATACCAGAAGGGTTGTAACCATATATTCTGCTCTTTCTCCTGGTTATACCGATGCCGGTGCTGCCGTTAGTCAGATCCAAAACGAAATGCAAAGTTATGATGGAGTACCTGATGACGTGAGAATTGATTATACCGGACAAATTGAAGAACAGAACAAGCAACAGGCTTTCCTTATGGGAGCGTTCTTTAGCGGGCTTGGATTGATATTCCTAATTCTGATATTCCAGTTCAATTCTGTTTCAAAACCACTTATTATCATGATCGCCATATTTTTGAGTTTGATTGGTGTGTTTGGTGGGATCGTAATAACAGGATCGGCCTTTGTGATCATGATGACCATGATGGGAATTATCTCGCTCGCGGGAATTGTGGTAAATAACGGAGTGGTACTCCTGGATTATGCGCAGCTGCTTATAGACAGGAAGAAATTGCGTCTTGGCATTCCTAAAGATGAATTTCTTCCTAAAGACGAACTTCTTATAACGATTATAAGAGCCGGAAAGGCACGTTTAAGACCGGTTTTATTAACCGCCATCACCACAATTCTTGGATTGATCCCATTGGCAATTGGTTTAAACCTGGACTTCTTTACCTTATTTAGTGAGTTTGATGCGAACATATATTTTGGAGGAGATAACGTGATCTTCTGGGGGCCACTGGCCTGGACCGTAATTTACGGATTACTGGTTGCTACTTTCCTAACCCTGATCATAGTTCCATTGTTATTTTATATCGCATTGAGATTAAAGATGTGGGTTCACTCTTTAAAAACTTCAGATAAAGACCATTCTCAGTCTGAGACAGAAGTCGCTGAGTATGCCGAATAACTTTAATATGGTTGTATTTATCAAACCCGGGACGATGTTCCGGGTTTTTTATTTTAGGCATTCATTCCCGTTTTAATTTTTCCGAAGTAAATATTATGGGCATATTCCCGAAAAATATAAGCAATACCTTAAAAGAGATTAATTTTTCAGCTTGAAAGGTTCAGTAAAACTGTTTAACTTCTTACTTTTGTGCCCATTCCAAATTTGAAGAATAAATGTACAGAAGTCATACTTGTGGCGAACTCAATGCCAGTCATATAGGAAATGAAGTAACCCTTTCAGGATGGGTTCAGAAGGTTAGAAATAAAGGTTTTATGATCTGGGTTGATCTTAGAGATCGCTACGGACTTACGCAGCTTATATTTGATGAAGAAAGATCTTCCAAAGAACTTATGGAGCAGGCCGGAAGTCTGGCCCGTGAATTCGTGATTCAGGTAAAGGGTGAAGTGATCGAAAGGGTTTCTAAAAATCCAAATATCCCAACCGGGGAGATCGAAGTACTGGTAAAGGAATTTGAGATCCTTAATTCTTCAAAAACTCCTCCATTCACTATCGAAGATGAAACTGATGGTGGTGAAGACCTAAGAATGAAATATCGTTACCTGGATATTCGTAGAAATCCGGTAAAAAATAAACTGATGTTCCGCCATCAGGTTGGAATGAAGGTTAGAAATTATCTTTCTAACGAAGGTTTTATAGAAGTGGAAACGCCATATCTTATTAAATCCACGCCAGAAGGTGCAAGAGATTTTGTTGTTCCAAGCAGGATGAATGAAGGGCAGTTCTATGCACTGCCACAATCGCCTCAAACTTTTAAGCAGTTGCTTATGGTTGGGGGAATGGATAAGTATTTCCAGATCGTGAAATGTTTCCGGGATGAGGATCTGCGTGCAGACCGCCAGCCGGAATTCACCCAGATTGACTGTGAAATGGCCTTTGTAGATCAGGAGGATATTCTGAATATTTTTGAAGGACTTACCAGGCATTTACTAAAAGAGATCAAAGGAGTTGAGGTAGCTGAATTCCCAAGAATGACTTATGCAGATGCCATGAAAAAGTACGGGAATGACAAGCCGGATATCCGATTCGGGATGGAATTCGCTGAACTTGACGAGCATGCAAAAAATAAAGGATTTAACGTATTCGACCAGCAGGAACTTGTAGTTGGTATTGCAGTTCCCGGAGCAGCTTCTTTCACCAGAAAAGAGATCGATAAACTCATTGCATGGGTAAAAAGGCCGCAGGTAGGTGCAACCGGACTTGTTTGGGCAAAATATAATGAAGACGGAAGTTTGAAATCTTCAGTAGATAAATTCTATGCTGAAGAAGATCTTAAAATCTGGGCAGATGCTACCGGAGCAAAACCAGGAGACCTTATTTTGGTGATGGCCGGTGAAGCAGATAAAACAAGAACCCAGCTTAGTGCACTTAGAATGCATTTAGGTAATGAGCTTGGATTGCGTAAAGCTGATGAATTCGCTCCATTGTGGGTTGTTGATTTCCCGTTACTGGAATGGGACGAAGACACTCAAAGATATCACGCCATGCACCACCCGTTTACCAGCCCTAAGAAAGAAGATTTTGCTTTACTGGAAACCGAACCTGGAAAAGTAAGAGCAAATGCATACGATCTTGTGCTTAATGGTAACGAGATTGGTGGTGGTTCCATAAGAATCCATGATAAGGAGACTCAGTCTCAAATGTTCAAATATCTTGGGTTTACTCCAGAAGAAGCTAAAGAACAATTTGGTTTCCTTATGGATGCATTCCAGTACGGAGCACCTCCACATGGAGGAATCGCGTTTGGTTTCGACCGACTGGTAGCCATTTTGGGCGGACAGGAAAGCATCAGAGACTTCATTGCCTTCCCAAAAAATAATTCGGGAAGAGATGTCATGATAGACGCTCCTGCAAAACTGGATGAAGAACAACTTAATGAATTACATCTTCGTTTGAAATTATAAAAAACATATCCCGCTTAATGCGGGATTTTTTATATTCATAGACTAATTCACAGAAGGTGGCGAACTTAAGCAGGTCATTGTTACACAGGTTCTTGAACTGGAAATCCAGAAACCTTTCACATCGCCAGTTTTTAATGATCATTAGTGCGCTTATTGGCTTTATTGCCGGAATTTGTGCCGTAACCATTAAGAACCTCACGCATTTTATCCAGATCCTGCTTAAAGGCGATACTTTTATTAATTACCACACGGCTTTCTATTTTATTTTCCCCGTAATAGGCCTGCTGATAGTTTACCTGATTTTTAAGTTCATTCTGCGAAAACAGGTAAGCCAGGGAATTCCGGCAACTTTGTATGCGATATCCAGGCAAAAAGGGATCATGAAACGCTTCCAGATGTATTCATCATTGATCACAGCCCCTATTACCGTAGGTTTTGGAGGTTCAGTAGGATTGGAGGCGCCAACCGTGGCCACGGGAGCTTCCATTGGTTCTAATTTGTCACGACTTTTCCTGCTCAATCAAACCACACGTACGTTATTAATTGGTTGTGCGGCTGCAGGTGCGATGTCGTCAATTTTCAATGCTCCGGTGGCGGCCATAATTTTCGCCATTGAGGTCTTCAGCCTGGATCTGACCCTCACTTCCCTCCTGCCTTTACTAATAGCTTCAGTTTCCGCCGTATTGACTTCCTATTTTTTCTACGGAAGTGAAATTATCCTTCCGTTTCAGCTGGAAGATGCTTTTACAATTTCTGAGGTTCCCTACTACATTCTATTGGGGATTCTGGCTGCCGGCTGTTCCATCTACTTTACCCGAGTGCATTTTAAACTGATGAAGTTGATGGCAAAAATAAGATCAGGGATACTTCGGCTATTAACCTCGGGAATATTACTGGGTTTGATCATTTACTTTATTCCGCCGCTATACGGGGAAGGATACAGCGTGGTGAATAATTTACTTCAGGAGAATTATTTAGAAGCCCTTGGCACCAATCTTTTTAACGCTTACCTGGAAAACATCTGGGTGGTGATCATATTATTAACCGGCCTTGTTTTGTTTAAGATCGTGGCCACCTCCCTAACCTTAAGCGCCGGCGGGGTTGGAGGAATTTTCGCTCCGGTAATGTTCATGGGAAGTGCGATGGGTCATGGGTTTGCCCTGTTACTCAACAACCTTGGCATTTTTAGATCTGGAATCTCCGTGAGCAATTTCACGCTGGTGGGAATGGCCGGCCTCATGGCGGGGGTGCTTCATGCTCCACTTACCGCAATCTTCCTTATTGCTGAATTGACTCATGGTTACGAATTGTTTATTCCGCTTATGATCACTGCTGCTATATCTTATTTGATCACCAGCAAATTTCAGCCACATTCTGTGTACACCATGGAACTGGCACAGCGCGGAGATCTTTTAACGCACGATAAAGATCATAGGGTGTTAACTCTAATGAATATAACCAGAGTTATTGAAAAGAATTTTATTCCACTGGAGATAGACATGAACCTTGGAGATGTAATACATCACGGGGTAATGAAGTCGTCGCGGAATATTTTTCCGGTTATTGATAAAAATCACACATTTATGGGAATTATCCTTCTGGATGATATACGAACCATTATGTTTGATGAAAAATTGTATGAGGAAGTAAAGGTTAGGGAGATCATGCAACAGGCGCCCGAAGTTATCAATATCAAAACCGATAGAATGAAGGAAATAATGAGAAAATTTCAGGAAAGCAATGCCTGGAATTTACCTGTTGTTAAAGAAGGCCGTTATATTGGGTTTATTTCGAAATCCAAACTCCTTACTGCCTACAGACAAAAATTAATTGAAGTTACTGTTTAGTTATGAAAACATTTATGAAAATACTGGGACTGGCAATTCTAATAGCAATTAGCATTGGATTCTATTTTAGGCTGACCGGAGACCTTTTAACAGGAGATCGAATAATAGGATTATCGGTTCTTGCTACTGTCTTTATTTTGATGCCTATTTTTCTGGTTGTAAGATGGAGAGGAAAGAAATTAGAGGATTATACCCTCTCAGAAAAAAACATGAAAAAAATGCGCGAAAAGGGAATAGATTAATTCTCAAAGTGTCAAAAAAAACACAAAAAAAACTGATTTTCAGTCA
>NZ_JBLVTL010000002.1:188893-198389 GCF_048285835.1 Christiangramia aquimixticola
GCAAGGCACAGTTAAATTTTTCAATGAATCTAAAGGTTTTGGATTTATTACCAACGACGACACAAAAAGAGACATCTTCGTACACATTACCGGGTTGAATGGTGAAACCATCCAGGAAGGTGACAGAGTAGAGTACGAAGAAACAGAAGGAAGAAAAGGAGTGAATGCTACATCTGTACGCGTGATCGAATAATATATTTTTTCTGAGTAAAAAGTAAAAAGCCGCTATTTAGCGGCTTTTCTTTTTTTTAAGCTTTTTCCTTCAGTGTCTCCTTAACTCCATCCAGCATCACACTGGTCATTTTTTCGAGATCATACTGGTGTTTCCATCCCCAGTCTTCTCTGGCAGGGGTATCATCTATACTCGAAGGCCAGGATTCAGCGATTTGTTGACGAAAATCAGGTTCGTAGGATATTTTAAACTCAGGAATATGTTTCTGGATCTCTTTCGCCAATACTTCAGGAGTAAAGCTAATAGCTGAAAGATTGTATGAAGATCTAACTTTCACCTTCTCTGCAGGGGCTTCCATAATATCTACAGTTGCTTTAATAGCATCATCCATAAACATCATTGGTAAAGCAGCATCCTTATCTAAAAAGCTGGTATAGGAACCATTCTTGATCGCTTCATGGAAAATTTCAATGGCATAATCTGTAGTACCTCCGCCAGGTAAGGTTTTATAACTTATAATTCCCGGATACCTTATACTGCGCACATCTACCCCAAATTTATTGAAGAAGTATTCGCACCATCTCTCTCCGGTTTGTTTACTAATTCCATAAACGGTTGTAGGTTCCATCGCCGTGATTTGAGGGGTATCATCCTTTGGAGTTGTAGGTCCAAAAACAGCTATACTGGAAGGCCAGAATATTTTGTCAATAACCCCTTCTTTCCCAAGGTGAAGAATATGGAACAAAGAATCTATATTAAGATTCCAGGCCAGCATAGGTGCTTTTTCTCCTGTAGCACTTAACATAGCCGCCATGAGATAAACCTGCTTGATATTATATTTTTCAATTACTTCTCTAATCTTAGGCTCATCTGTAGCATTAAGGATCTCAAACGGACCTGATTTCATCAAATCATCTGCTCCTTCTCTTATATCGCTGGCAACAACTTCTTCATTTCCATGTATCTCCCTTAATTTAAGGGTGAGCTCGGTTCCAATTTGTCCACAGGCACCTATTATTAAAATCCTTCCGGCCATATTTTAAATTTTGTGCAAATATATTTATTTATATAGAGGAATTCGAAATCTAAAGTATTTCTTACAGGGGTTAATTGAGAATTCTTCAAATTAGAAAGCTTTAAAAATTATCGGTAAATTATAAATAACTTTGTCACATAACATCTCTTTAATGAAGCATCTTATTTCTGTTTTTATACTAATCACCCTCTTTTCCTGCAAACCGGATTCTGAAGGAAACAACGCTAATATGAAGAAAGTGGACAGTCTTTCTTTTCAGCAAAAGATCCAGATTGACGATAGGCAATATGCTCTTGATCCTGAAGCCAGGGAATATGCCTTGAATTGGGTAGAATTTATCACCGCGCAAAATGAAATAAGAAATATGGAAAATGCGACGCTTAAAGAGGTTATGCGTAATTCTGCATCTACAGCGCAAATAATGGAATCCTTAATTACCTCCCTTCCGGATAGTTTGCGCTCAGTATCTGTAGAAGCCAGATTGAATGTGGTAAATACTAAGGCTCAACTTTTAAAACAATATGCTCATAAGAGAAATCCTGATGTGAATAATATCAAACGAACCACCCAGGAATTGTATTCAGAATTTAATAATCTGAAGCTACAAATGAATGAGCTTTTCCTCAAAACCCTGGAAGATTTCGAAGGTGAACTGGATAAATTTGAAGAAATGGAAAGAGAAATGGATTCTCTCAGCACCTCACAAAGCCAGCAAAAAGTAGTATCTTAAAATAAATTTAGAGCAATGAAAAAATCGATATATCTTCTTCTGGCCGCGTTTTTAATCGGTTTTTCCCCCGTTCTCGAGGCTCAGGTTAAAAATTCAGAAAAGAACATTCAGGCTGTAAAAAAACGGGTAACCAAAACTGTGGATAAATGGCATGAAGCAGCCGGTGAAGCTAACTTTGAAGATTACTTTAATTTAATGACAGAGGATGCCATCTTTATAGGCACCGATGCAACTGAAAACTGGACCGGAGCCGAATTCAGAGAATTTGCCCGCCCATATTTTCGTGCAGGAAAAGCCTGGGATTTTACTCCTATAGAGCGTAACATCTATGTTCATGAAAATACTCGTGTAGCCTGGTTCGATGAACTTCTGGATACTCACATGGGAATTTGCCGTGGCTCGGGAGTTGTGGCGAAAGAAAATGGAAAATGGAAAATCCATCATTATGTTCTTTCCATAGCCATTCCCAATGATAACGTTACTGAAGTTACCGAGTTGAAAAAGGATTTCGATAAAAAGCTTATTTCAGATCTAAAGGAAAATTAGCCTTTTTTAAAGCCGTTTAATCCCCCTATATTTTACAACGCCCTTTCAAAAGTAATTCCTTTGCTATTTGGCAGATAATCTCTGTATTTTTTTCTTGTTTTATTACATTAGCCATATTATTACTAATACTTATATTAAACAATGAAAAAAATAAACAAAGCTTTGTTTTTGTCATTAGTTGGAGCAGGCCTATTTACTGCATGTAACAATGATGAAAAACAAGCTACAGAAACTAAGGAGATCCATGGTATCAACCTTGCCTACATGGATACCACTACAAGTGCCAGGGAAGATTTCTTTCGATATGTAAACGGTCGCTGGCTTGATAGTACTGAAATCCCGGGCGACAGAACCCGCTGGGGAAGTTTCGACGAATTGCGTCAGCGTACAGATGAAGATGCTCTTGCTCTGCTAGAAAAAACAGCCAAAGACAAGGATCTTGACGCGAGTACAGATCAGGCGAAAGCGGTTTTTCTTTATGAAAGCATAATGGATACCGTTACGCGTAACAAGCAAGGCATCAAGCCGGTAAAACCATACCTTGAGAAAATCGAGGCTATCAAGACAAAAGAAGACCTTCAGCAGTTCCTTATAGAAATGAGTGAATATGGAAGTGCCGGATTCTTCAGCTTTGGAGTGGGTGCAGATAGTAAGAATTCTAATATGAATGCTGCCTATTTGGGACCATCAGGATTAGGGCTTCCGGAAAGAGATTATTATCTGGAACAGGATAGCGACTCTAAAGATAAAAGAGAAAAATACAAAGAGTATATTACAGATATGCTTCAGTATCTTGATTATTCTGAAGCTGATGCGAAAGCTGCCGCTAAAAAAATTCTTGCATTTGAAACGAGACTGGCCAGTCCACAATTAAATAAAGTAGAAAGAAGAGATGCCCGCAATACTTATAATCCAATGAGTATCGCTGAACTTCAAAAAACAACTCCGGCAATCAACTGGAAAGCATATTTTGACGGCATTGGAGCTAAGAACTTAGATACCATTATCGTTTCTCAGCCTAAATACATGAAAGCTCTACAGGGTATTATTGCCGAAAACTCTGTTGAAGACTGGAAAACATATCTTAAATGGGATCTGTTCAATGGAGCCGCCGATGCTTTAACCACAGATCTGGAAAGAGAAAAATGGGAATTCTATAGTAAAACCCTTCAGGGAGCTAAAGAACAAAGACCTCAGAACGAAAGAGCCTTAAGCACGATCAACAGTGTGGTAGGAGAAGCTTTAGGGCAATTGTATGTGGAAGAAAATTTCCCACCAGAAGCGAAAGAAAAAGCTCAGGAAATGGTTTCTAATATCATAAAAGCTTATGAGAACAGGATCAATAACTTAAGCTGGATGAGTGAAGACACCAAGAAAAAGGCTTTGGAGAAATTGAGCACTTTTACGGTGAAAATTGGATATCCAGATGAGTGGAAAGATTACAGCGACCTGGTTATAAAAGCTCCGAATGAAGGAGGTTCTTATTTCCAGAATATGCTGAACGCTCAAAAATGGAGAGTAGCTGAAAATATGGCCGATCTTGGTCAACCTGTAGACAAGGGAGAATGGTTCATGTCTCCTCAAACAGTGAATGCTTATTACAATCCGCGATATAACGAAATAGTATTTCCAGCTGCCATCCTGCAGCCTCCATTCTATGACTATAAAGCCGATGCAGCAGTAAATTATGGCGGAATTGGTGCAGTTATTGGCCATGAGATCTCTCACGGATTTGATGACAGCGGTTCCAGATTTGATGCTGAAGGAAACCTGAATAACTGGTGGACAGAGAAAGACCTGAAAGAATTTGAAGAGCTTGGGAACGAACTTGCAGAGCAGTATAGCGCGATCGAAGTTCTGGACAGCGTTTATATCAATGGGAAGTTCACCCTTGGAGAGAATATTGGAGATCTTGGGGGAGTGAATGCTGCCTATGACGGACTTCAGATTCATTTAAAGGAAAACAACAATCCAGGGAAGATCGATGGCTTTACGCCGGAACAAAGATTCTTTATGTCCTGGGCAACCGTTTGGAGAACTAAAATGAGAGAAGAAGCTTTACGCAATCGTATCAAAACAGATACTCACTCTCCGGGGATGTACCGTGCATATGTACCACTTCAAAATATTGATGCCTGGTATGATGCTTTCGTGATCGAAGAAGGAGATCCAATGTATGTAAAACCTGAGGACAGAGTTCGTATTTGGTAAAACATAGAAATATTCAATAGAAAAGAGGCCGGTTTTTACCGGCCTCTTTTCATTAAATAAATATGGAAGTTAGAAATAGAGAAAAGCATCCTGTATATGTTCAATTTTCTGGCCTGTACGATTTTTGATTATGGCGATTATATCAAATCTCACATCAACTTCAAGCCCCGATTCCTCTACATAATTATTCACGGCTTTTACAAGTTGTTGTATTTGCTTTGGTTTTACAAAATCCTGGGGATCTCCAAATTCAAGGGTGCTTCTGGTTTTTACTTCAACAGCTATAAGCGTATTTTCTCTTTTAGCAATTATATCTACCTCGGCCTTCTGGTATCTGTAATTTCTCTGCAGAATTTCATATTCTTTCAGCCTTAGATATTCAATGGCTAGCTCCTCTCCTTTTTTCCCAAGATCGTTATGCTCAGCCATTACTTTCTATTTACTATTTAAGATCATTATCGATCCTACTTTGAGATCCAAAGCTTTCAATTCTTCAGGACTGGCTTCAATAATGCTGTCTCCATAAAACTGGTCTGGAATATCTGCATTAGCGGCGAGAAAAACCCCAAGTTTATTATTTTCAAGTTTTCCACCGTTCCAGTCCACTGCTCCACTGTAATCCCAGCCAAACCCGTATACTGAAACAGGTTTGCCATTTAATTTATTCAACTCCTCCAGACTTGTTCCTATTTTTACACCGGTATTGGAAGACCATTTACTTCCTTCTGAATATTTAACCGAATATACTTTTATACGGTCTTCATTTTGCCAGGTAATTAGAAGCTGGTCTGGCGTCTCCGGATATAAAATGGTATAGGGTCGTTCCACGGTTCCTTCCTCAAAAATACCCACCCCATTTTTAAAACTGGCATCGGGATAGGTCTTCCTGATTTGATCCAGACTCATTTCAGCAATATTTTCCATGCTGTAATAAGCATTGCTGCCGGAAGTAGCTTTTTTAGAAGAGTTACAGGCTGCGACTATAAGCATACTAAGAACTAAAAATATCTTTCTCATTTATTGGGTGTTTTAGGTAAAATTAGGAAGTAATTCGAGCAGACATTGCCCTTTTACAAGAATTTAACGCCTAATCGAACGCCTTTGCTTAACTTTACGCCTTCAAAAAAGGACAAAGAATAATGAGCAAAAATCCTCAGAGATTTACGATAACAGCGGCCCTACCTTATACCAACGGGCCTATACATATTGGACATTTAGCCGGAGTATATGTGCCGGCAGATATTTATTCACGTTTCCTTCGCATGCAGGGGCATGATGTGGCCTTTGTTTGTGGGAGTGATGAACACGGAGTTCCTATTACCATAAAGGCAAAAAAAGAAGGAGTAAGCCCTCAGGATGTAGTGGATAAATACAACTCCATCATCAAAAAGTCTTTTGAAGAATTTGGAGTTAGTTTTGATAATTATTCAAGAACCTCGGGGAAAACTCATCACGATACCGCTTCCGCATTTTTCAAAAAAATGTACGAAGACGGAAAATTTATTGAAGAATCTACCGAGCAATTATATGATGCAGAAGCAAATCAATTCCTTGCCGACAGATTTGTAACCGGGACCTGCCCAAAATGCGGAAACGAAGAAGCTTATGGTGATCAATGTGAAAGTTGCGGAACTTCCCTGAATGCCACAGATCTTATAAATCCTAAATCGGCTATTACCGGTGCAGTGCCAACTTTAAAGGAGACCAAGCACTGGTTCCTTCCACTTGATCAATATGAAGACTGGTTAAAAGAATGGATACTTAAAGGTCACAAAGCCGATTGGAAAAGCAATGTTTACGGACAGGTAAAATCCTGGATAGACGACGGTTTAAGAGCTAGAGCCGTTACCCGTGACCTTGACTGGGGAATTCCGGTTCCTGTAGAAGGTGGTGACGGGAAAGTGCTTTATGTATGGTTTGATGCTCCTATTGGTTACATTTCGTCTACAAAAGAGTGGGCAGAAAGAGAAGGAAAAGACTGGGAACCTTACTGGAAAGATGAGAACACTAAACTTGTTCATTTTATAGGAAAAGACAATATTGTTTTCCATTGTATCATCTTCCCGGTGATGTTAAAAGCACACGGGAATTATATCCTGCCAGAGAATGTTCCTGCCAACGAATTTTTGAATCTGGAAGGTAAAAAGCTTTCTACTTCCAAGAACTGGGCAGTTTGGCTGCACGAATATCTGGAAGACTTCCCGGGACAACAGGATGTATTGAGATATGTACTTACTGCCAATGCTCCTGAAACCAAGGATAACGATTTTACGTGGAAAGACTTTCAAGCGCGTAACAACAATGAATTGGTTGCAATCTTCGGGAATTTCATCAACCGTGTTATTGTACTTACCAATAAATATTACGACGGGATAGTTCCTGAACCAGGAAATTATACCGAAGTTGACGAAAGAACTATTGCTGAACTAAAAGCATATCCAGCAGTAATCGCCAGCTCGATTGAAAAATATCGCTTTAGAGAAGCTCAGGGGGAATTGATGAATCTTGCCAGATTAGGTAATAAATACCTTGCAGACGAAGAACCATGGAAGCAGATCAAAACAGATGAGGAAAGAGTAAAAACCATCATGTATGTTGCGTTGCAGATAGCTTCAGCACTTTCAATAATAAGTGAGCCATTCTTACCTTTCACTTCAGAAAAATTAAAGAGGATGCTTAACCAATCCGGTGAAAGCATGGAGAATACTCCAGACTGGGATATTATTGGCACTAAGGAAGCATTATTACCAGCGGGACATAAGGTTGGAAAAGCTGAATTGCTTTTCAGCAAGATCGAAGACGAGCAAATGGAAAAACAACTGGAAAAATTGCAGGCTACTAAAGCTGCTAACGAAATGGAAAATCAAAAAGCTGAACCTCAAAAAGACATTGCCACTTTTGAAGATTTCACCAAAATGGATCTTCGAGTTGGAACAATTGTAGAAGCTGAAAAAATGCCGAAAACCAAAAAACTACTGGTTTTAAAAGTTGACACAGGGATTGATCAGCGCACCATAGTTTCGGGAATTGCAGAGCATTTTAAACCTGAAGATATAATAGGAAAAAAAGTAACGGTACTGGTTAATCTTGCACCAAGAAAACTTCGTGGAGTAGAAAGCGAAGGAATGATCCTTATGACTGAAAACGCCGAAGGAAAGCTTGTTTTTGTTAATCCGGATGAAGACGGGGTTAAAAGCGGAGCAACTATTAACTAAGAATAATTTTCCCGTATTAAATTTTAAATTCAAAAACCTGTCCTTTCAGTTTCAAACTTAAAGGCAGGTTTTTTGCTTATGCTAAAGATCGCAAATCACCCCATCTACAAACATCCTTTGCCGGAAGGTCACCGTTTCCCCATGGAGAAATATGATCTTTTACCCAAGCAATTATTGCACGAAGGAACCTGTACTGAAGAAAACTTTTTTCAACCCGGTTTTCCCGATGAAACACATATTTTAAGAGTCCATGATCCCGAATATTTCACGCGTCTAAAAAATCTGGAGCTTACTAAAAAAGAAATCCGAGTTTCGGGATTCCCGCTTTCACAGGAATTAATAGACCGGGAGCAAATAATTGCTGAAGGCACTATACAGGCTTGTTACTATGCTATTGATAATGGTATCGCCATGAATATTGCCGGAGGGACTCATCATGCTTACTCCAATCGCGCAGAAGCTTTTTGTTTGTTGAATGATCAGGCCGTAGGCGCACGGTATTTACAAAGTAAGGAACTTGCAAAAAAGATTCTTATCGTAGACCTTGATGTACATCAGGGGAATGGGACAGCAGAAATTTTTAAAAATGATGATTCTGTTTTTACTTTTTCCATGCATGGGAAAGGGAATTACCCCTTCAGGAAAGAGAAATCAGACCTGGACATTGAACTAATTGACGGGACCAAAGATTCTAAATATCTTGAAATCCTTAAAACGACCTTACCCGGACTCATAGATAAAGTTCAGCCTGATTTTATTTTTTATTTGTGTGGTGTAGACATTCTCGAAACCGATAAACTTGGCAGATTATCCTGTACCGTGAATGGATGTAGGGAACGTGACCGGTATGTTTTGCAAACCTGCCATGACCTGCAAATTCCGGTAGAATGCAGTATGGGTGGAGGATATTCTCCCGATATAAAAACCATTATTGATGCCCACGCCAATACATATAGATTAGCCCAGGAGATCTATTTTTAAATCAAAAATTCCCCTTTAGAGTTTTAAAAACACCTTATACTTTAGAACCTGAATACTCACAATTAAATAAATGATCCCGCCATTTGATTATGGCGGGATTATTTATTGCATCCACTATTTACCCAGTAGTAGCACCTCGTGACAAACCACTTCAGTAATATAACGCTTCACTCCATCTTTATCTTCATAACTTCTGGTCGTAAGTTTTCCCTCAATTCCAACTTCTTTACCTTTTGGTACATAATTCTCAATAAGGTCGGCAGTTTTTCCCCAGGCTACGATATTATGCCACTGGGTGTCGGTAATTTTTTCTCCTTTAGAATTCTTATAACTCTCATTGGTGGCTACTGAAAATTTGGCCAGTTTCTTACCAGATTCAAGGTTCACGATCTCAGGCTCATTACCTACATGTCCAATCAATTGTACTGTGTTTCTTAAAGTGCTCATAACTAAAGAATTTAATTATTGAAAATCATTCGTTCATTTCAACAGGACAAAGATGCATTGAGAAGAAAGCCTTATTCGTCTGCAAAGTATTTGTAGGTGTTTATTTTCGTTTGTAAACGTTTGTAAATGGAAAACCTCAGCAAATCTGCGGGTTCTGA
>NZ_JBLVTL010000002.1:198423-220352 GCF_048285835.1 Christiangramia aquimixticola
CCAGGGCCAGAAATTTAAAATTTAATAGCCGATCATTTTCATTAATTTTATCCTTCACCGTAGTGGATATTTTTTTCTATATTTAATTATGCAAAAGACCTGTGAAGAATGCGGTGAAAAGATCGTTGGAAGAACAGATAAGAAGTATTGCAGTGATTACTGCAGAAATGCTTACCATAACCGTATTAATAAAGATTCCAGTAATTTGATAAGGAACACTAATAATTCCCTGAGGAAAAATTACAGGATCCTTCAGGAATTGAATCCATCCGGAAAGACTTCTGTTCCCAAGTCTAAATTGCTTTCCAAAGGTTTTGATTTTGAATTATTCACCAGCATTTATACCACAAAAACAGGGAATCAGTATTTCTTTGTATATGATCAGGGTTATTTAAAACTGGAGAATGAGTTCTTTGCACTGGTCAAAAAAAATTAAAATTTCAAGGTCCCTAAACCTCTAACCCAAAAAACATTAAGTTTCTTTATATCCTATTTACAACTCTACTAATCCAAAATAATCCTGCTCAGCATATTGACTTCGCCAATTAAATTACAGGGAAATTTCAGGATATACTTCAGAAGATAAAATAATTGAAACCTAAGGAATTCCATTAAACATTTATGATCCGGAATACGAATGTGGATTTCTTTCTTCCAGCGAGCAATTGAAAGATTTTGAAACTCTTGATTATAAACATGTACAGTTTACGGGGAACGAAGAAGACCTATTTATTCTTGATCAAATTAACTTTAACGAGGAAGCAACTTGTATATTCTATAAGGAGTATCAACTGAATAATAAAACCACCATTACCGAATTAATAAAAATCTTTGGTGAGTCTTATTTTAAAGATTTAAAGAATAATTCAGGGGATGTGGTAATTCCCAATAAAAATAAGACGAGTGAAGACGGATATCAGTTTGAACTAAGGAATAGGAAATTGATTTCGATAACATACTGGAGTCCGTGTTAATCACAACGTGAGAAACATGGTAAAGTCATTTTTATCTTCAAGGGAGAATTAATGATGCCAGTTTTGTCCTTTTAATCGCAAAGCAGCTTTAAGAACATCTTTCTGACTTATTTGTCCAACCAGTTTACCTTCATCCACAATTGGAAACCTTCTGAATTTTAATTCAATGAATTTTTTGGCGGCATCCAGCACATTCATGTTTCCATCAATGGTTTCTACAGTGGTATTCATTCGTTTGCCTACAGTAAGATCATTCATGGGCATATTATAATACCTGCTATCTGAAATTTGTTTCATGCAATCCCCTTCAGAAATTATTCCCAGTAATTCATTTCTTTCATTCACCACGCAGCCTCCCGAAATGCTATGCTTTATAAGTTTTTCCATCACATCCATGACATTCTCATGTTCCCTGAAGGTTACAAGGTTTTGCGCCATATAATCTCTCACTAACATTGGTACTTCAGCTTCCTTTTCCGGCGCTGCTCTTTTTCCCATAAAATTTTTAATTCCCATAGTCCAAACATTTGATTCACAATTACTTAAATATAAGGAAAATTAAATAAAATGCTAAGTAGAGGAATTCATTCTTGCAGTCTCAAAAACTTATTTAACTTTAAGAGCTTTGATTCTTACTTCATGAATAAAAGATTTTCCGGCTTAATTGCTTTTCTTCTCATTATTATGGGCGTCTGGCTCACCTTTAATTTCGATCAACCGCAATCTCAAAAAGATCAAAAAGTCTCCCCCACTCAGTTTTCAACAGATAGGGCTTTTGCTCATGTAGAAGCGATCTCTCAAAAGCCGCACTACGTTGGAAGCCCTGCTCACAGTAAGGTGAGAAATTATATTGTAGACCAACTACAGCAATTAGGTCTGGAAGTGCAAACTCAGGAAGACTACCATTTGAATGCCAATGGAATCCTGGTAAAACCACAAAACATTCTAACCCGGATCAAAGGAAGTGGAAATGGCGAAGCCGTGATATTGATGACCCATTATGACAGTGCTCCTCACTCCTCATTTGGCGCCAGTGATGCTGCCAGTGGAGTGGGAACAATTCTGGAAGGGGTCAGCGCGTTTTTGAAAAAGGAAACTAAACCGGTAAATGATATCATTATCCTCTTTACAGATGCAGAGGAACTTGGCTTAAATGGTGCTGAAATTTTTATTAAAGACCATCCTTGGGCTAAAGATGCAAAAGTGGCCCTTAATTTTGAAGCGAGAGGTAGTGCGGGGAATCCATATATGTTGCTTGAAACCAACAACGGGAACGCCCGGTTAATCGAGGCATTTCAGAATGCTAAGATTAAATTCCCGGTAAGCAATTCTCTTGCATATAGTATTTACAAGATGTTACCGAATGATACAGATCTAACCGTTCTCAGAGAAAAAGGCGATATCAACGGATATAATTTTGCTTTTATAGACAATCATTTTAACTATCATACAGCTAGAGATAATTCAGAAAATTTAGATCTAAATACACTTGCTCATCAGGGTGCGTATTTAATGCCGTTGCTGGATTATTTTAGCAAAAATGATCTGTCCCAGCTTAATAGCGATCGGGACCTTATATATTTCAACCTACCCTTTGGAGAGTTTGTTTCATATCCATTTGATTGGGTGATACCCATGTTAGTGGTTGCGATCCTGATTTTTATTTTGCTGCTGGTTTATGGTTTTCGCAGGGAACGTCTGGATTTTTTACTGCTATTAAAAGGGTTTCTTCCCGTGATCATAAGCAGCCTTCTCTCCGGAGTTGCAGTTTGGGCCTTATGGAAATTTTGCCTGTATCTATATCCTGAATATGCTGAAATGGAACATGGATTCACTTATAATGGCTATTTCTATATCACCTTATCCATATTTTTGGCACTGGCGATTTCGTTTTTAGTTTATCATTATTTCCTAAGCGAAAGCAGGCGGGCTTCCGGTTTTATAGCACCATTAGGAATCTGGATAAGTTTATGCACTTTAATTTCAATCTATTTAACAGGGGCTTCTTACTTTATAATTCCCGTATTCATGGGCTTATTACAATTATTTGTAATGATAAGGCAAAAGCGCCCAAACAGGATTTTAATGGCGCTACTTTCCTTTCCGGCCCTGTTCCTTATTTTACCATTTATATATAATTTACCGGTAGCATTAGGATTAAAAATGCTATTTGGAACAGCAGTTCTAATCAGTCTTTTATTTTCCCTTTTTCTTCCTCTGTTCCTATATTTTAAAAGACTGAAATCTTTCGCCTACCTGTGTTTTCTTATAGCCAGTATATTTCTTATCACTGCTCATTTCAATTCAAATTTTTCTTCGGAAAGACCTAAACCTAATAGCCTGGTATATCTTCTGGATGTAGATAACCAAACTGCGACATGGAATTCTTATGACGGAATGCTGGACGATTGGACCAAAAATTATTTTGCTGAAGATGCTACTGAAGGTATGGGGACTGAATCTGGTTTTCAAAGTAAATATGGCAGCAATTTTAAAAGATATGCTGATGCTCCGGTAATTGAATTAAAAGAACCCGGAATTATATTAAAGGAAATTTCCCTGGATAGTACTGCCAACCTGCGCAGTTTCTCCCTGAAGATTGCCCCAAACAGGAATGTAAACCGGATCGAGATCTTCGAAACCCGGGATGTGGATTTTCAAAGTTGTAGGGTTAACGATATGCTTGCAGAAGGACAAGATCTGGGACAGAACAAATTTCATATGTTTACGAGGCGTTGGAAAGAAAGGCTATTGACCTATCATGCTTCCAACCGTGACACTCTTCGAATTGAATTCAGCATAAAAAAGGAAGACAGACCGGAATTTACTATTTACGAAACGGCTTATGACCTTCTTGAAAATCCGGAATTGGATGTTAAGGAAAGACCGGCCGGAATGATACCAAAACCATTTGTGGTAAACGATGCCACTATTATAAAGAAAACTCTCACCATAGAATAAATGAAGGTAGCGATATTAGGATGCGGATGGCTGGGACTGCCATTAGCAAAGGAACTTATTTCACAAAACCATGAAGTAAAGGGTTCTGTAACGAGAATGGAAAAAATGAGCGATCTAAGAAAGGCAGGGATCATCCCTTACTCGATCAAACTATTTGAAAAAGGAGTCCAGGGAGACATTAGTTCCTTCCTTTCTGGCATTGATGTTTTGATCGTGGATATTCCACCGGGATTAAGAAAAAATCCGGATTCAAATTTTGTAAAGAAGATCCGGAACCTGGTGCCTTATATAGAAAAGGCCCACTGTGAAAAGGTGATTTTCATCAGCTCCACTTCGGTTTATCCAGATGAAATGGGAAATCCGGAATATTCTGAGGAAAGCAAAACCGATAATTCTTCTCCAACCGCCATCCAATTGCGAAACGCTGAATTGCTGTTGTTGGACAATTCCAATTTTCAAACTTCGGTTTTAAGATTTGGAGGTTTAATTGGCGAAAACAGGCATCCGATTTATCATCTTGCCGGCAGGGAAAATATTTCATCCCCGGAGGCTCCGGTTAATCTTATCCACCAGAAGGATTGCATTAGAGCTATTTCTTTGTTGATAAAGGAAAAAGAAGACAATTCTGTCTGGAATCTGGTATACCCGGAACATCCTTTAAAAGCAGATTATTATACCACTATGGCAAAATCTAAAAATCTAGGGCTTCCGCAGTTCCGGAAAAATGAGGAGGCTAAAGGGAAAATTATAAGCTCAGATAAGATCATCAGGGAGTTGGACTTTGAGTTTAAACATCCCATCTCCTAAATAAAAAACCCGAATGATTCAGATCTAAATCATTCGGGTTCTAAGTTTTTATGATCAGGAGTTAGTCCTTCTCTTCTCCATATTTATCATATTCCGGATAAAGGAAATTATTATACGGGAATCTGGTAATATGAATTTCTCTTACTGTCTCGTAAACCTTCTTTCTGAAGTCTTCAAAATTCTCCTTATTAAGGGCAGAAATAAACAATACATTATCGCCCATCCTGTTCATCCAGGTTCTTTTCCATTCCTTTAGACTATAATGTGCTGAAGTCCTTTCGGTCATTAGATCGTCCTCTTCAATAGTTTCCTGTGTATAGGCGTCGATCTTATTAAAAACCATAATTGTTGGTTTACCGATCGCTTCAATTTCAGTAAGAATTTGGTTTACCGAATCGATATGATCTTCAAAATTAGGATGTGAAATATCCACCACGTGTAATAACAGATCTGCTTCTCTCACCTCATCCAGGGTGGATTTAAAGGACTCTACAAGCTGCGTAGGCAACTTTCTAATGAATCCCACCGTATCACTTAAAAGGAACGGCAAATTGCGTATTACAACCTTTCTAACGGTAGTATCCAGCGTTGCAAATAGTTTGTTCTCGGCAAACACGTCACTTTTACTAATAACGTTCATCAAGGTAGATTTTCCCACGTTGGTATACCCAACCAGTGCTACCCTAACCAATTGTCCGCGATTACCGCGCTGTACCTCCATTTGCCGGTCTATGGTATCCAGTTTTTTCTTAAGCAGGGAAATCTTGTCCCGAACGATCCTACGGTCAGTTTCAATTTCGGTTTCACCGGGTCCACGCATACCAATACCCCCTCGCTGTCTCTCAAGGTGAGTCCACATTCCTGCAAGTCTCGGCAACAAATACTCATATTGTGCCAGTTCCACCTGGGTTCTTGCGTAGCTTGTTTTTGCCCGTTGCGCAAAAATATCCAGGATAAGACCGGTTCTGTCAAGGATCTTACATTTTAGGATCTTCTCAATATTCTTTTGCTGCGCCGGCGAAAGCTCATCATCAAAGATCACAGCTCCTATATCATTCTCATCTGCAAATTCCTTTACATCGTTCATTTTCCCCGAACCAATAAAGGTTTTAGGATCTGGCCTGTCCAGCCTTTGGGAGAATCTTTTAATCACTTCTCCTCCGGCTGTGTAGGTTAGAAATTCAAGTTCATCAAGATATTCTTCCAGTTTTTCATGGTCCTGATCTTTGGTTACAATACCAACAAGAACAGTTCTTTCGTAAGATAAATCGGTCTTTTCTATCATAAGGGTAAAGATAATCAATACTGCGCAATCAGCTCAATGCTGAAAAATACTTCAACAAAATTTTAACTGAAAAAGGCCCGTTTAAAACGGACCTTTTTCTAAATATGTATTTTATGTTTTAGAATCCGAAATTCAGACCCAATCCAAATACTTCTCTAATTTGAAATGCTCCAACAGCATTATCATCATAGATCGCCTGAAATATAAGGTTAGCTGAAAGATAATCGTTGATTCCCATATTTACATTTAACAGGTAATCTATATCTACATTCTGCGGGTTGTCCAGGTAGTTCGAGTAAAGCGAAAGCGTATGCTCCATATTCACATTCTCTACCACATCGTAACTCAAATAAGCACTAAGAGCAGCACCCAATTCAAAACGCATGGATTTTCCCTGATCAAGGCCAAAGTAATCTCCGTCTACATATCCGGGACGGGTCGTGAAATCGCTATCTACGAAAATGAAACGCGCTGTCGCCGGAGCAAAATTCAGAATAAAATTATCGTTGGGCTTATACATGATGCCAGGTCCGGTTTGTAAATAACCCGGGGATAAGAAATGAGTGGTTTCAGTTCTCACAACTTCTCCAGTCACCGCATCCTTGGAAAATTTATATCCTTTGTCGATCTGTGTTCGGAAATTCAGGAACCAGGAATAATAAAAGTTCTTGCTGTCGATCTGCTTCCCGGCAATAGAATTGAACTCAATCCTGTCACTGGTCTTTCTGGCAAATTCATCACCTTTAACTTTCGTAAGTCCATAATTGGCGAGAATCCGGTTATCCCAGGTAAATTCGTCATTTCTATAGTTAAATTGATAATCTACAGTCAGGTTCCCGGCGATACTGGAGGTTCCACCACCGGTCCATTCTTTATTAAACGCCGATTGATTAAATAATAACTGAAAATTTCCTTCAGTTTCCCATCCGTTTGGAGGGATGGAGTCTTTTTCTTCCTGCGCCATTACTGCTACAGAAAAAAGCAAGGTGAATACAGATAGTAAAATTCTCTTCATAATTAATTTTTTGGTTTCTTAAATAAGGGTACAGAGGAGCAGGCCTCTCCATACATGATACTCTTAGCAACAGGTTGCAATTTGTTCAATAGAAACAAATAGGCATTTTTAGGAACTGGTTTATTAGAACAGCCTTTAATGATCACGGGCTTATCCTTTAAATGATTTACATCAAGTTCACTAATAATTTCCATGTAAAGATGGCTTTCCAAAGTTTCAAGATCTCCGGTTACCACCTTCTTTGCAAAGGGATGTAAATAAGAGGCAATAAGCATATACGCCCACGAAGGCACGATTGCATCTGTAGAACAGCTTATTGCAACAAAAGCGTCCTGATAAGTACTCCAGTCGTGGTTTTTAGCATTTTCACGAAAGTCCTTTTCACGAAGTACAAAACCTTCCAACAACCACTGGCTAAGATCAAATTCTTTGCGTTCTCCTTTTGGATAAAAGTCTTCAAGATCGAAGGTTTCCAATTTACTTTGAGCGACCCTGTTTACGATCTCTTCTGCCATTCAAAAAGTTTTTATAATAATCCTAATTCCAGTTTTGCACCTTCACTCATAAGGTCCTGACTCCATGGTGGATCAAAAGTGATCTCCACCTCAGCATCTTTAACCATATCAAGGGATTTTACTTTCTCCTCTACTTCCAAAGGCAGGGTTTCTGCAACCGGACAGTTAGGCGTAGTAAGCGTCATGAGTATTTTCACATCATAATCTGTACTAACCATTACGTCATAGATAAGACCTAATTCGTATATGTCTACCGGAATTTCGGGATCATAGATGGTTTTAAGAACAGTTACGATCTTTTCTCCCAGTTCCTGTGTATTTATTTCCTGCTCCATTTTAATTTAATTGAGTTTGATATGCTATCGCATACATTTTTAATTGTTTGATCATGCTTACCAGTCCATTTGCACGGGTTGGAGAAAGATGCTCCTTAAGTCCTATTTCATCGATAAACTGAGTATCTGCCTCCAGAATTTCTGATGGATGCTGGTTGGAATATACTCTAATAAGAATTGCTACGATCCCTTTGGTAATTATAGCATCACTATCTGCAGTAAAAACCAGTTTATCACCTTCCAGCTCGGCATGTACCCAAACTTTACTTTGGCAGCCTTTGATCAGGTTTTCGTCTATCTTATATTTCTCGTCTATTAGAGGTAAAGATTTTCCAAGTTCGATCATATATTCATAACGCTGCATCCAGTCGTCGAACATCGCAAACTCATCAATTACCTCATTTTGTTTTTCCTGAATCGTCATATAACAATTTTATACAAAAGTACAATAAGCATTAGTGCTATTCAACATTTTCTGCCAATCTTAAAATAGCCTGTACCAATGGTTTTACCTCAGATGGAGCATTCCCGTGATCAAATGAATTAGTCTTGTAAACAGTGTCATTCTTACGCACGCTCAGGATCGCATGTAAGGCTGCATCTGATGCTCTTGACTCCGACGGGGCTTTCAACCGGCTAATCTCGTTTATATTCACCTTTTGAGCTTTATTGACCAGAGACTCCCAATCTTTCTTCTGGATTTTGGCTGATGACTCTCCGGCTTCCAGCCCGGTACTTTTTATATTTATCATTTCCGGAGTAATTGTATAAACCGTTGCAGATCCTCTTGTGAAAGTCTCATAACTAAAAGATTGTATTGAACTTAATTCCTGATGACTGCAGTCATTAATCGCAAAAAACACCATAAGAAAGCTTACTATTGAAATTCTCATTTTAATCTGAATTTAGAATTAAGGTATATTACGAAAAAAGGCACCGTAAAGGTGCCTTTTTTATATTTTATTAACTGAATGTTAGTCGGCCATGCTCGCACGGAATCCGCCGTTAGCGAAAACGCTTAACATTCTTACTTTTTGACCTTCTGTAAACATGTTCAAACATGGGTCATCTGAATAATCCATGAAATTCATGGTCATATCTGCTGTTCCACAATTTACAGTTGGATAAGAAGGACAACCTCTGGAAGGAGCATCAGAATCTGGAGTGTCATCTACATAATCTGTAGCTCCACAACCACCATCACCCCAAATGTGACGAAGGTTCAACCAGTGACCTACTTCGTGAGTAGCCGTTCTTCCGGTAGAATACTGAGTTGTTCCGGTAAACCTGTGATCCATCACAACCCCATCTGTAGACCAGCTACCACCCGGGAACTGGGCGTAACCAAGAATATTTCCTCCTCTGTATGGCATATTTCCTACTACCCAGATGTTAAGAAATTCCTGAGGATTTACCACATCAGATCCACCACTTGAAGAGAACTTCATACTATCATCTGGTCTCCAACGGCGTTTTTTTGTTTTTACTCTAATCACATCTTCCAGTACGAACCTAACACCTATGTTAGCTTCAACTGAAGAAAATTCAGAAGGAATAGAATTTCTTCCCGGATTATTTAAGCTAAAATCTTCGTTTAAGGCCACAATTTGATCTTCTAATTGACCAAGTGGAATATTCTCACTGGATTTATTATAGATCACATGAAATACTACCGGGATTTCAATTTTCCCATCTGCAGCCAGTCTTTTGGTCATTCCATGTTTGATCGCCATTTTGGTATGAGCTTCCACCGCCTCCATACTTTGAATTAGCTCGGGGTTTTTAGCAATATTCTCCTCAAGAACACCCATGGTTCCACATTGTTCTTTGGCAATAGCGAATACTTCAGTTTCCTGGTTAGCTA
Source organism: Christiangramia aquimixticola (assembly GCF_048285835.1). Taxonomy (NCBI): domain Bacteria; kingdom Pseudomonadati; phylum Bacteroidota; class Flavobacteriia; order Flavobacteriales; family Flavobacteriaceae; genus Christiangramia; species Christiangramia aquimixticola. The sequence goes on from NZ_JBLVTL010000002.1 coordinate 208,180, forward strand.
GGTTTTGATCGATAATTTCTTCACCTGATTTTTGACAGGAGGCAAATACGAGAGTTAAGGCCGAGGCCAAAAGATAAATTCTTTTCATTTAATAAGGTTTTAGGGTAAAGCCGGTGGTAATTCTTAAGTGTTGGGCCTGGGGATTGAATTGCCGACTTTGCAATTAATTGGTTTAAAAATTGAATATTTGGCACAACTTCAGAAGATTTTCTAAAGAACACGAGTTCAATATAACCAAATTATTAGGGAATAGTTAACATAACAGAATCTCCAGACGGAGATAAGCAATAAAAAATCCGACACAGCAGAGCATGAGTCGGATTCCTATAAATGTTAAAATTTAATATTATTTCGTCGTGAAAATTTTATTGAAGCATCATCACTGCTTTTTTCACCGCCTCTATAAACCTGTCAACTTCTTCTGTGGTATTATAAAAGGCAAATGAGGCTCTTACCGTTCCCGGAATTTTATAGAATTCCATAACCGGTTGAGCACAATGATGTCCGGTTCTAACCGCAATTCCCATTTTATCAACAAGAGTTCCTATATCGTAAGGATGCAAACCTTCCACGTTAAAAGAAATTACAGCAGTTTTTTCACTGGCTTCACCATAAATCTTCATCCCTTCAATTTCCTTCAGCTTAGCGGTTGCGTATTCCAGAAGTCCATGTTCATATTCGGCAATGGCATCAAACCCAATGGCATTCATATAATCCAGGGCCGCTCCAAAAGCTATTCCTCCGCAAATATTCGGAGTCCCGGCTTCAAATTTATGAGGGAGACCGGCATAGGTGGTTTTTTCAAAACTTACCGTGGCGATCATTTCTCCACCACCCTGATAAGGTGGTAATTTTTCAAGCCACTCTTCTTTTCCATAAAGCATCCCTACTCCCGTAGGCCCGCACATTTTATGAGCAGAAACCACATAAAAATCGACATCCAGTTCCTGAACATCGGCTTTAATATGAGGTGCCGCCTGAGCACCGTCTATAAGAACTGCTGCCCCGAATTCATGAGCAGCGTCAATGATCTTTTTAATCGGATTGACTGTCCCCAATGCGTTTGAAACATGGTTTAGGAATACAACCCTGGTTCTGTCTCCCAATAATTTTTCTAATTCAGAATAAATAAGCTCCCCATTTTGATTCATGGGAATAACTTTAAGAATGGCTCCTGTCTTTTCACAGAGCATTTGCCAGGGAACAATATTAGAGTGGTGCTCCAGAGCCGAAACCAGGATCTCATCCCCTTCTTTTAAAAGTGATGCAAAACCACTCGCAACCATATTAATACCATGAGTGGTACCCGAGGTAAATATGATCTCGTGAGCCTTTTCAGCATTAAAATGCTTCTGAATTTTTATTCTTGCCTGTTCATACTTATCGGTAGCTTCCTGTGAAAGCGAATGCACGCCGCGATGAATATTGGCATTATAATTTGAATAATAGTCCACGATGGCGTCCATCACCTGTACAGGTGTTTGCGCGGTCGCGGCATTATCAAGATACACCAAAGGATAGCCGTTAACCTCACGGTTAAGAATTGGAAAATCCTTCCGAATTTTTTCCACATCAAAAGCCTTTACCTGAGTGTGCTGCCCCATCCTTCTAAAATTTTATTTTATAAGTTGAAACCAAGGTCCACCTCAAGCTTGGTAGCAATAAGCTTATTGATACGTTTTTTGACTTCAGGAATCTTTACGCTTTCAAGTACATTATTTGCAAAGGCATACATCAAAAGACCTCTGGCCTCTTTTCTTGGAATTCCTCTTGACTGAAGGTAAAATAATGCTTCCTCGTCCAGCTGACCAATAGTACAACCGTGACTACATTTCACATCATCTGCAAAGATCTCCAATTGAGGCTTTGAATTGATGGTCGCTGTATCGTCTGAAAGTATGTTGTTATTAGACTGGTAAGCATTTGTTTTCTGAGCTTCCTTTTCAACCACAACTTTTCCGTTAAATACACCTACAGATTTATCGGCATAAATACCTTTATAATCCTGATGACTTTCACAGTTTGGCTCTATATGGTGAACCAGCGTATTGTGATCTACATGCTGCTTATCTTCAATAATGGTAACACCCTTCATGGTAGAATCTATACGCTCACCATTCTGATAAAAATTCAGGTTATTACGGGTAAGTTTCCCACCAAAAGAGAAGGTATGTACAGAAACATTGCTTTCAGATTTTTGATCGATAAAAGTATTATCGATTATTGATGCTGAAGCTCTGTCGTTCTGAATTTTATAATAGTCCACCATTGCTCTTTTATCTGCATGGATCTCTGTTACCGAGTTGGTAAGCACAGGATGATCTGTAAGACTCTGATGTCTTTCGATTATCTGAACCTGAGAATTTTCTTCAACAACGATAAGATTTCTTGGCTGAAGCAATAATGCAGACTCGTTCCCGGTGGCGAAATTTATAATTTGAATTGGTTTATCTGCAAGTTGATTTTTGCCAATATGAATAAAAGCACCTTCTCTGGCAAATGCTGTATTCAACGAATTCAATCCCGATTCCGGAGTTAACTTATTATAGTAATTCTCCATAACCGCACGGTATTTATCTTTATTTAATGCCGAAGACATTAAACAAACATCGATTTTATCGTGAGTGGTTTGGGAGAGGTGTGAGGAAAATATACCATCTATAAATACCAGATTATAAGTATCTATATCATGTATAAGATATTTTTTAATATCTCTGTACTCAATGGCATCTTCCCTTTCCGGGAAAATACTATAATCATGTTTTAAGATGGCATTGAGTGAAGTATACTTCCAGTTCTCATCCTTTTTAGTAGGAAAACCAAGGCTCTCAAAATTCTTAATCGCCTCATTTCTCAAACTGTCCAGATTCTCATTTGGATCCAGCCCCTCTTCAAAGGCTAAAAATGATGAGACAAGTTTATCTTTTAATTCCATTTTGTTCACTTTCAATTTCAAAATTCAGTTTCTCATCGCTCTATTTGCGATAAATCTTTAATTCTGAATAATTTTAAACTGTTTCCTGCTTAACCCAGTCGTAACCTCTTTCTTCAAGTTCGTAAGCCAGTTCTTTCCCACCGGACTTCACGATCTTCCCGTCTACAAGTACATGTACCACATCTGGCACGATGTAATTAAGCAATCTCTGGTAGTGAGTAATAAGTAGCACTGCATTGTCTTTGCTTCTTAATTTATTCACCCCATTAGCTACAATTCTAAGAGCATCGATATCCAGTCCGGAATCGGTCTCATCAAGAATTGATAATTTTGGATTCAACATCGCCATCTGGAAGATCTCATTACGTTTCTTTTCTCCACCGGAGAAACCTTCGTTTAAAGATCTTGATAAGAATTTACGGTCTATCTCCAACATTTCAGACTTTTCACGGATAAGCTTAAGCATATCATTAGCCGGCATATCTGCCAGGCCATGAGCTTTTCTCTGTGCGTTAATAGCCGTTTTGATAAAGTTGGTAACAGATACACCCGGAATTTCTACAGGATATTGAAAAGATAGAAAAACACCTTTATGAGCTCTTTCTTCCGGAGCCATTTCACTAAGATCATTTCCTTCAAAGATGATCTCGCCTTCTGTCATTTCATATTCTTCCCTACCTGCGAGCACAGAGGATAAAGTACTTTTACCGGATCCATTTGGTCCCATAATAGCGTGAACCTCTCCAGGATTTACCTCAAGATTGATCCCTTTCAGGATCTCTTTATCTTCTATTTTAGCGTGTAAATTCTTTACTTTAAGCATGTTTATCAATTCTGAATCTGCCGGAGCAGATTGTTTATTTTATATTTCTATTTTCTAATGAATCTGAAGCATTCGCCTCAGGTACTTTCATTATTTCTCTTATTTCAATTACTTCCTCCCAGCCTTCCTGCTCCGGATTAGGAACGATCTTGGCTTTTAGAGTTACAGGTACCATTTCAAAGTCTTCAGCTTTTACCGTAGAAAAGGTATCGGCCAGTTTAAAAAACATGGAATCCTGTAAAACTCCATACACAAAACCTTCTCCTCTTAATACTGCCGCACCTTTTACATGCACAAATTCACCTTTTAGAACCTGAATACTATCGGGAACCTTAGTCACGTTCAAAGGCGACAAGATCTCCCGCCGATTTGAATCCTGACAGGCGACAGCCAAAAGACTTAAAAACAATAATCCAAATAACTTTTTCATAGCAAAATCTCTAATCGAATTATCCTACAGATCCTTCTAAAGAAATTTCAAGTAATTTTTGAGCTTCCACAGCAAACTCCATTGGAAGTTTATTTAATACTTCCTTACTAAAACCATTTACGATCAAAGCGATCGCTTTCTCTGTATCAATCCCTCGCTGGTTACAGTAAAAAATTTGATCTTCACCAATCTTGGAAGTGGTCGCCTCATGCTCTACCTGAGCAGATTTATTTTTAACCTCTATATAAGGGAAAGTATGCGCTCCACATTTATTACCCATCAACAATGAGTCACACTGCGAAAAGTTTCTCGCATTTTTAGCTCTCCCGTTGATTTGAACCAAACCACGATATGAGTTTTGTGAATGTCCCGCAGAAATACCTTTAGAAATAATAGTACTCTTGGTGTTCTTACCAAGGTGGATCATTTTTGTTCCGGTATCTGCCTGCTGATAGTTATTAGTAACCGCAATGGAATAGAATTCTCCAACAGAGTTATCTCCTTTTAGGATACAACTTGGATATTTCCAGGTAACCGCAGATCCTGTCTCTACCTGAGTCCAGGAAATTTTGGCGTTCTTCTCACAGATCCCTCTCTTAGTAACGAAGTTGTAAACCCCTCCTTTACCTTCTTTATTTCCAGGATACCAGTTTTGAACGGTACTATATTTAATTTCTGACCCATCCAAAGCAACAAGTTCCACAACTGCCGCATGCAGCTGATTCTCATCACGTGTTGGAGCAGTACACCCTTCCAGGTAACTCACATAACTATCTTCATCTGCAACTACAAGAGTTCTTTCAAACTGACCTGTCCCGGCCTGGTTAATTCTGAAATATGTAGAAAGTTCCATAGGGCATCTAACCCCTTTTGGGATATAACAAAAAGATCCATCACTAAATACAGCCGAATTCAATGCAGCGTAAAAGTTATCTTTTTGAGGTACTACCGTCCCTAAATACTTCTTCACTAATTCCGGATGCTCTTTAATAGCTTCAGAAATAGAACAGAAGATAATTCCTTTTTCAGCAAGGGTTTTCTTAAAGGTAGTGGTAACAGATACAGAATCCATTACAACATCTACAGCCACCCCGGCCAGTTTCTTTTGTTCGTCCAAAGAAATTCCAAGTCTTTTAAAGGTATCCAGCAATTCCGGATCTACCTCATCAAGGCTATCGTACTTTGGTTTTTTATTTGGTGCAGAATAGTAAGAAATATTCTGAAAGTTGGGTTTTTCATAATGAACGTTCGCCCATTCCGGCTCGATCATTTCTTCCCACGCACGGTAAGCTTCCAGACGCCACTGCGTCATCCACTCCGGCTCTTCTTTTTTCTTGGATATTGCTCTTACGATATCTTCGTTCAAGCCCACAGGGAAAGTATCAGATTCTATATCTGTATAAAATCCATATTCATATTCCTTGGTTTCGAGCTCTTTCTTTAAATCGTCTTCAGTATATGCCATTCTAAGTAATTCTAAGTTTAATCAGCGTCAAATTACATTGACCTAAAATTGTTTTTACAGTGAAAAACTCTCACCGCATCCGCAGGTTCTTTGTGCATTAGGATTGTTAAATACAAATCCTTTTCCGTTTAAACCACCTGAATATTCAAGAATGGTTCCGGCCAGATACAGCACACTGCGTTTATCAACAACAATTTTCACATTGTTGTCTTCGAAGACCTTATCGCCTTCTGCCTGGCTCTTATCGAACTTAAGCTCATAAGACAAACCAGAACAACCTCCACTCTTAACTCCTACTCGCACATAATCTGCAGTAGCATCAAAACCTTCCTCGGTCATAAGAGCAGAAATCTTCTTTTTAGCTTCTTCGCTAACTTTAATCATAAGCTATAAAGATTAATTCTAAATTGGGCACAAATATACTACAAAGCAAGTGTTTTACCATAGACTAAGCATTTGTTTTAAGAATTGACTAATAGAGTTTGTCAATCAAAAAAACCACCCCGTTTTCTTAGGGCTCAGCAACAAATTTGCTTCTGCAAAGCTTTTAAGGCATTCTTCTTAATTGAATTTTATAATCGTACTTTTGCACTTTAAAATTCAATTGCATGTTTGAGAATAGTCAGGAAAACAAGACAAACCTTTCACAATTAGGAGAATTTGGACTCATAGACCATTTAACCAAGAACTTCAGCCCTAAACTTGAATCCACCGTTAAAGCGATTGGTGATGATGCAGCGGTTGTAAGATTTGAAGATAAAGAGACCCTTATTAGTACCGATCTTTTGATTGAAGGAGTACATTTTGACCTTGCCTATATGCCTTTGAAACACCTGGGTTATAAGGCTATTATGGTCAATTTATCTGACATTTATGCCATGAATGGAACGGCAACTCAGGTTACGGTTTCCATTGCGGTATCAAACAGATTCCCCGTAGAAGCCCTCGAAGAGCTGTATGCCGGAATCCAGCTTGCTTCCAAGATCTATAATGTTGATGTGGTTGGAGGTGACACTACTTCTTCAACTTCAGGCTTACTAATAAGTGTCACAGCTATTGGGCACGCCGAAAAAGAAAAGGTAACCTATCGTAATGGCGCGAAAGCTAATGACCTTCTTGTAGTAACCGGTGACCTTGGTGCAGCTTATATGGGCCTACAGGTTCTTGAAAGAGAAAAAGAAGTTTTCAAAGCTAACCCGAATTCTCAACCGGATCTTGACCAGTATACTTACCTTATTGAACGCCAGTTAAAACCGGAAGCACGTAAAGACATCCCGCCTTTATTGAACGATCTTGGAGTTCAACCTACTTCTATGATCGATATAAGCGATGGTTTATCTTCAGAAATAATTCACCTATGCAAGCATTCAAAAGTAGGCGCTAATTTATTCGAAGAAAAAATTCCATTAGACCCTGCAGTAATCTCTGTATGTGAAGAATTCCAGATAGACAGCACCATGATCGCATTAAGTGGAGGGGAAGATTACGAGCTTTTGTTTACTATAAAACAAGATGATTTCGACAAGATAAAAGGTAACCCGCATCTTACTGTAATAGGTCATATGACTGAAGAAAATGAAGGAATGCATTTAATCACCAGAGCTAATCAAAAACTACCATTGATAGCCAGAGGTTGGAACTCTATGGAAGAAAAAGATTAAGAAGCATTTTTTAATAATCTTCTTTTTCGTCTCTTATGGATCTGGGAGATATAATCATTGGTCTCCCTATATTTTGGGGTTAATCTTGCCAATATTCCATTGGCAGTATCGGTCATTTCCAACCCGCAATGTTCACACTTATATTCGTGTAAATGATCTGTCACATTTTTTGAGATTTTAAAAAGGTGACCGAAAAATTTACAGCGAATTTGCGCAAAGGAAAAAGGAATCTGATAGTCTTCCATAACCTATTGATTATTAATCTTATATAAGATATAACAAAAATTCAATAATTAGGAGATAAAGTTAAACAAAATTTTTATTTGTTTGCAGTACAGGTTTTTACATGTAAGACTTTCAGGTGAGGAAATTTAACTTTAGCTTTTCGGATCCTGACCCGAAAAAAAATCTTTCTAAGACCTGAGCATAGTTAGAAATATCTTAATGAAAGACAGCAAATGGGCATTGAAATAAAGAAAGGACTAAGTTGTTTTGGCAACGAAAACCTCTTTACGCTTTCTGTGGATCTTTGCGATATAGTCGTTTGTCTCCTTGAATTTAGGAGTTAATCTGGCTAAAAACCCATTTGCGGTATCTGTCATTTCCACACCACAGGTTTTACACTTATACTCATGGACATGATTGGTAATGTTCTTGGACACCCTTAATTTATGACCAAAAAGATTGCATTGAACCTTTGCTAATGAAAAGGAAGTAGGAAGCTCTTTTTTCATAGGAGGCTAAATTTCTGATTATTAGATTTCTAAAATAATTAAAAACTCAATAGATTCGACAAAAAGGTGTATTTATTCGATGAACTGCGTTATTTTAACTAAAGATTTCCGATCTTCCAACCATGAATTATGGCCATTTTTTAACCTGAAAAAGTCACATTTACAGGAGCCTGAAACCCTTTCTAATTCCCTGATATCCAGTATTTGATCTTCATCAGCAGCTATGATGACCTTTTGATTTTCGAAGTTTTTTAATTCTTCGGTTAAATTTGTACGATTTTTCATACCAATTAAAGCTGCCTGCACTCCCTCCTTACTCATTTTCAAGGCCCGGATTTTCAATTCATCGATCTCTGTCGCATATTTTTCTCGACTGGCATCGGCAAACAGATTGGAGATAGCCATGCTTATATAAGCTTTCTTGTTTTTACCTACCAGTTCCACAGAACGATCTCTTACATCTTTCCTTTCTTCCGAATCCTGAACAGGGGTTGAATTGATCAACACAATGCTCTGCAACATCTTAGGAAATTTTTTCAGGAATTCCAAACTTACATAGCCTCCCATGCTATGTCCTGCCATACTTACCTTTGCAATATTCAAATGAAGCAGAATATGGTGTACTACCTCCGCCATCATACTCATGGAATGCTCCGGAGATATATTCTCAGAACCTCCATGCCCGGGAAGATCGATAATTATTATTTGCCGCTCCTCCTTTAGTTTCTTTAAAAGCTCTCTCCAGATCAAAGAATCCTCCAGAAAGCCATGCAACAAAACTAAGGGTACTTTCCCTTTATTGCCCTCCACCTCATATTGGATCTTTGCACCCTTATATAGAATCTTACTCATGTTGTAAATTAAAAAACCGCAAACCCGGAAGTTTACATTCTGGAATTTGCGGTATTGATATTAGATTATGATCTCCTTGAATCCGATAGATTACGAATTCATGATATCCTCGATCTCTTCGATCTCGATAGGAATATTTCTCATTAAGTTAAATGGTTCCCCTTTTTCCTGAATAACCACATCATCCTCAAGCCTAATCCCGAAACCTTCATCTGGCAAATAGATTCCCGGCTCTACGGTAAATACCTGATTCGCCTGCATAGGCTCGGTAAGAATTCCATAATCGTGAGTATCCAAACCAATATGGTGAGAGGTCCCGTGCATGAAATACTTTTTATAGGCCGGCCAGTCCGGATCTTCATTTTGAACATCTGCTTTATCAAGCAATCCAAGATCCAGCAATTCTGAAGTCATCATTTTACCAACCTCAACATGATATTCTTTCCACATGGTTCCCGGAACCAACATTTTTGTCGCTTCTTTTTTAACCTTATTTACAGCATTATAAACCTGCTTCTGCCTGTCTGTATATCTTCCTGAAACCGGAATGGTTCTACTAAGGTCACTGGAATAATTGGCATACTCGGCACCTGTATCTAAAAGAATAAGATCACCGGCCTTACACTGATGTCTATTTTCGATATAATGCAGCACATTCGCATTATTCCCACTGGCAATAATAGGAGTGTATGCAAAACCTTTAGACCTGTTTCTTATCATCTCGTGATAATACTCCGCTTCAATTTCGTATTCCCATACTCCGGGTTTTACGAATTTCAAAGTTCTTCTGAAGGCTTTTTCAGTAATATCACAAGCCTTTTGCATCAAGTCCAATTCGATTGGATCTTTCACAGATCTCAATCTTTGCAAAATTGGATTAGCCTTGGCCACCTGATGTGCCGGATATTTCTCCTTACACCATTTTATAAATCTATCATCTCTGGTTTCAGTTTGATGATTAGCGCGATAATGTTCGTTGGTATTAAAGTAAACTGTTTCACACTGGGTCATTACTTCAAAAAACACCTTTTCAAAATCCTTCATCCAGTAAACAGTTTTCACCCCGCTCACCTCAAAGGCATCTTCCTTGGTAAGTTTTGCACCTTCCCAAACAGCAATATGTTCATTGGTTTCGGTTAGAAAAAGTATTTCGCGATGCTTTTCTTCCGGGGCATCCGGAAAGAGAACAAGGATGCTTTCATCCTGATCTACTCCACTCAAATAAAAAATATCCCTGTTTTGCTGAAAAGGCATAGTGCTATCTGCACCAATTGGATAAATATCATTAGAATTAAAGACCGCTAAACTGTTCGGCTTCATCTTCTCCATGAAGTTTTTACGGTTCTTTATAAAGAGTTTTGAATCAATCCTGTCATATTTCATAAATAATTCTTTTCAATTTCTTCAAAATTAAAGGAATTAAGCGCAAAAGCTATAAAACGAATTAAAATTTTAGATAACCAAAGCTTTTCCTATTTTTAAGCACTTACTAAATCAACTATGAAGAAACATTACTTATTCCTAAGTACCCTATTACTTTCCGTATCTCCAATTTTTTCTCAGAATTCAGCAAGTACCGGACAGGACATAAAATCCGGACTGGATAAAAAGCAGGCGCTAATAAAGAATTCGGTAGTTAAAAATATTCCTTTAAAGAATATTGGTCCAACAGTTATGAGCGGTCGAATTACAGACCTTGCGGTAAATCCGGACGATCCAACCGAATTTTATGCTGCCTATGCAACCGGAGGGCTTTGGTATACCAATAATAATGGAACCTCATTTACTCCGGTAATGGACAACAGTCCTACTCAAAATATTGGAGATATTGCGGTTGACTGGAAAAACGGAACAATTTGGGTTGGAACAGGAGAAGTGAATGCCTCAAGATCTTCATACGCAGGAATAGGCCTTTTAAAATCTGAAGACAAAGGAGCCTCCTGGGAATATATGGGCTTACCCGATTCTCACCATATAAGCAGAGTGCTTATAAATCCTGAAAATTCAGATGAAATTATAGTTGGTGTAACCGGTCACCTTTATACTCCTAATAAGGAAAGAGGAATTTATAAAACAACAGATGGTGGAAAAACCTGGTCTAATAAATTATTTATCAATGAGCAAACCGGGATCATAGATATAGCTGTAAATCCGGATAATTTTAATGAAATGTACGCAGCGGCCTGGGATAAGGATCGAAAAGCCTGGGATTTTAGAGAAAGCGGTGCAAATAGCGGAATTTACAAAAGTACAGATGCCGGAAACACCTGGTCACTTATCACCACAAAAGGATCGGGATTTCCAACCGGCGAAGGCGTAGGCCGAATAGGAATTTCGGTTTTTGATGATGAGACTGTTTATGCCATCGTAGATAACCAGGACAGAAGAAAAGAAAAAGATACCAAAGAGAAAAAATCCAGCGGACTTCAAAAAGATGATTTTGACAAAATGAAAAAGTCAGAATTTTTAAAACTGGAAGAAGATCAACTGGAAGATTTTTTAAGAGACAATAACTTTCCAAAAAAATATACTGCAGCTTCAGTAAAAGATCTGGTCAAAAAAGAAGAGATCGAGCCTAAAGAAATTTCCCTGTATCTCGAGGATGCGAATTCGCGTTTATTCAGCACTCCTGTTATAGGCGCACAGGTTTACAAAAGTATTGATGGCGGAAAAACCTGGAAGATCACTCATGAAGATCACCTTGACGACCTTTATTATAGTTACGGATATTATTTTGGAATGATACACGTGGATCCGCAGGACAAGGACGCTATTTATGTTTATGGTGTTCCAATTTTGAAATCGAAGGATGGCGGAAAAACATTCAGCTCTATTGATGCGGAAAATGTTCATGCAGATCATCATGCACTTTGGATCAATCCAAACCGTAGCGGACATCTAATTGATGGAAACGACGGAGGAATAAATATTTCTTACGATGACGGCGAAAACTGGATGAAAAACAACTCTCCAAGTGTGGGTCAATTTTATACGGTAAACATCGACAATCAAAAACCATATAATGTTTATGGCGGGTTGCAGGATAATGGTGTTTGGACCGGACCACATACAAATACTGAAGGTGTTGATTGGCATTCTTCCGGAGACTACAATTTTAAAAGCATCATGGGTGGTGACGGGATGCAGGTAGAAATCGATAATAGAAACCCTGATATAGTTTACACAGGATACCAGTTTGGAAATTATTTCCGTATCAATCGTAAAACCGGGGACATGACGTTTATCCAGCCAAAACATGAACTGGGCGAGAGA
>NZ_JBLVTL010000002.1:220423-280080 GCF_048285835.1 Christiangramia aquimixticola
AAACAAATTGATGAGAAGTATGGATCAGGGAGAAACCTGGACTGCAATTTCAAATGATCTAACCGGTGGCGGCAAAAAAGGTGATGTGCCTTTTGGAACCCTTGCCACAATTTCTGAATCACCTTACCAGTTTGGATATTTATATACAGGAAGTGATGACGGTAAAATCTACCGAACAAAAGACGGTGGCGGTTCCTGGACCAATATTGGCGAGAAATTACCACAAGATCTGTGGGTTTCGAGAATAATCGCATCACAGCACGCAAAAGACAGGGTATATCTGAGCCTTAATGGCTACCGTCAGGATGATTTTACACCTTATATATATGTATCCGAAAATTCGGGTGAGAGCTGGAAAAGCATCAGCTCAAATTTACCCTTAGCTGCGGTAAATGTAATACGGGAAGATCCAAATAATGAGAATATTCTATATCTGGGAACAGACAATGGGCTATATATTTCTTTAAACCGCGGTGAAAGCTGGGATGCCTTCAGCACTAATTTTCCAAATGTTCCCGTGCACGATCTAAGAATTCATAAAGAAGAAAGAGACCTGATTGTAGGTACCCATGGAAGGTCTATCTATATTGCCGATGTTGCGGCAATTTCAGAAATGAAAAAGGAAAATTTAAAGGACGCCTTAAGCCTTTCAACAGAAGAAAGTATTCGCTTCTCACCAAGATGGGGTAATTCTTATAGTAAATGGAGAGATCCTTACCAGCCAACGATAGATTTTACTTTTTATTCAGCTAAGGCTGGGAAAGTAAGTATCACTATTGAATCTACTTCCGGAGTCGTTTTACAAAAGATCGATATGGATGCAGAAAAAGGTTTCAATACCGGTGAATATGACCTTACAATCACCTCTGATGCCGCTCAAAATCTTGAAAAGGAAAATAAGGACACAACCTCTTCAAAAGCAGATAATGGCCTTTACTATATTCCGAAAGGAAAATATAAAATGGTATTAAAGCTTAATGGCAAAACTGCTGAAGAGAAATTTGAGGTTAAATAAGCTTATGACGGAGGTTAAGATATTCGAAACGGAAAGATTATGGATAAGACCAACTTCAACTGAAGATGCGAAATTTGTTTTCGAACTGTTCAATTCTCCAAAATGCCTTCGTTTTATAGGTGATCGAAATATTCACAATATAGATAAGGCCAGGTTATATATAGAGGATAAAATGTTGCCTCAATTTGAGAGATTAGGCTTCTCCTCTTATACGGTAGTTCAAAAAAGTGATGAGAAGAAAATTGGGGCCTGCGGATTATACGATAGGGAAGGTATCGAAGGTATAGACCTTGGTTTCGCATTTTTACGGGAATTTGAAAAGAAGGGTTATGCCATGGAGGCTGCTTCTTTCCTTGTAAAGGCGGCTAAAACCTATTTTAATTTAAAGGAGTTATCTGCAATTACAGTAGAGGAGAATTCCGGTTCCCAAAAATTACTTGAAAAGCTGGGATTCGAATTTATAGAATTTACCACGATTCCCAACGATCCCGCCAAACTGATGCTTTATAAAAAGGAATTGTAATCACTCATATAGGTCCAGGCGGTTTTTTAATCGCCTGTTATCTTTTTGCAATTCCTCAACCTTATTCAACAGGTGATTTATGGCTTCCAGGCCTTCCATATTTATTTGAAGGTCCCGGTGAAGCCTCATCATTTTCTCAAACTGGGCCAGATGATCACAATGTATATATTCAGTTTCCTGCTGCTTGATTATCTCAATAATTCCACTTTCACCAAGAGCGTTTACAAACCACCGTTCTACCTTATATTGAACGCAAATTACATCTGCAGGAATTAAATCTTGTTCTTTCATAATCCTGTTTTTTTCAATTCCCGGAATAATTCCGTTTGTTTCTCAGTCAGTTGCTCTGGAACTTCAATTTTGTAAGTAATGTACAGGTCTCCAAATTCATTTTGTTTCTTATAACGAGGAAAACCTTTTCCTTTTAATTTAACCTTGCTTCCACTCGCGGTTCCCGGTTTTACCTTTAGTTTAACCTTTCCATTGAAGGTATTTACTTCAATTTCTCCACCAAGAACAGCAGTAGTTAAAGGTAAATTATGAGTGGTATAAAGATTTGCTTTTTCTCTCCTGAAATTAGTATCGTTAAGTATATTAAAGGTGATATAAAGATCCCCTTTGGGACCTCCCTGAATTCCGGGGCCACCATAGCCTTTAATTTTAATGGTTTGCCCATTCTCTACTCCGGCAGGGATTGTGAGTCGTATATTTTTCCCATTTACGGTAATGGTATGTTTTTTACTATCATATACATCACTTAATCTTAGCTGAAGTTCCGCATTAAAATCCTGACCTTTAAAATGTGCACCCCTGTGGGCACCCTGCGCTCTTGCTCTACCCCCAAACATTTGCTCAAAAAAGTCTGAGAAAGTATCATCATCAAAATTTCCGGAGTAGCCCTGGGATTGAGCACCTCCAAATCCACCACCAAAACCTCCCGAAGAGGCTTGCTGTCTTTTAGCTTGCTCAAATTGATCGGCATGTTGCCAGTCTTTGCCGTACTCGTCGTATTTCTTTCGTTTTTCAGGATCACTTAAAACTTCATGCGCCTCATTGATCTGTTGGAATCTTGCCTGAGCTGTTTTATCATCGGGATTAAGATCCGGATGATATTTACGAGCCAGTTTACGGTAGGCTTTTTTGATCTGCTCAGGAGTAGCAGACTTATCAAGTTCCAAAAGTTTATAGTAATCTATAAAATCCATCTATCAAGCTTTAAATATTCCTGCGTCAGTTTCAGATTTTTTAAACTGACTGGAGATCAATCCAATTTGACCAATGTGATAAATATCATGCTGAAGGATACCTCTTATCAAATAGGCGAAATCATAATCTTTGCCTTCTACTTTCTCCTCCAGATATGAATCATCAGGTTTATTATTTAAGAATTCATAGATCTTGGATTGTATAGCCACAAGTTCCTTTTTAAGGTCTTCCCAGGCTTCCTGAGAATTTACTGTCACAGGCGGCCAGTCCTTTTTGGAATCTATTTCAATTTCACAGTCTTTGTCCTTCTTCAATTTCGCCAGAGCAAATTTTTTCCAGCTTATAAGATGTCCCACAATTTGCGCTACGCTATGTGAATCCGGAATGCAGGATTTATACCCAACTTTATAAGGTACATTTTCCAATTGCCGCATTACGGAATCTCCATACCAGGGATCACCTTCAAAGGTTTCAGACAACATTCGTATTAATTCTTTGGTTTTCTCCTTCATAAATTTTGCTATGATCTGAAATTACAAAAATTGAATTTTGAAGGCAGTTAAGCTTTTCCCAAAACAGATTTAGAGAAATATTAATTCCGGAAGAATAAATAATTGAGCCTGATTATTTATGAAGTTAGAATTTAAAAAATTCAGCAAATTATGAAGTACTTTAAATTAGTTCTAAATAGATGGGAAAAAGACACCTAAAGTTTGTAATAAATTCAAATGAACTGTATTTTTGCTGCACTCTTATCAAAATAATTCAAAACACTTATGGCGAAATCTGCGCTTTTAAAGTCATCACTGGCAAAAAAATACTGGATGGCTTTCACCGGCCTTTTTCTGTGCCTGTTTTTAGTAGGTCATTTACTAGGAAACCTCCAATTACTCTTACCGGTAGGTGACGCGGCAAAGGATCAGTTCAATGAATATGCATTATTCATGTCTACTAATCCGGCTGTAAAAATTCTTTCTTATTTAACTTATATCAGTATCCTGTTCCATGCGATCGACGGTTTAATGTTAACCATTAACAACCGCAAGGCTAGACCACAGGGCTATGTAAGCTTTAAACCTTCTACCAATTCAACCTGGTCTTCAAGAAACATGGGAGTTCTTGGAACAGTAATTCTGGCCTTTATCATTATCCATATGATACAATTCTGGTCTGAGATGAAATTTGGCGGACTGGACGATACAATTTACGTAACCGAGAACGGAGCCGAGGTTAAAGATCTATACACCCACACCATCAGAGCTTTTCAGGATGTAGAATACGGTCTTATATGGGCCTTTGCATATGCGATTGCCATGCTGGCCATTGGGTTCCACCTTTACCACGGATTTGGAAGTGGATTTCAATCATTGGGTGCCAATCACCCAAAATACAATGGGTTTATCAGAAAAACAGGTTATGCATTCGCAGTGCTGGTTCCTCTGGCATTTGCTGTTATACCTTTTTATATTCACTTTGTACTAGAAAAAATATAAGCTATGGGATTATTTGAATCGAATACACCTAAAGGCCCATTGGCAGAAAAGTGGACCAATCATAAAAACGACATAAACCTGGTTAACCCGGCCAACAAACGAAACATCGATGTTATCGTGGTTGGAACCGGACTTGCAGGAGGTAGTGCAGCTGCGACTTTGGCTGAACTTGGTTATAATGTGAAAACATTTTGCTACCAGGATTCGCCTCGTAGAGCTCACTCTATTGCTGCTCAGGGTGGTATTAATGCCGCTAAAAATTATCAGGGAGATGGTGACTCTGTTTACCGTCTTTTCTACGATACTATTAAAGGAGGGGATTACCGCTCCAGAGAGTCCAATGTATATAGATTGGCAGAAGTATCAGGAAATATTATTGACCAGTGTGTGGCACAGGGAGTTCCTTTTGCCCGCGAATACGGTGGTCTATTAGATAACCGTTCTTTTGGAGGAGTACTTGTTTCAAGAACTTTCTATGCAAAAGGACAAACAGGTCAGCAATTATTGCTTGGAGCCTATTCTGCTATGAACCGCCAGATAAACCGTGGTAAGATCAAATCTTACAACAGACACGAGATGCTGGATATTGTAAAGGTTGATGGTAAGGCACGGGGGATCATTGCGAGAAACCTTGTAACCGGAGAACTTGAAAGACATTCAGCTCACGCGGTAGTGATCGCTTCCGGTGGATATGGAAACGTTTTCTTCCTTTCCACAAATGCAATGGGAAGTAATGTTACTGCAAGCTGGAAAATTCATAAGAAGGGTGCATATTTTGCCAACCCTTGTTTTACACAAATTCACCCTACCTGTATTCCTGTTTCCGGAGATCATCAGTCTAAACTAACCTTGATGTCTGAATCTCTTCGAAATGATGGTAGAATCTGGGTTCCTAAGAAGAAAGAAGATGCAGAGGCTATTAGAGCCGGAAAGAAAAAACCAACAGACCTTTCAGAAGAAGAAAGAGATTATTATTTGGAAAGAAGATATCCAGCCTTTGGTAACCTTGTACCACGTGATGTGGCCTCAAGGGCAGCAAAGGAACGTTGCGATGCCGGGTTTGGTGTAAATAAAACCGGTGAAGCTGTTTATCTGGATTTCAGTTCTGCGATCATGCGTTACGGAAAAGAAGCCGCAACCACGCAAAAACTGAATAATCCTTCAGATGAGCAGATCAAAAAACTTGGAAAAGAGGTTGTAGAAGCCAAATATGGTAACCTTTTCCAGATGTATGAGAAGATCGTAGATCAAAATCCATACGAAACTCCTATGATGATCTATCCTGCGGTACACTATACTATGGGTGGAATCTGGGTAGATTACAACCTGCAAACAACCATCCCGGGTTGTTACGCGATTGGAGAAGCAAACTTCTCAGATCACGGAGCAAACAGGCTTGGAGCTTCGGCTTTGATGCAGGGACTTGCAGATGGATATTTTGTGTTGCCTTATACTATTGGTAATTACCTTTCTCAGGATATTAGAACCGGAAAAATTCCAACAGATTCTCCTGAATTTGATGCAGCTGAAGCTGAGGTTAAAGAAAGACTTGAGAAATTAGTGAACAATAACGGAACAAAATCTGTTGACCACTTCCATAAGATCTTAGGAAAGATCATGTGGGACAAAGTTGGAATGGCCAGAAATGCTCAGGGATTAACTGAAGCTATTCAGGAAATCAAAGAACTTCGCGAAGAATTCTGGAAAGATGTTAGAGTTCCGGGATCTACCAACGAAATGAATGCTGAGCTTGAAAAAGCCGGTCGTGTTGCAGATTTCCTTGAATTAGGAGAGCTTTTCGCAAAAGATGCACTTCACAGAAATGAATCTTGTGGAGGTCACTTTAGAGAAGAGTACCAAACCGCAGAAGGTGAAGCTCTTAGAGATGATGAGAACTTTATGTATGTTGCAGCCTGGGAATACACTGGAAATCCCGGAGATGCCATCCTGCATAAGGAAGCACTGGATTACGAAAATATCGAAGTTAAAACAAGGAGTTATAAATAGATTTGAGATTTGAGATTAAAGAACGGGCATTCGCCTAAAAATTTCTAAGATCTCATTTCTAAACGCTCAATACTTTAAGTATGAACCTTACATTGAAAATATGGCGTCAAAAAAACGCCGACACTAAAGGAAAAGTGGTAACCTATCAGGTAACAGACATTTCATCTGACATGTCTTTTCTTGAAATGATGGATGTTCTTAATGAACAACTTATCAATAAAGGTGAAGAACCGGTTGCATTTGATCACGATTGTCGTGAAGGAATCTGCGGATCGTGTAACCTTCAGATCAACGGGGAACCTCATGGTCCCGATCGCGGTGTTACTACGTGTCAACTGCACATGAGAAAGTTCAAGGATGGAGACACCATTGTTATTGAACCTTTCCGCGCAAAAGCATTTCCGGTAATCAAGGATTTAGTAGTAGACCGTAGTGCCTTTGAACGTATTCAACAGGCCGGTGGTTATATTTCGGTAAACACTTCCGGAAATACTCAGGATGCCAACTCTATTCCAATTGATAAGGAGAGTGCAGATATGGCTTTCTACGCCGCAACCTGTATTGGATGTGGAGCTTGTGTTGCTGCTTGTAAAAATGCCAGTGCCATGCTTTTCACCTCGGCTAAAGTAAGCCAGATGGCTTTACTTCCACAAGGTCAGGTTGAAGCAGATCGCAGGGTTCTACAAATGGTGGAGCAAATGGATAAAGAAGGATTTGGTAACTGTACCAATACCGGAGCCTGTGAAATTGAATGTCCTAAAGGAATCTCTCTGGAGAACATCGCAAGGATGAACAGAGAATATTTGAAAGCATCTATTAAGTAATTCTTATCAGGCTAATAAATATCAATCCCGGGCTTTGCAGTCCGGGATTTTTTATGCAATTTATTTAAAAATTGATCTATGGCCTCTTTAGACCTCACTTCAAAATTACCCGGCACTAAAACGAGCATTTTTTCCAAGATGAGCAAAATGGCTCAGGAACATGATGCCTTAAACCTGTCTCAGGGATTTCCAAATTTTGAGACAGACAGCAAACTTCAGGAATTGGTAACAAAAGCGATGGAGAATGGCCATAACCAATATCCCCCAGACGCTGGAGTTGTAGAACTGCGGGAGATGATCTCTGAAAAATTCAGAAGTCTGTATGGCTACACTTATAATCCTAACAATGAAGTTACGGTAACTTCTGGTGCTACTGAAGCTTTGTTTTGTACCATTTCAGCATTTGTAAAAAAAGGGGACGAAGTAATAGTATTAAAACCTGCCTACGATAGTTATGAACCCACAATCCAACTTGCTGGCGGGAAGCCTATTCAAATTCAGCTTAAAGGCCAGGATTACAAAGTTGACTGGCAGGAAGTGAAATCGGCAATTACTTCCCGAACAAGGATGATCATCATTAATACACCGCATAATCCAACGGGAACTGTACTTTCCAAAGAAGATATGCTGCAATTACAACAGATCCTTGAAGGAACCAATATAATCCTGCTGAGCGATGAAGTATATCAGCACCTCATATTTGACCAGCTCGAACATAACAGTGCGGCACGTTTTCCCAAACTGGCTGAGAGAGCCATTATTTGCGGATCTTTTGGCAAAACATTTCACAATACAGGCTGGAAGACGGGCTATTGTGTCGCTCCGGAATTTTTAATGCAGGAGATAAGGAAGATCCATGAATTAACCGTCTTTTCGGTTAATCACCCAATGCAGCGCGCCTATGCTGAATATTTGAAAGAGCCTGAACACTATTTGGAACTTCCTGAATTTTATCAGAAAAAACGGGACTATTTTCTAAATCTCATCCAGGGATCAAGATTCACCTATATCCCGTCTAAAGGGACTTATTTTCAGCTTCTTAATTTTTCTGGTATAACAAGTGAAAATGATGTAAATTTCGCAGAACGACTGGTTCGCGAATATAAACTCGCGGCCATCCCGGTTTCCGTTTTTAATATTAATCAACAGGATAATAGTCAGTTAAGATTTTGTTTCGCAAAGACTGATGAAACCCTGGAAAAAGCTGCAGAGATACTTTGCAATCTATAATATGAACCTGAACATCAGGATACGTCAACAGGATTTTGTATTACACCCACTGGGAGCGGCTTATTGGCCTGAACAGGAGATCTTACTGGTAGCAGATGTGCATCTTGGCAAGGTTTCTCATTTCAGAAAATACGGAAGTGCGGTTCCGGTACAGGCCATAGTACAAAACTTTATACGCATGGACCAAATTCTAAAAGATTTTGATCCCGAACATATCTTATTCCTGGGAGACCTTTTTCACAGCTCGCTTAATATGGAATGGGATATTTTCTCAGATTGGGTTGAAAAAATAAATAATCAGGTTCACCTTATCGCCGGAAACCATGATATTATCTCCCCGTTACAATACGAGGCTTTAGGGATAGATATTTTTTCACAGCTCCAGATAGGAGAATTTATGCTTACACATCACCCCGAAGATCATGGTGATCTTTTTAATATTTGTGGTCATGTTCATCCGGGTTACAAAATGCGCGGTGGCGGTAGACAATTATTAAAGCTGCCTTGTTTCTTCAGAAGCGGGAATCAAATGATCCTACCGGCATTTGGGGAATTTACAGGGAATTATTTCATGAAACCTGAAGAAGGCGACAGGATCTTTGCCATTACCGGCAAGGAAGTGATCCCGGTAATTTGATTTTACAACATATGTTCAAAAAACTCGCTCTTTTCAATTTCCTTTCAGTAATCCTCACTATTGCTGTCAACTTCTTTGCGCAAACAGGAAAAATAAATGATACTACTATAGGAGAAATGAGCGCTAAGTATGCGAATTTATTTACTCCTGCGGGTTATGCCTTTTCCATTTGGGGAGTGATTTATCTGGGATTGCTTGCGCTAACCGGTTTTATGTTGCATCAGGCCTTCACAAGAGAAAAACGCACCGATTTTATTAAAAATACGTCCGGCTGGTTAATTTCTGCCAACCTTAGTTCCTGTGTTTGGGTAGCAACCTGGCTTTATGATCTTCCCGGAATTTCAGTTCTCTTCATGTTTCTTATTTTATTCAGCCTTTGCATGGTCATTATCAAAAATAAAATGGAGATCTGGGATGCGCCTCTGGCTGTCATCGCCTTTTACTGGTGGCCAATTTGCTTTTATTCCGGATGGATCACCGTAGCCAGTATCGCCAATGTCGCTGCCTGGCTTACTTCGCTTGGCTGGAATGGAGCCATTTTTTCAGCACAACAATGGACTATTATAATGATTATTATCGCCACTGTTATTAACGGACTAATGATCTATTATAGGAACATGAGGGAATTTGCCCTTGTAGGAGTATGGGCTCTGGTTGCCATCTATTCTAAACACACAGATGCAAATCCTGAAATTGCCTATACGGCGCTAAGTGCCGCGTTCTTTCTTTTTATTTACGTTAGCTACCACGGCTTTAAAAACCGGAAAACCAATCCCCTATCTCAACTATTAAAATAACCGGATCAAATCATTGATTTTATATCTCCTGCCCAACTAGGATATGTAAAGATCATGCTTTTTAAGGTTCCGGAATCTAATTTTCCGCACATGGCCATTACAAACATATTGATGGTTTCACCTGCCTCACTGCTTAGCAAATGCGCTCCCAATACCAGGTCTGTTTTGTTATCCACTATGGTTTTATAAGCGTAGATATCTTCATTGATCCTTTTTGAATTGAACCAATCGGGTACACATTTAGACTCTACCCGAAAGTCATATCCTTTTTCTTTAGCCTGCTTTTCAGATAAGCCCACAAAAGCCAGATTTGGCAAGGTGAAGACTACAGATGGTTGTGGCGGATAATCATATTCCCTGGGCCTATCCAAATTAAGAATATTCGCACTTACCACTCTTCCTTCCTGCGAAGCCAGCGGTGTTAGCGGCAAACCTTCACTATTGGACACATCCCCACAGGCATATACATTCTTATTGGAAACGCTTTGGAGATTCTTATTTACACTTATTCCTTTGTTGGAATATTCCACATTTCCCTTCTCCAGCTCAAGCTCGCCGATTGCCGGCACTCTCCCTGCCGCGTTCACCACGCAGGCGGCCTTGAACTCAACCTTTTTCCCGTTTTGATCGGCAATTACCCGATAGTTTTTCCTAAGCTTTTCAATTTCGACCACTTCAGCATTAAAAATGAATTTAATTCCAATCTTTTCTGAATACTCTACCAGATATTTTACAAGGTCTGCATCAAAATTATTTAAAGGCGCAGGCGCGGTATCTATTACAGTAACGTCAACCCCGCAACGCACCGCGATATGAGCAAACTCCATCCCAATGTAACCGGCTCCAATAAAGATCATACTTTCCGGCAATTCCTCCAGCTCCAGGAAATCATCACTTTCAATGGGAAATTCCCTTCCCGGGATTGGTAATTCCATTGGCTTCATTCCTGTGGCGATCACCAGTTTATCAAAGTTTACGGTCTTCCCTTCTACAGAGATGGTGGTTTCATCAATAAATTTTGGTGACTGGTGATACATCGTGATCCCTAAATTTTCCAGATCAATTTCGGTAGCTGCAGGAACGGCTTCTGTAAAATTTCCTTTAAATTTCATAAGATCTTTCCAGCTCATTTTTGGCATGGCACTTATCCCATTCCCTTTCATTTTCTCTGCCCGGTCCATGATCTCGGTAATCCCAATAAGTACTTTTTTAGGATCACAGCCTCTGTTGGCACATGTTCCTCCAAATTCCCGATTATCGGCAATAGCCACTTTCAAACCTGCTTTTGCACATTCTTTAGCAACACTTTTTCCCGCTGTCCCGGTGCCTATAACAAAAACATCAAATTTTTCTATTCCCATTTCCCTCAAATTCAATTCCTAAAAAACTTTTTTCTGAAGATATATCCCTGTCTTCTCATTAGCCGAAAGGTACGCATGCCCTCTACTTTCTTATGTTAGAGAAGTGGTAAAAAAAGTTGAATGCTATATAATCGTTAAAAATCAATGATCTGGTTGTAAGGCAATTTGTATGAAATTATCTTTGTGGTAATGAGTACAAATCTTATCGCCCAGAATTTTGCACAATCCCTGCAACAGCAGGAATTGCAAACCGCCATTGCCTCTTCTGAAAAAAACCGCTCGAACATTCATCTTAAGGGACTCGTAGGCTCTGCCCTTTCCTTTGTGGTGGCGAACGCATTTAAAACTGCAGAAAGACCGTTTTTGCTGGTTTTTAATGATAAGGAAGAAGCCGCTTATTATCTCAATGATCTTGAGCAACTGGTTGGGGAAAAGAATGTACTTTTTTATCCGGGGAGTTATCGCCGGCCTTATCAAATCGAGGAAACAGATAATGCCAACGTACTTCTTAGAGCAGAAGTTTTAAACCGAATCAATTCCAGAAAAAAACCTGCCCTTATCGTTACTTATCCCGATGCGCTTTTTGAAAAAGTGGTAACCCGAAAGGAACTGGATAAAAGTACCTTAAAAATCAGTATTGGCGATGAATTGTCGATTGATTTTGTAAATGAAGTCCTGTTTGAATATCAGTTCAAACGAGTGGATTTTGTTACTGAACCCGGAGAATTTTCAGTTAGAGGAGGGATTATAGATGTCTTCTCTTTTAGTCATGATGAGCCTTACAGGATCGAATTTTTTGGAGATGAAGTGGACAGCATCAGAACCTTCGATGTGGAAACTCAGTTATCTACAGATAAAAAGAAAAAGATCTCTGTAATGCCGAATGTCGAGAACAAGCATCTTGACGAGGTTAGAGAAAGTTTCCTCAAATACATTTCAGAAAAGACGGTCACCTTCATAAAGAACCTGGATCTTTTAACCGCTCAGGCAGACAAGCTCTTCAAAAAAGCGGAAGAGGCATTTAAACAGCTTCCACAGGAAGTGAAGCATAGTGAACCTAAAGAACTGTTTTGTAACGGGAAATTAATTAAAGAGCATTTACTCTATTATACCGCAGTAGAACTCAGTAATACCGCCTTCTTAGATTCGGCCAAAACCATACAATTCAACACCAAACCACAGCCATCTTTCAACAAGCAATTCGACTTATTGATAGATAACCTTATTGAAAATCAGGAAAGCGGTTATCAAAATTTTATTTGTTGTGTTAGTGATCAACAGGCACGACGTTTCCATGATATTTTCGAAGATCAGGAAAGAGAAGTAAAGTATCAAACTCCGGTCTTTTCAATGTTCCAAGGGTTTATCGATGAAGATTCAAAAACTGTTTGTTATACAGATCATCAGATCTTTGAACGATATCATAAATTCCATCTTAAAAATGGATATGCCAAAAAGCAGGCCATTACTCTTAAGGAATTAACCAATCTGGAAGTTGGCGATTACGTTACGCATATTGACCACGGGATAGGGAAATTTGGCGGTCTACAGAAGATCGATGTAGAAGGCAAAAAACAGGAGGCGATAAAGTTGATTTACGGGGAACGGGACATCCTTTACCTGAGCATACATTCCCTGCATAAGATCTCAAAATTTAATGGGAAAGATGGGATACCTCCCAAGATCTATAAACTGGGAAGTAACGCCTGGAAGAATCTTAAGAAAAAGACTAAAGCCCGCGTAAAACATATCGCCTACGATCTTATTAAACTTTATGCGAAGCGAAGAATGGAAAAAGGGTTTAAATACGATCCTGATTCCTATCTGCAACACGAACTCGAGGCTTCTTTCATGTACGAGGACACTCCCGATCAAAGTTCGGCCACTGCAGCGGTTAAAGCCGATATGGAAAATGAAAGACCTATGGATCGCCTAGTATGCGGGGATGTTGGTTTTGGAAAAACTGAAATTGCCATCAGAGCTGCTTTTAAAGCAGTGGATAATAACAAACAGGTAGCTGTTTTGGTGCCTACTACCATTCTGGCATTTCAACATCATCAAACCTTTACTGAAAGGCTTAAGGATTTCCCGGTAAGGATCGATTATTTAAACCGATTTAGAACGGCAAAAGAACGAAAAGCAACTCTTGCCGATCTTGAAGCTGGGAAAGTTGATATTATAATAGGAACCCATCAACTGGTTAGCAAAGCGGTTAAATTCAAAGATCTTGGCCTGCTTATAGTTGATGAAGAACAGAAATTTGGAGTTGCAGTAAAAGATAAGCTAAAGACCATCAAAGAGAATGTGGATACCCTTACTCTTACAGCAACACCGATTCCCCGAACTCTTCAATTCAGTTTGATGGCCGCCCGTGATCTTTCCACGATCACTACTCCGCCGCCAAACCGTTATCCTATCGAAAGTCATGTGATCAGATTTTCTGAAGAAACCATTCGGGATGCTGTATCATATGAGATCCAACGTGGCGGACAGGTTTTCTTTATACATAATCGCGTGGAAAACATCAAAGAAGTTGCCGGAATGATCCAGCGGCTTGTGCCAGATGCCAAAATTGGTATAGGTCATGGCCAGATGGAAGGAAAGAAACTTGAGAAACTGATGCTTAGTTTTATCAATGGTGAATTCGATGTTTTGGTTTCCACAACCATTGTGGAGAGCGGACTAGATGTATCTGAAGCAAACACCATTTTTATAAATAATGCCAATAATTTTGGGTTGTCAGATCTGCATCAAATGCGAGGAAGGGTTGGAAGAAGTAATAAAAAAGCTTTCTGCTACTTTATAACTCCGCCATATTCTGCAATGACCGAAGATGCCCGCAAAAGGATCACGGCTCTGGAGCAATTTTCAGAATTAGGAAGTG
The DNA here is from genome assembly GCF_048285835.1 of Christiangramia aquimixticola. Classification (NCBI taxonomy): domain Bacteria; kingdom Pseudomonadati; phylum Bacteroidota; class Flavobacteriia; order Flavobacteriales; family Flavobacteriaceae; genus Christiangramia; species Christiangramia aquimixticola. The sequence goes on from NZ_JBLVTL010000002.1 coordinate 234,401, forward strand.
GATTCAACATTGCCATGAAGGATCTTGAAATTAGAGGTGCCGGAGATCTTCTTGGTGGCGAACAAAGCGGATTTATCAATGATATTGGATTTGACACTTATCAAAAGATCCTGAACGAAGCAATTGAGGAATTAAAAGAAAATGAATTCCGCGATCTGTATGCTGAAACTGAAGATGTGGAGCACAAGGATTTTGTTAAGGACACTCAGATCGATACAGATTTTGAACTGCTGTTCCCTGATGATTACATCAATAATATTGCTGAAAGGCTCAACCTGTACACCAAGCTAAATGAACTCAAGACCGAAGAAGAACTTCAGAAATTTGAAGCAGAACTGGTAGATAGATTTGGTGAATTACCAACACAGGCAGTAGATCTCCTTAATTCTGTTCGAATTAAATGGATCGCCGCAAAAATTGGTCTGGAAAGAGTGATGATGAAAAAGAATAAAATGATTGGATATTTTATAGCCGATCAAAAATCGAGATTTTATCAAACTTCTAATTTCACCAAGGTTTTACAATACGTACAAACGCACAGGCAAAATTGTACGATGAAGGAAAAACAAACCCGTAATGGATTGAGGTTACTACTGACTTTTGATAAGATCACATCAGTTAATAAAGCGCTTAAAGTACTGGAACCCCTGGATTTTAGAGAGAAAAAAGAGGAAGCTGTAAGTTAATTTAATTGCTCAGCACACTGAAATTATCCAGATCATAAGTGGTGGTTTTGTCTGGCGCTGCTCCAAGATATTTAAAGCCTATCCAGAGTTTGCCTTCCACACAGGAAAGATCAATCTGAGATTTTTTAAAGAAATCTTCGTTCCTGCCTGATGGACCCATGGGCACGCTGGCATCAAGCGGGATCCAGGATGTGGTTCGTGGATCTCCTGTAAAATCTGTGGTTACAAACACCTTTAAAAACATTCCGTTATCAAAGGATGAGAGAATATCAAATTCCACTACCCTATTTGGATAAACATCGATAGGCGGGCTTACCAGCCATGCTTCCAGAGGATTTTCCAAAGTATTGTATGCTGAAATCCTTAAAACCCGATTTCCATTAACCATGGTTGGAGTAAATTTTTTCTCACCTCCACTAACATTGATATTGGTCCATTTTCTCGAGGTGAGTATAGAATTGGAGGTAACTCCATCGAAATTTTCTTCGAATCTTACCTGAGAAGCCGGATCTGAATTTTCGCCACAATCCAGAAATTCCACATCACATCTTGGACCATCCAGTTTTATAGCTGAAGGATCATTCACCATAATTACATAATGTTCATCATAATAATCCCGGCTAAGAATTCCCTTCACACTTCCCGATCCCGTAGGTAACAATAGGGATCTAAAATTTGAAAATGTACTCGTGCTTAAAAATATGGTTTCACGGGTGGAGCAACTTTCCATTTGTCTTTCGCCGTCATAGCGGTCATACCGATGGGATGCGAATGAAAATATGTCATTTTCTCTTACCAGGTTTACATCGAATTGGAGATCTTTTAATTCTACAAATATGTTCTTCAACTCTGGCCGGATATCAGAAATATGAATAGGCAGTGCTTTTATTTCTGAAGTTATTTCAGATCGAATTATATGATCATCGATAAGAGAAGGCGGAATAGGCACTATGTCTCCCCTGTTTTGTATTCCCAGTTGATGAACTCCATTACTGTAGCCTAAGCTTAATCCATCCAGTTTTACGTATATTTTCCGACCAAAATTATAGGTTTCATACAGGGAATTATCATCTAAAAGTATATGAATTCCGGCATTGGGATTTTCAGGAAGATCCTGAACGATGAGTTCTTTATAGAAATTCCCGGCAGCATCGTTGCTAATTACATAAGCCTCGAACCAGGTATTAGTTTCGCTAAAATTATGGATCTCCCCTGTATCAGGTTTAAAATTGCCTTTTACGGCCGCGATACTGGTAAGATCACCATCGATTTGAATGTTTTCCAGAGGTAATTCCGGCAGTTCAAAATCGTCTGTCTGCACGCAGGAGACCAGTAATGCGTTTATAACAAGCAATAACCAAAGTAAGCTCCTCTTCCTCATCTTAAAACCTATAATTTAAATTCGCAAAAAATGTTGTCCCCTGCCCGAACCAGTATTTATTTCCAAAGACCGGCATTTTCCTCGCTCTGTCCTCTTTTAAGGTCCTGAAATTTGAATTCCGTGCCTGCTCAAATCCACCCGATTTGTAAAATTTATCGAACAGATTATTGATACTCACGAACATTCCCAGATTCTTATTCTTGATCCGCCAGCTTTTACCACCAATAAGATTGGTTATAAAATATCCCGGAAATTCTTCCTGTTGCAATAAATCTCGAGCTTCTTCCGCATCATATTCCACAAGCGGCAACCCATCATAATCCTTTTGGAAATTAGTTGTTCTAAGAAGCGGATTAATATCTATAAATGCCTTCTCAAAATAATTTACGGAAGCACCAAACCACCAATAGGCGGGATCGCGATATTCGAAACCTAATTGAAAAGCATTTTGTGGCCCACCCGGCAGGCGGTAATTCTTAAGAAAGGCCTGGCCGTAATCCAATTTTTCGGGAAAGGCTGAAGAACTGAGTTTGAGTTGTGGGTTATTGGAATAAATGTACTCACCTAAACCTGCTGCTGCTTTTAGTTTAATCGTGGAGGTGACCTGATACTCGGCCCCGAATTCCAGCCCCATATATTGTTTATCCACATCTGTTAGTATCTCCTGCACAAAAGCACGGGTATTCTCCCGACCAAGCCCGGAAAGGCCATCTGTATAATAATAGCTTACTTCAGTAATTTTCTTTATTTCTGAATAGAACAGGCTTAGGCGGGTATTAAATTTAGAAGTACGGTAACGATAACTTAGATCTGAAGTGAAAATCTGCTCCTCATCAATTTCCGGAACCAGTAAATTATTTACTCTGGGATTCAGGAATACGTTTTTGTAAGCGGGCGGATTGGTTAAAACCGCAGCATTGAATTGAAAATTCTGTTTCCCGGACAGTTTGTACAGTACTCCACCTTTTACCCCATATTCCCGGAAATTCGATTGTTCACCTTCGCCGTAAGAATTTCCCGGATAGGTGCCATTTTGATAGTTGCCCGTACGTTGAAAACTAACAGCTCCAATTTTGCCGGCAAGGCTTAATTCCAGTTTGTCTTTTCTAAATAGAAGCTGTGAAAAACCTTCCCAGCTTTCAGAATCTACGATATAATTATATTTATAAGTTTCACTTTCAGCCACAGTTCTATTAAGATTCCGAAGATCACTTTGAGCGGAATTTGAAAAAATATCTACATCTAAGAATCTATCGGCCCCGAAGAGATCTTTAATTCTGGCAAAATTTTCGCCGGAGAGTTTAGCGAATTTTACGCCGCCAATTAATTTTAAGTGGTCGTGAGGAGTCCAGTTTAAAACTGAATTTCCGTGCAACAGTCTGTCCCGGTTAACATCTTCTGCAAGGGCATAAATAGCATTTCCATCAACCCCTAAAATATTTCCTTCATATAAACCTGACCAGTTCAGTTGTCCGTTAGTAAGTATATCTTGTCTGGCGCGATAAGCTTTTTCAAAATTTTCGTCGCCTTCAAACCGCAGAAAATAAGAAGGCAACTTTTGATAATATACCGGATCAGGGTTGGAGCCCGCACCATAAAAGAATTCCTGTCCATTGGCATCTGCAATGTTCATTCCTCCATAATCGATTCGGGAATTGGCCACTTCACCAAATTGAAATGAGAGTCCGGAATTTATTTCAATTTCAGAATTTAAGATCCATATATGATTTAGCATTACTATTGGTTCTTTCACTTCCCTCATTCGGCTATTCCTGATCTTTCCATTCTGATAGCCCCAATATGGATTGTAAGTAGCGCCTTTTAAATTTAATACCTCACTGGTTAAAGGCGCAGATCTTCCACGCGTCACCGGGGTATAGATCGCGGCGAGATTCAGTGAATGGGCAGGATTAAGTTGTTTCTCAATAGCAACAAAAAAGGAATTGGCAGAGAAGACTGTTCCCTCAATGTAACCTTCTTCGGAATAACGCCTACCTGTAGAAAAAGCATAAAACCAGCCACCGGAAAGCTCACCCGAGGCATAGGTAGCCATTATTCTACCGGTATAACTTCTATTAGAACCAGAAAGGGTTAACCTACCGTTGTTCGGATATTTAGATGCCCGCATCAGGATATTTGTGGTTCCTCCCAGCCCACCAAAATCATAATCATCTGGACTAATTCCCGGAGACAATTCCTGATTTCGCTGTACGTCATTAAGCCCTCCCCAATTGCTCCATTGTGGCCTTCCATCATACAATTTGTTCATTTCGATGCCGTTGATCAACAGTTTTGCATTTTCAGCTCCAAGGCCCCGAACCCGGTAAAAAGTCTGTCCAAAATCAAAAGCAGCCGCATTTAAATATGGATCTTTTGATGCCTGGAGAAGGCCCGAAATATTATCAAATTCGGCTTCCTCCTGTAAAATTTCAGCATCAGTTAATGAAATGCTATTTTGCGCAGCCTTTTCGTAAAACGGATCGGGCTGCAAAACAATTATCCCCAGATCCTTGCTTTCTGAAGTTATTTTAATAGCCAGCCTTTTGGACAGGAAGTTGGGATGTGAAAGTTGAAGAATGATTTCAGAAGAGGCAAAATTTGTTGCCTCCAGAGAAAAGTATCCCTCCGGATTTGTAAAGACTTCTGTAAAAGAGCCTTCGGTTGCAATTTTTACCTGTGGTAAGGGCACATTGGTGATTGCATCTACAATCCTGCCGGTAACGACAGGAGTTTGGGCGTTAAAGCTAAATGTGATAAAAGTAAGCAGACACACCCAAAAAATCGAAATTTTCATTTGTGCCTTATCCTCAAAAATGTATGATAATTTTAGAAATTTAATTTATAACTACCAAATTTTCAGTACTTTAAATTCATCAATAAATTATAAAATTTGAAACATTCATTTTTAGAAATATGCCTAACGCTCTGGCTTATTTTATTTGTTCCTATCCACGTCCTTGCTCAGGGTGCTAAAGATTATCACATTGAAACCATTGCTTTTTATAATGTGGAAAACCTGTTTGACACAGAGAACGACACCTTAACTTTTGATGATGACAGAACGCCTTTAGGAAAGGACAAATGGACCCAGGAGCGATACCGGGTTAAAATTGCCAATATCGCCCGGGTACTTTCAGAAATTGGGACAGAACGAACCGGAAAGCCACCTCTGGTAATTGGACTATGTGAAATCGAAAATAGAAGCGTTCTGGAAGACCTTATTTCACATCCCTTGCTTACAGATTTCAAGTACGGGATCGCTCATTACGATTCTCCAGATGAGCGTGGGATCGATGTAGCTTTACTTTACAGGAAAGAAAAATTTCTACCTTTAAATTCTCAGGCCAGGAAATTATTGATCTTTGATGCCGAGAAAAGAGATTACACCAGAGATCAATTGGTAGTTAGTGGACTTGTACACGGAGAGGAAATTAATTTTATAGTGAATCACTGGCCATCTCGTTCCGGTGGCGAAGCAAAAAGCGCCTATAAACGCGAGAAAGCTGCACTCCTAAATAAAAGAATCATCGATTCCTTATACCGGTTAGATCCTAAGGCCAAAATTATAAGCATGGGCGATTTTAATGATGACCCCACCAATATAAGTTTTAAAAAGATTCTTCAAACAAAATCAGACATCATCGGTTTAAAGGAGCAGGAACTCTATAATCCTATGGAAAAAATGTTGAAAAATGGTCAGGGAACTTTAGCCTACCGGGATTCCTGGAATTTATTCGATCAATTCTATGTTTCACAGAGTTTGGTTTCCAGGGATTTTAAGGGTTTTCAGTTTTATAAAGCCGGGATATTCAACAAACCATTTCTAATTAGTCAGAACGGGCAATACAGAGGGTATCCAAGAAGAACTTATGGCAGTTCCGGATATGAACCCGGGTACAGCGATCACTTTCCGATTTATATGTATCTGATAAAAGAAGCTAAATAATAACCCATAAAAAAACCTCCCGTCACAGGAGGTTTTTTATTAGTCAAATCGCCTTCAGAATTAGCTGATGGCGCTTTAGTTATTTTTTGATTAGAACCATGCGCTCCATGGAATTCGGGAAAGCACCACTACAAAAGCAAAGCCGTAAAAAATGGCCAGCATCTTGAATTTTGGTCTGGAGGTTAATTTTTTCTTATGTTTTGAATATCCAATCGTGATCAAAGCTATGGCAATGATCATCATTAAAGGATGTTCCACATTATAGAGTCTAAGCGTGGAATCGCTCATTACTCCACCCATACCTGCTTCAGCCCACATTTTAAAATAAGGGGTTGTAAAATACAGGAAGAACCCTATCAATAACTGAATGTGTGAAACAATCAGTGTAAAAAGAGCAATTCTGAAATTGGTGGCAGAATATTCTTTATTGGAAGCAAATCCTATAATGGCATTAAAGGTTGCGATCAGCAACATGAATAGCACCAGATATGCCCAATATGAATGGATGAATAAAATAGTCTTGTACATTTTTAATCGTATTAATTAGTCAGTTGAAGTTAATAAAAGCTTATTAGATTACTCCCAGCGATTTTCAGCCGCCTCTCCGCCCCAAATAAGGGTTGCAAGGTATGGATTGTCTATAAAAGGATTTCTGTTTCCCTGAGCGCCTTCAATTACGTTGTTACGCTGTAATTCGAATGCCGAAACAGGATCTTCACGATTCCATTTCAAGAACAGGTCAAGATTTCCTACTTCCTCGAAATTATCACCGTAACTAATATTCACATACATCACAATTCTGGCAACATCCCCTCTCCAGTCATCACCAGGGAACCATTTGTCCCCATCCACAAGTTTGTAAACCCCGCTACCTTCAGTAAAAGGATAATTCAATCTCTCTGAATTTACCTCTACATCTACCACACGTAATAAATGAAGGTCATTTTTAGATTCTTCAGTATCAAGCTTGGATTGCGGATAAATATGTTCGGTATTATAAGTCTCTCCTTCGTTAAGATCGCCTAATTGATATTCATCATCCGGTCTAAGTTCTCCCGAATACATTAAAACAACCATACTATCATCGTCAAGATCTGCATCTGCATCATAAAGATAATCGTGCCTTTGGAAATACTCCAGCCTGTTAGTATGCATTGCATCTGTATGGCTTGCAAGTTCACTGTATAATAGTGTTGGATCTACGGTAAAGGTAACATCCGAATAATAATCCTGAAGATGAGCAGGAACATTAAAACTTACCGGATCAACAACAGTAACACTAACGGTTGCCGTTGAACAGGTGTTATCATCATCGCAAATGGTATACGTAAAACTATCTGAACCTGTAAATCCTGAAGCCGGAGAATAAACTACCGTCCCATCATTACTCAAAATTACTGTTGCATTGGATCCACTTGCATCTATAGAAGTTAACACCGCATCGTCACTAAGATCATCATTGGAAAGAAGACTTACTAAATTAACATTCACAGCATTCTTTTCAACCACCACTTCATCATCCTTAGCCGTTGGCTCACCTTCATCAAGTACAGTAATACTTATTGTTGCGGTAGAGCAGTTTGGAGTCTCATCGTCATCGCAAATGGTATAGGTAAAAGTATCTACCCCGTGGAAACCATTTGTAGCGGTGTATCTAAAAGTTCCATCTTCTTTAACTTCTACGGTTCCATTGGTACCCGTAGTATCAATTCCTGAAAGGTTTGCGTTATCTACAAGATTATCATTATCAAGATAGTTGGAGATATTATAAGATTTATTCTCAGTAGTTTCATAGCTATCATCGTTAGCTACAGGAGTACCGGCATCTGAAATGGTAATTTTTACTGTTGCCGAAGAACATCTATCTGCATCTCCCGGAACACATAAGTTATAGTCAAAACTATCTTCACCAGTATAGTCGGCGGGAGGAGTATAGGTATAAGTTCCATCTCTGTTATCAACCACTTCCCCACCCTTGGTGGTATTAGCATCAAAACCGGAAATCCTGGCATTGTCTACAACGGTATCATTGCTTAAAAGATCTTCGCCGGCAATAACCTTTTCTTCATTCTCTACAGCATTCACAGTATCATCTACTGCTACAGGGCTTTTTTTGGTGGGAGTTGGAGTTGGTGCCGGAGCAGGTTCTTCTGAGCTACATCCAAGAAAGGCTATACATGTAGCTAAATAAAATAATTTTTTCATTGTAGATTTTTATATCAGGATTGCAAATATCATATAAATCAACCAATTAAAAAACCTCTTACCCGGGGGATAAGAGGTTTTTATAAAATATGTATGTTAGATCCTAATTAGAATCGCACCCACTCACCATTTTGTTTGATAAGTGAAATGCTTTCTGTAGTATTAGAACCATTGTAAATATCGAATGTTAGAACATACTTCTGACCTTCAGCTGCATTTGGAGCGATCTCGTTAAGGAACGCCTGCATTGCAGTAAGGATCATCTCATCATTCCAGTATGCACTTGCACCTGGTCTACGGTCGAAGTTAGAGTAACGCTCCATACTTGCGATCTGAGTTTCGAAACCAGTTGTACCAGACAAAGCATCTGCGATGATACCATAATCTGCTTTTATAAGCGAGTATTTAATGGTATTATCAGGTACCCATGTTCCATTCTCGTAACCAAACTGAAGAGTTTCAGAAGTTACAGAAGGAATAGCCTTCCACTTACCGTTTTCAAATACGTAGTTCACATATTCTGTTACAGTTTCAGATCCATTGTAGAATCTAAATCCAACAGCTTTATATTCACCTTCTTCAGCATAAGGGAAGTTTCTTCCAAGGAAGATAGCGATTTTAGCGTAAGCTTCGTCTTTATCTCCAAAGTTACCAAAACGCTGACCGAATTCTTCAGTATAGCTGTTTGCAGGAAGCATATAAGGCTCATCCCAATCGTCGTTAGTAAACGCGAATACTGTAGTTTCCTCGATAGTTGAAACAGAAGCTTCAGTATCGATCACATAAGTACCACCATCCAGAACAACATTCATAACAGCGACACCTGGAGAACCGTTATAGATTTTATAGGTAACAATGAATTTATCACCGTCTACAGCATTTGGATAAGCATTATCAAGAGTAAAATTAAACGCCTCTAAAAGCATTGATTCACTCCAGTAGTTTCCACTTGTAGATCTTACATCAAAAGATCCAAATCTTGCCACGTTTGCAGCAGGACCAGGATAAGCAGTAGCAAATTCCACACCTATTGCATCGTAATCACCAGAAGATAATTCGTAAGATGTACCACCAACTTTGATATAAGCATTACCGTCAAACTGAACAGTCATAGATTCAGTTCCCGGGCTACCATCATAAATAGGGTAAGTCACATTATACTTTTGTCCGGCAACATCTCCAAACTCTTCAGAAATTACTACTGCAAGAGCTTCCAGGATCATGTCGTTACTCCAGTAAGCATCTCTACCTTCTCTTCTATCGAAGTTATTGTAATTAGCAGCACTTGAAGCAGGATCTGGGTAAACATCACCTAATTCATCCTTCACAACATCAAAATCTTCATCGGTTAAAGTGTACTCGATTTCCTCTGCAAGGATATTGTAAGTAAGTTTTACGTACTCCCCATTTTTAGCCTGAGGATATTTAGCCTCAAGAAAATCTACGATCTCACCTCTTCCAGAGAAATAATCTACAGAAAGATCGATCATCGCGTAATCTGATCCTGCAACAGTATAAGATTTTACTCTTAGAGGGTTGTAAAGATCAAATCCTACATTAATAATAGATCCAGCACCGTAAGTTGGGTAAAGATCTGAAAGCAAAGTAGGGATCAATGTCTTTGCGTCATCAACGGAACTGAAGTTAGGAAAGTTTTGACCAAGGTCATCATAATCATCTTCAGTAAGCACATAATCAGCCTGAGCAACAGCAAGACGATTGTCCAGCTCGTTGTCAATTTCATCATGAATATCATCAAGAGGGTTACAGCTAACTACAACCAGTCCTAATAACATCAATAAAAGGTTAAAAGACTTTTTCATTATTATTTTTTTAGAAATTAAGTTTTGCTCCAACAGTATATGTTCTTCCGAAACCGTACCATACTCTTGCAGTACGTGCATCGTTATTAAGACCGTTCTGTGCGTTAGCAATATATTCTGTATTGGTCATATTATAAACGTTAGCGTTCAAAGTAGCATCAAATCCAGCTACAGAGAAATCATACGTTAATCCAAGGTCAAGAGTTCCAAAAGCTGGTAATTTCCAAACTTCAGGAGTGTTCTCGCTTGTACGGCTTACAGGATCGAAATCTGAATAGAAATCTGCGAAATAGTTATAGTTCGCTCTGAATCTCATATCAGTTAAGAATTCGTAATCCAATCCTAAACCTGCAGTAGTTTGTGGCGTACCACCTACTTTAGTATCACCTATGTAAAGGTCGATCTCTTCGATAAGTTGTTGCTCTTCGTCAAAGATCTGAACACCAGTTACATCATCTTTCCAGGTAAAGTCACCTACAGAAGCAAAACCTGTGATGCTTAGTTTATCGAATGGACGGTACTCGAAATCGAATTCAAGACCCTGGTGAAGTGCATTTACTCCAAGAATGTTAGCAACTCCAAGAGATCCATCAGGATTGTTATAAGAGTAGATCAAAGAACGGTCACTCCATACAGTTCTATAAGCGTTAAAGTTAGCTCTTAGTACTGAATTTCTAAATGTATAACCAAGTTCTGTACTGAAGATTTTCTGGTTTTCAGCATCAGGGTTTACATCATTTACAAAGTTAAGGAATACTGCATCAAAGAAAGGAGCTTTCTCGAAGTATCCTATGTTAGCGAATAAACCACTGCTCTTAGTAAAGTTGTAGTTAGCACCACCTTTTACAGAGTAACCAAAGAAGTTATAAAAATCTGTTTCCTGGTTAGGATCTGAATCAAGGTAGTTGAAGTAATCAATTCTCTTATAAGAAGTGTTAGAAGCTGCAACAGAAACAAAAGCATCAAGGTCTCCCTTAGAGTACTCAGCCTGAAGGAATCCACCTTCCCAAAGTACGATACCATCATTCCAGTAGTTAATCTTGTCACCTACTCTTGCAAGGTTTACAGGATCATTCTCATTAGAATCATCGTAGTAGTACTGTCCACCAAGAAGGTTAGTTACCTCCTGGAAGTGCTTCCCTTTGTAGTATCTAAGATCTACACCTGCAAGCAATTCGATATCTTCTGTAATATCTGTAGAAAGAGTTGAAAGTGCTCCGTACCAGTTGTGGTCGTTTCTTGAAGCTCTAAGGATAGTTTCAGATCCTTCAGCTCCTCTTTCTATGTTTTCTTCAACGATCATGTCGAAATTTACCGGCTGTAAATAACCGTCTCTGTATTTTGAGTCAAGACCAAACTTGTTAGTTCCGGCCCATCCGCCTCCACCACCTGAACCAAAAGAGGCATATACAGCAGTAGATAATTGAGTTTTCTCACTAATATCCCAATAGTGGTTTAAAGACATTTGAGGCTTGTGGTAGAAGTTATCCTCGATATGAGTAACTTCTCCATTTAGGTAACCCCAGTCACCATTGAATTTGATACCACGGTCACTTTCTCTGTAAGTTTCCATAGTGTATCTGTTTTGACGCTGACCGTGTCTTTGTGGTGCACCAAAAGCAGTAAAAGAAATTTCATGATCTTCACCAAGTTCCTTGGCAATGTTCACGAAGTAGTTGTATCCAATAAATTCAGTCCCGTCAACATATCCGTCTCCAACAGTTTTTGAAGCAGATACAGTAGCAGCAAGTCCATTTTCAGTTACACCGGTAGAAACAGTAGCACCAAATTTAGTGTACCCGTCATTACCTGTAGCAACATAAATGCTTCCACCTTTTTCAGCATCAGTAGTTTTAGTAACTACGTTCACTGTACCACCAATAGAAGGCACAGCTACTTTTGCAGCTCCAAGACCTCTTTGAGTTTGCATGGTTCTGGTAACGTCTGAAAGACCTGCCCAGTTACTCCAGTATACACGACCGTTTTCCATGTCGTTTACAGGAACACCATTAATCATTACCGCAATGTTCTCTCCTTCAAAACCTCTCATTCTAAGTTCAGCATCTCCAAAACCACCACCGGCTTTGTTAGCATAAACCCCTGGAGTGGATTTTAAAACTTCAGGAAATTCCTGGTTTCCAATTTTAGTTTCAATTTCAGCAGCGCTGATAGTAGATACCGCAACCGGCGTCTTTCTATCAATTGCTAAAGAGAAACTCGTTACAACGATCTCTTCAAGAGCATTGTTATCTGGATCCAGCACGATTCCACCAAGGTCCTGCGTACCGCCAGATAGGTTAAATTGAATCTCCTTTGGAGCGTAACCTACGAAACTAACCTTAATAGTACCTTTAGATCTTTTCACTTCAAGAGAGAAGTTTCCATCAAAATCGGTCATGGTACCGTTGTTAGTACCAACTACCATAACGTTAGCTCCCGGGAGCGGTCCGTTCGTTTCAGAATCTATAACCGATCCGGTGATAGTTCCTTGAGCAAAAATCGTAGCAGATGTCAAAAACATTGCTAAGAGAAATAATTTCCTCATTTGTTTTGTGTTTGTGATTGTTTTTAATTCGCAGCAAAAAAAAGCATTTCTTGCTTAATATCCATTATCTTACTGTTAAGAATTTTAACTTTTTAGAGACAGAAAATAACAGATTCACCCTTTTGGATACAAAAACATCCTCACAAAACCTCTGTTATTTACTGATTGTCAATAATTTACATTCAATTTCCCTGCGCTTAAACCATTGTTAATAAATAAGTTGCGGTCTCCTCTATAAAAAAAGCCCTGAAACATATCAGGGCTTAATTTTCAAAGTTTTATAAAATTTATATCCGGGCACAGAGATTAAAAAATATCACCAGGAAAATTCAATTCTTTTTTCGAAATTTTATTTTTTCAAATAAAATTTAAGAAGGTTTGAGGTAGAAGAATCATGATCATCAATCTCTCCTCTTTCAAATTCTGCCAAAATCTTGTTCGCCAGTTGTTTCCCTAACTCTACTCCCCATTGGTCGTAGCTATAAATATTCCAGATGACACCCTGCACAAAGATCTTATGTTCATACATAGCAATTAGCTTTCCTAAACTCTCCGGCGTCAATTTTTCAATTAAAATGGAATTGGTAGGATTATTACCCTCAAAGACCTTGAAAGGTTTGATTCTGTCGATTTCCTCCTGACTAAACCTCATGGATCTAAGCTCCTCCTCTACTACATTCTCAGTCTTACCATGAAGTAAAGCTTCTGTCTGCGCGAAATAATTCGCCATCAATTTATCATGATGAGATTCATCTCCAAACAAAGAATTTTTAAACCCGATAAAATCTGCCGGAATAAGTTTAGTTCCTTGATGTATAAGCTGAAAGAAGGCATGCTGTGAGTTGGTTCCCGGTTCTCCCCAGATAATGGTTCCGGTTTGGTAGTTTACCTTTTCACCATTCCTGTCCACACTTTTACCATTGCTTTCCATAATGGCCTGCTGCAGATAGGACGGGAATTTATCTAAATATTGAGTATAAGGAATAACCGCTTCACTTTCAGCCTTGAAAAAGTTGTTATACCAGACACTTATTAGTGCCAACTGCACCGGAATATTATTTTTAAAAGAAGAACTTCTAAAATGCTCATCCATTTTTCGGGCGCCTTCCAGTAAAGATTCAAAATTATTATAACCTATACCCAGACTTATAGAAAGGCCTACCGCACTCCACAGTGAAAATCTACCTCCAACCCAGTCCCACATAGGGAAAATATTTTCTTTGGATATACCGAAGCCTTCAACTTTGGCCAGGTTAGTAGATACCGCTACAAAATGTTTCGCAACTTCTTCCTGAGGGGCAGTCTTCAAAAACCATTCTCTCACTGTAGTGGCGTTGCTAATGGTTTCCATGGTGGTAAAAGTTTTGGAAACGATCACAAAAAGGGTGGTTTCAGGATTGAGATCCTGAATAATATCGTGCACATGATCACCGTCCACATTGGAAATAAAATGAAGATTAAGATGATTTTGATAATACTTCAAACTATCAACTACCATCACCGGTCCAAGATCTGAACCTCCAATTCCAATATTTACAACATCTGTAAAAGCTTTACCGGTGTATCCTTTACGGGTTCCACCTATAATTTCCTCACTAAATTGACGAATCTGTTTCTTAACTACTTCAACTTCCGGTAAAACATTTTTTCCATCAACTTCAACAGGAGTATCTCCAGCCGCTCTTAAAGCAGTATGTAAAACTGCTCTGTTCTCCGTCTGGTTTATCGCTTTTCCTTCAAAATAGCTTTCGATTGCTTCCTTAAGACCACATTCTTCGGCTAACTGAAGTAATAAATCAACAGTTTCCTCTTTTAATCTGTTCTTACTGAAATCAACGAAAAAATCCTCCCATGCTATGGTATACTTTCCCGCTCTCTCCCTGTCATTCATGAACATATCTCTCATATGTTCATTTTCAATATTTTTAAAATGACTTTCTAATTCCTTCCAGGCTTTGGTAGTGGTTGGATTTATATTTTTCATCTAAATGTTTTTAAATGGAATAGCTTCCAGTTCTTTTTTCAAAGGTTCGATATGAGCGAAATACTCATCTTTTAAATCATTCGTGATATGTTCAGCTGAAGGTAAATTTTGTCGATATGGATCCACCTGTTTCCCATTTACCCAGAAACGGTAACAAACGTGGGGTCCGGTAGCCAATCCGGTACTTCCAACATACCCAATAACATCTCCCTGCTTAACTCTTTGCCCGTTTCTCACGGCCCGCTTAGTCATGTGCAAATACTGGGTGGTATATTTCCCATTATGCTTCACTTTAACATAATGACCATTTGCTGACGTATAAGCTGAAGCGATCACCGTACCATTCGCGGTACTTACAATAGGAGTGCCCCGTGGTGCAGCATAATCTGTTCCCAGGTGAGCTTTCCATCTCTTTTGAACCGGATGGAACCGCCTTTTGGTATATCTTGATGAAATTCTCGAATAATTTAGTGGTGCTTTCAAAAAAAATGACTGCAGCGCTTTAGCTTCTTCATCATAAAAATTTGGCTGTCCCGAAATACTATCTGTTGTATACCTAAAAGCATAGTAAGGCTTATCTGAATGTTTGAATACCGCCGCATCTACTTTATCGATCCCGGCAAATATGGTATCATCGATATACTTTTCGTGATAAACCATTTTAAATTGATCACCCTTCTGAAGTTTAAAGAAGTCAATACTCCACTGGTAGATATTTGATAATTCGTAAACCAGAAGATTACTCAAGCCTTGAGCCTGCATAGCTTCTGAAAGGGAAGAAGTGATCACCCCGGAAACTTCTCTCTTTTTAATGGTTACCGGACGCTTTTTCTTATTAGCATAAATGCTGTCACCCAGCGCTACCACAGTATAATTTATCTTATCATTTTCATA
This sequence comes from Christiangramia aquimixticola, assembly GCF_048285835.1. Classification (NCBI taxonomy): domain Bacteria; kingdom Pseudomonadati; phylum Bacteroidota; class Flavobacteriia; order Flavobacteriales; family Flavobacteriaceae; genus Christiangramia; species Christiangramia aquimixticola. The sequence goes on from NZ_JBLVTL010000002.1 coordinate 249,865, forward strand.
GATAAAGTACTGCGCAGTTTTAGCTGAATCTTTAGCCTTAAGCACCATATACTTCTTTCCGGCTACGATTCTCGCCGGATTAAAAGAATCTTTTACAGTTTCTGAGATCTCAAAAACCTTACCATGGCCAACACCATTTTTATCCATGATATAGCCAAAGCTATCTCCGGATCTCACAGTATCTCTTACAACTTCAAAATTGTTGAGAATAAACCCGTATTGTTTTTCTACCCGTTCAACCTTTTTTGGTTTCACCTCAGCCAGATCCTGGTCTTTCTCCTCATCATTGCAAGCCACGGTGGCCAGCATCAACATTAACAATAAACCTATTTTCTTCAATTTTTTTATCCTTTTTGTTTTTCCGTATTAAAAGTATGGTTCACCCATTGTTTTCCCCAGTCATTAAGCTCTTCTTCACTCCATATTTCAGGGAAGAACGAGATCTTCTGGAAGCTTGGCGGAAGGAATTTTTTCCAGTTTGTTCCACCGGTTGCTTTTACAGTCTCCTTGTCTTTACTCAAATACCTGTAAGCCGCTCCCATATGCATCAACAACCAGTTGATATTTACATTCACATCAAAATTACGCATTGCCTGAATTAGATCTTCATTAGACCTATCCTCCTCATGCATACTCAAATAACGCTGGTATATGGTTTTCCCATAAACTCCATTCGCTATCCTTAAGAATCGCGGAGTGTACCGTTCCTCAAACTGTTTTAAGGTTAAGGTCTTTTCTCCGGTTTTTAGATCGATCCCTCCTTTTTTCCAGTAAATATTCTCGAAAAGTTCTTCAGCAGAATTGTTATTAGAGAAATTAGCTCTGGTTTCAGCCGAAACCAGATTCTCCAATGGAGTTGAATACAACTCGATCATCCTGAATTGCGCAGATTGGAATCCACTCGCAGGCAATAGAGCCATTCGGAATTTCAGGAATTGCTCCCTCTCCATTCCTTTTATCATCACATCAAACGAATCTATAAGTATCCTGAAATACCTGTTCATCCTGTTCAATTTCTCAACAAAATAGGATGGAGTTAAAGTTTCGCTGTTAATGATCTGTTTTTGCTCATGAATAATAAGCTTAAAGTACAGTTCTGTGATCTGATGATAGGTGATAAAAATCGTTTCATCAGGAAAGTGAGTATTTGTTTTTTGCAGACTTAAAAGAGTGTCTACACTTATATAATCCCAATAGGAAACATAGCGGTCATAAAGAAGGCCATCCAGATAGGAACCCATATCCTGTCCCGAATTCCTGAACTTTTCTTCAAGTTTAACAATCCGTTCTGCGATTTCGGGCTTTATCTCCATATTTACTTCATTATAATACTAAATTGATGCTTAAGTCCTTTATAAGCTTCAAGATCGGCATCTAAGGATCCCACTGCGAGATCTGCTTCTATTTTGACCGGGATTTTATTTTTATCGTCACTTATCCAAAACGTCAAACTTTCTTTTTCCTTAAAGACTCTTCCTGCCAAAACATAGGGCCGGAATTTAAGAGTTGCGACCTTTCCAAATTTGGTTCTTATCGTATCTCTTCCAAGGAAAACCAGCTTAAAATCAAGGTTTTCGTCATCGATGAACATATTCAAACGCATCTCATCGCCGGGCTCAAGATCGTCTGTTTTAATTTGGTTGCGAATATAATAAAATGATGATAACATATCGTGTACATTCTCGGGTACAGAATATGTTTTTCTTTGATTGCTCTTTCGGTTTAAAACGTGGGCTTTATTCTTTTTTTGGTCAAAATCAATAACCAGGTCTTTGGTATAACCGCCTTCATTTATATTTCGAATAAACCTGTAAGGCCTTCCGGTCCTTTTATCAATGTAAGTCTGGTAATCATCATTCACCTTAAAAAACAAACTCAACAATCCGGTGGATTTACCAACTCCCTTCACATGATAAACCGGAGTATTATTATAAGTGGACTCCTCTACCTCTAAGGTTGCATAGCTGGCATTGAACATCCCGTAGTGAATACGAAACTTGAACCATTCTCCTGCCTGAAAAGCACTTTGTGAAAAAACCTGAGTCGTAGCAAGAAAGCTAAAGATCAAAGTAATTGTAATATATTTTCTCATAATTTTTGAATTCGTAAGTTACAGTCCATCTGGGGTTAATGCCGATTACAATTACTATTCCAAAAGTATTAAAACAAAAAACCCCATCAAATTAATGACGGGGAATTTTATCTTATTAACCAACTAAAACTTAAATTATGAAAAAAATTTACATTTATGGTAACCACTCCAGAAATGCGGTGCAAAAGTCCTGTATTTCTACCTTACCCGCAACCCTTAAATAAACTTTAACAGTTTTATTGAGTGATTTTCAAATAAATTATTTCAAAAATTATAATTCAGCAGGTTTTTTAATCTAATTTAATGTACCTCGCAAATCCTGTTCTCTTTCAATTGCTTCGAAAAGAGCTTTGAAGTTTCCTTTTCCAAAAGACTGAGCTCCTTTTCTCTGAATAATTTCAAAGAACATGGTTGGTCTGTCCAGAACAGGTTTGGTAAAGATCTGTAACAAATAACCTTCATCATCTCTATCTACCAGTACTCCTAATTCTTTTAAAGGTTCAAGATCTTCATCGATCTCACCTACACGATCAAGCAGATCGTCATAATAAGTCTCCGGAACATACAGGAACTCAACCCCCCTGTCTCTTAGAGCAGTTACAGTTTCGATTATATTATCTGTAGCAAGAGCAATATGCTGCACCCCTGCTCCATTATAGAAATCTATATATTCCTCGATCTGAGATTTTTTCTTTCCTTCTGCAGGCTCGTTAATCGGGAATTTAATTCTTCCATTCCCGTTACTCATCACCTTACTCATAAGAGCAGTATAATCTGTTGAAATATCTTTATCATCAAAAGATACCAGCTGAGCAAATCCCATTACCTGAGCGTAGAATTCTACCCACTTGTTCATCTCATTCCAACCAACATTACCTACCATGTGATCTATGAACTTTAGACCTGTATCCGGCGCTTTAACCTTGGTATCATAAGCGCGGTATCCGGGAAGGAAAGGACCTTCATAATTTTTTCTCTCTACAAAAAGGTGCACGGTCTCTCCATAAGTATGGATCCCTGAAATTACAGCTTTCCCGTTCTCATCGTCGATCTCATGAGGCTCAACATAAGACTTGGCTCCTCTTTTGGTAGTTTCCTCATAACTTTTGCGGGCATCGTCCACCCATAGTGCTACGAATTTAACTCCGTCACCATGTTTCTCGATATGAGCATTTATATCTCCGCCTTTTTCAAGAGGCGAGGTAAGAACTAATCTAATCTTCCCCTGTTGAAGCACGTAAGAAACACTGTCTTTTTTACCTGTTTCCAAACCTGCATAAGCTACCGGCTGGAAGCCCCATGCATGTTGGTAATAATAGGCTGCCTGCTTGGCATTACCTACATATAGCTCTACAAAGTCAGTTCCCAGGATTGGAAGAAAATCTTCAGCTTCCGGTACTACTTTCTCTAATTTTAATGATGTGTTATCTGTTGACATTTCTAATTGTTTTTAATGGATAAATTGAATAATAAAAAATTGAGAGCTTAACTCAAAACTTTTACCACATCGCTCTATCCTGTGCTGATAAATCCTCCTTCTTATTAATGCTCATGACCATCTTCCAACCATGATTTATGGTAACTATCATCTGCGATCTCCATCGCATCTTCGGTTAGCATAAGTGGCTTAAAAGTATCCACCATGACCGCAAGCTCTTCAGTTTCTACCTGACCAATGCTTCGCTCCACAGCTCCCGGATGCGGACCGTGCGGAATTCCTGCAGGGTGAAGCGAGATGTGACCTGCTTCAATATCGTTCCTGCTCATAAAGTCTCCATCAACATAATACAACACCTCATCACTATCAATATTACTATGGCTGTAAGGTGCCGGAATGCTTTCCGGATGGTAATCGTATTTACGCGGACAGAAACTACATACCACAAAAGCATCGGTCTCAAAAGTTTGATGCACCGGTGGCGGTTGGTGTATTCTTCCGGTTATAGGTTCAAAATCATGAATTGAAAATGCATACGGATAGTTATAACCATCGTATCCCACTACATCAAATGGATGAGTAGCATATACCATATCAAAGATTCTTCCCTGTTTCTTGATCTTTATAAGGAAATCTCCTTTTTCATCGTTCGTCTCTAATTCATGTGGCTGTCTAAGATCACGTTCGCAAAATGGTGAATGTTCCAGTAGTTGGCCAAACCAGTTTCGGTATCTTTTAGGCGTATAGATAGGACGACGGGATTCAACAATAAAGAGCCTGTTGTTCTCATCATCAAAATCCATTTTATAAATGGTTCCGCGAGGGACTAACAGATAGTCTCCATATTTAAAATCCAGATTCCCCAAATGTGTACGCAGTTTTCCACTTCCTTTATGCACAAAGATCAACTCATCTGCATCTGCATTCTTATAAAAGTAATCTGTAGTGGACCCTTGCGGGGAAGCCAGGACTATATCGCAGTCTGAATTTGTTAGGACTGCTTTTCGGCTTTCAAGATAATCCGGGTGAGGCGTAATCTGGAATCCTTTTAACCTGTAAGATTTCAGATTATTCTCAATGGCAATTTTTGGCTTTACATCATAACTGCCTTTGATCTCTTTGACCTGAGTTGGTCGATGCTCATGGTAAAGGTTAGACGACATTCCGTCGAAACCAATGGTACCAAATAGCTGTTCGTAATAAAGACTTCCATCAGGCTTCCTGAAGATCGTATGACGTTTATGTGGGATTTTACCAAGCTTATGATAAAAAGGCATAATTATGGGTTTTGAAATCGATCAAATGATATAATACTTTGAAAGATTATGATTATTTCATGTTTATTTTTCGATTTATACAAATATCATTAAAATTTACCGATTTTATCTTAAATCCAAATCAAAAAAGGGGTCATTTCAGTATAAAAATAATCGAAAATCTAAAACCAGAATCCAAGGCTAAAAAACCAGTAGCTGTTCTTTACTTGTGGTGAATAGGTATATTTCACTTCGAGTGGCCCCATAAAAGTTTCTAATCCATATCCCAGGGCATACCCTGAATAGTCCGGCATACTGAGCCAATTTCCCGTAGTATATAACCTGTCTTCAACATTAGCAATATTTGCACCCGCGATCACATGATTTTTTCTGAAGATCTCGTAATCAAGCTCCAGAGTAGCTTTTATATAACTATCTGCGGAGAGGCTTAAAAAATCATAGCCATAGAAAGGCTTGATATTATTTATAAAGTCATTTCCATATCCGCCAAGGAAAAAATCCAGAACCTGAGTTCGATCATTTCCAATTTTAAAACCTGTTTCTGTAGAAATGTGGGTAGTGAAATTTTCCCAGGGGGTAACCGCATAACCTATCGCTCCTTTAGCTATGGAGAATTCAGCAAAATTATTGTTATAATCTGAAGAATACAGGTAAATATGGAAATCTCCCTGAAAGCTTAAACCTTTGGAAGGAAAGTATTTATTATCGTAAGAATCGAATTTTAAATACCCGAATCCTCCGGCATAATGGCTGTTATCAAATCTTAATTCACTGGTGGAATCATCTGCAGCATTTACAGTTGCACTACTTATCTTTAAATATTTATGTTCCAGCCCGATCCCAATGGAAAACACCTGCTGAAAAAGGGTTTCGAGATAGATCTGGTTTGTAAAATCCTTGAAATTCACTTCCAGCTCCCGTACAGACTGCAGTCTCTCGCTTATTTCTTCATTAACCGCCGCAAGATCTATATCATTTTCAAAAGTATTATAGCGTGAATTCAAGCCCACGCTCCAGTAAAAGCCTTTATCCAGATAATAGTTAAAATTATACCGAAGATTATCCCCAACAATGAGATCCAGAGAGGCCACATCATTCGTGAACAGTGAACTTTTTCTGGTAAGATTCACCAGCGCACCACTTTTATACAACTCGTCATAATGCAGCCCCATGCGAAGCAACATTTTATTTTCTGTTTCTTCCATCTGCATGGCGAGTATATAATTTCCGTTATTATCCCTTGGAATTAACTGATAATTTATCCTGTCAAAATTCCCGGTTGCAGTAAGGTTGTTGATCCCAATGCTTAGATCATCAAAATTATAGGGTTTATCGTAATCCAGTTTTAGCTTCCCCTGCACATAAGCACGAGGATATGTACTGTTCCCTTGAATGGTCAAGGCGCTAATATTAAAGGTGGTGATTTTCTTAACCGGCTTCCGGTTCATTGCCTCGCCAATTCCTGAACTTAATTGCTGAAGCTCTTTCAACTTATCCAGTGCTGCCACTTTTCCGGAGTCAATAATCGCTTTTCCCTGATCAAAGGACATTACAGAGAAAGGGCTAATATTGGGTTTTATGTAGATATCTGTTAGCGGCCGCTTATTTTTCATGTCATTTATAGTCCTGAAGTTGGAGATCTGACTCATGATCTCAAACACACTTCTAAGCTTGTCCCGTTTTACGAGACTATCCTGAACATCTACTCCAATAATAATATCGGCTCCACGACGGCGAAGTTCCTCTACCGGATAATTATTAGCTACTCCCCCATCTGTAAGCAACTGCCCGTCGATCTTAATGGGGCTCAATAAAGTTGGAATAGCTCCACTGGCAGAGATCGCTTTGGCCAGCGATCCCTGATCGAGAATTACCGCGTCTCCGGTCTCTACATTGGCAGCCACACAAAAGAAGGGAATAGGAAGTTTGCTAAAATCATCCACATCACTTACATGCATGGTGAGCCTCGTCATTAAATTATAGATATTCTGACCTTTAAAAAGCCCGCTGGGAAAGGAAATATCAAAATTGTCAAAAGGCAGCGTGATAGCATACTTTTCTGAATCTTCTTTTTCGTAAAAAGTTTTAGCACGCCTGGGAAGGTCATCCTGAATCAAACGGTTAAAATTGGTATTTCTAAAGATGGAATCCAGTTCATAAGCCGTATAACCAGAAGCATATAATCCTCCAATTATAGCTCCCATACTGGTCCCGCCAATATAATCAACCTTGACCCCCTGCTCTTCGAGGACTTTAAGAACACCAATATGAGCAAGCCCTTTCGCTCCTCCTCCACTTAAAACCAGTCCTATCTTAGGCGATTCCTTTTCCTGGGAAATGGAAAAAAGAGAATTGAATAAGAATAACAGAACCAGTAATTTTCTCATTTATTCGGTATGGTAAAAATTATAGACGATGCTTGCTTTAGAGGAACCAACCACTTCTGAAAGTTCTTTTAAACTTGCTTCTTTGACCCTTTTAAGAGACCGGAAATTCTTCAGCAATTCCACCACAGTTTTTTCTCCAATTCCCGCAATTGATTCCAGCTCGGTATTAAGTGCGGTCTTACTTCTCTTATTTCGGTGAAAAGTGATCCCAAACCTATGCGCCTCATTCCTTAAATGCTGAATAACTTTCAGACTTTCAGATTTTTTATCCAGATAAAGCGGAATAGAATCTCCCGGGTAAAATATTTCCTCCAGTCGCTTGGCAATTCCTATGATCGCTATTTTTCCGCGTAAATCCAGCGCTTCCAGAGCTTTGACACCACTTGACAACTGCCCTTTACCTCCATCGACGATAATTAACTGTGGCAATTCCTCTCCTTCATTCAGCAACCTTTTATATCTTCGGAATACCACTTCTTCCATCGAAGCAAAATCATTAGGACCTTCTACGGTCTTGATATTAAATTTACGATAATCTTTTTTACTGGGCTTACCATTCTTAAAAACCACGCAGGCTGCTACAGGATTACTTCCCTGAATATTCGAATTATCAAAACATTCAATATGCCTGGGCTCCTCGCTTAATCTTAAATCCTCCTTCATTTGAGCCATGATCCGGTTTACATGCCTGTCCGGATCCACAATTTTCATCTGCTTGAATCGTTCCTGCCTGAAATACTTCGCATTACGCTCAGATAACTCTACAATCTTTTTCTTATCGCCCAGTTTAGGCACGGTGATCGTAAGTCCTTCCCCTACATCAACTTTAAAGGGCACAAATATCTCTTTGGAATTGGAATTGAAACGCTGTCTTATTTCCACTATGGCCAGCTCCAGTAATTCCCGGTCACTTTCATCCAGTTTTTTCTTCATTTCTATAGTATGTGACCTAATGATCGCGCCATGAGAAAGCTGAAGAAAATTCACATAGCCATAACCTTCATCGGTCACTACAGAGAAAACATCAACATTATTGATTTTTGGATTTACGACTGTTGATTTAGACTGATAATTCTCCAGCACATCAATCTTATTCTTGATACGCTGAGCATCTTCAAATTCCATATTCTCTGCATGCTCTTTCATTTGATTTCTAAAACGCTGCAGTGAATCTTTAAAATTTCCCTTAACTATCTGCCTTATGGCATCTATATTTTTATTGTATTCTTCTTCGCCCTGAAATGCTTCGCACGGTCCTTCACAATTTCCCAGATGATATTCCAGACAGACCTTATACTTCCCGTTCCTGATTTTATCTTCAGCCAGATCGTAGTTACAGGTTCTTAATTTATAAAGACCTTTGATCAAATCCAGCAAGGTATTTACCGTTTTAAAACTGGTAAACGGGCCGTAATACTCACTCCCATCCTTTATCAATCTACGGGTTGGAAAAACTCGTGGAAATCTTTCATTCTTGATACAAATCCATGGATAGGTCTTATCATCTTTAAGCATCACATTAAAGCGTGGCTGATGCTTTTTGATAAGGTTATTTTCCAGTAAAAGCGCATCGGTTTCTGAAGCAACCACGATATGTCTTATTTCGTGGATCTTTTTAACCATGACTCCTATCCTGTGGCTGTCATGTTTTTTATTAAAATATGAGCTAACTCGCTTTTTGAGATTCTTCGCTTTTCCAACATATAAAATCTTCCCGTTCTTATCAAAGTACTGATAAACACCCGGGTTGCTGGGCAGAGTTTTTAATTGTACTTCCAGTGCAGGTTTTTCCATTACCTCAAAAATAAACATTAAAAATTGGTCGCTAAACCTTTTTTAAAATCTCCTGAAAAATTTAAGAATATTCGCTTCCAATGGTGAATAATTGGAGAATGTTTGCTTTAATTTGCCCTGCCCTAAAACTGATGGGTTTTTATTATATTGCATTATGGATAAGATCGTGATCGGCAGGTTTGATAAAGCAGATTTTCCTTCCCTGCAACTAAATGATATTGCCATAAAAATAGATACCGGAGCATACACTTCCTCTATACATTGCGACAATATTTTTGAAAAGGATGATGAGCTTCATTGCACTTTTCTGGATGAAGAACACCCTTTGTACAATGGAAAACTTTTTGTATTCAGGGATTATGATATTGTATTTGTAAGAAGCAGTAATGGCCAGATCCAGAAAAGATATCAGGTACAATCAAAAATAGTACTCTTTGGTAAGGTCTTTAAAATTTCATTATCCTTATCTGACAGGCAGGAAATGAGGTTCCCGGTACTTATTGGAAGAAAATTTTTAACCAAAAAATTTGTAGTAGACACAGAGCTTATAGACGTGTCTTTTAATCTGAAGTTAAATGAAGATAAGAATTCTATCACGAAACCCTAGGCTATATTCAACGAGCAGGTTAGTAGAAGCAGCGAAGAAAAGAAATCATGAAGTTGAAGTTATAGATCCTATAAAATGTGATCTTATTATAGAAAAGAAAAAACCCAGCATATTTTACAAAAATCATTTTCTTGACGATACAGATGCAGTAATTCCAAGGATTGGTGCTTCCGTTACCTTCTATGGTACCGCGGTAGTACGACAATTCGAAATGATGGGAACTTTTACTACTACAGAGTCACAGGCACTAGTAAGAAGCAGGGATAAATTAAGAAGCTTACAGATACTTTCCAGAGCCCGGTTGGGATTGCCTAAAACGGTATTTACCAACTATTCAAAAGATGTAACCGAAATTCTGGAACATGTTGGAGGAGCTCCCGTGATTATAAAATTACTGGAAGGTACTCAGGGCCTAGGTGTGGTTCTGGCCGAAACTCAAAATGCAGCCGAATCTGTTATCGAAGCTTTTAATGGTTTACAGGCGAGAGTAATTGTGCAGGAATTCATCAAGGAAGCCGGTGGAGCAGATATACGTGCCTTTGTAGTAGACGGGCAGGTTGTTGGAGCCATGAAACGACAGGGAAAAGAAGGAGAATTCCGCTCTAATTTACATAGAGGCGGATCTGCTTCTGTAATTCAGCTTACAGATGAAGAAGAAAATGCTGCGATTAAAGCTGCCAAAGCTATGGCACTGGGAGTGGCCGGGGTAGACATGCTTCAAAGTAGCCGTGGTCCCTTAATCCTGGAAGTTAACAGCTCTCCCGGTCTTGAAGGGATAGAAGCTGCTACCGGAAAAGATATTGCAAAGACCATCATTAGATATATTGAAAGAAATGTATAGCCTATGCCGCGAATAGACAAGAACAATGTTCTTGAAATTTTAGGGGAAAAAGTATTACCTGGAAAAAGAGCTACCATTAATTTCAACATGGCTAAGCTCTATACGACCACTTCAGTAGAAGTACCGGTAATTATTGAGCGATCCAAAAAACCCGGCCCCGTGGTTCTGCTAACTGCCGGAATTCACGGTGACGAGATCAATGGGGTGGAAATCGTTAGGCAAATCATCGCCAAGGGGATCAATAAACCCAAAGTTGGGACGGTGATATGTATTCCGATTGTAAATATTTTTGGCTTTTTAAATATGGCCCGGGAATTTCCTGATGGCCGTGACCTGAATCGCGTTTTTCCCGGCACCAAAAATGGCTCCCTTGCCAGCAGATTTGCTTACCAGTTCGTAAAAAAGATTTTACCAATTGCAGATTTTTGTCTGGACTTTCACACGGGAGGCGCTGCAAGATTTAATGCTCCCCAGATAAGAGTTAAAAAAGGTGATGAACAAAGCATTAATTATGCCCGAATTTTCAATGCTCCATTTACCATTCACTCCAAAACCATAACCAAATCTTACAGAGAAACCTGCTCCAAACTTGGGATTCCGGTACTTTTATTTGAAGGTGGAAAATCTTTGGATAGCAATAAAGATGTGGCTAAATGTGGTGTGGAAGGCGCCATGAGAATTTTAAGCCACCTGGAAATGCTGAACGATAAATTCGATTATCCGGATGCGCGAAAAGACACTGTGTTAATTGAAAACAGCTCCTGGCTTCGTGCGAAATACAGCGGTTTACTTCACGTGAAAATCCCCTGCGGGAAACATGTGGAAAAAGGGGAATATATCGCCACTATTACAGATCCTTACGGCAAGTTCAGCCATAAGATCAAAAGCCAGAATGAAGGTTATGTAATCAATGTAAACGAATCTCCAATCGTTTATCAGGGAGATGCCATATTTCATATTTCCAGTCAAAAGAAATCTGATAATCATGCAGAAGTCTGAGCTTAGAAAAAAATATAAAACATTAAGATCCGGGCTGGATGAAGAAAGCATCGAGGAAAAAAGCCTTGAAATTGCCAATCGCGCTTTACAATTACCTATCTGGGAAAAGCGATACTACCACATTTTTCTAAGCATCGCTGAAAAAAAGGAAGTAAATACAGAATATTTACTTCACGTCCTACAAGGAAAAGACAAGGAAGTGGTTATTCCAAAGTCAGATTTTGAGACCGGAAAAATGACAAATTTCCTGTTAACAGATCATACCGTGATCAAAAAGAATGAGTGGAATATTCCCGAACCCCAGGACGGCATAGAAATCCCAAATCACAAGTTAGAAGTGGTCTTTTTACCGCTACTTGCCTTTGACAAAGCGGGTCACAGAGTAGGCTACGGAAAAGGTTTTTACGACCGATTTCTGGCAGATTGTAAAAACGACATTATGAAAATAGGCCTTTCTTTTTTTGAAGCCGAAGAGAAAATAGATGAACTCTTCAGTCATGACGCGCCATTAGACTACTGCATCACTCCAAACCGGGTCTATAACTTCAGCAATAAATAAAGTTTGTAAAGCAAGACTTTATACGCTATTTTTAACCTGACCAATTAACCCCCCATGCTTAGCGACTTACAGTTAAACAGCATATTACAGGATTTCGATATCGCCTACTGGAAGATAAACCTGTTTTCCAGAGATATTACTTGGTCAGATCATTTTAATATTCTTGTAGGAAAACCAAAAGTAGATGAGGATAGATTTGAATTCTTCATCAACCATATTCTCCATCCCGATTACCGATACGATTTTAGAATCAACTTTGAGAAACTGGTCAAAGAGGACGAGCCTTTCTGCTTTGAAATTAAATTAAAGCTGGAAAACGGAAAGTATCGCTGGTTCGAATGTAAAAATCTAAAAAGCAAGGATCAAAGTTTCAGAGAAACCGCGGTTCTCCTTTTTGTAAATATTCATCAGTCCAAACGGGATCAGTATACCATTGAAGAGAATTTCTTTTATTACCGCGAAACCGCAGAAATGACTTCTACCGGTGGCTGGTATGTGGATACTATTAACAAGAACATTTACTGGGACGATGTTTCCAAGAAAATTCTCGATTGCCCCCGGGATTTTCAACCTGCGTATGAAGACAGAATGAAATTCTATGCAGAGGAACATCATAACCGCATGCGCAATGCATTTGATAAATGTGAGAATTTTGGTATCCCATTTAAACTGGAGCTTAAAATGGTTTCATTTCAAAACCGGGAATACTGGACCCGTCTTACCGGCAAACCTGTTTATAATGATGAGCAGCAGGTTATTGGAATTCGCGGAGTTTTACAAAATATTGACGAGAATAAGAATAACGAGCTTAATCTCCAGAACTCACTGGATATTATCGCAACCCAAAATTCAAGACTTTTTAATTTTGCGCACATAGTTTCACACCATTTGAGGTCTCACAGCAGTAACCTGAGTTTGATTGTAGAACTGCTTCGGGAGTCAAAAACAGACAGGGATAAACTTGATCTCCTGGCAAATGTTGAAGACGTGGCTGGAAATCTGGACACCGCAATTTCCAGATTAAATGACATTGTTAGCATTCAAACAAGCCTGCGAAAAGAAAAAGTCAACATCAGGTTTGATGAAGCTCTTGAAGTAGTCTTAGCTTCAATTTCCTCGCTTATTAATCGGGAAAATGCAAAAATCGTCGCTGAATTTCAAGATTTGAAAGAAATTCGCTATATCCCTGAGTATCTTGAAAGTATTTTATTAAATTTAATTACAAATGCGATTCGGTACAAGCAACCGGGCCGCAAACCAGTGATCTTTATTCAAACTTATACTGAAAACGACAAGGAATTTCTTGAAGTTAGTGACAACGGTATGGGGATAGACCTCGATGAATATGGGGATAAAATGTTTGGAATGTATAAGACCTTCCATCAACAAAATACAGAGGCAAAAGGAATTGGATTATTTATAACTAAAAACCAGATCGAGGCCCTTGGAGGGACTATATCTGTTAGTAGTACCCTTGACATTGGGACTACTTTTAAAATTAAATTCTAGATCTATTTGTTATGGGGCAAAAAGTAGAACTAGCGTGTATCATCGATGATGATAAGATATACGTGAATCTTGTAAAAAAGATCATTGAGATCAAAAAGCTATCTGAAAACCTTCTTATTTACAAGAACGGGAAAGAAGCGCTTGATTACTTTAAATATATCATGGAAACCGCTACAGAAGAGGATAAACTTCCTGATATTATTTTCCTGGATCTCAATATGCCTGTGATGGATGGATGGGAATTCCTCAACGAATTCATTAAAATCAAGAATAACCTTAATAAGAAAATAACCTTATATGTGGTTAGTTCTTCTATTGATCCGCGGGATCTTGAAAGAGCTAAATCCTTTAATATGGTTACAGATTATCTTATTAAACCTATAGAGCTTAAGAAGTTCGAAAAGATATTCGAAAAAACGGCTGCCTGATTATTTTTCTTCCTTTTCGGTTTTCGGGAATGCTTTTTTGTTGAACAAAAGAAGCAACGCCACACCTACACTTATTGCTGAATCTGCAATATTGAAAACCGGTTCAAAAAAGGTGAAATATTCACCACCCCAGAATGGAACCCAGCCCGGCAAATATCCTTTCCATAAAGGGAAATAAAGCATGTCTACCACCTTTCCATGAAAAAGAGTGCCATAGCCTCCCGCTTCAGGTAAAAAGCTCGCTACCTGCCCATAACTGTCATTAAAAATAATACCGTAGAATACAGAGTCAATTATATTTCCAAGAGCGCCGGCAAAGATCAATGCGATGGCACTAATTAAAATTCGCGAACCCTTATTTTTAACCGCATCCCAAAGCCAGTAACCAATCCCAACGATTGCTGCAAGCCTGAAAAGGGTAAGTGCAAGCTTCCCATATTCACCGGGAATCTTGGTTCCCCAGGCCATCCCTTCGTTTTCTACAAACAAAATACGGAACCAGTCAAATACAGGAACCTCTTCTCCAAGGGCAAAATGGGTTTTGATATAAAATTTCGAAATTTGATCTATTAAAAGGATCAGGATGATAATTACTCCGGCTTTTTTAAGCGACATGGGTATATTTTAATTGGAAACGGCTCAAAAATACTAATATTATTTAGTTTTTTCGCACCAATATGTTGCCGTCTACACTGTTAAGTTTAATTGAATTTCTGCCCGGTAAAAGTTCAGAAATATTTACGTTTCCATTTCGGGAATTTGCCTCTATCTTTCCTATAGAAGTCTCCACCATAATATTGCCGTAATAGGTATTTACCACAGCACTTCCTGTAAAATCAAAAAGCTGGCAATAGCCCTGATTTAAATTCACCTGAACCGTCCTGAACTTTCCATGAGTAATTAGAGAAGCAATATTCGAATCTACTGTCAGGTACAAATTTTCAGGTAATTCTATTTCGATCTCCAGAGAAAATACTTTATGCGCACTTAGTTTATCATATCCACCACTTAATATTTGCGGATACCGCGTAGTAATCATCAGAGTTTTATCAATGATCCTGGTTTCCAAAATGATCTCATCGTAGTACTCCCCTTCTGAATGAGTTTTTATACGAATCCCCGGTGACTTTGAAGAGAGGACCTCAATTTTAAAAACCTCATCTGTATCAATATGAATGTTGCGTACCTGCTCTGCATCCAGAATTTCACGCGTATCCCGCTGTGAAAACATCTGTAGGCTTAGCATCATACTTAACAATAAAAGAATCTGCTTCATTTAAGTTTAATAAAAAACCCTCCTTATTCAGGAGGGTCAAATAAATATCATAATTTTTGAACCTGGAAAATCATAATCTCAATCTATGATTTTTCATTCAGTTTCCTTTTGTTTCTGGGCACCATATCAAATCCGTAGCCTAAGTATGAGATTAAACCAGGGTTTATCCCATTACACTTATTTAAAACTAACGGTAAAGTATAGCAGGCAAAAACGAAATAAGTTTTTCTTTATTATCGCTGCATGTTCTTAGCTTCTATACTAAGCGTAGCATGCGGTACAAGCAACAACCTTTCTTTTGCGATCAACTTCCCGGTAACTCTGCAGATACCGTAAGTTTTGTTCTCAATTCGCGTCAAGGCGTTCTTAAGATCTCTGATGAATTTTTCCTGACGAATGGCCAACTGAGAGTTAGCTTCTTTGCTCATAGTTTCACTTCCTTCTTCAAAAGCTTTGAAGGTTGGAGAAGTATCATCTGTACCATTGTTCCCGTCGTTCTTGTAAGCAGTTTGATAGATCTCGAGTTGCTCCTGAGCTTTCTCAATTTTTTTCTTGATAAGGGCTTTAAACTCGGCAAGATCTGCATCGCAGTAACGTTCTTTTACATCTGTTCCCATAGCTAGTGCTTTTTAATAAACAATTTAGTGGCTACATCATCAAATTCAACCTCAGCACCTTCACTCACCACCTCTGCAAATTCGAGAGTTGCAGTTAATGTTTCGTTCTTAATATAAGTTATATTATCGTTTACGGCATCCTCGACAACGCCGTCCTTTTGTAGGGTAACATCTATTGTATCAGTCACTTCGTAGCCTGAATCCTTTCGGAGATTCTGGATCCTGTTTACCAGTTCTCTGGCAACACCTTCCTTTTTCAACTCCGGACTAATACTAACGTCCAGGGCTACTGTTAGGTTACCACTGCTGGCAACCAGCCATCCTTCTATATCCTGTGAGGAAATTTCCACCTCTGATAGGGACAATTTAACATTTTTTTCATTAATGTTGAACTCTATTTCCCCTTCTCTTTCAATTTTAGTAATATCAGCAGCGTCAAATTTACTTATTGCATTGACAATCAGCTTAATATCCTTACCAAATCTTGGGCCAAGAACTCTGAAATTTGGCTTTATTTGCTTGACCAACAGGCCTGAAGCATCATCGATGAGTTCTATTTCCTTAACATTTACTTCAGATTTGATCAAATCTGCCACTGCTTCGATCTCCTGCTTTTGATTCTCATCAAGTACCGGAATCATTACTCTTTGTAATGGCTGGCGAACTTTGATCATCTCTTTTTTACGTAAAGAAAGTACTAAAGATGAGATAGTTTGAGCCTTCTCCATCTTGCGCTCTAAAGATTTATCAACAAATTTAGGTTCATAAACCGGAAAATCTGCTGTATGCACAGAATCTGACTTGTCTTTTCCTGTGGCAGCATTTAGATCTCTGAACAACCTTTCCATAAAGAACGGCGCTACCGGAGCTCCAAGTTTAGCCACTGTTTCCAGGCAGGTATAAAGTGTCTGATATGCAGAGATCTTGTCCTGCTCATAGTCACCTTTCCAGAATCTTCTTCTGCTTAATCGTACGAACCAGTTACTCAGGTTTTCCTGAACGAATTCAGAAATCGCTCTGGTAGCTTTGGTAGGCTCATAATCTGCATAGAACTTATCAACTTTCTCAATAAGCGTATGCAACTCTGAAAGTATCCAGCGATCTATTTCAGGTCGTTTAGACAGCTCCACATTATCTTCAGCATAAACGAATTCATCAATATTCGCATAAAGCGTGAAGAACGAATAGGTATTATATAAAGTTCCGAAGAATTTTCGCTGCACCTCTCCAATTCCTTCAATATCAAATTTAAGGTTATCCCATGGGTTTGCATTGGAGATCATATACCATCTGGTAGCATCGGGCCCGTAGGCCGCCAATGTTTCAAATGGATCCACGGCATTTCCAAGACGCTTGGACATCTTTTGTCCGTTCTTGTCAAGAACAAGTCCGTTGGAAACCACATTTTTATAAGCCACATCATCAAAGATCATGGTGGCGATGGCGTGTAGCGTATAGAACCAACCACGTGTCTGGTCTACACCTTCAGCAATAAAATCGGCTTTTCGCCATTTATCTTCTACTTTCTCTTTATTCTCAAACGGATAGTGCCATTGTGAATAAGGCATGGAACCGGAGTCGAACCAAACATCGATAAGATCGGCCTCACGCTTCATAGGTTTTCCGGAATCTGAAACCAGAGTAATAGTGTCAACCACATTTTTATGAAGATCTACTTTCTCATAGTTCTCTTCACTCATATCTCCGGCAACAAAATCTTCAAAAATATCTTTCTGCATTACCCCGGCGTCCACAGCTTTCGCCATTTCCTCCTTTAGTTGAGCTACAGAACCAATAACTTTTACTTCTTTCCCATCTTCACTTCTCCAGATAGGTAACGGGATTCCCCAATACCTGCTTCGGCTTAAGTTCCAGTCGTTGGCATTTGCCAGCCAGTTTCCAAAACGACCTTCCCCTGTTGATTTTGGTTTCCAGTTGATGTTTTGGTTAAGCTCATGCATTCTATCCTTGAATTCGGTCACTTTAATGAACCAGGAATCCAATGGATAATATAAAATTGGCTTATCAGTTCTCCAGCAATTTGGATAACTGTGCACATATTTTTCTACTTTAAAAGCTCTGTTCTCTTCCTTTAGCTTGATGGCGATCTCAACATCTACCGACTTTTCCGGAACCTGTTCTTCATCATAATATTCATTCTTCACATACTTCCCGGCGAATTCACCCATTTCTGGTCTGAATTTACCCTGAAGGTCAACAAGAGGAACAAGATTTCCATTCTCGTCTTTCACTAAAAGTGGCGGAACTTCAGGACTTGCCTGTTTAGCTACAAGCGCATCATCTGCACCAAATGTAGGCGCGGTGTGAACAATCCCGGTACCATCTTCTGTAGTTACAAAATCACCCGAAATTACACGGAAGGCATTTTCAGGATTGTCGTTTGGCAACGCATAATCCAGCAGTTGCTCATATTTTATTCCAACAAGATCTTTCCCGGCAAAGCTTTCGCCAACCAAATAAGGGATCTTCTTATCTTCTTTTGTGTAGGAATTCAGATCTGCCTCAGACTCAGCTTTCCTGAATTTTTTATCGAATTGTTTCTCAGCCAGATCTTTTGCCACGATAATGGTAATCGGTTCAAAAGTATACTGATTAAAAGTTTTTACAGTTACATACTGGATCTTTGGTCCAACTGTAAGTGCGGTATTAGACGGCAACGTCCAGGGAGTTGTGGTCCAGGCAATGAAGTAAAGATTTTCTTTCTCCTGCTGAAGAAACTCCGGAAGGGTTTCTGCCTTTGCTTTGAACATCGCAGTTACGGTAGTATCAGTAACATCCTGATAAGTTCCCGGCTGGTTAAGCTCGTGTGAACTCAAACCGGTTCCTGCCTTTGGAGAATATGGCTGAATGGTATAGCCTTTATAAATAAGATCTTTTTTGTAGATCTCTGAAAGCAACCACCAAACCGTTTCCATGTATTTGGATTTGTAGGTTATATATGGATCTTCCATATCTACCCAGTAACCCATCTTTTTGGTAAGGTCGTTCCAAACATCGGTATAACGCATTACCGCATTTTTACATGCTTCGTTATACTTTTCAACGCTTATTTTGGTTCCAATATCCTCTTTGGTTATTCCAAGTTCTTTTTCCACGCCAAGCTCGATTGGAAGACCATGGGTATCCCATCCCGCTTTACGTTTAACCTGATAACCTTTTTGTGTTTTATATCTACAGAAAATATCTTTTATAGATCGCGCCATTACGTGGTGAATCCCAGGTAATCCGTTTGCAGAAGGCGGACCTTCAAAAAAGATATAAGGCTCTTTTCCTTCGCGAGTGCTGATACTTTTTTCGAAAATATCATTCTCTTCCCAATAATTGAGGATTTCTTCTGCCACTTTAGGCAGGTCAAGACCTTTATATTCAGGGAATTTTGTACTCATTTTCTCCTTTTTTCAAATGATGTGCGAAAATAAGGATTTTTGGGAAGATAGTTATTGGTTAAATAAAAAAACCGAGATAAGAATCTCGGTTTAGTTCAACTCTTAATTATTTCTTCTTTCCCTTATATGTAAAAAGTCTTTTTCCTATAAGCTCCATAAATATAAAGTTCAATATCATGGCTATAACAAAGAGTATTAAAAGCTTAAAGAAATCTATATTATCTTCCTCAAACCATATCGGTCCAATTACTATTATTGGAAATAAAAGATAAAAAAAGAAAAGTTTAATATATTTCATTTTAATAATCCTAATCAAATATATTAAATTAACGCTTTGGTAAAAAATAAGGTTGTTTTTTACCTGTTGGATTTATAAAGATGAGCCTGTCTAAAGAAATTAAAAAGTGTAAGAAAGTGCTATGATCAAATTCCTTCCGGCAGAAGCAATTCCGGATGAATAGGTACGATAACGCTGATCTGTAATATTTTCTACAGAAACCGTTGCCAGCCAGTTCATGTTCAGCTTATACTGCCCTGTAAGATTAAGCGTATACCATGCCGGCGAATAAGGATTGCCATTGGCATCGAGTGCATAGAGGTAAGCTTTGTCCTGCTCCCCAGGCGCAAGATCTTCAAAGGCAAATTCGCCATTATATTCAGCAAAAAGATCGAGTTTCACCCGGCGCTTATTCCAAACCAAATGGGTATTTCCAAACATAGGTGCCGCATGCCTCAAAGGCACATAATTTCCGCCTTCATCCTCCCGTCCATAGGTATAACTAAACTGTGAATTCAACCTAAGGGCTACCGAAAAATCCACTTCCAGCCCAGTTTCTATTCCATATACATAGGCATTTGCTGCATTCTGTATCGCCTGTACTTTACTTGGCTCACCCTGATAATCTATTTCGGTTTCACCATTAAGATCAAAGTCGCGACGCACCATGGCGTTATCCAGATAAGTATAATATCCTGTAAGGGCTAAACGAATATTCTCATTGAAACTAAAGTCTGTTCCAAGTTCCGCATTATAAGCGTACTCCGATTTAAGGTCAGGGTTTGGTACTACTACAGCGCCCGGTTCAGAATCAAAAATTTTCCCTATATCATCAATATTAGGGGCACGAAATGCCGAAGAAAGCCCCAGTCTCCAGTTTATAAAATCATTTTGCCTCCAGTTGAAACCAAGACTTCCGGTTAGCGCACCGGTACTTATATCGGCTTTTTCAAAAGGAAAATCATAGAAGCGATCATTAAAATTCGCATTTATAAGAATATGATTATACCTCACTCCTGTTTGTAAAGTTAGTTTCTCATTAATCGCCCAGTGATAACTGGAGTATGCCGCCAAAGACTGCCAATCAGATCCATTTGGATATCTGCTTGCAGTTTCACCCATTTCTTCGGTGTCAATATTTCTGAAACTTCCTTCAGAGGATATATTATTCAGCACATATTCGAAGCCATAAAACAATTTACTTTCAGTAAAACCTTTCTCAAAATCCAGATTAGCCGAATAGGCATCCACATTTTCTTCAGTAGAAAACAACACCGGCTTAGCAAAATTCCTATCATTCCGGCTTTCAGCAAAATACTGGTAAGCGCCGGTAAACTGAAGTTTATCATAAAGCTGAGACTTGCTGCGATGATTGATATTGAGATTTCCCAAAAACCAGGTTTGTGGACCGTAATACCATTCGGCTGATCTTAAAACTCCATCCCTTTTTCTAAACAGTCTGTCATATCTTGGGAAATCTGAAGTATTTGAATATACCAGGCCAAGATTAAAATCCCAATCCTTCACCGGCATGTATTTTATTTTTTGCAGGAGATTGATCTGGTTATAGCCTGTAGGTTTTTGAACCAAAGGATCCGGATTTTTAACTATAACGTCTATTCCATTCTGCCTTTCGACATACTCCGTTCTCAAATAATCGTCGGGGCCGTGTTCCCCCATCTTTAGATCACCAAAATCTGAATAGGTGATACCGGTTCTAAAAGCCCAGTTCTTTCGGCCTATATTAACATCAGCATGAACCGTATTTTCATTATTAGCCGTAGAAAATCTGGTATACATATTACCTGAAAATGAGGTCCCTTCAGTAAAGCTAAAATCAGGCTTGAGGGTATAAAAATTCATCACCCCACCAATGGCATCACTTCCATACACCACAGATCCCGCCCCCAGGATCACCTCTGCGCTTTCCACCATCATAGGATCCACAGAGATCACATTTTGAAGGTTTCCGCTTCGGAAAATTGCAGAATTCATACGCACGCCATCGACTGTCAAAAGCAAGCGGTTAGTGGCAAAACCTCTTATCATGGGGCTTCCTCCTCCTAACTGACTTTTTTGAACATATACCTGTCCTGTACTTTCCAAAAGATCTGCTGAAGTTTGCGGACTGGAAATCTGAATTTCTGATGGAGAAATACTGATGATCTTTTGAGGAATTTCATCTTTTCTCAGCTTAAATCTGGCTACAGATAAGGTTACCTGCTCCAGTTGATTTTCACCCGGCTCAAGATAGACCAGATTATTATTTTGCTGAATCTCCCGTTTACGACGAAAGGCTTCTTTATAGGAAAGCGATTTAAAAATGATCACTTCAGTATCGCTAAAAGCTGAAATATCTGCCTTGCCCTGAATATCAGAAACCACCGAGGTGGAATGGTCCTTATTATATATGGCAACGTTAGTTACCGGTTCCCCAGTTTCCCCATCGAGGACCCGGATTTCCTGAGCATTGGTAATGGTAAAAAATAAAAGAAAAACAATGAGTAAGCCTGATCGCATTTATCCAAATATTTCATTTAACACCCCTAACGACTTAGGTTTTCGAAATCCTTCTATATGTAATTCGTAATAAAGAATCAACATATTAAGAAAGTCACTACGGGTTGCCTTATTCATTTTTATATGTTGCAGAGCATCAAATTCAGTGCCCAAAAGACTTTTAAGCAAATCTACATTTTTACCTTCTATACAATAATCATTTGTAGAAACTTCCTGAAAAATGCCATCCAGTAAATTAAAATATTGCAGATCCCTTACCCCTAACTCCGGCTGAAAACCTAAATATCTGGTTAGATTAAGCAAAAAGAGCAGATGGAAGTTCGCAATATGCGGAGTCGCATCAAGATATTGAAAACTGTACTCCAGGTATTTGAACAGCGCTTCATTCGATTCTTCTTCATGAATGGAATTGCGCAACATCTCTGCAAGAAACATTACCAGCGCCTGTTTAACAGGATGCGTGTGCAGGTTGTGATAATTCGCAATAACCTTAGCTTCTTTTAAATATTCGAGTTTTCCGGTATCCCGGTGGTTAGCCACGATATCGAGCTGAGTCAGACTCTGGAACATGGAGGCTTTAAATTTTCCCTTCCGCGATTTCAAGACCCCTTTTAACATATAAGTTCGCAAACCATTGGAAAGCGTATAGGCCTTCACAATAAGGTCTGCTTCCCCATATTTAAGAGCACTAATTACGATCGCTTTGGTATGAACCACCATTCCATTTAATTTGGGGTGAATTTATAAAAAAAGCCGCTGTTCAGCGGCTTTTCTAATTTTATGGAGAGATGTATTAAACAACTCCCTGAGCAAGCATGGCATCTGCCACCTTAACGAAACCTGCAATATTGGCTCCCTTAACGTAATCTATATAACCATCTTCTGTTTTACCATATTCAACACACTGCTCATGAATGTTGTTCATGATCTCGTGCAATTTGTTATCAACCTCTTCTGCAGTCCAGTTGTATCTCATAGAGTTTTGAGACATTTCAAGTCCTGAAGTTGCAACTCCACCAGCATTAGAAGCTTTACCCGGAGAGAAAAGGATCTTTTCTTTCTGGAAAACTTCAATTGCTTCCGGTGTACAAGGCATATTAGCTCCTTCACCTACGCAAATACATCCATTATCAACTAATTTCTTAGCATCATCCCCGTCAAGCTCATTTTGAGTAGCACAAGGCAGAGCGATATCACATTTAATACCCCAAGGAGTTTCTCCTTCGTGATATTCAGCTGAAGGATATTGATCAACATATTCGCTGATTCTTCCTCTTCTTTCGTTCTTAAGCTCCATTACGAACTGAAGTTTCTCAGCATCGATTCCATCTTTATCGTAGATGAATCCGCCAGAATCTGAAAGTGTAATTACTTTAGCTCCTAACTGAGTAGCTTTTTCGGCAGCATATTGAGCCACGTTTCCAGAACCTGAAATAACAACGGTTTTACCTCCCATTTCTTCACCTCTGGTCTTCAGCATATTTTCTGCGAAATATACATTCCCGTATCCGGTAGCTTCAGGTCTAATTAAAGACCCTCCGTATGAACGACCTTTCCCGGTTAGAATTCCGGTAAATTCATTCTGAATTCTTTTGTACTGGCCAAACAGGAATCCTATTTCACGGCCACCAACTCCAATATCCCCAGCAGGAACATCGGTATCAGCACCAATATGTCTTTGCAGTTCTGTCATAAAACTCTGGCAGAAACGCATTACTTCATTATCTGATTTTCCTTTAGGATCAAAATCTGATCCTCCTTTACCTCCACCCATTGGAAGAGTGGTAAGACTATTCTTGAAAACCTGCTCGAAAGCAAGGAATTTAAGAATACTAAGATTTACTGATGGGTGAAAACGCAAACCACCTTTGTAGGGTCCAATCGCAGAGTTCATCTGGATACGGAATCCGCGGTTTACCTGAATATCACCGTTATCATCTAACCATGGCACTCTGAACATCACGACCCTTTCCGGCTCTACCATTCTTTCCAGAAGCATTTTGTTCTGGTATTTTTTATTTTTTTCGATAAAAGGAATTACGGTTTCGGCCACCTCATGAACCGCTTGCATAAATTCCGGCTCATTCTGGTTTCTGGTTGACACCTTTTCCAGGAAATTTTTGATGTTTTTTTCCATAATGACTGGCGCTATTATTAAATTATAAATTTTTAGTCAATTTTGTGAGGCAAATATAAATATTCTATAAGGATTACAGGATTCATTTTTGCATTTGATATAAAATTAACTTTTATTCTACAAGCTTAATGGGTATGCGGTTTTATTAATTTTATCTTAAAGTAGTTTTGCTATATTTGCTAACACTGCAAGCCGTTAGAAATGATTTATACCAGGGCTATCTTTCCTTTCCTTATGGTTCTCTTACTTTGGTCTGGGAATGCATCTGCGCAATTGAGTTTCTCAAATGAGCTCGGGGTGATCTCTGGTCCTGCTGGTTTTTTTACCGATTATGGCGAACGCTGGAATGTAAAAAACAATCTTGAAAACGGAGGTTTTGGATTTGGGCTGGTACATTATATGAATTTTGCCTTTAAACCTGAATGTAGCTGCAGGCCCAGAACATTATGGTTTACCAAACATATTAGAATTAGAAATGAAATAGATTACCTAAGGTCGAATCTGGAGCATTTTGGTCCGGTGGCATCTTCAGGTGGGGAAAGCGGAAAACGTTTACGCGCCATGCACGGGGAAACCCAGGTTATTGAAGCCGGAACCGCAATAGAATACCATTTGTTCGGGATCAAAGAAGCCAGGGACTTTTCGGTAATTCTTGCCCCATATGTTAGTCTGGGAGTACATTTTGTACATTTTAGTCCCACTGCATATTCAGATCTTGGAGACCTGGAAAGCCCAAAGGTTTTGTTTCCCACCTTTGAAGACGGCTTGTTCCTTGAACCGGCAAATACATTCGCAATTTTAGGAAGCGCAGGAGTGAGGTACAGGATTGGCCGTTATAACGACCTTCAACTGGAAGCAAGAGCCACTTATTATGACACAGATAAACTTGAAGGTTTAGATGTGCAGGCGCCTCAGAATAAATTTAATGACTTTGTACTGTGGTTCAATGTTGGATACATTTACTATCTCGACTTCTAGAATCTTACGGAATCTGACTTAATTATTTTTCCACCACGACGCAGGATATCAAGCTTTGCTTTTTCAAAATCTTCGGCATTAATAGGCCTGGTGGCATCCTCGATCAAAATAGCATTAAAACCTTCCTTGATGCTGTCGATAATAGAGAAGTAAACGCAAAATTCAGCAGCGAGACCAACGAAGTAAAGATCTTTAGCCCCTTTTTCCTTTAAGTATCCGGCCAACCCGGTAGATTTTAAATGGGCATTATCATAAAAACCGCTGTAACTGTCAATTTGCGGATCTGTTCCTTTCCTGAAAATAGCTTCGACTTGGGAAGTATTTAAATCCGGATGAAACCCCGCACCTTCGGTATTTTGCAAACAATGCTCCGGCCACATAACCTGATCGATGCCGTTCAAGTCGATAACTTCAAAAACCTTTGCGTCATTGGAAGAAGCAAAACTGGCGTGACCGGCAGGATGCCAGTCCTGAGTTGCAATTACCAGATCAAATTGTGGTTGAAGCTCATTAACAACAGGAATGATCTTATCACCATCTGGCACCGCAAGAGCCCCACCCGGAGTAAAATCATTTTGAAGATCTATGATTATCAATGTTTTCATTTCAGCTTATCTTTAAATGTTTTAATAAGTTGGTCCCTTTCCGCTTTTAATCGTTCGCTAACCCCAATTTTATAGATATGAGGGTTATTAAATCGTTTATACTCCTGCGGAAGCTCTGCAAGACGGGAACTACTATAAGCCGCAATCTCTTTGAGACTGCGTTTCTCGATAAGCACCTTTCCATTTTCCATCACCAATTTTAGCAAAGGTTCCTGAATAAATTTCCCCACTTTCATCGACTTATAAGGCTCATATGGATGGCTCATCTCCTCGATATGCTTTTCTTCAAACATCGCTACAGCATCGGCTCCAATACATTTACCTTTAGCATCTTTCATTCTAAAAACCTGTTTTTTATGCGGAAGAGTTACTTTTACGATGCTTTCTGAAATTTTAATTCTCGGTTTTCCATCAGAAAATACCAGTTTATAAACTCCGTCAAGAGCACCGTCAGGATCACCGGTCACCAGATTGGTTCCAACTCCAAAAATATCAATAGGCGCCTGTTGCTCCAGCAAACTCTTGATCACAAATTCATCCAGCTGATTGGATGCCGCGATTTTCACATAATCCAGACCTTCTTTATCTAACATTTTTCGGCCTTCACGGGCGAAATATGAAAGGTCTCCGCTATCCAGGCGAATGGCCAGAAGTTTAAGCCCTCTTTCCTCCATTTCCTTTGCAACCTTAATGGCATTAGGAATTCCGCTTTTTAGGGTGTTATAAGTATCTACCAGTAAAACACAATTTTGCGGGCGGCCTTCAGCAAAATCCCGAAAAGCAGTTAATTCATCATCATAACTTTGAACGAACGAATGTGCCATGGTGCCCGAAACCGGGATATCAAATTCACTTGCAGCGATGACATTACTGGTACCATCAAATCCACCCACGATAGCTGCCCGGGTTGCGAAATATCCACCGGTAGCCTGCGCACGTCTTAAACCGAAATCCAAAAGCGTTGCATCTCCGGCAACCAATCTCATTCTGCTGGCTTTAGTAGCGATAAGGGTCTGAAAATTCAGAAGATTAAGCAATAAAGTTTCAATTATCTGCGCTTCGATAATATTAGCTTCTACCTGTAAAATTGGTCTGGTTGGGAAAACCACATCCCCTTCAGCCACAGAATAAATTTTTCCGCGGAATTTGAAATCCTTCAGATACTCTAAAAAGTCATCTTCAAAACCTTGTTTTTTCAGGAATTCAAGATCGGCCTGAGAGAATTTTAAATCGGAAATGATTTTCAAAAGGTCCTCCAGGCCAGAAAAAATCGCATATCCGCTTCCAAAAGGTAGTTTCCGAAAATAATATTCAAAAACAGCCTCCTTTTCTCTGGCTGCTTTCTTAAAATAAACCTGGGCCATGGCCAGTTGATATTGATCTGTATAGGTAGCGGTAAATTGATCCATTAAGTAAGTTTTATCCGAGACTGATCTTTTTAAAGTTATCTTCATAAAGTTGAAGGTCTGTCTCACTGAAAAGCACAAATTTAATCTTTTTAAGGTGTTTTAGTTTTGGCAAGTCGGCCAAAAGCGCATTAAAAACCACCTTTACAGCCAGTTCTGGCGGATATCCGTAAATCCCTGTAGATATAGCGGGGAAAGCAATCGAGGAGAGCGAATGTTCCTCTGCCAGTTGAAGGCAACTGCGATAACACGAAGCCAGTAATTCCTGCTCCGGATGATCCCTGCCATATACAGGACCTAAGGTATGGAGCACAAACTGGTTTGGTAATGCATACGCCCGGGTAATCACAGCTTCACCGGGATAAATCGGCGCACTGGGCTTACATTCTTCGTACAGCTGCGGGCCAGCGGCATCATGAATTGCACCGGCTACTCCGCCTCCCGGAGCAAGCTGAGGATTCGCTGCATTCACCACCACATCAATTCCCGGTTGATCTGCAATATTCCCTTTTGAGATCCCAATGTCTATTCCCTGTAATTTAATTTCCATATACCTTAAAACAGAAAGTTACATATTTTATAAGAGCCGGGGATACCTGAAGTTCTAAAATAAAAAAGCCACTTCTTTCGAAGTGGCTTAAATATTAAGGTTTGAATTTATACCTTTTTATAACTGGAGTGATATTCCTCCATAAGGTTCATAAGAGCGTGCATAAGCTCTTTTGTTTCCAGTAAAATATTAAAGTATAAAGTAGTGTTCTTAGGACTGGATTCTTCAGTTCTTGTTCTGGCCACCTGCTTTTCTATCTTATCTGAAATGCTGGTTAGGATCATATCCTTTTTCGCAATAATACTGCTTATTTCCTCGAATTTGCGTTCTGTGAAAATTCGGTCAATTTCAGCCAGTAATTCTGAAAGGGTATCATCCACTTCCTTAAGCTCAGTAATTTGATTGTACTTTAAAGCTTTGTGATTGTTATTAACGTGCTTATAACTCTTCTTGGAAATATACTCCATAGACTGAGCAATATCCGTAAGATAACCAAGGATGGCGATGTAAAAACTACTACCTCGTACACTGGTTTCATCAAGACTCTTGATAAAGAAGAAAATATGATCTCTAAGTTCTTCAATTTCAGCCTCCAGTTTATCCACTCCTTTTTTACTCTTCTTCAGCTTCTTTTTATCCTGCTTGGAAAGACCGGTAAGTACATCAGAAAAGATCTTATTAGATCTTGAAACTACATTGGAAATATTATCTGCACTTTCAGAAATAATTCCCTGTACCGTGTTGCTTTCAGACTTTTTAAGACCTGTTTTATCGATTTTTGCTTTTTCCTTGCTCTTGTGAGAAGTATAGTTTCTAACAAGCAGTCCAATGGCAATGATCAAAAGGATCGCGATGGCAGGACCTCTTCCAAGGAAAATGATATAGGTCAGAATTCCGGCAGCGGAAAATGCACTAAATGCAGTAAAGAACCATCCACCAATAACATTTAAAACTCCGGCTACTCTGTATACAGCACTTTCACGTCCCCAGGCTTTATCTGCCAGCGAAGTTCCCATAGCTACCATAAAGGTTACATACGTAGTAGAAAGAGGTAATTTATAAGAAGTTGCGATGGAGATCAACACCCCTGCTACTGTAAGGTTAATTGAAGCCCTGATCATATCAAAGGCTGGTTGCTCTTCAGCTTTATCGCCAATAAGGATCTCGTCTGGCTTGTTAAAGCTCTTACTTATCTTTCTTTTCGCTCCAACCGGCATAACCGATTTGATCATTTCTGAAAGTTTAGTACTTCCTGTTACTACAGCCCTGGAAAGGATATTCGGATCGAATTTTTCAGTACCATGACCCTGTCTGGATAAACCAATCTCTGTTTCAGCAACCGTTCTTGCTTTCTTGGAAAACCACAACGTCAATACCATGATCGCTCCGGAAATGAAAAGCAGAATAGGCTCTGCCGGAACTTTTTCTCTTAAAACTTCCATTGAGAATTCACTGGCTAGCTGACCGGAACCAACCCATGCTTCATAAGAATGATATGCAGCCATTGGCACCCCAATAAAGTTCACAAGGTCGTTCCCTGAAAATGCAAGGGCAAGACCAAAGGTTCCTACCGCGATAACTATAATAAGAATACTTCTCTTGAAGATCTTAGTGAACAGGTATGAGAACAATGTCCAGAAAATGAAACTCACTCCCACTACCAGATATACCTGGCTGGAAAGAATATCTTTAAAACTATCGTAATACGGAGTTCCCTTTAATCCTTTAAAAAAGATAAAGTATCCAATAGCGGTCAAACAGATACCACCAAAAAGGGCTCCGAAATTCTTTATTTTATGTTTGTATTCAAAGGTAAAAACCAACCTGGACAACCACTGCACCAATGCACCTATGGTAAATGCAATTACTACAGAGAGGAAGATCCCCGAGATAATATCGGTTGCTTTATCGGTATTTATATAACCTGCAAGGTTTGCCAAAGTTTCAGTATCTGATGCGCTTATCTTGATAAGAGCCATTACTACAGCAGCTCCAAGTAATTCGAATACAATGGATACGGTAGTAGAAGTAGGCATTCCCAGGGTATTGAAAAAATCCAGCAGGAGAATGTCTGTAATCATGACGGCCATGAATATGATCATGATCTCGTCAAAATAGAATTGACCCGGCATGAAAATTCCTTTTCGGGCAACTTCCATCATACCACTGGAAAACACTGCACCGAAGAAAATACCAAGGCTGGCTACGATCATAATTGTTTTGAAGGAGATCGCTTTAGAACCAATTGCCGAGTTAAGGAAGTTAACTGCATCGTTGCTCACCCCAACTACCAGATCGGCAATTGCGAGAACTACCAGTGCCACTAACATCAACAAGTAAATATTTTCCATTCTTTATTTGTTTAAATACATATTCAAATAGCAAAGAAACTATTTAATTAAGGTTAAATTAAATTACGCGCCAAAAATAGGATAAAATATCTATACCGGCTTAACAGGAATGACGATAAAACAAAAAAGCCATCCGAAAAATCGAATGGCTTTGTTTGCTC
>NZ_JBLVTL010000002.1:280149-327625 GCF_048285835.1 Christiangramia aquimixticola
GAATGTTTTGCTTTGTAAGCGGTTGCAAATATAAATCAATTTTTAAATGCCGTCAAAAGAAATATTCGATTTTTTTTGAAGTTTTTTTACTTAAAAATGAATCTATCGGACTCTCAATATTTTAGAGAAGAAAAAAAATAAAATTTTTCTGAAATAAATTTTCAAGCAATAAAAAAGGCAGCTCTAAAAGCTGCCTTTTTTATTGAGTAAACGGATGTTATTCGAACAACCATCTGTAAATATCGTTTCCGTTCGCATACAACACCAGGGCTATAAGCAGGAAGAATCCAACCATTTGTGCTACTTCCATGAATTTATCATTGGGTTTTCTTCCGGTTACCATTTCGTAAAGTAAGAACATTACATGACCTCCATCAAGAGCAGGAATTGGTAGGATGTTCATAAATGCCAGAATAATAGATAGCAATGCTGTAGTATTCCAGAATCCAAACCAGTTCCAGGTATCAGGGAATAAACCACCAATCGCACCGAAACCTCCTAATTGGGTGGCTCCTTTTTTAGTGAACACATATTTGAACTGGTATACATAGTCTCTTAAAGTCCAGTATCCATAATCAAAACCTTCACTTATACTCTCGGCAACCCCGTATTTTTTTCTGTCTACCTTAAATCCTCGGGCGATAGCAAAACCAAACTGCCCCTCTTCGTCTGGTGTGATCATTTTACTCATGATCTCCCCGTCACGTTGAAAAACAACTTCGATCTCTTTTTCTTTATTTTCAGAAGCTATAGGAGCAATTTCATGCCAGTAGCCTATTTCCATCTTATTAAGAAAAATAATGCTGTCTCCTTTTTTCAATCCTGCCTGAGCCGCTGCTTTATTTTCAATAACAGTATCCAGTACCGGGTATTGTAGCGGAATAAAGGGTTGCATTACCCCTTTCTCCCACATAGTTGAACCTATATCTTCAGGAATATCTATAGTTTCCACATCTCCATTGGAATGTTGAACCGTAATATTCTGCACATCTCTCATAAAGAGATATTTATTCACATCTGGAGTAAACTCAAGGTTTTCACCGTTAACACTTAGAATGTTATCTCCATCCTCAAAACCGTATTCCTTGAATTCATCTACTACCGCATAACCATCAGGCATTTGATCCGGACCAACTACCGGTGTTCCCCAAACAAACATGATCATCATGTATATAAGGAATCCAAGCACCAGGTTTACCGTAACTCCACCCAGCATGATAATAAGTCGCTGCCATGCCGGTTTACTTCTAAACTCCCATGGTTGTGGGGGTTGAGCCATTTGCTCTTTATCCATACTTTCATCGATCATCCCGGAGATCTTAACATAACCTCCCAGAGGCAACCAGCCTATTCCATAAACGGTATCCCCGATCTTCTTTTTAAACAATGCGAACTTTACGTCGAAAAATAAAAAGAACTTTTCTACACGAGTACCAAATAATTTTGCCGGAATAAAATGACCTAATTCGTGAAGAACGATCAGTAATGAAAGGCTTAATATTAATTGTATGGCTTTTACTAAAAATGGATCCATCTACTAACTTCAAATTTAAAATCGCACAAAAGTAAGTTTTTATAAGCTCCTACAAAAGTTTAAGTTCAAGTAGCTCCCGGAGTTAAAATTTCCTGATAAGAATTCGACAAATTGAAACTCAGGCTATAACTTTGCAAAAATTTTAATGCATGCGCAAGTTCTTTGCACGATACAAAACCTTTGCCATAGTTCTCGCGGTTCTATCTGTGATCATTGTATTTTGCATTTACAGCCTTTTAAAACCTGAAGAAAAACTTCCCGTTTTTCAACCGGATATGGTGAATGCTGAATTGGTGGACTCCACCGTTCAATACGTTCGTAAATATCACCGGATAGCAGATTTTGAACTCGTGAATCAAAATGGGGATACCATAACTGAAGAATTTTACGATAATAAGATCTATATAGCCGACTTCTTCTTCACCACCTGTCTTACTATTTGCCCGGTAATGACAGACCATATGATCAAAATCCAGGAGGAGATAAAAAACGACCCGGAAGTTTTATTGCTTTCGCATACCGTGTTCCCCGTAAGCGACAGTGTTCCGGTACTTAAAGAGTATGCTCTGGAGAAAGGGGTATTAGATGAAAAATGGAATCTGGTTACCGGTGACAAAAAGCAAATTTACGATCTGGCCAGGAAATCTTATCTGGCTACCAAGTCTACCGGAGATGGAGGGAAATACGACATGATTCACACCGAAAATTTTGTTTTGGTGGATAAGAAAAAAAGGATCCGTGGTTTTTATGACGGGACAAAACCGGAAGCTATAGAAGATCTTCTTCATGATCTGGAAGTACTCAAAACAGAGTACAACTAATTAATCTTCCATTAACTTTTGTATTGCTCTAAATTCCATTACTTTTGCCTTGTTTAAAATCAATCTAAATAAAAAGTGAAGGTAACAGTCGCAAATCTTAAACGAGGCCAGCGCGGGATAATCAAAGAATTTTCTGCAGATATGGTACCTCTTAAATTGCTGGAAATGGGTTGCCTTCCCGGAAACGAAGTAGAACTGGTTCAAACCGCTCCTTTTCAAGACCCTATGTACCTTAATATTAATGGAAGTCATCTGGCAATTAGGAAGGAAACCGCACTACTTATAGAAATCGATTTAATAGGCTAATATGGGTAAGCAAATTAATGTTGCTTTAATTGGAAACCCCAATACTGGAAAAACCTCTGTTTTTAATCAATTAACCGGGCTAAACCAAAAAGTTGGTAATTACCCCGGGATCACTGTTGAGAAAAAAGAAGGAATCTGTAAACTCCCTCGTGGCTTAAAAGCCCATATCTTAGACCTTCCCGGAACTTATAGCTTAAATGCCAGTTCTTTTGATGAGAATGTGGTTATTGAGCTGTTACTTAATAAAAATGATAAAGATTTTCCAGATGTTGCCGTTGTGGTAAGTGATGTGGAAAACCTGAAAAGAAATCTACTTCTTTTCACCCAGATCAAAGATCTTGGTATCCCTACTATTCTTGCCATTAACATGGCCGACAGGATGGACCGTAAGGGAATTAGCCTTGATATTGAATTACTGGAAGAACGTTTAAAAACCAAGATTGCCTTGATAAGTGCCCGTAAACGAATGGGTATAGATTATTTGAAAGATCTTATTCTTAATTATAAGAAGCTTACTATCGAGCCTTGCGTTAATGCTTCTATCATAGATCCTGAATATTTTGGGCATCTGCGTAAAACTTTTCCAAATCAGGCACTTTATAAACTCTGGCTGGTTATAACCCAGGATGTCAATTTTGGGAATATTAACCGCGGGGAAATCAAACGAAGTTCAGATTTCAATACAAAATCTACCAGTGACTTAAAACGTCTTCAGCAAAAGGAAACCATTTTAAGATACCAGTTTATCAACGGTGTTCTTAAGGAAACGATGACCGTAGATAAAAACAGCGCAACAGATCTACGCTCGAGACTTGACCGAATCCTTACGCATCAGGTGTGGGGTTACGTAATTTTCTTCGGAATTTTACTTTTAATTTTCCAGGCGATATACAGCTGGTCCAGTTATCCTATGGACATGATCGATGCGGCCTTTGCTTCTTTAAGTGAATGGACAAAAGATACCCTGCCCAAAGGACCTTTTACAAATTTAATTTCTGAAGGAATAGTACCCGGTCTGGGCGGAATTGTAATTTTTATTCCGCAGATCGCATTTTTATTCCTGTTTATTTCCATCCTGGAAGAATCCGGTTATATGAGTAGGGTTGTATTTTTGATGGACCGAATCATGCGAAGGTTTGGGCTAAGTGGAAAAAGCGTCGTGCCCCTGGTTTCGGGAACAGCATGTGCGATCCCGGCGGTAATGGCCACGCGAAATATCGAAAACTGGAAAGAAAGACTTATTACCATTCTTGTGGTTCCGTTTACAACCTGTTCTGCAAGACTACCCGTATATCTTATAATAATCGCTCTGGTAATCCCCGATGAAACATTTTTAGGTTTCAACCTTCAGGGTTTAACCCTTATGATCCTTTATATGCTTGGCTTTGGAATGGCCATATTCTCCGCCTGGTTGCTGAATAAGATCCTGAAAACAAGCACTAAAAGTTATTTTGTGATTGAAATGCCCAATTACAAATTACCAATGGTCAAAAATGTGACCATCAATGTGGTTGAAAAAACAAAATCCTTTGTCTTTGGTGCCGGTAAGATCATCCTTGCAATTTCTGTGATCCTTTGGGTACTGGCAAGTTATGGTCCTGGTGAAGATTTTGAAAATGCTGAAGAAATAGTTAGTTCACAATATGACGCATCTTCCACTATCGATAACCAGGAACTGGAAGAAGAGATCGCCTCTTATAAACTGAAGAATTCTTACATAGGGATCATGGGTCGAGGGATCGAACCCGCAGTGGCTCCATTAGGATATGACTGGAAAATTGGAATTGCCATAATAAGTTCTTTCGCCGCCCGTGAAGTATTTGTGGGGACTCTTGCCACCATTTACAGTGTGGGAAGCGATGAAGAAGAAACCATAAAGAACAGGATGGCCGCAGAGACCAATCCGGTGCTGGGAGGTCCATTATTTACCTTTGCCAGCGGAGTAAGTTTGCTGCTATTCTATGCTTTTGCAATGCAGTGTATGAGCACACTGGCCATTGTAAAGCGAGAAACCAATACCTGGAAATGGCCGGTATTACAACTGGTGATCATGAGTGGATTCGCCTATGTGGTGGCGCTTATAGCATTTCAACTTTTAAAATAGTAAGGAAAAGCTCTTAAACCGACTTAAACAACATGGAAATGATACAGGAAATACTCGTCTTTATTACTTTCTTAATGGCTTTAGGCTACATCATTACTAAGTTTGTGTGGAAACCTTCATTTGCCGGAAAAAAGAAAGATTCCAAAGCCTGCGGAATTTCTAACTGTGGTTGTGGCGACTAAGGCTGCAAAGTTTCAGTCACTCTAAAACTTATCCTGTATTCTTCAGGAGCTATTTTTTGATTTAGCCTGGGAGCAGGGAAAACTTCCATTACTTTTACTTCCATTTTATGAGCAGATTTGAAAAAATCCTTAAGAGAAGCATTCTTGCTAAATTCTAAATTTCCAATTGATTTATTCATCTCGAACACCTCTAAAAGGACTTTTACTTCTCCCGCCCATATACAGGTCACCCCATCATCAACAGGGCATCTGGAATCTGAAATTACCTGTCTAAATTTTATACTCCTATTTCCAATCTGGATT
Source organism: Christiangramia aquimixticola (assembly GCF_048285835.1). Lineage (NCBI taxonomy): Bacteria > Pseudomonadati > Bacteroidota > Flavobacteriia > Flavobacteriales > Flavobacteriaceae > Christiangramia > Christiangramia aquimixticola. Next base: position 285,400 of record NZ_JBLVTL010000002.1, read on the forward strand.
TGTTCTCCGGGACAAAGAATTTCTGCGTAAATATTGGTTTTGGGATCCTGCTGCGATACGGAAGCAGGAAAGTAAGAGTATAGAACAAGAAATAACATTAGCACCTTCATAGCGTCTTTTTATAGAAGACGACCAGAAAAGCAATTTGTTTCAAAAAATCATCCAAGACCTACATCCAGGGTCATCATAACCATAAATCCACCAATAAAGCCCATGGTAGAAATATCGGTAAAATTACCTTGTTGAGCTTCCGGCACAACTTCCTCCACTACTACAAAGATCATTGCACCTGCCGCAAAACACAATGCGTATGGCAAAATTGGCTGAAAGGTCAATACCGCCCAGGCTCCTAATACTGCAGCAACCGGTTCTACAATTGCCGATAATTGCCCATAGTTAAAACTTTTCCATCGGCTTAAGCCCTGTCTTCTTAACGGCATTGCTACCGCAAATCCTTCCGGGAAATTCTGTAAACCTATTCCAATTGCCAAAGCTACAGCTCCACCAATGCTTGCACCTTCAAAACCGGCAGCCACTCCTCCAAACAAAACTCCCACAGCAAGACCTTCCGGAATATTGTGCAAAGTTATAGCAAGAGTCAATAACACAGATTTATGCCATGGGGTTTTAATCCCTTCAGATTCGCTCATCTTAAAATTCACATGTAAGTGAGGTAAGATCTTGTCTAATCCAAATATAAAAAGTGCTCCCAACCCAAAACCTACCAGGGCGGGAATGGTTTTTTCAAATCCTTCGCCAGGACTCATTTCTATCCCGGGTGCCAGTAAACTCCAGAAACTGGCCGCTACCATAACCCCACCGGTGAACCCAAGCATCCCGTCAAAAAATGCACGGTTCATTCCTTTAAACAGAAAGACCAGTGATGCACCTAATGCTGTTAATCCCCAGGTAAACAAAGTGGCGATGAATGCTGCTAAAACGGGGTCTAAACTACTGAAGTAATCAGTTATAAAATCCATTCTATATAGTTTTAATAAATAAGTTAGTGGAGATCTGATTCGAGATAGTGAGTTCCACGCCATTTAAAATAATGAGCATGGATTGATCGAAATCTTCTTTAGAAACCACTTTAATTTGCTCTCCAAGAGCGATGTTATTTTTATCCAGATATTGCAGAAACTCCGTTGACGAATCTTTTACGCCAATAAAAACTCCGGCTTCCCCGGCTTTAAGATCAGATAACAACAAACGGTTGGAAACGGCGAAATTCCCTTTTGAATCGGGAATAGGATCTCCATGCGGATCACGTTTTGGATAACCCAGAAATTTGTCCAGCTCCCGGGTAAGTTTCTCAGATTTAATATGTTCCAACTGCTCGGCAATTTCGTGAACCTCGTCCCAGTTAAAATGAAGTTTATCTACTAAAAAAACCTCCCACAGCCTGTGTTTTCTAATAACTTCTATGGCAGCTTGTTTTCCAGCGGAGCTCAGTTTAACTCCCTGGTATCTTTTATAATTCACAAGATCTTTGTCTGATAGACGCTTCACCATATCTGTTACCGAAGAGGCTTTGGTCTGCATTTCTTCAGCTAAAGCACTGGTACTCACCCCGCTTTTATAGGAGGTTTCCAAATGAAAAATGGCTTTTAGATAATTTTCTTCAGATAAACTGAACATATAACACTGAATTTAATAAGCCCAAAACTACAATTTTTATTCTTTAAAACCATTTTTTAGATAAGCCTAAATATTTTTTATAAATTTGTCAAAATTTGAATGATGAAGTATTGGACAGGTCTGATTTTTAGTTTGCTAACCTGCATTACATTTGCTCAGGAAATAGAAATTAACGGAATGGTTACCTCCGCAGGGGAACCAGTTCCTTTTGCAAATGTGCTGATTCCGGGCACCAACGAAGGCACAAGTGCCAATTCTAACGGGCACTTTAAGATTATGCTTGCCAAGGAATCTATCACCCTGAATGTTCAGGCGATTGGTTACAAACCACAATCTGTAAGATTCGACCCTAAAGATTACCGTGATAAACAACTTAATATTGAGCTTCAGGAAGATGCCCTGGGACTCGATCAGGTAGTTATTAGTGCTACCAGAAACCGAATAAATTTAAAAGATGCCCCGGTTATCGTCAATGTTCTCGATTCTAAACTTTTCAATGCCACCCAATCTATTTCGGTAGCAGAATCACTGAATTTCCAGCCGGGAGTTCGGGTGGAGACCAATTGCCAGAATTGTGGATTTACTCAGGTAAGGTTGAACGGACTTGACGGAAGCTATACGCAGGTTCTTATAAATAGCCGATCGGTTTTTAGCGCACTAAACAGCGTTTACGGATTGGAACAAATCCCCACCTCTATCCTGGACAGGGTGGAAGTTATTAGAAGTGGTGGCTCGGCCTTATTTGGATCCAATGCCATAGCCGGAACCATTAATATACTTACCAAAGATCCCGTTCTAAACACCTGGAATGTTTCCGGCGATCTTGCACTTATAGATGGTAAAGTCCCGGACAGAACAGTAAATTTCACCGGTTCGCTTGTATCTGAAGACCTTAAAAAAGGAGTGACAATTTTTGGAATGCACCGGGATCGCGAAGCTTTTGATGCCAATAATGATGGATTTACAGAATTAACCGAACTAAAAAATTCCACTTTAGGAGCCAAAGCCTTCTACAAACCTACAGATCTTAGCCGATTAACCCTTGATCTAACGGCGCTGGAAGAATACCGGCGTGGTGGAGACAAATTGCATCTTGCGCCACATTTAACCGATATCACCGAGCAGCTGGAACACAACACCTTTATTGGTGGACTTACCTACGATCTCTCCAATGAGGCAGGTAACAACAATTACTCGGTTTACATATCTGGACAGCATACAGACAGAAAAAGTTATTATGGGGGCCTTGGAGGCGGAAGAACTCAACAGGACAGTATTGCGGCGAAGAATGCCTATGGCGATACAGATGACCTTGCCCTGCTTGCCGGATTCCAATATACCCGAAATTTCTCAGGAAATGATGTGCTTACCACGGGAGTTGAAGTAAACCACAGCAATACTCTGGATGAAATTCACGGCTATCAAAGATATATTGATCAAAAGGTTAATTCGTATGCCTTATTTAGCCAGTACGAATGGAAACAAATTTCAAATATTTCGGTTTTGGCAGGTGCAAGGATCGACCATATAGATGTAAATGGTTCTTACCGGATAGAAGACCTGGATCGCGAATCCAATATTAACCAAACAGTGGTAAGTCCGCGGCTTACTTTACTGTATGATATTACCGAAGATCTTCAGTTTAGAGGCGGATATGCAAGAGGATTCCGCGCTCCACAGGCTTTCAACGAGGACCTGCATATTTCTTCTGTTGGTGGAGAACCCCAATTTGTTATCCTTTCCAATGATCTTAAAACCGAATATTCCAATGCATACACGGCATCTTTTAATTTTTCCAGATCTAAAAATAAACTGCAAATGGACTTTTTACTGGAAGGATTTTATACAGAGTTAAAAGATCCCTTCACTACCATTAGTACAGGCGCAAGTTTATCCAATGGTTCAATTCTAAAAGAAATCAGGAATGGAAGTGGAGCTTATGTAACGGGAAGCAATTTTGAAATTGGTATTTCTCCTTCTTCAGGCTTAAGATTTCAAATGGGTGGTACTTATCAACGCTCAAAATATCAGAAAGACCAGGTGCTTTATGAGTCCAATTCCGGTCCCGGAGAGGAAATAATCATAACTGAGTTTGTTCGAAATCCAGATATATATGGGTATTTCAATATAAACACTACGCCATTTGAGAATTTTTCTGCAGATCTTACAGGAACCTATACGGGGAAAATGACCATCCCGAAAGTTGTTAATGCGGACGGGCTTCTTGAACTTAGAGAGTCTCCCTCTTTTAAGGATATCAACCTTAAACTTGGTTACCATATAGATATAACCGAAAATTTCCACATGAACTTAAGTACGGGGATTCAGAACATGTTTGATTCATATCAGGATGATTTTGATACCGGCCCTACGCGGGATTCAGATTACATCTATGGACCGGCAAGGCCCCGTACTTTTTTCTTCGGAATTAAAATTGGAGACCTGCACAATTAAATCTTCCGCAAATGAAGCTAATATTCAAAATTTTATTTCTGTTAAGTCTGCAGGCAGGTTTTGCACAAAAATCTGAAATAGACTGGATGGATTTTGAGACTCTGGATGCTGCATTAACTGTTCAACCCAAACCTGTTTTCATTTATTTTAATGCCGACTGGTGTGTGTATTGCAAGAAAATGGAAAGAAATGCATTCAGAGATCCGGAAGTAATTAGCCTCCTGAATAAAAAATTCTATGCGGTAAAAATGAATGCAGAAAGTACTGATGAAATTAGATTTGACGGGCAAACCTTTCGGAATGTTCAGGCAAAGACCATGCGCAATGGCATTCATGAACTTCCGCTTTTATTAGCTTCCAGAAAAGACCAAAAATTTACCTTGCCGGCATTATTGCTTTTGGACCAGAATTTTCAAATCAAATTGAGAAGCTTTCAGTACTTAACAACTGCTGAACTTTTAAAATTCCTGGCTAAAATTGATAAGAAAACTACCCAGCGGAATTAAATCCCCCTCTCCTTCTGAATTTGCTCATAAGCTTCCTGGACTTTTCTAAATTTTTCTTCAGCGCCTTTTCTATAAGCTTCGTCCATATGGCCTAATTTATCCGGGTGGTATTTTTTAGCCATTTTTCGGTATGCTTTCTTGACATCGGCATCAGAAGCAGATTTTTCAATTTCAAGAATAGTATACGCACTATCTGTATTTTTAAAGAACATTGCCTTTATACTCTCAAAATCTCTCGAGCCAATTTGCAAATAACCGGCAATCTCTTTGATAGTAACGGCTTCAGCCTCGCTTACAATTCCATCTGCCTGAGCAATCCCGAAAAGGAAATGAACTATTTGTAATCTGGTTGGATATTTGGTTCTTGCAGCAAGGTATCGGGATATTTTGGAAGCCGAAACCTGCCTGTTCTTAACTACTTCATTAAAAGTTCGAAAAGTAGCATTGGCCCGTTCCTTTCCATAGGCCTGTATAAAATAAGATCTAACGTAATCCAGTTCCTGCTGGGAAACCTGTCCATCTGCCTTGATCACAATGGAACAAAGAGAAAGTAAATTCAGTTCAAAATCTCCGGGTGATACCTGCTGTTTTTGTTCTCCAAAAACAGACTGGAACACACCTCCGGAACTACGAATGTAATTATCCAGAAGGGAACCTATTATAAATCCAAGAATAGCACCGGGAAACCTGAAGTACATATATCCCAGAACTGCGGCAAGCCATTTGATCATTGGGCAATTTTTCTTTGGCCGCTAAGATAACATTTTAAGAATTTATTCACCCATGCCTGGTCGCCGGAATTAAGGAAGCAGGTATAAATCAAACCTATTAGTACATAGTAATTTGAGATATGCCCACCTTAACTTAATTTGGTATCTTTGTGCCTCGATAAAGTTTAATATAAAAAGTTTAAATATATGTATCCAGCAGATTTAGTAAAACCAATGAGAGAAGATCTTACAAGTATTGGTTTTCAAGAATTACATACAGTAGAAGACGTAGAAAAGGCTATGGAACTAAAAGGAACTACTCTTGTAGTAGTGAATTCTGTTTGTGGTTGTGCAGCTGCGAATGCCCGTCCGGGAGCCAGAATGTCTCTTCAAAATACTAAGAAGCCAGATAACCTGGTAACGGTATTTGCAGGAGTAGATAAAGAAGCTACAGATAAGGCCAGAGAAATGATGGTTCCTTTTCCTCCTTCTTCTCCTTCTATGGCATTGTTCAAAGACGGTGAATTAGTTCATATGTTAGAGCGTCACCACATTGAAGGACGCCCGGCAGATATGATTGCTGAAAACCTAATTGGAGCTTATAACGAATTTTGCTAATTAGTAATTAGTTTAGCAATTAAACCACGCCTGGCGTGGTTTTTTTATGCCTTAATATTGGAAATACTTATTTTCGTAGTTTTAAACCTGAGATGAAAAAGATTCTATCCTACCCTTTATCTGTAATATTCTACCTCTTTTTTTTTATCAATCTGCTTGTCTTCCATCCTATACAGTGGATAAGTTTGAAACTTGGTGGATATGATGCACACAAGAAGAGTGTGGATATTTTCAATTTTTTCCTGCTGCGTTGCCTGAATATTCTTGGAACCCGGTTTACCGTGGAGAACGAACATGACCTACCGGATAATAGGACCATCATTTTTGTCGCCAACCACCAGGGGATGTACGACATTCCGCCTATCATCTGGCACTTTAGAAAACATCATCCAAAATTCGTCAGCAAAAAAGAACTTGGAAGAGGGATCCCCAGTATATCCTATAATTTAAGACACGGAGGATCTGTTCTTATCGACAGGAAAAACCGAAGAGAATCGCTCATGAAAATGAGCCAGTTTGGAGATTATTTAAAGCGAACCCGGAGATCTGCCGTTATATTTCCTGAAGGCACACGAAGCAGAACGGGACAGCCGAAGGAATTTAGAAAGAACGGTATGTTTATGTTGTTTAAAAAACTACCGGAAGCTGTAGTGGTTCCCATTACCATTAACAATTCCTGGAAACTTTTTAAACATGGTAATTTCCCAATAGATCTTGGTGTCCATGTTAAGCTGAAAGCTCATAAGCCAATTGAGGTTGGTTCCAAAGACCCAGATGCGCTAGCAGCGGAAATTGAAAGAATTATCATTGCAGATATTAATTAGAATGACAGAGCACGAGATAGTAGAGAAAACCAAAGACTTCGTAAAAAAAACTCTTGAAGGAGCTGAAGGTGGTCATGACTGGTTTCATATAGAAAGGGTTTATAAAAATGCAAAACATATAGCTCACACAGAAGATGCAAATCTATTTGTAGTGGAACTGGGAGCACTTTTACATGATATTGCCGACTCAAAATTTCATAATGGTGATGAGTCCGTAGGTCCAACCACGGCAAAGAACTTCTTAAACTCGCAGGGAGTTGAAGAAGATGTTATCGATCACGTAGTTAAAATTATAGAGAACATTTCCTTTAAAGGAGGTAACGGCCAGCAGAAGTTTAAATCTATAGAACTGGATATAGTTCAGGATGCAGACAGGCTGGATGCGTTGGGCGCGATAGGTATTGCCAGAACTTTTAATTATGGAGGTTTTAAGAACCGTCCTCTTTATGATCCATCTATTGAACCGCAGATGAACATGACAAAAGAAGAGTATAAAGCTTCCAATGCTCCTACCATTAATCATTTCTACGAAAAGTTACTTTTACTAAAGGACCGGATGAATACTGAAACCGGAAGAAAGATCGCTGCAGAAAGACATAAGTTTATGGAAAACTTCCTTGAACAGTTCTATGCAGAATGGGACGGGATCCAGTAAGATTCTATTTGATTTCCTGACATTCGGGACAAAAATAGGTGCTTCTCCCTCCCACCTTAATCATTTCTATTTTCCCTTTTCCATTAGGGCAATTTTCCCCTTCCGTACGGTGTGGCCTTAAATAAGTTTTAGGGATGGGATTACCTTCGGTCTTACTTTTGAAAACGGTATCGAGGACATTCTTCATATTTTTATACATGGAGGAAATCTCTTTATCGTTCAGCTTTTCAGCCTTGGATTTAGGATGAATTCCGCTGTGAAATAGTAACTCATCAACATATAGATTTCCCAGGCCGGCGATAAAAGACTGGTCCATTAGCGCAGTTTTCACACTCCCTTTTTTACCATCAAACAATTTCTGAAATTCCTTTTCACCAATATCTGTAGCATGAGGACCAAGGTCCTGCTGTTCCCGAAAGGCTTCAACACTTTCGGTTAAAAACAACTTTCCGAATTTTCGCGGGCAGATGAAGGAAAACTTTGCATCATTATCAAAGGTGAGGGTTAAATGTGCATGTTTATCCACCTCATCATGTTTAAAATAATCCAGTTTCCCGGTCATCCCAAAATGGATAACTAAATAGCCGGAATTCTTCAATTCCAGCAATAAATATTTCCCGATTTGTTTAGTTGCCGTGAATTCATTTTTCAACAATTTCACTTCGAAATCTTTTTGAGGCGATTGGAATAACTTTTTTGCGCCGCAATCAACTTTAATGATCTTTTGATGCAGACTCGTTGAATCCACATACATTTTTTGATAGGCTACTTCTGGTAATTCAGGCATGAAAATTTTCTTTTAAATTTCTGGAATATAAATTCCCTTTAAATTTAAAATAATTTCATTTGACCATCCTTGAAATCTTCATGTAACTTGCAGTTAAGTTTCGGTTTCTCCCTGTCACCAAGATAGAGTTTTCGAGCTATACGGAATTGTTGTTTAACCTGTTCAGCAAATTCTCCCTCCCCTTTCATCCTGGTTCCAAACCTGCTGTCGTTAAGACTTCCACCATGAATGTTGGCTATCTGGTTCAGCACTTTATCTGCCCTGTCTGGCAATGATTTCCTTAGCCAGTCGGAAAAAATTTCACCAATGGCACCATTTAAGCGTACTATGGTATAGCCCACAGCCAGCGCTCCCCGTTCTCCCACTTCTTTCACCAGCGGCATGATCTCGTGATTGTTAATTGAAGGGATGATTGGAGCCATCATAACGCTTACAGGAATATTGGCATTAGAGAGCTTCTCCACGGTTTCCAGGCGCTTCTTTATACTGGCAGTTCTGGGCTCCAGAATCCTTCTCGTGTGTTCCTGCAGGGAGGTTATGGAGATATTTACATGAATTAAATTATCCTGCGCCAGTTCTTTTAATATATCCAGATCACGCAGAATCAAAGAATTTTTAGTGATCATCCCTAAGGGATGCCGGTATTTTAAAAAGGTTTGAAGCAAGCTTCGGGTGATCTTCAATTTTTTCTCTACAGGCTGGTAGCAATCTGTATTGCCTGAAAGAACAATGGGCTTCGCCTGCCAGGACTTACTTTTTAATTTATTCTCAAGCAATTCAACCGCATTCCTTTTAACCAGGATCTTTTGCTCAAAATCCAGCCCGGCACTATAACCCCAATATTCATGAGAATTCCGCGCATAACAATAAATACAACCATGCTCACAACCCTGATAAGGATTCAGGGAATATTCCATCCCTATATCCGGACTAGTGACTTTATTCACGATAGTTTTAGGAAAGGTTTCTATAATGCTGGTTTTGCTTTCTATAGCCTCATCCCCCTCCGCCTCGCAATAATTTAAGTAATCATCACGGGTTTCGTGGCTATGTTCAGCAAACCGATTGGATACATTCTTTTGAGCTCCTCTTCCTTTAATATATTCTCCCATAGACATAGCTCAAAATTATGGAATTTTTCCTTTATTTAGGATTATTTCCTATTTAATATTTATAAAAAAACTGTTTTTAGATTTACCTGAATTACCAGACCTACTAAAAACAGCTTTTATAAATTATCTGCCCGGGAACTCTGCTTTTCGCTTATTCAGAAATGCTGAGGTGCCTTCTTTAAAATCTTCAGTTCCAAAGGATTTTCCAAATTGATTGACCTCTACGTCGAAACCATTCACACCATCTTCATAATTGGCATTAATTGCACGGATCGCTGCAGAAACTGCTACCATTGAATTCTTCATGATCTTTTTCGCAAGGTTTTTAGCAAATTCCAGCAGGTCGTCCTGCTCAACCACGTGATTCACTAGATTATACTGTAATGCCTGGTTGGCATCTATCATCCCGGCAGTCATGATCATTTCCATGGCACGGCCTTTTCCAACCAGTTGAGGCAAACGTTGTGTCCCTCCATAACCCGGAATTACTCCAAGCGAAACCTCCGGAAGTCCCATTTTTGCATTATCACTGGCGATCCTGAAGTGTGCTGCCATGGCCAGTTCCAGCCCGCCACCCAATGCGAAACCATTTACTGCGGCTATTACCGGTTTTGGAAAATTAGCAACATAATTGAATAATTTCTCCTGTCCTTCTGCCGCAAGTCTTTTACCTTCCTTAGGGGAATAATCTGCGAATTCACTAATATCTGCACCGGCTACAAAAGCTTTTTCGCCGCTTCCGGTCAAAATCACCACCTTAACCTCATCATCTTCTTTTGCCTGTTTAAATGCCTGATGCAGTTCCTGAATGGTCTCTTTATTCAGTGCATTCAGTTTTTTAGGGCGGTCTATGGTTATGGTTAGTATATTATTTTCAATCTCTTCTAAAATGTTTTGATAGCTCATAATTTTTATTTTGGAAATCTTACGTTAAAGATAGTGCCTTTATTCTGTTTTGAAATAAAGCTTATGTTACCATTATAGGTCTCTACGATGTTTTTTACCATGGCCAGTCCCAATCCCATTCCGCTGGTTTTGGTGGTGAATTTTGGCTCAAATACCTTGGATTTATTCTCTTCAGAAATTCCCGAACCATTATCGGTTACAGAAATGCAAACGTTCCCGTCTTCCTCTTCCACACTAACCAATATCCTTGGATCTTCCACATCTTTCAATGCCTGAGTTGCATTTTTCACCAAATTGGTTACCACTCGTATTAATTGTGTCCGGTCAAATTTTGCCAGGATCTCCTCCTTATCGCACTTAAACTCAATATATTTTTCATTAAAAATATCCAGAGCGAGTTTCACGATCTTGGGAACATTTAAAATTTCATTTTGTTGCGCCGGCATTTTCGCAAAATTGGAAAATGCAGAAGCGATAGAACTCATGGTGTCTATTTGATTAATAAGGGTGTCACTATACTCATCCACCTTTTGATGAATATCCGGATCCTGAGGATCAAAATTCCTCTGAAAGCTCTGTACGCTAAGACGCATTGGAGTAAGCGGGTTTTTGATCTCGTGAGCTACCTGCTTGGCCATTTCACGCCAGGCCTGTTCTCTTTCACTGGTTGCCAGCTTTACTGCACTTTCTTCCAGTTCATCGATCATACTGTTGTAAGCTGAAACCAATGCATAGATCTCTTCAGTAGCATTGGATAGTTCAATTTTTTGATTGCGCTTGTCCAGTCTGGTTTGATTGATCTTTTCAGAAATTATTTTCAGCGATTTGGTTATATACTTAGATAGAAAAAATGACAGAATGATGGCTATAAAAAGCATAAATAAATACACCTCTGCCATTCGCATCAGGAAATTATTCAGATCCCGGTTTAGCAGGCTGTCATCCTGAAGATAAGGCAAATACAGAATCGCCAGAGGTTTGAACTTACCATCGGTAATATAACTATAGGAAGATTGATATTTCTGCCCATTCACCTCGGTCTTTTTCAAATAGCGCTTATCCGGTGACGATTCCAGTCTATGCAGGATCTCATCCGGAATTTTAACTGCAGAGGTATCCTTGAAAAATGATTCGTCAGACTTTATTATAAGGCTTCCATCGAGGTCGTAAATATGAATTTGCATTTCGTGAACCTCAGCCATCTCATCGATCTTATGTCGCTCGCTAAAGATAGCCTCAAGACTTTCGGTTTCCACTACATAGGTAGTACTGGCAAGTACGAATTTGATATTCTCCAGAATCGCCTTTTGTTTACGTTCCAGCCGCTCCTCATGATAATTTTCGGCCTCCTGCTTATACTGGTATACGGTAACCCCAAAGATCAGGATGGAAGCCACCAGAACCAAAAGGATCATGGAAATAAAAATACGGGTACGTAAAGATAATTTCAACAGTTTCATATAAGGCAGCTTGCTTCCATGTTTACAATTATCACACCACTTCAGGCATTGGGATTCCGGTTTCTGATACTTTTATATAGCTTGATCCCCAACATAAGAATTATTCCTAATACAAAGATCCCAATTACCCCATAGATCCAGTTAAAGGCGTTTTTCAGGATCACCAGAAAAACCACCGAAAACAAGATTATAGTGGAACCTTCATTCCAGATCCTCATTTTATGGGATGACCATTTAACGATATCTTTTTGCAGGTCTTTAAAGATAAAATGACACTTGATGTGATAAGCAAAAAGCAATAGCACAAATCCCAGTTTTACATGCATCCAGGGCTGCTGTAACCAAACCGGTTGCATAATTAAAAGAGTAATGGCAAATATACTCGCCAGGATAGCCGAAGGCCAGGTGATAATATACCAGAGTCTTTTGGTCATTAATTTAAACTGATTGACCAGAATACTTTTATCCGGTTCAGCTTTCTGGGATGCTTCGATATGATAAATGAATAGTCTCGGGATATAGAACAGTCCGGCAAACCAGGTGATCACAAAAATGAGGTGTAAGGCCTTGATATAATTGTACTCCATTATTCTTTCGCTTCTACAAAAAGATAGTTAAGCTGCAATTCGTTGAATTGTTTATTGAAATCCTGAATCTCAGTTTTTAGCAGCTCGTCAAATTTATTCAATTCCGCATTGATCTTAGAGGTTAACAGATCTTTTACTTCAATATCCTGTTTGGTAGGTGGAAAATCGTCCATTCCCACCAAACTGTTCAAATGAGCCAGTTTATTGGTAAGCTTGATTGGGAAATTTAAAGGATCCTGATTACTTCTGTTTTTTGTCTGATACAAAGCATTCTCTATTTCTGAAATCTCAGTACTGAGTTTTTCAGCTTTTTCAAGCAGGGATTTCACCCTCGAATCATTTTTATATTGCTTCTGAAAATCCTTTAATTGGGCATCAAGTCTTCTCATCTTTTTAATGGATTTATGGGCTTTGTCTACAGTTTGATTAATACTACTAATAAAATCATACTGTTTCTGCATCCCTGCCTGGTCGGTTTCAGCATTTTTATCGGCTAGGATCTTAAAGTTTTTTGCCAGAGTTTTATCTCCTATTTCAAGCACCACTTTATAATCTCCGGGAACCACCATAGGTGCCTCGGTACTGGCCCACCACAGGATCATGCCGTCGAGCTTTTCTGCGCCGGCGCCTTTCATATCCCAAATATGTTTGTTCGCTCCCTGCTTTATTTCAAGTTTATTCTTTCCATCCTTATTGCGGAAGGTTTTAATGGTATCACCGGCTGTAGTTAAATAACTCAGTTTGATAATATCTTCTTTTGGAGCTGATATATGAAAATAAGTCACCACACCTGAAGGATGATTTGTTCCCTGCGTTTTGCTCTCTACGGCACGGCCCTCCATTCTATAAGCAGGTTTTGGCTGGAAGAGAATATCGCCTTTATTATCTACATCTTTAAGCTGATGGATTAAGCTAAGATCGTCAAGTATCCAGAGGCTTCTCCCCTGAGTCGCAACGATTAGATTATTTTCTTTAATGGCAAGATCTGTAATAGGAACTATTGGCAAATTAAGCTGAAAAGGTTTCCAATTCTTCCCGTCGTTAAAAGAGATATACATGCCAGTTTCAGTTCCCGCATATAACAATCCTTTTTGTTCGGGATCTTCGCGAAGAACCCGGGTAAAATGTTCTGAAGCAATTCCGGTAGTGATCTTTTGCCATGATTCACCGTAATTTGAAGTTTTATATAAATAAGGAGCAAAATCTCCTAATTTGTATCTGGTTCCGGCAACATAGGCAGTTCCCGCATCAAAGGCTGAAGGCTCTATACTATTTATCATCATCCACTCCGGCATTCCTTTAGGAGTCACATTCTTCCAGTTTTTTCCACCATCTTTTGAGATATGGATCAATCCGTCATCACTTCCCGTCCAGAGAATTCCTTCCTTCACCGGTGATTGGGCCGCTGCGAAAATCGTACTGTAATATTCAACCGAGGTATTATCCTGAGTGATAGGTCCACCAGAGCTTTTTTGTTTAGACTTATCATTTCGGGTTAGATCCGGACTTATTTCTTCCCAGCTTTCCCCTTCATTCGTGGTTACATGCAAATGATTGGAAGCAGTATAAAGTTTATCGGGATTATGTGGTGAAAAGAAAATTGGGAAATTCCACTGGAATCTGTATTTAAGATTTTCGGCTCCGTGACCCATAGGATTATCGGGCCAAACGCTAATGCTTCTTACCGTCCCTGTTTCATGGTTATATCTGGTTAAAAATCCATCATAACTACCACCATATACAATATCACTGTTTTCAGGATCTACTGCTATATGTGCACTCTCCCCTCCGGCTGTAGATTCCCAATCGGCTTCACTAATACTACCGCGTTCATTTCTGTGTTTGATCCGGATAGTTGAGTTATCCTGCTGCGCAGCATAAATTCTATATGGAAATGAATTATCTGTGGTCACTCTATAGAATTGCGAAGTTGGCTGATTATGATAAGTACTCCAGGTTTCACCACCGTCGTAGGTTACCTGAGCTCCTCCATCATCCCCCATGATCATCCGGTATGGATTTTCAGGTGCGATCCAGAGGTCATGATGATCACCATGCGGAGCATTTGCAGATGTATAGGTTTTACCACCGTCTGTACTTTTATGATAATTTACGTTTAGAACGTAAACTTTATCCTGATCATGAGGATCGGCATATATTCTTGTATAATACCAGGCTCTTTGTCTCAAACTACGATCCTCATTGATCAACTCCCAGGTTTCACCGGCATCGTTGCTTCGATAAACCCCGCCTTTTTCTTTGTTTTCCACAATCGCCCATACTCTTTCACTATTGGCCGGGGAAACGGTCACCCCTATAATCCCCAGGGTATCGGCAGGAAAACCTTTATTTTTAGAGATCTCGCTCCAGGTCTCACCACTGTCTGTACTTTTCCATAATGCTGAACCTTCTCCCCCACTGCTTAAGCTATAAGGTGTTCGCTGAACATTCCAGGTAGAAGCATATAAAATCCTGGAATTATTCGGATCCATGATGAGATCCACCGCACCAGATTGGGAATTGGAAAAAAGGACTTTCTTCCAGTTCTTCCCTCCATCGGTAGATTTATAAACTCCCCTGTCTTCCGTAGGTTTATAGATATTCCCCAGGACTGCCGCATAAACCGTATTATAATCATCTGGATGAGTTACGATCCTTGGAACATGTCTGCTGTTTTCCAGACCGGCTTTTTTCCAGGTTTTTCCGGCATCTTCGGTTTTCCAAATCCCATATCCTGAAGACACATTTCCACGCACAGTTTTTTCACCACCCCCAACGTAGATTACGTTAGGATCCTTTTTTGCAACTTCTATGGCGCCAATTGAGCCTCCAAAATATCCATCAGAAATATTCTCCCAGCTTCTTCCGCCATCTTCAGTTTTCCAAACTCCTCCTCCGGCTGCACCAAAATAGAACAGATTAGGTTTCCTCGGCACTCCGGTTACGGCTGCACTTCGTCCACCTCTAAACGGACCAATTAATCTGTATTCCAAAGCATCATACAACTGCTCGTCATAATTTTGCGCCTGAATGGGTTGAAAGAAAAAAATACTGAAAAATGAGAAAAGCAGGATTTGGGGGAACTGAATTTTGTTCATAGAAATATTGGTTAGAAAGTTCTAAAGATAAGGATTTGAAGGAATTCTAAAGGACGCCTATTTTAAAGATCTTCTAATTTCCCGGTTGAGGAAATACGCCGTAATGATCGTAGATAAAACATCTGCAATAGGAAAGGAAATCCATACGCCCAGTTCACCATAATATATTGGTAAAATAAGCACCAGCGGAATAAATATGAAACCCTGCCGGGACAAGGTGAGCAGGAATGCAGGAACTGCTTTCCCAATTGCCTGAAAATAGGCAGCGCCAATAAGTTGAATGGTGACAATGGGAATTGCTGCAAATACCCAACGCATTGCAGACGGGGTTTGTGCCAGAATACTTTCTTCCTGAGTAAAAATTCCGACTATATTTTCAGCAAACAGAATTATTCCGAAGAATATAAAAAGTCCCATCAGGAAAGCATATAGAATTGCCGTATTGATACTTTTTCTAACCCTATCAAATTTCTCTGCACCATAATTAAAACCGGCAATTGGCAAGAATCCCTGAGTTACGCCCAGAACAGGAAACAAAGCAAACATCAGCATTCTGGCAATGATGGCATAAACCGTTACCGAATCTTCACCTCCCAGATCGAAAAGAATATTATTCATTAAAAGATAAGTCACACTTACCACAGCCTGCCGGGCAAGAGTTACCACTCCAAGTGCCGACATCTCTTTTAAAATTGGCCAATCAAGGCTCAAATGAGAAAAGCTTATCCTTAATTCAGAATTTTTGGAGAGGAAGAACCAGACAATATACGCGAGACAACAGAAGTAAGAAGCTGTGGTGGCAAGGGCAGCACCTTCCATCCCCATATTCAGCTTGTTGATTAGAATGTAGTCGAATACAAGATTCACAACAGAGGGGATGATCATTGCGGTCATGGCGAAGCGAGGTTTCCCTTCAGCCCTTATCACATTATTTCCCATCATGGCCATTGCCAGCAGGGGAACTCCGCATAAAACAATGATGTAATAAATCTTCGCAGGATCGAAGATATCTCCTTTCCCTCCAAATGCGGGAATAAGACTATCCACGAATATTAAGCCCGGAATTACCAGACCAATAGACAATAGAAATGTTAGTGTAATTTGATTCCCAAAAGTTCTGAGGGCCTTTAGTTTGTCATTCGCACCCAATGCCCTGGAGATGATAGAAGAACCTCCAATCCCAATAGCCATCCCTAAAGCAGCAATAAAAAAGGAAACAGGTAAAACCACATTTATAGCCGCAATGGCTATAGGTCCTATCCAGTTCCCCACAAAAATGGTGTCCACTAGAATATTCAGCGACATTACCAAAATTCCCACCGAGGCAGGAACGGCCTGCTGAATAAGCAGTTTCCCAATGGGTTTTTCACCCAGTTCTTTGGAATTATTACGGGCCATTAAGCCTCAACAGGGGTTTGATGCGCCCATTCGTCCACCCATCTGGAAAGTACTTTTACCCATTCCTGCCTGTCGTTCAAACATGGAACTACCGTAAAATCTTTTCCACCAACTTCATGAAAGATCTCCTCCCCTTCCATGGCAATTTCTTCAAGGGTTTCCAAACAGTCTGATACAAAAGCCGGGGTGACTACAGCCAGTTTTTTCATGCCCTGCTTCCCGAATCTCTCGATGGTCCTGTCTGTATAAGGTTTTAACCATGGGTCGAAACCAAGTCGGGATTGAAAGGAGACACTATAGGTATTTGGTTTTAATTTCAAATATTCAGCAACCAGTCTTGTAGTTTCAAAACATTGATGACGATAGCAAAACTGATGAGCCGCAGAAGCGGTTTGACAGCAAGAACCATCTATCTTACAATGAGATTTGGTGACATCACTTTTTCTAATGTGTCTTTCCGGAACTCCGTGATAAGAAAACAACAGGTGTTCAAAATCTTTTCCGTCAAGATGTTCAGAAATACTGTTGGCCAAAGTCCTGATATAATCGGGATGATTATAGAACGGTGGAACCGTAATAAACTTCATGTCCGGAAAATGTTCCTTTCTAATTTCTTCAGCCAAAACCAGAATGGTTTCAGTCGTAGCCATAGCAAATTGAGGATATAATGGAAAAAGCAATACTTCTTTCACCCCTTTATCATACAATTCCTGCAGTCCGTTCATGATGCTGGGTTTTCCATAACGCATAGCCAGAGATACCGGAACAGAAGTATGATCATCGATCTTTGATTGCAACCTTTCTGAAAGTACAATTAAAGGCGACCCTTCCTCCCACCAGATCTTTTCATATGCCTCAGCAGATTTTTTGGGTCTTGTATTCAGAATGATTCCTTTTACCAGCAAAGTTCTCGCCCATAGCGGAACATCAATAACTCGTTCATCCATCAGGAATTCACCAAGATATCTTTTTACGTCTTTGTGATTGGTACTATCGGGAGATCCCAGGTTAACCAGCAATACACCTTTACTCATAATTCTTCTTTTTCCGCTTCAAAAATAATATTCTGTAATTCTTCTTCCCGGTTTTTTAATCGGACTTTTCTATGCGTCCATAATTGGCCCGGATTTTATCCTTAATTAACCGATAATGTGTATTTCTTAGGAGTGGTTCCAAATTTCTTTTTAAAACCAGCGATAAAATGACTGGCAGTGCTATATCCTACTTTTAAACCTACTTCATTAACATTGTATTCTCCGGTGTCCAGTAATTTACGGGCATACTCCATTTTATAATCAAACAGGAAACTGTAAACCGAATCCCCATAGATCTGCTTAAAGCCTTCTTTTAGCTTTTTAAGACTTAAACCAATTTCATCTGCCAGCTCCTGAAGTGAAGGTGGCTCTGCCATACGGGCGATCACAATATCTTTAGCTCGACGAATCTTCTTAATATTCTCTTCATCACTCAGGAAAGGACATTGTTCAAGGTCCGGGTTTTCAGATTTATTAAAGTAAAGACTTAATAATTCGTATGCCTTGGCCTTGAAATATAGATTTTTGATACTCGGCGTAAGATTGAAATTCATTATCTGGTTCAACACTACAGCCGTTGAAGGGGAAATCTGTGCGTCTTTATAATATTTCTTATCCTTATTATCTGCACTTAAAAAAGTAATATAATCGGCTTCCTGAGAAAACAGCGCATGGAATTTTTTAATGGAGATCACCAGAGATATCAACCAGGATTCTGCTTCCATGGATACATTTAAAGGAAGGTCACGCTGCGGATTGTATAACAGCAGAGAATTTTCCTCGGGCAAAGGAAGTTCATAACTCCCATTATTAAAGAGGAATTTACTGTTTCCTTTTACATTGAAATGAAACTGAATAAAGCTATTATCAATGTCCCGGGACATTATTTTTGACTGCCCTGTATCGTTCTGAAATTTCAAAATATAAAATCCATCTTCTATCCGGATTTCCTCAGAAATACTTACAGCGTTATTTTTTAAGTGATCTTCCATCATATTCAATTTTAACCAATTTAGAATAAGTCTAAACTAATCCATTCAAACCCGCTTTCCCTGCTACAAAAGTATGCATTTTAGAATTTTAGGGTTCAATTTTTACATAATTATCACCAATCGATATATTTAGTGCTTCCAGCGTTATTTTTTAAAATAAGCATCTGCTACTTTTGCAATTGTATTCCCTAAACCGATGCATGGAAGATTTTCACATATCTAGAGGTAAACATTTTTACTCAATAGGTTTAAGTTATAAGAAGGCCGATGCCGAGATAAGAGGGCATTTTAGCCTTACTGAAGAAGCTAAGGAAAGACTATTGGTTGAGGCGAAAAATGAAGGTATAGATGGCATCTTAGTCACTTCCACCTGCAACAGAACCGAAATTTACGGTTTTGCACAACACCCTTTTCAGCTTATTAAACTTCTCTGTGAACATACTCATGGCACGGTTGAAGAGTTTGAAAAAGTAGCTTACGTTTATAAAAACAAACAGGCCATTTCTCATATTTTTAGAGTGGGAACGGGACTAGACAGTCAGATCCTGGGTGATTTCGAGATTATAAGTCAGTTGAAGATAGCATTTGTAAGATCCAAGAAATTGGGTCTGGTCAACGCATTTTTAGAGCGTCTCGTAAATGCCGTAATTCAGGCCAGTAAAAGGATCAAGAATGAAACCGAGATCTCCAGTGGAGCAACTTCAGTTTCCTTCGCTTCTGTTCAATATATTCTGAATAATATTCAGAACGTTTCAGAAAAGAACATTTTACTTTTCGGAACAGGGAAAATTGGACGCAATACCTGTGAAAACCTTGTTAAGCATACCAAAAATAATCATATCACCCTTATTAACCGTACTAAGGGAAAAGCCGAAAAGATCGCGGGAAAATTTAACCTCATCGTTAAAGACTATGCCGATCTTCAGGCCGAAATAAGGAATAGTGATATTTTAATCGTAGCCACCGGAGCACAGAATCCAACCATTTCCAAAGAGCTTATTTATCCACGCAAGGAACTATTGATCCTTGATCTTTCCATTCCCAAGAATGTTTCAGACGATGTGAAGGAGCTGGAAAATGTACAGTTAATTCACCTGGACCATTTATCGCAAATGACAGATGAAACTCTGGAAAGAAGAAAACAATTCATTCCGCAGGCCCATGAGATCATTACTGAAGTGGAAAATGATTTTAATCAATGGCTGGAAACAAGAAAATTTGCTCCTACCATAAAGGCATTAAAAAAGAAGCTGAAGATGATGAAGGACGCTGAACTGGATTTTCAGCGTAAAAAGATCTCAGATTTTAATGATGAACAGGCAGAAATTGTAAGCAACAGGATCATTCACAAGATCATGAAGCATTTTGCCAATCATTTAAAAGAAGATACTGAAACTACTGATGAAAGTTTAGAGCTAATTCAGAAGGTTTTTCAATTAGAAGAAGTAAATAAATGAGCAAGGTAATTAGAATTGGAACCCGCGATAGCGAACTGGCGCTATGGCAGGCAAAAACGGTGCAAAATGCTCTGGAGCATACAGGCCATTCTACTAAATTGGTTCCTGTTAAATCTACAGGAGATCTAAACCTTGACCAGCCTTTATATGAAATGGGCATTACCGGGATCTTTACTAAGACTCTGGATGTGGCCATGATAAAAGGAGAAATTGATATAGCTGTGCACTCCATGAAAGATGTTCCCACGGCTTTGCCAAAGGGAATTGTGGAAGCCGCAGTGATGAAACGAGCCAGTAATAAGGATATTTTGATCCATAAAGGAGTTGAATTCCTTGAAAGTAAAGATGGAATCATTGCTACCGGAAGCCTTAGAAGAAAGGCACAGTGGCTTAACAAATATCCTGAGCATAAAGTTGTGGATCTTCGGGGGAATGTAAATACCCGGATGAAGAAATTAGAGGATAATGACTGGAACGGAGCAATTTTCGCTGCCGCCGGACTGGAAAGGATCGAAATAAAACCAGAAAATTTCCTTGACCTCAACTGGATGATCCCGGCTCCGGCACAAGGCGCTATGCTTATAGTAGCCATGGAGAAGGATAATTACTGCCGTGAAGCATTAGCGATGTTAAATCATAAAGAATCTGAAACATGCGTTCATTTAGAACGTGAATTTTTACAGGTTCTTGAAGGAGGTTGTACCGCACCTATTGGAGCACTGGCTAAAATTTTAAATGGCAATGTACATTTTAAAGGAGCTTTATTTAGTCTTGATGGCCAGCAAAAAATAGAAGTAGAAAGAACTATTCCTATGGATAATAGTTCCGGGTTGGGAAAAGAATGTGCGCTGGAGATTTTAAATAACGGCGGAAAGGAATTAATGGCCAGTATAAAAGCCAGTCTTAATATCTAAGCAATGCCCAGCATACTTTCAACAAAAAAACTTACCCCTGCCCAAAAAGAGCTTTTGCTTAATGGCGGGTTAGGTGTTGTAGAGTATGACGCGATAAAAATTGAATCCCGGGATCTTTCAGGAAAACCGGACTTTGTTGAAAATGCAATTTTCACCAGTAAAAATGCAATTCGGGCTATTTCAGGCAAAGGATTAAAATTAAGGAATTGCTTTTGTGTGGGAGAAACCACAGCACAGCTGGCCAGGACCGAAGGATTCCAAATCCTGGAAACCACAGATAATGCTGCCGAACTTGCAGAAAAAATTGTCGAAGCCCATCAGGATAAAAAATTCGATTTCTTTTGCGGGAACATTCGTCGTGATGAACTTCCTGATATCCTGACTAAAAACAAAATAGACTTTACCGAACATATAGTATATACCACTAATCTCAATTTTAAAACATTTGATTCTCAATTTGACGGGATCATGTTTTTTAGTACGAGTGGAGTGGAAAGTTTTATAAAAAATAACAAATTAAGAACCACCGCTTTTTGCATTGGGGAAACAACGGCACAAGAAGCCAGAAAGCATTTTGAACAGGTAATAGTAGCGACTAAACCCGGGATTGAAAATGTGATCGCTAAAGTTGTTTTACACTTCAAAAAGAATAAACATATCAGCACATGATTAAAAATGATCTTTTTTTAAAGGCACTTAAAGGAGAAACCGTTGAACGACCACCGGTTTGGATGATGAGACAGGCTGGAAGATATCTGCCGGACTTTATGAAATTAAAGGAGAAATATGATTTCTTCACCCGTTGCCGAACTCCGGAACTTGCTACTGAGATCACCGTGATGCCTATCAGGCAAATTGGACCAGATGCAGCTATTTTGTTCAGTGATATCCTGGTAGTACCACAGGCTATGAATATTGAGGTGGAAATGAAACCAGGAGTTGGACCATGGTTACCTAATCCCATAGACACTCCTAAAAAAGTAGAAAGTGTAATCGTTCCAGATGTAAAGGAAGAGCTTGACTATGTTTTTGAGGCCATCAAACTTACCAAGCAGGAATTAAATGATGAGGTTCCATTAATTGGTTTTGCCGGTTCTCCATGGACTATTTTGTGCTATTGTGTGCAGGGACAGGGTTCTAAAACATTTGACAAAGCGAAACGTTTTTGCTTTATGGAACCTATCGCCGCTCACACTTTGCTTCAAAAGATCACCGATACAACCATAGCTTACCTTAAAGAAAAGGTCAAAGCCGGAGTAAATGCGATTCAGCTATTTGACTCCTGGGGTGGACTTTTAGAGCCTAAGGATTATGAAGAATTTTCCTGGAAATACATGCAACAGATCATCGATGCCTTAAAAGATGAAATTCCTGTTATCGCTTATGGTAAGGGATGCTGGTTCGCATTGAATAAAATGTCACAGTCCGGAGCTGCTGCTCTTGGAGTTGACTGGACTTGTGAGGCAAGAAATGCCAGATATTTAAGTGGCGGGAAAATAACCTTACAGGGGAATTTTGATCCGGCAAGATTATACTCAAAGCCAATTGAAATAAAATACATGGTAAACGATATGATTAAGGCTTTTGGAAAAGATCGTTATATCGCCAACTTAGGACACGGAATTTTACCAGATATCCCTGTTGATAATGCCAAAGCCTTTGTAGATGCCGTTAAGGAATACAGAGAATAATGATGAAAGAGAAGTTTTACCGCTATATTGAAGATCTACAGGACCGGATCACTGCCGGACTGGAAGAAGTGGATGGAAAAGCGAAGTTCCGGGAAGATATCTGGAAGCGTAAAGAAGGTGGCGGTGGACGTACCAGAATCATTGAAAATGGTGCCGTTTTCGAAAAAGGTGGAGTAAATATTTCTGCTGTTCACGGCCCTCTGGCACCTGCAATGCAAAAGTATTTCAATGTTGGAGATGTAGATTTTTTCGCGTGCGGACTTAGCCTGGTTCTGCATCCAAAAAATCCCATGGTTCCCACAGTTCATGCAAACTGGAGATATTTTGAGATGTATGAGAAAGACGGGACTATTATTGACCAGTGGTTTGGTGGTGGGCAGGATCTTACTCCGTATTACCTTTTTGAAGAAGATGCCAAACACTTTCATCAGGTTTGTAAAAAAGCATGTAACCCTCATGGTTTTTCCTTCTATTCTGAATACAAAAAGAGATGTGATGAATATTTCTGGAATAGTCATAGAAATGAAGCCCGTGGAATAGGCGGACTTTTCTTTGATTATCTGAAGGAAAATGACCGAATGAAGATCGAAGACTGGTATGATTTTGTAACCGATGTGGGGAATTCTTTCCTGCAGGCGTATGTACCAATTGTCGAAAAAAGGAAACATCTTCCATATACCGAAAAACACCGAAACTGGCAGGAGATTCGAAGAGGTCGTTATGTCGAATTCAACCTTGTTCACGATAAAGGCACTTTGTTTGGCCTTAAAACCAATGGCCGGATAGAGAGCATATTAATGAGCTTACCTCCACATGTGCAGTGGGTGTATGACCATCATCCGGAACCCGGAAGCCCGGAAGAAAAATTGATCAAATTGCTTGAAAATCCTGTGGACTGGGTTTAAAAAAGGAACTCAGGAAACATATTACTTTTAAGATTTTCAGCCTTAAAAAATATTAGCATACAGCATTTAAAAATTCAATACTATGTTACGCCGAAACAGAAGATTAAGAACAAACGAATCCATAAGATCACTGGTTAGAGAAACCACTATTTCTCCTAACGATTTTCTTGTTCCCCTGTTCATTGTTGAAGGAAAACAGGTAAAGGAAGAAATCGCCTCCATGCCCGGATATTACAGATACAGCCTAGATCTGTTGAAAAACGAGGTGAAGGAACTATGGAATATGGGCCTAAAATCTGTTTTGCTGTTTGTAAAAGTTCCTGATAATTTAAAAGACAATGCAGGAACCGAAGCGCTTAATCCTGAAGGTTTAATGCAAAGGGCTATTAAAACGGTTAAGGACGTAGCTCCCGAAATGCTAATAATGACAGATGTTGCCCTGGATCCTTACTCCTCTTTTGGTCATGACGGGGTGGTTGCTAACGGCAAGATCCTTAATGATGATACTACCGCCATACTTGCTGAAATGGCCTTATCTCATGCCAGGGCAGGAGCAGATTTTGTTGCTCCAAGTGATATGATGGATGGAAGGATCTTTGAAATAAGAACATTGCTGGAAGATGAAGGTTTTCATAATACCGGTATCATGAGTTATTCGGCAAAATATGCTTCTGCGTTTTATGGTCCGTTTAGAGATGCGCTGGATTCAGCACCAGGGTTTGGAGATAAAAAAACTTACCAGATGGACCCTTCCAACCGCGAAGAAGCCATTAAAGAAACCCTTATGGATATTGAGGAAGGAGCGGATATTGTAATGGTAAAACCGGGATTATGTTATCTGGACATAGTTCGGGATATTAAAAATGCCGTAAACGTGCCCGTGGCTGTTTATCAGGTAAGTGGAGAATATGCCATGATCAAAGCTGCTGCCGAAAAAGGATGGCTGGATCATGATGCAGTTGTGCTGGAACAAATAACAGCAATAAAACGTGCCGGCGCGAGCATGATCGCTTCTTATTTCGCTAAAGAGACCGTGAAAATAATTTCCTGATTCCCATTAAATTATAACTAAATTTTATCACTACAGATCAGTTTTTGAACTAAGTTTGTTATGTGAAAAATCTGAATTACATCATTGCAAATCTGGTTTTAACGCTGGTATTTTCCGGCTTTAATTTTATTGCAATTGCTTCAGAAATTCCTGCTCCCAATCCGGAACCTACTCAGGCCACGTTTTTTAAAAATGATCTGAATGATAAGGCGGTTCTTTTAGAAGAAAGTCAGATCTCAATTCCTGTATCTATAAGTTATTTAGATGCAGAAATTTTTTCGGGAAACACTCCCGCCTTAATTGTTTCTAACCGCAACCTTCAGGATACATCAGGTTCTGTAAAACACCAAATTTCTCTTTTTGACAGGAAGAGACTGCTTCAATGTGGTATTTACCCATTCCATAACTTCTGGTGATACTTAAATGATTCTTTTTAGTCCGCAAAGGACGTTTTCAGCTTTCAGAATTATTTGAAAGCATTCAATCATTTAATATCAAAACAATGGATAAAATATCAATTTTGTTAGGGGTCCTGATGTTGATCCTTTTCCTATTCCCAATCGTGTATGTGTTAATTCAGCAAAAAGCGAAGGAAACAAGAACTAAAAAATTATTGTCACAGGCGGCTTTAGAAAATAACATAAAGTTGGATAGCATAGAGATCATAGGGCACTTAAGCCTGGGACTCGACTCTACAACAAAAAAACTTGTGGTGATCGAATTTAAAGATCCGGTAAAAACGAGGATCATCGATTTGAAAGAAATTCAGGAATTAAAGATCAATAAAAGATTCGAATCTTATATGCAGGGAGAATCCCGCAAAGAAAAAATCATTCATTTGAGTCTTGAATTTATTTCTAAAAATCCTGCACAAATAACAGAAATTGCCTTTTACGATGAGGAAGAACTGGATAGTACAGACGCAGCCATTAGCTTGAATAACGCCAGAAGATGGGATGAAATTCTTCAAAAAAACATGGCTTATTAAATTTATGAGTTTTGGATCAGGCCTTCGGTACACCCGGAGGCTTATTTTTTTCCTTTTATAGTTTCTTTTTCAAAAAATGCTTTGAGATTACATAAATTAGCCTGTTAAACAGATTATCTGGCTTATGGCTTTATTATTCATATACGCGATATTATCCATCTTTTTTTCTTTCCTGTGTTCTATCCTGGAAGCAACCCTGTTAAGCATAACACCCTCATATATAAAGATCAAAAAGAAAGAAGGAAAACCTTTTGCCAACACCCTTGCACATTTAAAGCAGGATATTGACAAACCCCTTATCGCGATCCTAACTATAAACACCATTGCCCATACGGTTGGGGCGATTCTAGTGGGAGTGCAGGCCGAAAAAACCTTCGGGGACGGTGGCAACTCGGTGATGATCGTATCAGCTATTATGACTTTGGCTATTCTTATTCTTTCTGAAATTATTCCGAAAACCATTGGAGCAACTTACTGGCAGTCTCTGGGGAATTTCACTGCGAAGACCTTAAAGATCATGATCTTTCCATTAAAATACACCGGGCTACTTTGGTTAATGATGCTTACCACAAAACTTATCGGGAAATCTGCTCACGTGTCCAGCATGAGTAGAGAAGAATTCGCTGCAATTACTGATGCTGCCGAAGAGGAGGGAGTTTTTGAGGAAAATGAAACCACTGTTATTAAAAACCTACTTGTTTTTAAATCTGTAGAAGCAAAAGATGTGATGACGCCTTTTTCTGTCGCGATCACTGAAGATGAAAGTATAACGCTTAGAGAGTTCTATAATAACCACAAGAACCTGAAATTTTCAAGGATCCCGGTTTATAAAGACAAATCCAATCACATTTCCGGCTTTATTTTAAAAGATGACGTGCTTGAAGCTATGATCGATGAGCACGGAGAAAAACCATTAAGCAGTATCAAAAGAAATATTCTGGTTACCAACGATAACACCCCAATTCCGGAGCTTTTTGAAATATTTGTACAGCAAAGAGCTCATATCTCCATGATCGTTGATCATTTTGGAAATGTTACGGGAATTGTAACCATGGAGGATATTATTGAAACCTTGCTTGGATTGGAGATCATGGACGAAAGCGATAGCGTGGAAGACATGCAGGTGCTGGCCCGTAAAAACTGGGAACGCCGCGCTAAAAGGCTTGGATTGATCCAAAGAAAACAAGATCAGGAAACCGAAAGCGCTGACTCTCCAATTAATGAAAATGGTAAGGATGAAAGCGGCAAGATTTAAAACCCCACTTGGGACTGCTGAAATTAGAGGCAGCGAAGAAGGAATATGCAGTATTAAAATTCTGGAAGGTGATCCCGGAATTACAGAAATCCCTTTGGAATTGCAGCCGGCGGTTGAGCAATTAGAGGCCTATTTTGCCGGGGAGCTTAAAGATTTCCACCTTAAATTAGATCCAAAAGGAACAGAATTTCAAAAACAGGTTTGGAAAAAACTGGCTGAAATTCCATTTGGCACTACCACCTCGTATTTGCAATTATCCAAAGAACTTGGAAATGAAAAGGCCATTAGGGCTGTAGCCGCTGCAAATGGGAAAAATCCTTTATGGATCGTAATTCCCTGTCACCGGGTAATTGGAAGCGATGGCTCATTAACTGGGTATGCCGGCGGACTCCACCACAAAAAATGGTTGCTCGAGCATGAAAATCCGCCTTTGCAGCAAAGCTTATTTTAATTTTAAAATATCCTTTTATGAAAAAGATCTTGAGATTTTTTCTATACCTCATTGCATTCCTTTTACTCGCCTCCTTTTTACTTCACATATTTGGTTACGGCTATATCTTTAAAGCCGTAAAAACCACTTACCTCACCGGGCATACTACTGCCTTTATAGACGATCATAAATATTTCACCAACACAGTGATCAACAATGGAGAAAAAGTGCAGGAATGGCCTTTAAAATCGACTTACGGTCAGGTTGAAGCCACTTCTACTCTGGACAGCCTGAATAAAGAACTTGAAACTGCCGCCTTTCTCATTATCTATAAGGATAGCCTGCTGTTTGAAAAGTATTATTACGGTTATGATGAATACTCAAAGACCAATTCGTTTTCGATGGCAAAAAGTCTGGTTACGGCAATGATGTTCAAAGCCATTCAGGAAGGACATTTAAAAGGTCTGGATCAACCGGTAGCTGATTTCTTTCCTCAGTTTGATAGCCGACTTAAAATTGGCAACCTCTCCAGTATGTCTTCAGGGCTTGACTGGAATGAGAATTATTATAACCCGTTTGCTTCAACGGCACAGGCATATTTTGGAAAGGATATCAGAGAACAGGTTTTGGGACTTAAGGTGATCGAAGAGCCGGGAAAGGAATTTAAATATTTAAGCGGGAATACCCAGTTGCTGGCTATGGTTCTTGAAAAAGCCACAGGCAAAAGTCTAAGCACCTACCTGAGTGAGAATTTCTGGCAGCCTATGGGAATGAATGACGAGGCCTTATGGCAATTGGACAGTAAAGAAAGCGGCATGGAAAAAGCCTATTGCTGTATTTCCAGCAACGCACGAAATTTCGCAAAATTTGGGAAGTTATTTCTAAACAATGGCAAATGGGAAAACGAGCAAATTGTGGATTCAGCATATGTGAGTAAACTTCAGAAGCCGGTTTTTGAAGATTCTCCGCAATACAGTTATGGATTCTGGTTAAGTAAGCATTTAGGGAAAGATATTTTCTATATGCGGGGTGTTTTAGGCCAATACGTTATAATGATCCCGGAGGATGATGTGGTGATCGTTAGACTGGGCAGGGAACTTATAGGGAAAGAAGCTGGAGATGAGCATTATAAAGATTTTTATCTTTATATTGAAGAAGCCTATAAAATGCTGAAAAATGCTTCAGAAACTCAATCTTGAGAACATACTTTTTCTGGATATAGAAACCGTTCCGGAATATAGATACTACAAAGAGCTCGATGAGGAAACCAGACTTCTTTGGGATGAAAAATCCAAATACCTGAGAAAGGATGAATCACCGGAAGATTTTTATAGAAAAGCCGGGATCTGGAGTGAGTTTGGAAAGATCATTTGTATTTCGGTAGGATATTTTATCATTGCTGCTGAAGGTCGAAAATTTACGACCCGAAGTTTTAAGGGTGATGAAAAACAACTTATTAATTCCCTTTTCAGGTTTTTGGAAACGAATTTCTCCAAACCTCAACACCTTTTGTGCGCACATAATGGGAAGGAATTTGATTTTCCGTATATAGCCCGAAGAGCCTTGATAAATGATTTGGCGCTACCTGCTAAACTCGATCTTTTCGGGAAAAAGCCATGGGAAGTGTCTCATCTGGATACTTTGGATCTGTGGAAGTTTGGCGATTATAAACATTATACCTCCTTAAAACTACTTACCCATGTTCTGGGAATCCCTTCTCCTAAAGAAGACATCGATGGCACGATGGTAAGGGAAGTCTATTATGAGAAACAAGAACTTGATAGAATTGTGAATTATTGCGAAAGAGATGTTGTGGCCATAGCGCAGGTTATCTTAAAATTTAGACAGGAACCTTTACTTAATCCTTCTGAAATCACTACCACGAAGTAATTATTAAAATTCATTTCCCAACTTAAAAAGCTGCACTTTAAAATTACTTCAGAAAAGAGATCTGAATACACCCCTTAAAAATCCTTTAACATAAGCTTAACTAGAAGCTAAAAACCGCCCTCCACCATAAGCCGTAAGTAAGGTAACGAAGAAAACAAAAGATGTTTTCAAATTATAATTTACGAACCTTATGAAAAAAATTAAACTTTTTACAGCTTTGGGAGTAGCCTTAGCAGCAGTACTTTTTATTGCAGCAGACCATGTGGATGCTCCTGGAGTAGCAGGCTCATCTGCAGATATTACAGATTTTTACGCTTTCGAGCCCACAACAGGATCAGACAATACAGTTTTTATAGTAGATGTACAGTCTAATGTATTGCCAGATCTAACTTATGGCGCATTTGACGAAGATGTACTGGTAGAGATCAATATAGATCTGGATGGAGATTTAGTGGAAGACCAGGTTATACAAGCTATACCAAGAAACGGGAAAATGTATTTCTTCGGACCTTTTAGTCCGTCCTCAACCGGGCTTAACAGTGAGATAAATGTTGACGCTGCTTTAGGAAGTGTAGAGATTTCTTCTCAAACGGCCATTACCAAAACTACCTTCAATGGTATTTCTTTATTCGCCGGTCCAAGACAAGATCCGTTTTATTTCGACTTTGTGAGATTTAATGAAGTGGTAGCACCTTCTTCTGAAGACAACTCCGGATTTAACGTTCCGGGTACCGATACTTTTGACGGAGCTAATACTCTTTCAATTGTTGTGGAAGTTCCAAATGCACTACTGGGAACTCCTACGGCTCAAAATGTAATTGGTGTGCCGGTTTATAAAACATGGGTAACAACCAACAGAAAACAATAATTCACAATTTAAAACAATCAATATCATGAAAATAAACAATATACATATACTCTTTTCAGCATTGTGTCTAAGTGTCCTTACAGTAGGATGCAGCAGCGATGATGACTTTATGACAACAAGTCCACAGCCCACTCCATCCATGGAAATGGATTTTAGCGGATCCTTTAGTCAGGTAGACCACATGGGGCGACCGGGAATAAACACAGTTTTAAGTAGTAGTGCTCAAATCAAGAATATGCATAATACTACCATTCCTTCTGAAATGCTTGCCACTTTCCAGACTTCATTTGAAACCCAACTTGAAGGTTTGCATGATGCTTACGCGGTAGCTTTGGGTGCAGATCCTGCAGATATTAATTTTGAACCAAACATTCTGGGAGATATTTTAAACGGACCTGAGCCAACTTCAGCAAACAATCCAAATCCCGTTTCTGCTACTGTTCTAACCTCTGTACTTGCTGCAGATGTTCTGGAAGTAGCTCCAGATGCACCAACTACCTATTTTAATGCCGGTACAGGTGCTCCAAATTTTGAAGGAGCTATTGGCCTAACCGGAAGAACACTTCAGGATGATGTGATCGATATTTCCCTGATTTTATTATTTGGAGGAGAAACAGGCGCCAGATTTAATGGTGAAGGTGGATTACCACAGTTGGTTACAGATGGAGTTGCAATAACTGCTAATAATATTACTTCGAGCTTTCCTTATATAGGAGCTCCGGAATAATTAAAACCTAATTAAAGGAGCCCCTAAAGAGGGCTCCTTTATATCTAATACCTAAATTATGAAAAACCTCTTTTATACCTTATTCCTTGCTGTAGTAATTACCGGATGTTCTAATAATTCCAGTAGATCAAAGGTTTCAGCTCCTCAGGATTACAATAAATTTCTGGCCGCTAACGATACCAGAACCACTTCACCTTATTTTGAATTATGGAATTCCAAAATAACAGAAGACAGTGTACAGCTTCCAAGTTTTGGCGTGGTAGCAGGAGAGTACAATAGGTTTTTTGAATCTACCGGGAATATTCAATTTCTTAAACAAGCTGAAAAGGCCTTAAAAAAAGCGGTTGAGATCGCTAATATCGATAAGGAAAAATATTACCGCTCCCTGGCCAGAAATTATATCTCCCAACACAGATTTAAAGAGGCTAAAATTTATGCAGATTCCGCTTCTCTTTCCGGTCCTGGAATAACGGCCAACCAACATCTGTTATTCGATGTATATATGGAGCTAGGAGAATATGAAGAGGCAGAAAGTATTCTGAAACAATTTGCAGATCCCTATGACTTTAATTACATGATTAGAGCTGCAAAATGGAACGATTTCAAAGGAGATCTTGACCGTACTATCATGTTCATGGAAAAAGCTAAGGAGAAAGCCGAAGCCAGCAAAAACCGGGAACTTTTACTTTGGGTTTATTCCAATCTGGGAGATTACCATGGGCATGCCGGGCAGATCAACGACAGCTATAAGCATTATTTAAAAACGTTGGAGATAGAACCTACGAACGCTTATGCAAAAAAGGGAATTGCCTGGATCATCTATTCTCACGAAGACAATCCAGATGAGGCATTACGCATTTTGGATTCTATTCTAACAGGACATAATTCACCAGACATACATCTTTTAAAGGCTGAAATAGCTCATTATAAAAAAGACGAAAAACTTCAGAACAGTTCTCTCCAAAATTTCTGGCAGCTAATGGAAAAGGAACAGTATGGTGAAATGTATAATTCTTATAAAATAGAATTGTATTCGGCAGAACCCCAAAATAAATTAAAAGCCCAGCACCTGGCTGAAGTTGAGGTGGGTAACCGTGCCACTCCGGAAACCTATCAACTACTGGCTCTGGCAAACCTTAACAATGGAAATAAAGAAAAAGCTTTAAAAATCATAGAAACTCAGGTTCAAGATAAAACCTATGAACCTTCGGCTCTACTTACAATGGCAAAAATTTTTAAGGTAAACCGTTTGGAGGAAAGAGTTCACCCCCTTAAAGAGGAATTAATGGAAGCCGGTTATGAGTTAGGCCCGGTTACATTTGCTGAAATACAGGCTTTATAATTAAGTGTGATACCATCAGAAAAATATATAACTAACTGTTTTTCAGTCAATTTATAAGGAAATATTAAGATTATCTACTGTTTTGTGTAGTACCTTTATACAGTAAACAGTTTTCTAATTTAAAAATCTATAATATGTACTTATACATTGAAATGTGGAATGTGACCACTGCATGGATGAAACTCGACCATGAAGAGCGCAAAAGAATGATGGATCACATGCATCAAAGAATCAACGAAATGAAGGCAAGTGGCGTTGAAAATCTGGGTTGGGCCAGAAACGATGAGCACACACCATACAGAAGTGATTACCGGTATATGTGCATCTGGAAAATGCCATCTGAAGAAGAAGTAAAGGTCCTGGAGAACAACCTTACAAAAGTGGGATGGTATAAATATTTCTCCCAGGCGAATTCAAGAGGGAAATTGATCTCGCAGAAAGAAGCGATAGATTTCCTCGTTGATATTGAAGAAAACTCAACATCTGTGATATAAAAAAAGCCGGATCGAGATCCGGCCTTTATATTTAATCCAATTTCATTTCGGGAATATCACCATCAACGATGAGTTCCCCTTCGGTTGCTTTACGGATATCCTCTACACTAACCCCCGGAGCTCTTTCAAGAAGCTTAAAGCCGTTTCCTGTAACTTCCAGCACAGCGAGATTGGTTACGACTTTGTTTACACAGCCTACACCCGTTAGTGGCAAGGAACATCTTTTAAGAAGTTTAGATTCACCTGCCTTATTGGTATGCATCATCGCTACGATAATATTTTCTGCAGAAGCAACAAGATCCATTGCACCTCCCATACCTTTTACCATTTTACCGGGTATTTTCCAGTTAGCAATATCTCCATTCTCGGCAACTTCCATTGCTCCAAGAATGGTAAGATCTACATGCTGCCCGCGAATCATTCCAAAACTGGTTGCAGAGTCAAAAAAACTTGCCCCTGGTAATGCGGTGATGGTCTGTTTACCCGCGTTTATAAGATCGGCATCCTCTTCCCCATCGATAGGAAAAGGTCCCATTCCAAGAATTCCATTTTCGCTCTGGAATTCCACCTGTATATCATCACGTACAAAATTGGCTACCAAAGTCGGGATCCCAATTCCAAGATTTACGTAATATCCGTCTTTAACTTCTTTGGCTATTCTTTGAGCTATTCCGTTTTTATCTAACATAGTTAATGTAATAATTCATTAATGTATTAATGGATCAATACTTATTAGTTAGGTTCTTTTTACTTGAACTTATTATCTTATACAAGATTAAACCCAACTCATTTATTCCATTCTTTAATTCTGAATCAAAAGGATAACTATCCGCTTTTTCACATAGGATCAGCCAATATTTAGTCTCTTCCAATTCTTTTAATGCAATTTTAATTTTATGTATAAAATCTATTCTACTTTCAGCATTTTGAGCTTCATGAACATTAGCACCAATACTTGTAGCAGACTTTAATAATTGATTTGCAATTACGTACTTCCTTTCATTTTCGAGAATTTCACAATATTCAATGATTTTTAAAGAGAAGTTCACACATTTTTCTAAAACGATATTCTCCTTTTTAAACATTTTACATTGATTAATTATTGAATTTTCACATTCAAAACCTCAGTGATCTTAAAATTCTCAAATTGGTGAATTCATATATTATTTACTTCGTACGGTACGTTGTTCAATTCTTTTTTCATATCCTTTCCCCTGGAAGATTCTCTGAACGAAAATTCCCGGAATATGAATATGATTTGGGTCCAGTTCTCCAGGTTCCACAAGCTCTTCCACCTCAGCTACGGTGATCTTTGCAGATCCGCACATTACTGGGTTAAAGTTTCTGGCGGTCCCTTTAAATATCAGGTTTCCGGCTTTATCACCTTTCCATGCTTTTACAAATGCAAAATCTGCCTTGAAAGCTTTTTCAAGAACATACATTTTACCATCGAATTCACGGGTTTCTTTCCCTTCAGCCACTTCAGTACCATATCCGGCAGGGGTGTATATGGCCGGGAAGCCTTGCTGAGCAGCCTGACATCTCGCTGCAAGTGTCCCTTGCGGAATTAATTCCACATCCAGTTCACCACTAAGCATTTGTTTTTCGAAGATCGCATTTTCTCCCACGTAAGAAGAAACCATTTTATCGATCTGTTTTTTATGAAGTAACTGTCCAAGCCCAAAGTCATCTACTCCGGCGTTGTTACTGATGCAGGTAAGATTCTTAACATTAAGTCGTACCAGTTCAGAAATTGCATTCTCTGGAATTCCGCATAAACCGAAACCTCCAAGCATAAAAGTCATTCCGTCTTTTACGCCCTCAGTTGCCTGTTGTACGTTATCAACCGTTTTTATGATCATTTTTTCAGAATTTTACCCGAAAATACGAAAATAAAAAGGTCGCTCCAATGCTCCCGGTATTCTTAATTGAAGAAAAAGGAATTTACAGCGGTAAAAATTGAAGAAAATTTAAAAATCCAGCTCATCCGGAACCGAATCATTATTTCGGCGCGATGCTTTATATGAACTACAGTCTACGGCAATACTTAAATTTTCAGGTCTTTCAAATTCATCTTTGGAAACCTTAAGTTCAGGATTAGCATAAACATCTTTCATATACATACCCCAGATTGGCAAAGCCATGGTAGCTCCCTGCCCGTACTGAATTCCCGGGAAATGCACCGCACGATCTTCAGCTCCAACCCATACACCTGTAACAAGATTAGGTACCATTCCCATAAACCAACCGTCACTTTGGTTTTGTGTAGTCCCCGTTTTTCCGGCGATAGGATTCTTGAAATCGTATGGATATCCTGTAACCGCTTTTTTATAAAACTCATTGTTCACAGCCCATGATCCACGAAGTCGTGTACCCGATCCACCCTGAGTTACTCCTTCCAGTAAGTTAACGGTAACATAGGCCGCCTCTTTACTAAGTACATCTCTGGTTTCGGGAACATTTTGATAAAGAACTGTTCCGTTCTTATCCTCAATTCTGTTAACCATAACCGGTTTAATATAAACTCCCTGGTTGGCAAAAGTACTATAGGCAGATACCATTTCGAAAAGGCTAATATCTGGTGTTCCAAGTGCAATAG
This sequence comes from Christiangramia aquimixticola, assembly GCF_048285835.1. Classification (NCBI taxonomy): domain Bacteria; kingdom Pseudomonadati; phylum Bacteroidota; class Flavobacteriia; order Flavobacteriales; family Flavobacteriaceae; genus Christiangramia; species Christiangramia aquimixticola. Next base: position 320,790 of record NZ_JBLVTL010000002.1, read on the forward strand.
ACGGCACTGCAGGAATATTTTTAGTATCAATTCCAAGCTTTTTTAAGAGGTCTATCACAGGTTCAGGTCCTGTTTTATCAATAAGTCTTGCCGTAATTGTGTTTACAGATCCGGCTAAAGCCTGTTTCAATGTTAACATCCCGCCATAATCTCCATCACTGTTACGAGGAGCCCAATCGTTCATATTTCCATGCTTTCCTGCCTCAATAGTGAACATACTTTTTGGAAGGGTGTCACATGGTGAAAATTTAAGCTGATCTATGGCCGTAGCATAAACAAAAGGCTTGAAGGTAGATCCTACCTGTCTTTTCCCCTGCTTTACGTGATCATATTTAAAGTTCTTAAAATCGATCCCTCCAACCCAGGCTTTAACTTCACCGGTTTGTGGTACCATGGACATCATTCCTGCCTGTAAGAATGCCTTATAATACAATATGGAATCTCTTGGAGTCATTACTGTATCGATAGTTCCATTCCAACTGAAAACTCTCATTTCGGTTTTTTCTTCGAAAGATTTTTTGATTTCTTTATCAGATTTCCCCTGAGCTTTCATTTTTTTCCATCTCGCTGAAATACGCATGGAATTTTGAATACTGTTCTCTATTTCTTCTTTTTCCAGATCGCGGAAAGGAGCGGTTGGATTCTTTTCATTTTGCCTGTTAAATTCCTTCTGAAGCTGAGCAATATGTTTGGTAACCGCCTTCTCTGCATATTCCTGCATTTTGGAATCGATACTGGTATATATCTTTAATCCGTCACGATACAGACTATATTCAGTTCCATCAGGTTTTGGATTTTGCTTGATCCAGTCTTTCATGAATCCCTGAAGATAGGCACGGAAGTAAGTTGCCATCCCTTCGTCATGACCCTCTGGAGTAAACTCGATCTTCATTGGTAACTTTTGAAGCGAATCCATTTCGGCTTCAGCAAGAAAACCATTTCGGTTCATTTGCTCCAATACCTGATTTCTTCTGGATTTAACCAGCTCAGGTCTTCTCATTGGATTATATAAAGCTGAATTCTTCAGCATTCCTACCAGAACTGCAGATTCTTCGATCTTAAGTTCATGAGGTTCCTTATCAAAATATATCTTGGAAGCAGAACGAATCCCTACTGCCTGGTAAACGAAATCGTATTTGTTGAAATACATGGTAATGATCTCTTCCTTGGTATACTGTCTTTCAAGACGGGTTGAGATCACCCATTCTTTGATCTTTTGGAATACCCTTTCCAGGTCATTTTGAGCAACGTCCTCAGTAAACAATTGCTTGGCCAGCTGTTGGGTAATAGTACTTGCTCCACCACGGGTTCCAAGAAATACGGCCGCTCTTACGGTTCCCTTGGCATCAATCCCGGCATGCTGATAGAATCGTTCATCTTCAGTAGCAATTAAAGCCTGTACAAGATGGTTTGGAAGATCATCATATTTTATGGGAGTTCTGTTCTCGCTATAATATTTCCCCAGCGTTTTTCCATCTGAAGAAAAGATCTCGGTAGCAAGATTGGTTTCCGGATTTTCCAGCTCTTCAAAAGTTGGCATTTTTCCGAATAATCCCCAACCGGCAAAAAGGAATATTAATATAACCGCAAGAATTCCCACTCCAAACAGGGTCCAGAATCCTAAAATATACTTCCTGTTACTATGAGCAGGTTTCTTTGACTTTTTTGTAGTACCAGCCATTTATTACCAAAAATTAATTGTCGCTATTGCTATGTTCTATTCTGAATCCCACATCTGTGATCCCTTCCAGTTCACGTATGCCCTCTACTTCTCCATTCTTTCTCATGGCCTGCTGAATAGTCACCAGATAATCACCGGATTCATCAAATTTAATATTCTCTTTATACCAGAGCTTATTTTCTTTAACATCACCAAATCCTGTTCCCAGCCACTCACCTTCTGCAGTGGTCATTTCATACTCCAAAGTATCACTAATCACTTTGCCTTCAGGAAACCTGATCTCAGTAATTAAAAAGAGGTTACTAAAGTTGTATTTATTGTTATTCCTAATATTGATAAAAAGATCATAGGTCCCGGAGGTGTCCACATCTTTTAGTTTAAAACTCACAAGAGAGTCCTTATGCCAACCCTTAACCGATTTATAATCATCAAAAACTCTCTTTTCATCACAGGATACCAAGAGAATAAAATTCATCAAAAACAAAACATAAAACGCACTACGCATCTTTGGATCTTGAAGTATTTCCTTTTCGTTTCTTTCTTTTCTTAGGTCGCTTTTTACGCTGAGGTTTAGGTTTGTCAAAACGTGTCAAACTATCTTCGCTCACGCTGCTAAAACTCTTTTTCTCTGCTTCGTCCTGGGCAACTACCGTTGCAAACTCCTCAAGACTGCTCACAGCTTCTCCTTTTTTATTTTTAGCGACAATTTTATTAGCCTGCTCCGGAGTTAACTGGTGCCAGTTCATCCATTCACCTTCATAAGCGTACCAAAGGAATCCTTTGAAAATGTCAATTTTTTGACAAACCGCGGTTCCCTTTTTGGTTTTTAACTTAACGTCTGTTTTTGGAAAAGATTTTAAAGCCTCTAAATAAGTATCCAGCTCATAGTTTAAACAACACTTAAGCTTTCCGCATTGTCCGGCAAGTTTTTGCGGGTTCAGCGATAATTGCTGATACCTGGCTGCAGAGGTGCTAACAGACCTGAAGTCGGTTAACCAGGTAGAACAACAAAGTTCACGACCACAGGATCCAATCCCACCAAGGCGGGCAGCTTCCTGCCTTAGACCAATCTGGCGCATTTCTATACGGGTATTGAATTCCCGTGCAAATTCCTTGATAAGTTGCCTGAAATCTACTCTGTCTTCTGCAGTATAGTAAAAAGTCACTTTAGAACCATCGCCCTGAAACTCAACATCGCTAATCTTCATGCTAAGCTTAAGCCTGATGGCGATTTGTCTGGAGCGCTGTTTCATTTTCTCTTCCCTATCGCGGGCTTCCTGCCAGACGTCGATGTCTTTTTGAGATGCCTTACGGTAGATCTTAAGAATTTCTGGAGATTTTGGGTCTTCCTTTTTCTTCTTCATCTGTACTCTTACGAGTTCACCGGTAAGACTCACAATTCCAACGTCATGCCCGGGACTGGCCTCGGTAGCAACAACGTCTCCTATACTAAGACTTAAATTTTCTGAATTTCTAAAAAAGTGTTTTCGGCCGTTCTTAAAACGTACCTCTACAATATCAAAAGGTTCGACGCCTCCCGGAAGAGACATGTTGGAAAGCCAGTCGAAAACAGTGAGTTTATTACATCCATCTGTTCCACAGGTTCCATTGTTCTTACATCCTTTTGGCTGACCATCTTTCCCGGTCGAGCAACTGCTGCAAGCCATATGTTATATATATTGAGGACGTTACTTACTCTTGCGGTATATCCATCAACCCGTCGCACCTTTCGGCATTATTCGCAGGATCTCCTTCATCTTCAGGGCTCCAACCGGAGCACTACGCAATTATAAGCACCTCCTTAAGGTTCATAAAAAAATTTCAACAGTAAATATACCAATATTAATTGGCACCACCATTTTAGAATAGAAACCTATTGCTTAAACTTTAGAACCTGAGACCTGCCTTTTTTAAAGATCTTATTGCTGGCACCTTTACCTTTTCGCAATTCTTTTTGCTTTTCGTAAGGTAAGGCAGCTATTTCTTTACAGTTATCTGAACAACAATTGTTCATTTTTTGGGCACATTTTTCACACTGGATAAACAGCAAATGACATGCTTCGTTGGCACAATTCACATGAGTATCACAGGCCTTCCCACATTGATGACATTGAGCTATCACGTCTTCAGTTATTCTTTCAGCTCGTCTATGATCAAAAACAAAGTTCTTACCAATAAATTTGTTTTCAAGCTTCTGTTTCTCCACCTGTCTGGTATATTCTATAATACCTCCTTCAAGCTGAAAAACATTCTTGAATCCGCGGTGTTTGTAGTAGGCACTGGCTTTCTCACATCTAATTCCACCGGTACAATACATCACCAGATTCTTGTCTTCTTTATAGTCTTTAAGGTCCTCTTCTATGATAGGCAATGAATCCCGGAAGGTATCCACATCTGGAGTAATAGCACCCTGGAAATGACCAATTTCACTCTCGTAGTGATTCCTCATGTCCACCAAAACCGTATTAGGATCCCTAATAAGTTCGTTGAATTTGGCAGCATCTACATGCACACCTTTATTGGTCACGTCAAATGTTTCATCATTCAAACCATCTGCCACGATCTTTTTTCTAACCTTAACCTTTAGTTTTAGGAAAGATTTGATGTCGTGTTCGATGGCGATATTTAATCGAACATTTTCCAGGAAATAGATATTATCAATAAACTCCTTGAATTCATTAAACCTCTTTGCGGGAACAGAAAGTTGCGCATTGATACCTTCATGGGCCACATAGATACGACCAAGCACATCCATTTGATCCCAGGCAATGAATAAATGATTTCTAAAAAGTTCGGGGTTTCCGATTTTTGCGTAAGCATAGAAAGAGAGCGTAAGCCTGTCTTCACCGGCTTCTTCTAAAAGGGCTTCTCTTTCTTTAGCGCTCAATTTATTGTACAGTTGCATGCTATACTAATATTTTAAGTGTTAAAGAAAATTTTTGCAAAGATACATTTTTCAATTAATCACTCATAATGGTTTCCCCGGAATAAATACCTGTCCTAATTTTTGGAAATATTCCATAATTGAGCATAAGTTTTATTGTATGCCAGCAAAACTTATCTTATTTTAGCAGACCTTATTTTACATTTATAAAAAATATTCATGAGCAACGATAAAGAAAAAGAAGCGAAACTTAAAGCACTGAAGCTTACCCTTGATAAGATGGATAAAACCTACGGAAAAGGGACGGTAATGAAGATGAGCGACCAGGTAGTAGTAGATGTTGATGCTATTTCAACCGGTTCCTTAGGGCTTGATCTGGCCCTGGGAGTTGGAGGATATCCAAGAGGAAGGGTGATCGAAATTTACGGTCCTGAATCTTCAGGTAAAACAACCCTAACTCTACATGCCATTGCTGAAGCTCAGAAAAAAGGAGGTATTGCTGCCTTTATTGATGCGGAACATGCTTTTGACCGATTTTATGCTGAAAAACTTGATGTAGATATCGATAACCTGATCATCTCTCAACCAGATAATGGTGAACAGGCTCTGGAAATTACAGATAACCTTATTCGTTCAGGTGCAATAGACATTATTGTAATTGACTCAGTTGCGGCACTTACACCTAAGAGTGAGATCGAAGGTGAGATGGGTGATTCAAAAATGGGACTTCATGCAAGATTGATGTCTCAGGCTTTAAGAAAGCTAACCTCATCTATTAGTAAGACTAATTGTACGGTGATCTTCATTAACCAGTTAAGAGAGAAGATTGGTGTAATGTTTGGAAATCCTGAAACCACAACCGGTGGTAATGCATTGAAATTCTATGCATCGGTTAGACTGGATATTAGAAGATCCACTCAAATAAAGGATAGCTCCAACAATGTAATGGGTAACAAGACCCGTGTGAAAGTCGTGAAGAATAAAGTGGCTCCACCATTTAAAACTGCCGAATTTGACATTATGTATGGTGAAGGTGTTTCCAAAATTGGAGAGATCATCGATATAGGTGTGGATTACGAGATCATTCGAAAGAGTGGTTCGTGGTTTAGCTATGAAGACACTAAACTTGGCCAGGGTAGAGATGCGGTTAAGATCCTTTTAAAGGACAATCCCGATCTCATGGAAGAGCTGGAAGTCAAAATTAAAGATGCCATTAAAATGGCGAAAGAATAATAAGAAATCCCCGAAAGGGGATTTTTTTTGATCTTTACGCAACCATTTTATACAGCCTGTATCTACTAATAAAGAAACTATATGAAAAGACTGGTTGCAATTTTAATGACTTTTGTATTGACTGGCTGTTCTCTGGATAGTGATACTCCTAATACCTATTATGAACTGGCAGAGATCACCGACAATGATCTACCGGAAGAGTTTGTTTATGGAAAAACTTACGAAATCAACGTAAATTATCTCTTGCCAACAGAATGTAATGTTTTTCAGGCTATAGATGCCAGAAGAGAAGGTAACATGCCGGCAGAAAGAAGAATAATATATGTTTCTATAATAACATCAGTGGTGGAGTCAAATTCCTGTGACAGAGATTTTCCGGGAGGTGCAGGAGCTGCAAAGTTCAATCTTACCATAGATGAAAGAGAAGCCTATACTTTCAATTTTTGGACCGGTGCTTCAGGTACAGAACCGGTTTATAATGAGGTTATTATTCCCGTAGTTGAAGAAGCAACTTCAACCGACTAAATTTGAATTAACAGAATAATTTGTGGGTATAAAAGAGCTTATTTCCCGGTGTAAAAAACAAGACCGGAAGGCACAGGAAGAGCTGTATAAGCTTTATTCCCCTAAATTTTTTGGCCTTTGTCTCAAATACTCAGATAATAAGCTACAGGCTGAAGACACGCTTCAGGATGGTTTTGTAACCATTTTTCAAAAAATAAGTCAGTTCCGCAATCAGGGTTCCTTTGAAGGCTGGATGAAACGTATACTTATTAATACTGCGCTTCAAAAACACCGACAACAAAAGGTATATGAAATTATTCATGAAGAGCATTTGCAAGAACCTGAAGTAGAGATCGACGAGGAGGAATTAAGTGTGGATTACTTACTGGAATGCGTGCAGGGTTTACCTCAGCGTTACCGGCAGGTTTTCAACCTGTATGTCATGGATGGATTTTCGCATAAAGAGATCGCGGGCATGCTCCAAATTAGTGAAGGCACTTCCAAATCAAATCTCGCCAGGGCGCGGATGGCTTT
>NZ_JBLVTL010000002.1:327652-361713 GCF_048285835.1 Christiangramia aquimixticola
TATTAATAATTCGGTTCAATCATTATGAAAGAGAAAAAGAACATAGACCGGATTTTTCAGGAAAAATTCAAGGATTTTGAAAAGGAGCCTTCAGAAAAGGTCTGGAGCTCAATCGCCTCAAAACTTGACGAAAAAGAAGAAAAGAAACCTTTTATACTGCCATTCTGGGCTAAAATTGGTGGAGTTGCCGCAGTTTTAGCATTAATTATGGCCAGTCTTTTCTTCAATAACGATCCATTTTCAAATAACAACAACGAGAATCCAATTGTTATTGAAGAACCTGAAAGTCCTAAACCAAATATAGAATCAGATAAATCCAGCATATCCAACACAACGAATTCTTCAGAGGTTGCAAATCATAATTCAGAAGAAGAGTCGCATGAAAAACCAGGTTTTAAGAATGAAAGTGCAACTATAACTGTAGCACAAACTAATTCTACTTCAGCAAATGAAAATAGAGGCAAGTATATTCAAAAGAAACCGGAACCTGTAGCTCACCGCTATAAAAACGAAATTAAAACCGTGAACAGAATTTCCAGTGCCGGGATTTATTCTCAGGATCAAATGGAAACCAGCTCTAATAGCGGATTGGCAAATTCTGTCCCATTGGATTCTTTAAACATGCCGCATAATCAAACTGAATCTTCACAGAATGCCTTGGCACTTTTAGAACAGCGAGAAGAAAAGGAAGAGAATAAGGATCAAAATATTTCTTCTAAAAAATTACAGTTATCCACATTTGCCGCACCGGTATTTTATGCCAATACAGGTAGTGGTAATGAGCTTTCGAACCAATTTGCAAACAATAAATCAACTTCTGAAATCACTTTTTCCTACGGGATGAAGATCGCCTACCAGGTTGGAAGTAAATTAAAGGTTAGAACCGGAATCAGCAAGGTAAACATGAGTAACAGAATTCAGGATATAAATTATTATCCAACCGCAACTTCCCAGGGTTTTGACAATCTTAGCCGCGTAGAAGATAATCTTGAGATAAGAACTGGCCTTCCTAATGAAGTTAACTCGAACCCGGCAATTGCTAATAACCTTGTTACAGGTGTCTATTCGCCCGGAGAGATCAATCAGCAATTCGGGTTTATAGAGGTTCCTGTTGAGCTGGAATATTCTGTTCTTGACAACAGGTTTGGAATGAATCTTATTGGAGGTGTGAGCAGTTTATTTTTAGATCAGAACCGTGTTGATCTTGTCGCAGGCAATTCTATAACCGTTTTGGGGACAGCCAATAATATTAATAATACCAGTTTTAGTACAAATATTGGGTTGGGACTTGATTATAAATTGAATAACTCCTTTGGAATAAGTGTGGAGCCTATACTTAAATATCAGTTCAACACCTTTACCAACGTAGATAATGTAAGACCATTAAATTTCGGAATTTACTCGGGGCTAAACTTTAAATTTTAAGTAACGGTTGGCTTTGTAAGTTCATCATAAATGATCTTATAGGTTTCCTCTTTCAGGTTTCGCCTATCCTGTTGTTCCAGTCCTTTGGTACAAAGAAAGGAATGGATTTTCACTCTAAGTTTCCCAGGACTGCCGGAAAAGAACTCGTAGGAAAACCTTTTTTTGGTATCATGGAAAGTGATTGGGATAATTGGAATTTGATGATCGATCGCCAAACGGAAAGCCCCATCTTTAAAGGTATCCAAAACGATATTCCTGTCATGTGGCACCCCTCCTTCAGGGAAAATACAAACACTGTTTTCCTGCTTTAACCTGCGCTGAGCTTCCTCAAAGGCCGCTTTACGGCTTTTCTGGTTCTGGCGATCTACCAGGATACAGGTGCGACGGTAGAAAAAGCCAAATATCGGGACCCTTCCTAATTCCTTTTTTCCGATAAAAACAAAGGGTTGTTTAATGACTACCAGCATTAACATGATATCAAGCATGGAGGCATGATTGGCCACAAGCATATAGCTTTTGTGTTCTTTAGGCCATTTTTCCGCTACAGTTTTTACACGGAAACCCATTCCGTACAAAATCATTTTTGCCCAGATCCTGGCACAGATAAAGAATTGAGGATAAAATTTTTCAGAAAAGGTAAAAACTATTAAAAAAGGAAGCATGAGTATAATTGGTAGCAGGATTAAAATGTAAAACCAGATCCTCCATAAAAGAATGGCTGCCAATTTGAAATATCTCATAGTTACCAAAAGTAATAAAATGAAAGGATTGAATTCTATAAAAAATTTACCTTTGCACCAAAATTCATAAAGTCAATGTCCAGAATACTTACAGGAGTACAAAGTACAGGAACACCACATTTAGGAAATTTACTGGGAGCGATCATGCCGGCGATTGAAATGGCGAATCAGCCACAAAACGATTCGTTTATTTTTATTGCAGATCTGCATTCGCTTACCCAAATAAAAGACGCTGAAACTTTAAGGCAGAATACCTACTCGGTTGCGGCAACCTGGCTTGCGTGTGGTCTTGACATTGAAAGAAGTGTATTTTACCGCCAGTCTGATATTCCTCAGGTTACAGAACTTTCATGGTACCTAAGTTGTTTTTTCCCTTATCAGCGGTTAACACTTGCTCATTCCTTTAAAGATAAAGCAGACAGGCTGGAAGATGTAAACAGCGGGCTTTTTGCCTATCCAATGCTTATGGCTGCCGATATTCTTTTATATGATGCAGAAATTGTTCCCGTTGGAAAGGACCAGTTACAACACCTAGAGATGACCAGAGATGTTGCCTCACGCTTTCATGCAAAAATGGGAGAAGTCTTTGTGCTTCCCGAAGCAAAGGTTGAGGAAGAGACTATGTACATCCCGGGAACCGATGGTGCTAAAATGAGCAAATCCAAGGATAACACCATTAACATTTTCCAGACAGATAAAAAATTAAGAAAACAGATCATGGGTATTGCTACAGACAGTACTCCGCTGGAAGAACCAAAAGATCCTGATACCTGTAATGTATTTGCGTTATACAAAATAATGGCTAGTGAGGAGCAGATAGCCGAAATGAGAAAGAATTACGAAGCCGGAGGTTACGGGTATGGTCATGCTAAACAGGCTCTGTTCGAATTAATAAAAGAAAAATTCGCCACGCCACGCGAGAAATATGAATATTACATCAATAACCTTAAAGAACTGGATAAAGCCCTTGCCATAGGTGCAGATAAAGCTAAAACTGTAGCCAATCAGGTTCTTAGTAAGGTGAGAGAGAAAGTTGGGTATTAAATTACCTCAAATAGTTTTCCAGGGAGTGGTCTTACCGCTCCCTTTAATTCCATATTCAACAGTAAAGAAGCAGTTTTAAAAGTGGGAAAATTGCAGTTCAGGGCTAATTGATCCAACTCGGTCTTTCCGCTATTTTCAAGGAACTGATAAATTTTTTGCTCATCATCCTCAAGATTTATAAATAACTGTTTTTGAACAACCTTAGGCTTATTTTCAGTCTTCCAACCGAGAATATATGCAACATCTGCCGCAGAGGTTAGCACATGAGCATTTTGAGCTTTTAGAAGATTATTGCACCCAAGACTATATTTATCTGAAGGTCTACCGGGAACCGCGAACACCTCTCGGTCATAGGAATTCGCAATATCTGCAGTTACCAGAGCTCCTCCTTTTTCTGCACTTTCAATTACTATTGTGGCTTCACTAAGCCCCGCAATAATCCTATTTCTTTTTAAAAAGTTATTCCGGTCAAAATTATCTGTACTCCAGAAATCTGTGTAGAAACCACCATTTTCTTCAATCTCCTTCACATATTTTTTATGGGTTCGTGGATAGATCTGGTTAAATCCATGGGCAAGGCAACCTACCGTTTGAAGGTTGTTCTTTACTGCTGCTTTTTGTGCAGTTATATCAACACCGTAAGCAAAACCCGAAACGATCACCGGATCAAGGGGAGCGATCTCTTCAATCAACTTCTCACAAAAAGCTATCCCGTGTGCAGTGATCTGCCGGGTGCCGACTATACTGATAATTCGCTTTTTTTGAAGATCTATTTGACCTCTGGAAAATAAAAGTACCGGCCCATCAAGACAATGTTTAAGTTTTTCCGGATAATCGGTATCCTGATAAAAATGAACTTTAATATTATTCTTTTCGATAAATTCCAGTTCAGCTTCAGCTTGCTTCAGATTTTTTGGATCGTTTAATTCACTCAGTCTGGTGGCCCCAATTCCATTAATCTTAAGTAAATTTCCTTTTTTCTCTTTGAAAATTTCTTTGGCTGATCCAAATTTTTTTAAAAGCTTTTTCGCCGTTGTATCTCCCAGATTAGGAACGTGTTGCAAAGCAAGAGTATATAAAAGGTCGTCATTTTCCATCCACAACAATTTGATTAAAATTAAAGAAAAAAACATTTGTTAATAAATTTAGTTTCGGTAATTTTAACCAACTGCCAATAACCTATATTTTTGCACTCAATGAATATTTCCAGCCACATACAAGACTTGCTTTATAGATACGAATGTGTAGTGTTACCAGGTTTTGGTGCATTCCTTTCACAAAAGCAATCAGCATACATTGATGAAGAATCAAATGAATTCTTTCCACCTAAAAAGGTTATTTCGTTTAACAGGCAATTGATCAAGAATGACGGTTTGCTTGCAAACTATATTGCCGAAGTGGAAAATGTTAGATATACCACTGCTAATAATATAATCCAGGAATTTGTTTACGATCTGGAAAATTCATTGCAGAATCAGTCCAAAGCTGAATTGGCTCATATTGGAAAGTTCTTTTTAGATGAAGAGGATAGATTGCAGTTCGAACCTTTTTCTGAAGTTAATTTCCTTACACAGTCCTTTGGTCTTGGTACTTATAAAGCCGAAGCTGTTAACCGTGAGGTTTATAAAAAGCAGGTTGAAGCACTGGAAGAAAAAGCTCCAATCGCTTTTACTCCGGAAAGAAGAAGGAATTCTGTTTTAAAATATGCAGCTATAGGTCTTGTAGCCCTTGGAATTTCAAGCTTTGCTGGTTTAAATATTTACAGCAGTCAGGTTTCCAAACATAATATTGCAGAGCAACAGGAAGCTGAAACTCAGTTACAACAACAAATCCAGCAGGCCACCTTTGTCATAGACAATCCTTTGCCGGCGGTAACTTTTGAAATAGAAAAGCAATCGGGTAATTTTCACGTGGTTGCAGGTGCTTTTAGAGTGGAAGAAAACGCTCAGAAAAAAGTAGATGAACTTCGTGAAGCAGGACATAAAGCCCGTCTTATTGGTGAGAATGCATATGGATTGCATCAGGTGGTTTATTCAAGCCATCAAACAAGAAGGGAAGCCATCAATAAATTATACGCGGTAAAAAAGACCAACGAAGCAGCATGGTTGCTGGTTCAGGAACTTTAATACTTCCTTAACGGCATATTTTGTGCTAACCTCCTTATTTTTGCAAAAAAATTTTCATGGAGGCTAAAGCACCAAGCGAATCCCGTACTACATTAACAGATCTTGTTCTACCAAGCGAAACTAACCCTTTAAACAATCTTTTTGGGGGAGAATTACTAGCGCGTATGGATCGGGCGGCAAGTATTGCTGCAAGAAGACATAGCCGCAGGATCGTGGTTACAGCTTCCGTAAATCACGTTGCTTTTAATAAAGCTATTCCGTTAGGAAGTGTAGTTACGGTAGAAGCAGCTGTTTCCAGGGCTTTTAAGAGCTCCATGGAGATCTTTATTGATGTTTGGGTTGAAGACCGGGAAAGTGGTCGCAGAACCAAAGCAAACGAAGCCATATATACTTTCGTGGCTGTAGATGAAACCGGTGCGCCTATTCAGGTACCACAACTTAATCCAGAAACTGAAATTGAAAAGGAAAGATATGCCGCGGCATTAAGAAGAAAACAGCTTAGCCTGGTTCTAGCCGGAAAATTAAAACCTGCAGAAGCTACAGAACTAAAAGCACTCTTCGAATAAACCTTGATAATCTAAAAGGCTCTTATCCTAACAAAAGGTTCTGAGCCTATCCCCTATTTTTTTACATTCTGAAAATCCAGTCTGCCGGATCCATTTTCTGGTCATTCTTATAAATCAGGAAGTGTAAGGTTGTTTTTCCCGTGGTTTTGCTGGTAGCGATCTCACCTATTTCCTGCTCGGTAGTTACCGTATCACCACGACTTACAAATACTTTTTCCAGGTTATTGTAAATGGTAATATAATCACCGTGTCTTACCATTACCGCCTTATTTGCACCTTTTACCGCCTGTACTTCACTCACAGTTCCATTAAAAACGGCTCTGGCTTTGCCACCTTTATCAGTATCTATCCGTACCCCGTTGTTATTCACCATTACAGATTTTACTACCGGGTGTGGCTGTTTCCCATATCTCATGGTAACCACTCCAGATCTAACCGGCCATGGTAATTTTCCCTTATTGTTATTGAAATCGGCCGCGAGAGCTTTTGCAGCAGGCGTCAATTCGTAAGTATTTCTCGAGGTGGAACCGGTTTCCTTGTTAGCCCGGGCAATAGACTCACGGATCATCCGGTCTATAGCGCGGTCAATTTCATCGATCTCTTTCTGCTTTTTCTTCAGTTGGGCCGCAAATTCCCCTTCCCTTTGCTTAATCGTAGCCATAAGCGCCTGCTGACTCTTTCTATTCTCTTCCAGCTGTGCTCTGGTTTTACGGTTTTCAGCAATTAATTTTTGTTTTTCTTCCTTCTGCTGAATAAGCTGCGAATTGAGTTTTTGCAATTCAAGGGTGTTCGCCTTAATTTCTTCTCCCTGCTGTTTTCTGTAATTGGTATACTGCTTCATATACTGAAGCCTTTTATATGCCTGAAGAAAGTTTTTGGAAGATAACAGGAACATAACCCTGCTTTGTTGAGACTTACTTTTATAGGATTTCTCGATCATGCGCGCATAATCTTCCTTTAATTGTTCCAGTTCCTTTCTAAGAGAACCAATTTTATTGGAGTTCGTAGTTAGTTCCCTGGTTAGCAAATTAGCCTGCTGGTTAGTAAGCTTGATAAGATCTTCGGTGGTTTTAATTTGTTGCCCCAGATCTTCAACCTGACTTAAGACAGATCTTTGCTTTTTTTGATTTGAGATCCTGAGTTCATTAATACGGGAAATCTCATTTCTAAGTTCGATACGTCTTTTTTCAAGGTCTTCTCTGTTAGTCTGGCCTGTGACCGACTGAAAACTTAGAATAAATATTAAAATGTAGAACAGGGAACGCGAGCAATCTTTTCCTATCATTTTAAGCTAATTTCTTCGTAACCGGATGGTATGTTAAATGGGAAACTTACTTCTTCATTAAAACTGATACTCCTGTAAGTAAGTTCAATATTGGTGCTACTACCGCCTTCATTAGCGATGATCTTTATATTTTCTGGGAACAAAAGTCCGTCTACATTCTGATAATTGGAATAAGTTATGGTTAAGCTTCTATTATCCTTTTCCTGAGCCAATTGCTGTGCAGAGGCTTTAAACGTCTTTGGATCCAGTAAAAACATCTTCTTCATAGCGGCATCCTTATCGTGCACAAACTGAAATCCCCTGGGAGATTGGAAAAAATTATAATCTTCAGATCTCAGATCATAAATTGCCTGGCCTATTAAAAGATTCTGCAACTTCTGAAAGTCCAGCGGAGTCTGTAAAAGATCACTAATGAGGCTAAAATCCCCATCAAAATATGTTTGAGAAACTTTCTCGTAATAGCTTACACTTTTAGGCGTAATATATGCTTTGGCTATTGGGAAACCAAGTAAGCTTGCGCTCATCCAAATAGCCTTATCCTTTTCCAGTCTAAAGCTAAGGTTTATGGATTGAGTTTTTTCTTCATTTTGATATACAGCACGCAGTTTTCCGGAAGCTGTTTTAAAATTAGCTTCTCCGGTATAATGTTTTTTGATCACAGAAACAGCTTCTGCATTCTTAGTGACTATTTTGCCTTTGTTTTTCCCTGTTCCGCAGGAAACAGTAAAAACAGCAATTAGAACCAGCAATAATATTCTCTTCATCATCAATTGATCTCCTTTAATATATTTTCAGCCTTACGGCGGTATTCTTCAGCTTTATCTGCATTTTTCATACCAGTATAGCTCAAAACCAGCTGAGAATAAAAATCGGCTTCCATTTTTTTATCCTCTATCAAATAGTCCAGACCTTCTTTCAGGCTGCTTTCTGCATTCCTAAAATCGGCAAGTTTATTTAGCGTCACTCCCTGTAACAGGTAGAATAAAGGTTGCGCTGGAAAATTTTCAAGTGCTTTTGAACTTACCTCACGGGCTGCTTCAAATTTCTGAAATTCCAACTGAAGTAAAAGCGTATTTTTTGTTAATTCAAAATTGGATGGATCTTTATCCAGACCAAGTTCAAAAAACTGCAGGGCATCTCTTCTATTATCCTTTTTTATATAATAGTCGCCTAACTTTTCATAGAGTCCGGTGGCATTCTCCCATTCTGTCAATTTGCCGGTTACTTCAATAAGCTCTTCTTCAAATTCAGGATTTACCTGTACAAAATTTAAAAAATCATTTAGCACCCTAAATTTACTTTCGGCATCTATCTCTTCACTTTGAAAAACGATTTTCATAGAAGCTGTAGCAGCCTCTGTATCGCCTTTTTCCAGATAAAACTTATACAGTGCCAAATGAGCAAGAGAAGAGCCGGGATTTGTTGCTAATAATTCCCTGGCGACTTTAAATGCTTCATCGTCCTCTCCCCTTTCACTATGTATATAGATCAAATTGAGATAATTCTGTTCAGATTCAGGGTTATTGGAGATGCTCTGTTGCAGGTTCTCTATTTGCGCACCGGTATTATTGGTTCTTGCATAGATCTGCCTCCTTAAAGCATTACGGTAGGAAGTGGCTCCCTGCTTTTTATCGAGCTCGTCGAGCAAATTAAGGGCCTTATCAAAATCTTCACTTAAGAGATAAAGGTTAGCAAGGTCTTCCTGATAATCTTCATTAAAACTTATTAGTTTCTTAACCGTAGCAATTGCGCCTTTATAATCCTGCGCCATGCCGTAAGTATGAAAAAGGTAAACCAGTACAGATTCCTTTTCCGGAGCAAGCTCATGAGCTTTTTTAAAATTTTTGATCGCTTCGCCATAATTAGACAATTCGCGGTAATTTTTTCCAAGCTCAAGGTAAATAACCGCTTTTTTCGGATCTATGGACCTACATTTCTTAAGGGAAGCGATCGCCTTTTCATAATTTTCGATGCCTTTTTGTTTTAAGGCTTCAAAAAAACATTCCTGAAAATCGTCACTAACATCCCCCAGATCATCCTGATTAACATCCTGTAAAACCGGTGGAACCTCCTGTGCCTTTAAGGGAAGAAGGAAAAATACCAGCAACAGGATGTTGATCAGTTTTTTCATATAATTATTCTAAAACAGAATAGTCACCAATGCTAATTTCGGTGAACTCTCCATTGTATTTTGCGTGATTACCAATCATGGCATTATTCAATTTTGCATTCTTAACTTCAGCAAAAGTTTGAATAAGACTATTTTTTATTGTTGAATTTTCAATTTTAGTTCCGCTACCTATAGAAACATTTGGGCCAATCTTTGCGTTAATCAGTTCTACATTCTCACCAATAAAGCAAGGCTCAGTAATTTCAGAATTTGTAATCTTTACTGAATCTGAAATCAATTTTTCACCATCCTGATGAAGAAAATTAAGCATTCTTCCATTGGTTTCCACGGTTACATTCTTGTTTCCGCAATCCATCCACTCGTCTACTTTTCCAGGAACAAATCTCAAACCGTTCTGTCTCATCGCTTCGATCCCATCGTTGATCTGATATTCACCGCCGCGCAATAACTTTGCGTCTAATACTTTTTGAAGCTCCTCTTTTAGAACTGCTACATCCTTGAAATAGTAGATCCCAATTACAGCAAGATCAGAAACAAACTCTTCAGGTTTTTCTACAAGATCTGTAATCTCGTTGTTCTGATTAAGTTTAACCACTCCATAAGCCGAAGGGTTTTCAACTTTTTTCACCCACATTACAGCATCTGCCGATTTATCAAGGTTAAAATCTGCCTTGAAAAGCGTATCTGCATAGGCTACAACCGCCGGCCCACTAAGTGATTCCTTGGCACACATAATGGCATGACCCGTTCCTAAAGGCTTATCCTGATAGTAAATGGTCCCTTTTGCACCAAGGCTGTTAGCAATCTTCATTAGATCATTTTCTACCTGCTCGCCAAAATCTTCACCAATAATAAATGCAACTTCATCTATCTTCTCATCGAGAACTTTAGCGATATCTTCTACAAGACGATGCACAATTGGTTTCCCTGCTATAGGAATTAACGGTTTTGGAACAGTTAAAGTATGTGGACGTAATCGTGAACCACGACCAGCCATTGGTACAATAATTTTCATTTTTAATTTTTTTCTAATTAATCAATTTAAGAACCTTTCCGCTCTTTGTTTTATTCATGTCCGGTGCTGCCAAATCCCCCGGCACCCCGGGAAGTCTCTCCAAGAATATCAACCTCATTCCAGGAAATGTGCTCATGTTTCGCGATCACCATTTGGGCAATTCTTTCCCCATTATTGATCACGAATTCTTCGTTGGACAAATTTACAAGTATCACTCCTATTTCTCCCCTGTAATCGGCATCAATTGTACCCGGTGCATTTAAAACGGTAATTCCTTTTTTCGCCGCCAGTCCACTTCTTGGTCTTACCTGAGCTTCATAGCCTAAAGGCAGCTCCATAAAAAGTCCTGTTTTCACTATGGTTCTTTCCAGAGGTTTCAGCGTAATTGGTTCTTCAATATTCGCCCGAAGATCCATTCCTGCCGAAAAATCTGTTTCATAATGCGGAAGTTTATGAGCCGATTTATTTATAATTTTTATATCCATGATCTAAGATTGTATGATTTTAAGGATTTGATCTTTTTCTGAAAAATAAACGATCCCTATAAATATCAATAATAAAGGGATACCCACGAAATAATTTCCACGGAAAAGATAAAAGGAGATAATTGAAAATATGATCGATACGACCAGATACCCCCCTATTTTCTTCATATTATAAGGAATTGGGTAATATTTCTGTCCAAAATAATAAGATAAAACCATCATGAGGCCATAAGCTGCGAGCGTTGCAATGGCAGACCCGGTATATCCCACAACCGGAATAAGAAGTAAATTGATAACCACGGTAAGCACTGCGCCTGCCACAGAGATGTAACCTCCAAACTTAGTTCTGTCGGTTATCTTATACCAGACAGACAGGTTATGATAAATTCCCAGAAATAGATTCGCAAGTAAAATTAACGGCACAATTTGCATTGCTTCCCAATAATCTGAATCATGGATGAGCAAAACCTTTAAAAGATCTGCAAAGACGATCACCGCCAGTAGAATTATACTTCCAAACACCACAAAATAATTGGTTATGGTAGCATAAGTATTGGCAGCGTTTTTAGATTCGGCATGGCTAAAAAAGAAAGGTTCAATTCCCAATCTGAATGCTGTTGCAAACAAGGTCATGAATAAAGCCAGTTTATAACAGGCTGAATATGCTCCAATTTGAGACCTGGCGATATCCTGCGGCAATAAATAGTCCAGCATGATCCTGTCAAAAACTTCGTTGACAGAAAAGGCAATTCCTGCAATAAGGACCGGGAAAGCATATTTCATCATCCTCTTCCACAAGGCCATTTTAAAACTGAATTCAATTTTAAAGTAAAACGGAAGCATAAGCAATAAAGTGATGCCGCTGGCGATCAAATTCGCGATGAAAACATAGCTTATTTCAAAATCCGGGATATATATACTATTTAAAACACTGAATTCAGTTGCAAGGTCTCCCAGATAAATAAGGAAGAATACATTAAGTCCAAGATTCACTGCTACATTGATGATCTTGATCACCGCATAGCGCATTGGTTTTTGAGAGGCCCGCAGCCACGCAAATGGGATTATCACCAGAGCGTCCAGTAAGAGGATCCAGATAGCCAGTTCAATATAGCGAAGCGGGATCCCAGTAAGGCCGGAGATCCACTCTTTAATCACAAAGGCCACACTAAGGAAGGCAAAGGACGAAATCACCAGAGACCAGCCGGAGGTGCTTAAAACATCAGTTTTATTATCCTTTTTATTATAAAACCGAAAAAAGGCCGTTTCCATTCCATAGGCCAAAACGACATTGAAAAGCACGAAGTATGCAAAAATTACCGATATTTCACCATACTCTTCTGTAGGCAAAACACCGGTATATAAGGGTACCAACAAAAAGCTCAACATTCTTGGCAACACTGTTGCCAGACCGTAGATAAATGTTTGTTGAAAGAGTTTCTTAAAAGTACTCAACAGGAGTTGGTTGGTTCAATACAAATATCTAAATAATTCAGGATAATTATGTCCTATGAATTATTCCTTTTCCACAATTCCTGTAAGCTTGTAGTATTTTAATTTGTCATTTTGGGTAAATACAAGAATAGCTTCATCTTCTTCTATGGAAAATGGGCTTTCTTCAGGCATTTGAGGAGGTTTATTCCCGTATTCCTTTGCGGGATCCACATCCATTACCATCTCACCGCTTCCCATGCGAAAATTGGCCACATATAGGTTTGGTTGATCCTCACTCTTTATCAAAGCCGATTTCATCCCGTGAAAGTATACCGCTTCCAAATTTACTCTGTTTTCCTGAATAGCCTTTACGGGAATATGTAAACTGATACCGTTGGAATTATAAGTATAGGAGATCTCACTAAACTGTGCCGGAGCTCGTTGCTGAAGGTCTTTATTACTTCCGCAAGAAGCAAAAATGGCTAATATAAATATTCCGGCTAATAATGGTAAGGTTCTTTTCATCATATAAGGTTTTATAGTTGAAGGTATAAAAACAAAACCCGTACCAAATAAAAAATGCCCTTCAAAAGAAGGGCATTTTTAAAATTTTATCTTCATTGCTATTAAAAGCAAATCAAGAATAAGACTAAATCAAATTCAGTTATAAAAATTAACCGTGAAGAGCTTCAGCACCACCAACGATCTCAAGGATCTCATTGGTAATAGAAGCCTGACGGGCTTTATTATAAGATAATTTAAGGTCATCTCTAAGTTCTTTCGCATTATCTGTCGCTTTATGCATCGCCGTCATACGTGCACCATGCTCAGAAGCAAAGGAATCTCTTAGCGCCTTGAATAATTGCATTTTCAAAGACTTAGGAATAAGTTCTTTTACGATCTCCAGTTTAGAAGGCTCAAAGATATAATCCAACTGTTTGTCGCTATCGCTTTCAAACTTTTCTATTGGAAGAAACTGCTCATCCATTACATACTGAGTAGCCGCATTCTTGAACTGGTTATAAACCACATCGATCTTGTCGAATTTCCCATCCAAAAATACCTGCATCAACTCTTCAGCAATTTCTGAAACGTTGTCAAAACTAAGATCATCAAAGATGGCATTGTCATTCTTGTAAACTGTAGAAGTCTTCTTAAGAATATCGTTACCCTTTTTACCAAGTGTCAGCACTTCAACGTGTTTTCCCTGGTATTCATTCTGGATCTTGTTTTTTACCTTCTTGATGATATTGGTGTTAAATGCACCGGCCAAACCTTTATTAGAGGAAATAGCAACGATCAATACATTATTCACCTCACGCTCTTCAGCAAATTTGCTTCCAGAGTCATCATCCAGAGTAGCACTTAAATCCTGTAGCAACTGAGTAAGTTTCTCTGCATAAGGTCTCATAGATGTAATTGCATCCTGAGCTTTGCTCAACTTGGCAGCCGATACCATTTTCATGGCACTGGTGATCTGCATGGTTGAAGAAACCGAAGTGATCCTGCTACGTAATTCTTTTAAGTTTGCCATTTTTATTTAGTATTGAATATTGATCAGTGAGTTAAAAAAACTGCTCAATACCTTTATAAATTCTATTTGTAAATACCGGGATTGAAGATGTTGAGCCTTCAATCCCTGTACTCAATACTATTTCTTGTACTTACCTGAAAGTTCTTTGGCAGCCTGAGTCAAAGTATCAATTACTTCGTCTGTAAGTTTTCCTGCCTTAAGAGTATCAAGAGTATCTCTATGCTTAGCATTTAGGTATTCAAGATATTCCAATTCAAATTCTTTCACTTTTTCTACCGGTACATCTCTTAACAGGTTCTTAGATCCTGCATAGATGATAGCGATCTGGTTTTCTACCGGGTAAGGATCGTTTTGTCCCTGTTTAAGGATCTCCACGTTACGCTTACCTTTTTCGATCACATTCATGGTAGCTGCATCAAGATCAGATCCAAACTTAGCAAATGCTTCAAGTTCACGATACTGAGCCTGGTCAAGTTTTAAAGTACCAGCTACTTTCTTCATCGACTTGATCTGAGCGTTACCACCCACACGAGATACAGAGATACCCACATCAATTGCAGGACGTACACCCGAGTTAAACAAGTCTGACGTTAAGAATATCTGACCATCTGTAATCGAAATTACGTTGGTAGGAATATATGCTGAAACGTCACCTGCCTGAGTTTCGATAATTGGAAGAGCGGTAAGAGAACCACCACCTTTTACCTTGTCTTTAAGACTATCTGGAAGGTCATTCATTTGTTTTGCGATATCATCATCAGCGATCACCTTCGCAGCACGTTCAAGAAGTCTTGAGTGAAGGAAGAATACATCCCCTGGATATGCCTCACGTCCCGGTGGACGACGAAGTAATAGGGAAACCTCACGATATGCAACCGCCTGCTTAGAAAGATCATCATAAACGATCAATGCAGGACGACCTGTATCTCTAAAATATTCACCAATTGCAGCACCGGCAAATGGAGCATAAACCTGCATTGGAGCAGGATCTGATGCGTTTGCAGCTACAATGGTAGTATATGCTAAAGCACCTTTATCTTCAAGGGTCTTGGCGATAGCCGCAACAGTAGAAGCTTTTTGTCCAATAGCTACATATATACAATAAACCGGTTCACCGGCATCATAGAATTCTTTCTGGTTAAGAATGGTATCGATACATACCACAGTTTTACCTGTTTGACGGTCACCAATTACCAACTCACGCTGCCCTCTTCCTACCGGTACCATGGCATCGATAGACTTAATACCAGTTTGTAATGGCTCGGTTACCGGCTGACGGTAAATTACCCCGGGAGCTTTACGCTCAAGTGGCATTTCAAAAGTCTCACCTTCAATTGCACCTTTACCATCAATTGGAGCTCCAAGAGTATCAACCACACGGCCAACAATCCCTTCTCCCACGTTGATAGAAGCAATTCGCTGAGTTCTTTTTACAGTAGAACCTTCCTTGATCTCTTTTGCAGGACCTAAAAGTACTACACCAACATTGTCTTCCTCAAGGTTAAGAACGATCCCTTCAAGACCACTTTCGAACTGAACCAATTCTCCATATTGAGCATTAGCCAGACCGTAAATGTTAGCAATACCGTCACCTACGGTTAGAACGGTACCCACTTCGTCTACAGAGGCCTTGGATTCAAAACCTGATAATTGTTGTTTTAATATTGCTGATACTTCAGCAGGATTTACTTCTGCCATAATTATTCAAGATAAAATGGTAAGCCTGAGCGTACCGGTTTTAATTAAATTTTTGAAACGTATGTGTTGTCTTTTAATTCTCTTTTAAGTCTTGTAAGATTTCTGGAAACACTTGCATCATATTGCAAATCTCCAACTCTTAACACGAACCCGCCAATGATATTCTCATCGATCACATTCTTAAGACTTGCCTCAGACCCTGTAAGCTCCTTTACTTTTGAAAGGATCACTTTTTCAAGTGCAGCATCTAAAGGGATAGCAGTTGTAACCACCGCTTGTTGAACATTATTCAGTTCATTAAACAATACGATGTACTGCCTTGCCACAAGGTGTAAAATACCAATTCTTCCATTTTCAAGAAGGATATCAATAGCACCTTTGCTAATAGTATTAAGGTCTTTGAAGATCTCCAACAAAGCGCTTTTTTTAATACTATTTTTAATTACAGGACTGGTAAGCATATTTTCAAGTTCCTTACTGTTCAATACAGTTTTGGAAATTGAATGCATATCCATATTCACAGCTTCCGCCGAATTTTGATCCTTTGCTAAAGAAAGGATTGCCTTTGCATATCGTTGTGCGGCTCTGGTTCCTCTCATAACTTAGTTTAGCTTAGCATCACCAAGCATCTTTTCGATCATTTGGTGTTGTTCATTTTTACCTGAAAGTTCCTTACGAACGATCTTTTCAGCGATTTCCACTGAAAGTTCTGCCACCTGATTTTTCAATTCAGCCATTGCAGATTGCTTTTCCAGCTCAATGCTTTTCTTAGCATCAGCCACAACTCTATCTGCTTTTGCCTTCGCTTCTTCAGTTGCAGAAGCAATGGTCTTTTCTTTTAACTCACGGGCTTCTTTAAGAATCGCATCTCTTTCAGCACGAGCTTCTTTAAGCAATTGCTCATTATCTGCCTTAAGGTTTTGCATATCCTTACGAGCCTTCTCTGCAGATGCTAAAGCATCGTTGATAGATTCCTCACGGTTTCTTACTGAATTAAGAATTGGCTTCCAGGCGAATTTAGCCATAAGAAGAAGCAATACTAGAAACACGATGGTTTGCCAAAAGAACAAGCCAAAATCGGGAGTTATTAAATCCATAGTTTTATAATAAAAATCGTTTAAACATCACTTTAAAAACTCTTCGCAACCAACCGTTGCGAAGAGCATTTTTTTTCTTGATTATCTAAGTACACCAAGTAGAGCAGCAACCACCCCAAAAAGGGCAACACCTTCTACAAGTGCAGCAGCAATAATCATTGCGGTCTGAATCTTTCCTGAAGCTTCTGGCTGACGAGCAATGGCGTCCATAGCAGAACCACCAATTTTACCCACACCAATTGCGGCTCCAACAACTGCTAAACCAGCTCCAAGAGCTGCAAGACCTACATACAATAATTCCATAACAGATAAATTAAAAATTAAAATTAATGATGTTCATGTTCCGCAACTGCCATCCCGATAAACAGGGCAGACAGCATTGTAAAAATAAACGCTTGAAGGAATGCTACCAGCAATTCCAGTATTGTAATAAAAAGTGCGAATGGCACCGAAATTCCGGCAACTCCAACACTTTCCAAAATAAATATCAATCCAAGTAAACTTAGTATAATGATGTGACCCGCTGTAATGTTTGCAAACAAACGAATCATAAGAGCGATAGGCTTAATAAAAACACCTAACACTTCCACCACAGCCAAAATTGGCTTAACAAAGGTTGGGATACCAGGCATCCAGAAAATGTGCTTCCAGTAATCCTTGTTTCCGTTCAGGATGATCAAAGCCAAAGTGAAAAGTCCAAGAGAAACAGTTACGGCGATATTACCGGTAACGTTTGCAGCTCCAGGCAACAATCCCAATAAGTTGGTGATCCAGATAAAGAAGAATACCGTTAAAAGGAAAGGCATAAACTTCATATATTTCTTTTCCCCAATTTGAGGTTTTGCGATCTCATCTCTAACAAAAAGAACCAAAGTCTCCAGTATATTGTTAAATCCAGAAGGTGCTTTGTCATTCTTTTTATGGAATCCAGAAAGTCCTATAAAGAACCATAACATAAGGATTACCGTTAAGAACATTGCAGCAACATTCTTAGTAATAGAGAAATCCATAGGCTCTGATGCGTTTAGTGGGTGATGCTCAGCATCAAACTCAACAGCTTCAGCTCCTTCGTTTAACATATAAATGTTTTCATGAAGATTCACGAATCTCATTCCGTCTTTTTCAACTACATGATGCCCTTCGGTATCATGATGAAATTCGCTGGACATGAAGGTTACCAGGCCATTGTCTGTCCATAAGATAACAGGTAATGGTAAGGTATAGGAATTTTCGCCTGATCCAAAGAAATGCCATCCGTGAGAATCACCAATGTGGTGAAGAATCATATCGGTTGGATTAAACTTTTCCTCAGTTTCCTGATCAACCGGATCGGCTGAAGCGGAAGCTACAAAAGGAAGTAAGGCGAAGGCTAGTGTAAACGTCACTATAATCTTAAAAGATTTATGTGCTATCATAGGACCTGTTCTGCTTAAAAATTATGGGCTCTAAATTTCCGTGCAAAGGTATACTTTTAATTTTTATCTGAAAGAAGCCGTTATAATTTTTTACTTGTTTTTCGAATTTTAACGATTTTACTGATAGACAGTAACTTATTTTATATTTATAAGCCTTACGGCATATATAGTTTCAAAAATCAGGAATAAAAAATAGGGAATAAAAAAAGTAAGAATATCAATAAACGGATCCTTTGGGTTTCCCAACATCATTGGTAAAAGAAAGATAACTGCTGCCAACATTTTTAGTAAACTGCCGGCAAGGAACGCAAATCCGGTATTATCCTTAAAATTTTGATTTACAAAAACCAGTGCTGTATAAATTACCAATGTGGCCAGTACATGAAAGGCATAGATGGATATCGTACTATAATAAAGTTCCAGACTAAGAAACTCATTTACAGTAAAATATTGAATCGCGAAAAGTAAAATTGAAAAAGGAAGAAGCCCTTTTAAGAACTTCAAAATAGGTTGTTGCATTTAATCTTTATTGTCCAGATTTTTAACCTCTTTATAAACCAGGTATAGCGCAAGAAAAACGCCGAATAAGGAAACCCCTATCGTAAAACCTGAAAATTTATTCGGAAACTGTTCATCCAGCCAGATGCCGGCGAATACTCCCAGCGCAATCACAATTCCCATTTGGAATGCGACATTTACCAGTACCAGATATTTGTTACGCTGATCGTTTTTCATCATCTGTTTTTAGAGGCTTAACGCCCCCATTCATTTTACAGGTTGCGTTAAAAACCGCTCCCGGTTCTACGGCAAGTTTTCCTGCTTCTACTTCTCCTTCAATATTTGCCGGACTTCTTAGGGTCAACACATTTTTCACAAAAAGTTTTCCTGTAAAACTACCTTCGATATCTGCATTTTCACATTCCAAAGTACCATTAATCAATCCTCCTTCACTAATAACTACTTTCCCTTCTGTTTTCAGGCTACCTTCCAAAGTACCTTCCACCCTAAAACATCCTTTTCCTAAGATATCACCGGTAATTAAAGTTCCGGCAGATATTCTGTTTTGCTCATCCTGAGAATTTGAGGATTTCGGGTTCTTTTTCTCTGAAAACATGATATTTAGAATTTAATTAAGCTCAAGAAAATTTCTTAAATTTTTCTTAATTTGTACAATTCTATAATTTTCTGAGGATATAACAAAGGCTTCCCTGTCTAATTTGTAATTTTTATTGTTCAGTAATAATTCCCGGAAGCCCTGAGCCCGGTCTTTACCGGTTAAACCATGCACCACTATGAATTTTTGAGCAGGATCATAAATATCCACTGAAACCTTCAAATTCCCGTAACCAAGTTCGGCAATAGCTTTAGTGATCACATTTTTAATTTCAGTTTCTTTTTCGCTTTCATCAGCCTGAACCGGATATACCAGTTTGTAGTTATTTTGCAGACTGTCTTTGCTAAATTCCAGAGTTTTTAACTGCGGAATCCCCTTATTCAAAAGGCTTTGTGCTTTTTGTCCCTCTTCGGTTTGCGAATAATTTGATGCTAATTTGCCCAAAGCTTCTGTGTAAGCCTCTAAGCCATATAATCTTGCAGTAGCCTGTGCAATTAGCAACTCCACCTTCGGGATAACCGGATCCCCGGGATATTTATCGATCAGTTCCTGACCTCCTTCAATAACCAGGGAATACTCCTGTTCCTCAAATTGCTTATAAAGGTTTTGATATAAGATTTCCGGTTCATTTTTGCTTACGGTAACAGCTTCAGGATTCTTAATAAAGATGGCAAATCTGGAATCGGGATAATTCTCAAGAATATCCATTTTCATGGTTTCCTGATCGCGAATTCTTCCCTGTGCTCCGTAAATATTGTATAGATTATATTTAGCCGGAAGGATAAAACGTTCCTCCGGGTCGTTTTCCAGCAAAAACTCAAATCTTTCGGCAGCCAAGGCATATTCCCGGTAATTTTCATGATAGATAATACCGAGCTGGTAATAGGCTTCATTTCTTTGTTTTACCAGGCTATCCAGAGTAATCTCATCTTTTGGAACCTGTGAAACATAAGTCAATGGATCATATACCGGGTCGTTGTCAAAATTCACTTCCATCAAACGTTCCTGTGCATTCACCGTACTTTGATTCATGGCGCGGGTACTCCATCGCCAGTTATCAGCCAGGGGTCGGCTTCCCCATGTCTTAATAAACTCCTGTGCGCCTTTAGAAACTCTTATAGGGTTATAGAAATAAAAAACATTTCCGGCATTTCCCGTGGTAATATCACCGGCCGGAGGCACCCCGGCCGATGGAAAATTAGTTCGCGGCCCAATTCCCGATGTATAAACAGGTAATTCTCCAGCTTCCATTTCCTTAACTGCTGTTGCCTTCAAGGTATCTGTATATTTGGTAAAATATTCAAGTAATTGATCACTGCTCATATCTGCCAGCATCAAAATACTATCGGTTTCTTCAGCGATTCTCTCAAACCTGATCACATTTTCCAGATTTTCCCTTTTCTTTTTTATAGTTCGGAATTCCAGTAATTCAGGAGACATATACGTTAACGTACTGTCATAATATTTCCCGGCAGTTTGATATTCGGCTGCATCAAAACTAAGGTTCGCGAGAATTTCGTAATTAATTGACTTCAGAAAAATATCACTGGATGGGGAGGCCAGGGATTTGTTATAATAGGCTGTGGCAATCTCCAGAGAGTCAATGTTTTTATAATATTCTCCAAGCTGAAAATAGATCTTATCCAGATAAGGTCTGTTTTCCCGATCTTGTTCAAGCTCTGTAAGTACATTTAGCAGAAATTGAGGATCTCCGGAATCAAGATCATAATTTCGCGCCTTCTGCACATAAGCGTTTACATAATAGATTCGGGGAGATTTTCTTTTAAGATCGATGACCTTATCGAAAAAGTTGTTTGCTACAGCAGGTTTTCCCAGCCTGTTGTTCAATTGACCAAGAATATAAAAATACCTTCCTTTTTCTGAATCTTCAGCTGTAAATTCCGCTGTTTTAGTGAGAGAAACGGCTGCACTGTCCAGATGATTTAAATTGACGTACGCCTGAGCCAGGCTGGCACTGGCATCTGCTATATCTTTTTTATCTAGCCTTGAAGATTCAAGAATCTTTTTAAGATTTTTAACGGCAAGTTTTTCATTTCCAAGCCTGATATTGGTCTTTTCTCTCCAAATTCGGGCATGAGTTATATTATTACTCGCAGGGTAACGATATAAGATATAATTGAAAGCATCAAGGGCGGGAACAAAACGCTGATCAAAATAACGCGATTTCCCCAATAGCAGATAAGCTTCGTCCATTTGAGGATTGCGCTCCTTTCCACTAATTTGCATGGAATGTTTTTGGATCGCTTTTACCGCTTTTTCTTCGGCTCTACCAAAATTTTGGTTTCGAACACTATCGGGTAAAAGGATCTTATCATCTACGGCAAGTCTTTCAACGGGCAGAAGATCCCAGTAATTATCGGCGTAATTCTGGCTTATTTCCTCGCGACCCTGTTCATAGGCGACCTGGCCGTTGTACAGAATATTATATTCTGCAGTAACAGCATGAAAATTCCGGTTAACAAAAGTGTCTTTCTTCCTGGAGCAGGCGATTATGCTCACAGAAGCTAATAGAAAAAGAATATATCTGGTAAATGTATTCAATATGAACCTTTTGTGGTATCATGAATAACTTTGATACAGCTGGTTTAGTATGTAAAAGTAAACTTCTTTTTCTAAAGTCCAAGATGTGTGCGGTCTATCCCTCAGCTAATTCTCTGGAAAAATAATCTTCCAGCTCATTTAAGGTAGCTTCAGAAGTTTCCATATCTTTTACAATTATCCCTTTATCCAGCACCACAATTCTTTCGCAAACTTCAGTCACATGAATAAGATCATGGCTGGAAATGAGCACCGTTGTTCCTGATGTCTGGGAAAGTTCCTTTAAAATTTTCTTTAGCCGAATCTGGGTTGTGGGATCAAGATTGGCAAATGGTTCATCAAGGATCACCACTTCAGGATTTCCTAATAATGCCGCTACGATCCCTACTTTTTTCTGATTTCCCTTTGAGAGATCTCTAAGGTACTTCTTTCTTCCAAGGATCTCTCCATTGAAAAAATCTTCAAATTGCTGAAGAAAAGAATCCACATCAGCCCTGTTTCGGTTTCTAAGGTCTCCCACGAAATAGAAATACTCTTCAGCAGTGAGATAACCAATTAAAAAACTTTCGTCTATAAACGAGGAAGTAAATGGTTTCCACTCTTCACTTTCACTCACCGTAATGTCTTTATTGAAAATATTACCGGTGGTTGGCTGAATTAGATCCAATAACATGCTAAAAAAGGTGGTCTTTCCTGCACCATTATTACCTACCAGACCAAAATTCTGGCCCGCCGGAATGTCCAAATGTTCAATATCCAGAACCTTAGTACCGTTGTATATTTTTGAAAGATTTGTAGCTGTTATCATTGTCTAAATTTTAATCGCCTTTTTGTTTATATCCTTCTATCATCGCATATTTTCTTCTGCGATATCTCGTAGTGAGAAAGTTAAGTATCCCCGGTCTCATACTAAGTCCTATAACTCCAATAACTCCCAGCATACCAATTGCCACCTCGTAACTAATAAATTTATTGCCAAGCCAAAATATTAATATGGGCACCAATAATAACGGAAATGCCACCAGCCATTGCGATGCTCCCATTCCCTGGTAATTCATAAACGGACTTTTATCCAGATCTATTCTTTTTTTATTGAAGGAACCTGCAAACAATAAAAGGGGAATGTTCACTCCCATATTGTAAAATGCGCATGCAATATTCAACAACAAAATATCCCATCCAAAATATGCGTATGGAGTTGCAAAAATCAATAAAAGAACCACACTAAACGTCATAAGACCCATTTTAGAAGCCAGATACTGCTTCATGGAAATGTTTTGAGCCATGATCATCTGGTAATACGAGGAGTCCCAGGAGGGGATGAATTGTCCGAAGTTTATAATGAAGATTCCCGTGATAAATATTCCCACAAAAACGAAGAACGCAGGCATTGATTGGTAAGTTTCGTTTGGATAGAAAATTAAACCATAAGCCAGAAACAAAAATGATAAATAGATGATGGTTTTAGGTCTTTTATTTCTCCAGATAAGTTTAAGGTCCAATTGTAAAAATGGAGCTATGCTTCCAAATTTTCTGGTCCATCCAAATTCATTGAGATTGGCTTCCCGTTTTTTCGAGCTTAAATTGGCGTCCAGGTAGAATTTACCTTCAAGATTTCGTTGATTCCATTTAAAAAGGATAAAAAGAAGGACAATTGGTACTAATACAAAAGCAGGATTTTGGTACAGATAATTGAGAGCCTCGCCAAAATAGCCGGATAATTCAATGATTTTATAATAATCCAGAAGCGCGAGAATTATTCCAGCTCCAACTATGGGAAGAAAAGCTTTCATATTATCTGTAAAGCGTTTCTTCACTATAAAATTGAAATAATTAATACACAGACTGGTCGCGAATACCGCGATTAACCATGCCAGCATGTTCCAAACCGGATAACCTTTACTAATACAAAACAAGGCAAAGGGCAAGAACAGGAAAACCGGGACAAGGTTATAAAATGAGAAAAGCGATTTTACCAGTACAAAATTTACAACTTTTCGTTTTTGAATAGGAAGATTAAGTAATGGCTTGATATCCAGCACCGGCAAAGTTTGCAACAGGAATCTAAGCAAGAATTCGAAACAAAAATATGCCAGCGCAAAACCGTTTACTACCTCCAATGGATCCAGTTCCGGATACATTTTTTTAAGCAGAGGATAAAGGGCAATTCCCATAAGGAGGAACATTGCCGAAAAGTATAGTGCCAGGAAGACCATTAGGATCTTTAAGCCCAGGCTTTTTCCAAAACTGGCCGATCTAATGAAAGATTTCCATTCAAGCCAGAGAAATTTTGTAAACATAAAATTTACGGTTTATTCCAATAGGTATAGAAATTTAAACTTTTGTTACATTTTTAAAAGCGCTATACTTTGTATTTTTGCGCACAAATAAAAAATAATGAACAAGTTTTACCCGCTAAAAATAAAGGAAATAATCCGTGAAACCTCCCAGGCGGTAAGTTTATCTTTTGAGATTCCAGAGAATCTAAAAGAAACTTTCAGTTATTCCGCAGGTCAATATATCACCATTAAATATGATACTGATGAGGGAGAAATAAGAAGAGCCTATTCATTGTGTTCTGCTCCAAATTCAGAAGAATTTAAAGTAACGGTTAAAGAGGTTGAAGGTGGAAAATTCTCTGTAATTGCCAACAACAAGCTTACGGCAGGTGACGTTCTTGAGGTTCACCCGCCGGAAGGAAAATTTACTTTTACGCCTAATAATAACAGCGGCGATTATGCTGCCTTTGCTGCCGGAAGTGGGATCACCCCTGTTCTTTCCATTATAAAATCTGTACTTCAGGAAGAGTCCAATAGCAGATTTGTACTTACTTACGGAAATAAATCTGTTGACGATACCATCTTCTTTAAAGAACTGCTGGAGCTGCAGTCTAAATATCCAGACAGGTTATTTGTAGAATTTATTTACAGCCGAACCAGAGAAGAAAATGCTCACTTTGGAAGAATAGAAACCAGCACCGTGAACTATGTTATCAAGAACAAGTTCAAGGATAATTCTTTCGAAAAATTCTACCTGTGCGGTCCGGAACAAATGATCAATCACGTTTCTGATGTGCTAAAGCAGAACGGAGTTAAAGATGAAAATATAAAATTTGAGCTTTTCACTCCCAGCAATGAAGAAAAGGAGATTAAAGGAGATACTGATGGATCTACCAAAGTAACCATCCGTGTGGACGATGAAGATTATTCATTCACCATGGACAGAAATTCTTTTGTGCTGGATGTGGCTCTCGAGAATGATATTGATGTTCCTTACTCTTGTCAGGGTGGAATTTGCAGTAGTTGTATGGCCAGAATTACTGAAGGAAAAGCTGAAATGAGCAAAAATCAGATCCTTACAGATGATGAGATCGAAGAAGGTTTCATCCTTACCTGCCAGGCACATCCAACGACTTCAGATCTAAAGATCGATTTCGACGATGTTTAAGAATTAAAGAATTTCCAATACTTTATCCACTATTTTTTCCGGAGGAATGCTGCGCATAACATCTTCGTAGCCCTCCGGAACTTTATTTCCATAGACTGAGGTTGGAATTCGAGGATACTTTTCCAGATCGGGTAAAATGCAGTTTTCAAGAGGCTGGTTAAAAGCTTTAAAACCGGTATAAGGATGAGTAACTCCCCAAACACTTATTACCGGAATACCATAAGTCGCTGCCATATGCGCATTCCCGCTATCCATGGAAAGCATGGCATCCAGGTTGGAGATAAGGCTTAATTCTTCAGTAAACCTCAACTTTCCAACTATACTTACGCAATTATCAAATTTTGATTCCCACTGCTCCAGTTGTTCCTTTTCTTTTTTACCTCCTCCAAATAACAGGACCTTAATATTACCTTTTTCTGTAAGCTGCTGAATCACCTTTTCCATAAGGTCTTCAGGATAAGTTTTGGACTTATGCTGTGCAAAAGGTGCCACTCCCAGCCATTTTTGAGACTGTTTTCCGGTTACTTCGTGAATATGCGGTAATAATGGCCTGCGTGGTGGAACTATATAATCCTCGAGGTCTATAGGGTAGCCCAGCTTTTCAAAAACATCGGCATAGCGCTGATGCGTTGATTTAACCGGTTTAAAAACTTTATTGTTTTCTCTGGTTAGCGCTTTCTTTTCAGATCTTCCTTTATCAATCTGCTCGCACGGAATACCGTATAAGTAAAAAACAGATTTCAGGATATTAGACCTCAACACATCATGTAGGTCTGCCACCACATCTATCTCCTCGTCCCGCAGTTCTTTAGCAAGAGTTCCCAATCCTAGAACTCCGCTATGCACCCCTTCGATATCGGCTTCATATAGCCTAACATTGGGCAGGTGGCTGAATAAAGGAAAAAAGAAGGATCGGGTTAAAACCGTGATTACAACGTCTGGATATTTATTTACCAGAACACTAATAACAGGCACGGTCATGGCTACATCGCCCATGGCCGATAATCTAATTACCAGAATGTGCTGATCTTTTGAATGATTTGAAGCAGCGCTATCCAAATTTTAAAATTATTTGTTTCCTCTTAGTACTGGGTTAAGCTCATCGTCGTTATACATCTTCATTTGCTTGTAAACCTTCATGTATTTCTCTCCTTTTGAAATAGCTTCCAGCAACTGATTAATGGCAGTAGAAAGATCTACTCTTTGCTCTAATAAGATGTCCAGTTTTGCCTTACACGCCATTTTATGTTCCTGAGAAGCATTTTCACGCTCTGCTTCCTCATTCATATGATAAATCTTTAGCGCAAGGATAGAAAGACGATCAATCGCCCAGGCCGGACTTTCTGAATTGATGGTAGCATCTGTATTTGGCTCTACATCTTTATATTTTTTCAGGAAATAACTGTCAATATATTCGACCGTATCTGTTCGATCCTGATTGGAAGCATCAATTTTTCTCTTAAGCTCAAGAGCTTCAACCGGATCTATATTTTGATCACGAATTATGTCTTCATAATGCCATTGAACCGTGTCTATCCAGCATTTTCTATAAAGCAAATGTTCCAACAGGTTCTTATCTGCACTGTAGGGATTTGAAAATTCCTGATCTACGCTATCCTTCTCATGATATTTCTCGATTACCTCGCGAAAAATGGTATTTGCTTTATCTGAAAACATAATATTTTATTCTTCTGAATTTGATTCAAATGTGATTTTTAGCCAATTGTTATGGCCGGTACAAAGATATTATTTTTAAAAGAGTATTCCTGAAATCCTCAGGAAATGCCAGCCTAATTCAAAAACAACAATAAAAAAGGCATTAATAGCAGGCCTGCAAAAATAATCTCCTTGAATATTTTATCTTTTTTACTGTCAAAATAATTGGAAGCTATAATGCTTAAAGGGACGAAAAAGAATATAAGTTCACTTCCGTTTTTAGTTGGTGCAAGTACAGCCACACCTATTGCTATAATAAGGCTAAAAAGAATGAGACTTAATACCGGACGTTTGGTAACACTTGCTTTTTGCAAGGCCGAAAAATAATGAACCAGCGTCCATAACATCAGGGTCAATATAATACTGAGCGGGACAAGTAATTTTAACTCACTATAAGCTTCGAAATTTAGATTGCTGTTTTGATACCAGTCGGTTAAGGTATATATCTTATCATAAGCCAAAAGGTTGAATGTCACCGTGAGGATTGCCACCGCCATAAAGGCTACAAATGGGATTAGCCAGTTCTTGAAATAAGAGGTGAAGTTGATGATTCCAAAAAATATTAGCAGAAAGAATAATGCCGACCAGAAGTTATACAACGTAGCGATGCTTATCCAGAAGGTTGCATCAAAGATCTTTTGAGCAATGAACTTATGTGATTTTAAACTAATTATCCTTCGTAAACCAAAGAGGATACACAGATTGGAAAGAATTACAGCTTCATTTTGAAGAATACTGGGAAATGAAATAACAAAAAGCGTGAATAAAATAGTTTTAAAAGCACTTCGCTTAGTTAGTTCATTCTTTTTTGCAATAAAATTAAGCACCAGAATACTTAAAATGAGAATAGCCAGAACTCCGATTTTTATAAGTAGTTCCAACAGGTCGAAGCCATTCTCCCAGGAGGTAAAATTCATACCCAGATAGAAAAAGCCCATCAGTAAAATAATTACTGTAAGGTTTATGGGTTTGGATTTGCTAAAAAAGCTTGTTAGCATTGGGGTTTTTTATATTTTTGTAAGCA
The DNA here is from genome assembly GCF_048285835.1 of Christiangramia aquimixticola. Lineage (NCBI taxonomy): Bacteria > Pseudomonadati > Bacteroidota > Flavobacteriia > Flavobacteriales > Flavobacteriaceae > Christiangramia > Christiangramia aquimixticola. The sequence goes on from NZ_JBLVTL010000002.1 coordinate 355,508, forward strand.
ATAATTAAAGTCGAGACAATGAGAGATTTATTTGAGGGCATTGAATATCTATTTGAAGATATACTTTTTTATCCTCTGGATGTTTTAAGAACACTTGAACTAGATTCCTGGTTTCTTGCTAATATCTTTAACTGGGTATTTATGATTATTGGTTTTCTTGCTTTCCTATACTGGATGAAGCAATTAAAGACCTTTAATGACAGAAACGAAGAAAAAAGAGAATCTACTTCACATTCATTCCTGGGATAGGTCAAAGCCTATATCTTTTCTAAAATACATCTTATCAAATTGCAGAAGTTCTGCACTTTGGTAAGATTTTTTTAGTGCCTTTTTGTAATCCTCACCAAACGAGGTTAGTGCGATCACCCGCCCGCCATTAGTCACTACATTTTCTCTATCCTGCTTGGTTCCGGCATGAAAAACTATAGAATCTGAAACTTCAGATATTCCGGTTATAACTTTATTTTTCTCGTAAGAACCCGGATATCCTCCAGATACCAACATAACGGTGGTAGCCGAACGATCATCGATCTCTAAAGTGGCTTCATCTAATTTCCCTTCCCAGGTTAGTTTAAATAATTCTACAAGATCACTCTTTAAACGTGGTAGCACAACCTCGGTTTCCGGATCTCCCATTCTAACATTATATTCAATTACAAACGGCTCTTCTCCCACTTTGATCAATCCAATGAAAATAAAGCCTTTATAATCTATCTCTTCTTTACCAAGTCCGTTTACTGTAGGTTTAACGATTCTTTCTTCTATTTTAGACATCAGGATATCATCTGCAAACGGAACCGGGGAAACTGCTCCCATCCCGCCGGTATTTAAACCTGTATCGCCTTCGCCAATCCTCTTATAATCTTTGGCCGTGGGCAGGATTTTATAATTCTTACCATCTGTAAGCACAAAAACGCTTAATTCAATTCCATCCAGAAATTCTTCGATAACCACTTTTTCGCTGGCTGCACCAAATTTACCGGAGAGCATATTCTCCAGTTCCTTTTTTGCTTCATCCAGATCATCCAGGATCAAAACTCCTTTCCCGGCTGCAAGGCCATCGGCTTTCAAAACATAAGGAGGTTTAAGAGTTTCCAGAAATTTCTTTCCCGCTTCTAAACTTTCATAGCTAAAACTTGCATAAGCAGCGGTAGGAATATTGTGCATTGCCATGAACTCCTTTGCTCGTTCCTTACTTCCTTCCAGTAATGCTCCTTTTGCTGAAGGTCCAATTATCTGAATTTCTTTAAGCGCCTCATCTTTGGCAAAGAAATCCACGATCCCTTTAACCAAAGGATCTTCCGGGCCTACTACGATCATACTTATTTCTTTTTCCAGCGCTACTTTCCCAACAGCTGCAAAATCTATGGGATTAAGATCCATATTTTCAGCGATCTGTGCCGTACCTGCATTCCCCGGAGCAACAAACAATTTATCGCATTGTGTACTTTGTGAAATTTTATAAGCGAATGTATGTTCACGACCACCGGAACCAAGAATAAGAATATTCATAAGGAGTTCATTTTATTTGTTGCATCAAAAATAAATGTTTGTACCTTGAAGCACCAATTAATTCGTTAAAAAAGCTCCTCTACCTTTGGATTGGTTCAAACTTTCTCTACAGCTCAATAAATTTCCCATTGAAAGGGCCCAAAAAACTTTAAAGGAGATCCAGAATATTCCGGAAGATCAATATGCCGCCTATCAACTTAAGCGCAGAAATCATATCATAGATTACCACATACAGCATAATGATTTTTACCGTGATTTCTTTGACTGGTCCGGATTTGATGACTGGAAGAATGTTCCAATCATGACCAAAGCGAATCTACAACGGCCGTTAAAAACACGTTTAAGTTCAACTTTCAACAAGACTACGGCTTATATAGGCAAGACTTCGGGTAGTAGCGGACATCCTTTTATTTTTGCCAAGAACAAATTTGCGCACGCTCTTAGCTGGGCAGGATTTGAGGACAGGTACAGGTGGTATGGCATAGATCTTAATAAATCTTTACAAGCCCGGTTTTATGGTATTCCGCTTGATTTCTATGGAAATATTCAGGAACGGCTAAAGGACAGGATTAGTTTAAGAAGACGCTTCAACATATTTGATCTTAGTGAAAGGAAAATGCAGGTTTTTCTTCACCGTTTTAGAAATTCCAATTTCAATTATTTAAATGGTTATACCAGTGCAATTGTACTTTTTGCGCGGTATTTAAGAGAACAGGATATTGTTTTAAAAGAGATATGTCCAAGTTTAAAAATTTGCATAGTTACTTCAGAAAGATTGTTTGAACGCGATAAACAAGTCATAGAAGCATCAATGGGTGTTCCTGTGGTTAATGAATATGGAGCCAGTGAAGTAGGCCTTATTGCTTTTGAAAATTCAGAAAATCAATGGATCGTTAATTCTGAAGACCTCTATGTGGAAATTCTGGACGAAAATGATAACATTATTCCATACGGGGAAGAGGGGCGCATTGTGATAACTTCCTTATACAATAAAGCCCATCCCATGATAAGATATGATATTGGTGATACGGGATCGCTTGCGGTAAACAGTACCTTGAAAAAACCTATTCTGGAAAAACTGATTGGGCGAACCAATGATATTGCGAGATTACCCGATGGTAAGGTTGTCCCGGGACTAACTTTTTATTACGTCACCAAAACCATAATTGAAGACAGCGGAAAGATCAAGGAATTTATTATCACCCAAACCGATTTTGATCATTTTCAAATTGATTATGTGAGTAATACAGAACTGGATAATGCCCAGAAAAAAGAGATTTTGAAGGCAATAGCAATTTATGTAGGGAAAGACCTAAAGATAAGTTTTGAACGCAAAGAGATCCTAAAAAGAAGTACCAGCGGGAAACTGAAACAATTTACTTCCCTTATTCAATAATAGTAATATTCCTGTTCTTAACACAGAACTGTTCCTTAAGGAAAAGCAACATCCTGCACAGAGCTCCAAATACAGAAAATCCTAACAGGCGGTATACCCTGTAATTGTATTTAAGCATTTCGATCTTATTACCAGATATTGAGTCTTTTCTAACTCTGTAGTATGCTAAAACATCTGAAATACCTTCCATTGGACCACCTTCCTCAATCACTTTTAACCATAAAGCCCAGTCCTGTCTTTTTTTAAGCGGTGGACAATAGATCTTCCCTAAAAGCTCTGCATTATAGATGCCGGTGAGGTTTCCCACGTAATTCGCCTTTAGCAACCGGTTATAGGAAAGGACAGGCAGCGCCTTAACCTTCTTTTTACATCGATTCCCGGTTTCATCTATAAGCTCGTAGCTTGAAAAGCAAGCCGCCACATTCTCTTTATTAAGCACCTGTAGCTGCTTTTCCAGTTTATTTGGCAACCAAAGGTCATCTGCATCAAGAAATGCAATAAAAGCACCTTTCGCGGCCTTAATAGCCTTATTTCGGGAATAATCTGTCCCTCTGTTCTTAGAATTGAAAAAGGATCGGATTCTTGGCTCGGAGATCGAGTGTTCCTTGATGCACTTTCGGGTAGCATCTGTAGATGCATCATCCACTATTAACAGCTCCCAGTTTGTATAGGTTTGTTGAATCACAGATTGTATCGCTCCTGTAATAAAAGACTGGCAATTATATGCCGGCATTATTACAGAAACCAGTCTGTTCTCCTTCATCCTATCTTCTGATGTGTTCTGAAAAATCTTTGTGTTCCCTTTTATCAAGTTCCTCTTTACTCATACTTCGGAAATAATCGTAAGTGATTCGCATACCTTCTGCCCTGTCAACCTTAGGTTCCCATCCAAGAATCTCCTTAGCTCGGGTTATATCCGGTTGCCTTTGCATAGGATCGTCCTGTGGAAGATCCCTGAAAACAATCTTTTGGTTGGTACCGGTTAATCTGATAATTTCCTTAGCGAAGTCTAAAATACTTATTTCATCAGGATTTCCAATGTTTACCGGTTCAGAATATTCACTAAGCAGTAATTTATAAATTCCCTCAACCTGATCATCTACATAACAAAAAGACCGGGTTTGAGAACCATCTCCAAAAACCGTCAAATCTTCTCCTCTGAGAGCCTGACCAATAAAGGCTGGAATCACCCTCCCGTCGTTTAATCGCATACGTGGACCATAGGTATTGAAAATTCTGGCGATTCGGGTCTCCAAACCATGAAATCTATGATAAGCCATCGTTATTGACTCCTGAAATCTTTTAGCTTCGTCGTATACACCTCTTGGTCCAATGGTATTTACATTCCCGTAATAATCTTCATTTTGAGGATGTACCTGGGGATCCCCATATACTTCAGAAGTTGAAGCGATAAGAATACGTGCGTTCTTCTCCTTGGCAAGTCCCAAACAATGATGTGTTCCAAACGAACCTACCTTTAGGGTTTGAATAGGAATTTTTAAATAATCAATTGGGCTGGCAGGGGAAGCAAAATGAAGGATATAATCCAGTTTTCCGGGTACATGAACAAATTTGGTAATATCATGATGGTAGAACTCGAAATTCTTTTCTTTTACCAGGTGCTCGATATTTTTAAGATCTCCGGTGATTAGGTTATCCATTCCTATAACCTGAAACCCTTCTTTTATAAATCGGTCACAAAGGTGAGAGCCCAGAAATCCTGCTGCCCCGGTAATTAAAATTCTTTTTGCCATAATCTACGCTTTATCGAGTTCCGTGATCAATTTATTTAAACTTTCTTTCCATTCGGGAACTGGCCCAAAATGATTCTGAACTTTTTCTTTGGAAAGCACACTATTTTCGGGACGAACTGCCAGAGTTTTGTAAAACCCGGTTTTCTTCAGGTTAACATCATCAATTTTACCAATTCCCAGAATGATCTCTTGCGCAAAATCAAACCAGGTAGCCTCTCCTAAATTACTGAAATGATATAAACCATAAGCCTTAGATCCATTCTTCAGAAGCTTCAATACATATTTGGCCAGATCGTTAGCATTGGTTGGTGTTCCCAGCTGAGAAGTGGTAATATTCAATTCTGCATTTTCTTTTGCTTTTTTCCGGATGGTATTAAAAAAATTATGTCCGAATTCTGAATACAACCAGGAAGTTCTGAAGATAAAATACTTATCCAGAGTTTTCTGAATATTTTCTTCCCCTTTAAGCTTGGAAGCTCCGTAAACATTGATGGGATTCACCTCATCAGTTTCAGAATAAGAGCTTTTGGACCTTCCATCAAAAACATAATCGGTCGAAATATGAACCAATTCCGTTCTATATTCTTTACACGTACCGGCGAGTATGCCTGCTGCTTCAGCATTTACAAGAAATGCCTTCTCCTTTTCATTTTCGGCCTGCTCAACATTGGTATAAGCGGCAGTATTGATGCAAATATCGATTTGTTGTTTCTCAAAATAACTTCTAACCACCTCTTCTTTGGTAATATCCAACTCCTTTGAGGAACAGAAAAGAAATTCAAATTCCGGGTATTGCGAAGAATACTTTCTGAAACATTGTCCTAATTGACCATTGGAACCGGTAACCAGTATCTTTTTCATAAAGAAATGTCTTTCAGGAATGGCAGTTTTTTGTCCTTTTCAGATAAGATGAATTCCTCTTCAGGAAAGTTCCAGTTTATGGCCAGTTCAGGATCATCATACCTAATTCCGCCTTCAGAACCAGGAGTATAATAATTGTCACATTTATAAGAAAACACCGATTTTTCAGAAAGGGTTAAAAAACCATGACCAAAACCTTTCGGGACATATAACTGATATAAATTTTCATCATCAAGAATTACTGAGAAGGTCTTTTTATAAGTAGAACTTTCGGGACGAAGGTCAACGACCACATCCAGTACTTTCCCGTGGATCACCCTTACAATTTTGGTTTGTGCGTGCTCCCCGTGTTGAAAGTGCAGCCCCCGTAAAACTCCGAAATGCGAGACCGACTGGTTATCCTGAACAAACTCGGCATCGATCCCGCTAAATTCTGCCAGACGTTTCCTGTGATAAGTTTCAAGAAAAACTCCACGATGGTCCTCAAAAACCGTAGGTTTTATAAGTAAACAATCGTTTAATGGAGTCTTTTCTACCTGCATATTTTATTTCTTAAGAATTGAATATTTGTTCCAGAATCTTCTCTGTAATAAGATAGGTTGGTTTCACACCTGAAGTTCCTAAACCTCCTGAAGCAAGGGTGCTACCCGTTTCCAGAGGGTTATCTGAGGCGTAATAAGCAT
>NZ_JBLVTL010000002.1:361754-371580 GCF_048285835.1 Christiangramia aquimixticola
GAAGCGGCTTGAATAGCCTTCTGGTAATGCGCACCTTCCATTTCCAGTCCACATACATTCCAGGTAGAATCATGGAAAAATCTTAAAATATCCTTGTTCTGAAGCGATGTTCCAAGTACGGTGATCATTGCTCCATCCACAACATTGATGTCATGACCATCAAGATCAGATTTCTTCAATTGGTTTTCGAACGGGTAATTATCTGCTGTTCCTTCAAAAAGGTGAGCATCAGGAATCATGATATCTCCTTTTCCACCTTCAAGAATTCCAGCTTTCCCCATAATAGAGATCGACCTTACGTTCATTTTGATCTCGATACCGTTGAAATTATATGGCTTCAGCAATTCGTCCATGGTTTCGTAAGCCTGCTCTCCAAAGGCATAATCCATCACCACGATAACCGGTTTTTCCTCAGCTTTAAGATTTGCGAATCCAGATTTAAAACTAAATTCCTCCAGCATGGAAGTATCAAAAATCTGAACGTCTATATTGGTACCGCTTCGATCTTCAATAAAGGTCATTCCTTTATCCAATGCCGCTTTGGTTACTTTGGTACGTAAAGCCCCATTCCCGCTGTCACTCAATTCCTCGTATATATCCAGGGCTTTCTTCTTTTTCAATTCAGTTTTAAGCGCAACTGGAGTATACAGCGTATTCATCACACTATGCATATTCGCACTTATGATATGAACAGGTCTATCCATTAGGTTCTTTTCAACAAGAACAGATTTTATATTATTTGCCCAGATCTCTCCATGAATATGGTGTCCAAGTCTTTCCCTTAATACCGGACTAAAAGTGATGATGCGTTTTTCATTTTTCACCGCTTCGCGAATCGCCATTTTTCCTAAAGACCAGATCACTCTAAGGAACCTGTCCGGATTCTGTGGAGTTGAAAATTTTGGATAAAGATTATTGATTTCAGAGAAAGTTCTACCCAGAATACTGGCGGTATGAGTAAGCGCAACCTCACGCTGAGCCTGAGTTAGACCATCCAGTTGAGTAACCGCGTATTCAAGTTTTTCCCAATCCCGGTTCACACTTCCATCTTCATCTATGATCACCCTTTTCATGATCTTATGAGATTCAATAAAAAGGAAGGTCAAATGCGTAAGGATATCATATATTTCTGAACGCCCACGCGTGATCTCAATGTTCATTTGTTCATCATCGATCCTGTAACAGTTTCTTCTTCTCTTAGGCGGGATAATAGGCTTAAAGTGAGAATTCCCATAACCTTCGTCACTGGTTAAGTTTATAAATCTGCATTCCTCGATCCCATGTGGAAGACGGTCTATAACATATAGCAAACCTTCAAGTTCTGCTTTTTCGTTGGCAATAGAACCGTAAATCTCCGGTCTAAGGGTTAATAAAGATTCTCTTAAGGTCTCTCCCGAAACACCCATAGGCTTGTAAAAGCCACGATTAAAAAGGTGTCTCATGGTTATATACATACGTTCTATAGCACCCGAACTTTCCTGGGCTCTGGTTCTACCCTGTAGTTTTAATATCGACATAGTAATTTTTTAAATAATCTTATATAATTTATCTGCAATGTCACGGTTATTGGAAAGTCTTGGAAGTTTATTCTGCCCTCCAAGTTTACCAATTGATTTCATATACTCCTGGAATGAATTCTGTGGCATTTTTTTAATCTTTAGTCTTTGCAGGATGTTACCCTCGATCAGGTCCAGATAGTACGAATTTTGCTCCTGCATAGCTTTATCGATCAACGAGGCAAAGCTATTCAAATCTTCCGGTTCTTTTTCAAATTCAATAAACCATTCGTGAAAAGGCAATTCTCCGTCTTCCGGATTAATTTGAGGGGCTACCGTAAATTCACTTATGGATGCATTGGTTTTTGAAACCGCGACCTGTAAAGCTTCTTCCACTTCTTTGGCGATCACATGTTCTCCAAACGCTGAAATAAAATGTTTTATCCTTCCCGAAACCATTACTCTGTAAGGGCTGGTGGAAGTAAACTGAATGGTGTCTCCCAAATTGTATGCCCACAGCCCGGCAGTGGTGGAAATGATCATTACATAGTTCACTCCTACTTCAACATCTTTTAGAACAAGTCGTTTAGGATTTTCATCGAAGAACTCATCAGCTTTGATGAATTCATAGAAGATCCCGGAATCCAGCTGTAATAACATTCCTTTTTCATCCTGTTTATCCTGAAAGGCGAAGAAACCTTCTGAAGCCGGATAAAGTTCAATACTATCAACCTTCCGACCAATCAATTTTTCAAATTTGGTGCGGTAAGGCTCATAATTCACTCCGCCATAAATAAAGAGATCGAAATTAGGGAAAATCTCTCCTACCTTCTTTCCGGTTTTATCCATAAGTCTCTCGAAATACATTTGCACCCAGGACGGAATCCCGCTGATAACCGACATATCTTCTTTGACGGTTTCTTCAACAATGGCATCTACCTTCTGCTCCCAGTCATCAATACAATTGGTTTCCCAGCTGGGCATACGATTCTTCTGAAGATATCCCGGCACGTAATGCGCCACTATCCCTGATAGGCGGCCAAGCTTTACCCCGTTCTTTTCAGAAAGCTCCGGGCTTCCCTGCAAAAAGATCATCTTACCATCAACAAACTTAGACTTCCCGGAATCATGGATATAACACAAAATGGCATTCCTTGCCGCGTTAATATGAGTTGGCATTGACTCTTTGGTCAAAGGAATATATTTTGCTCCGCTGGTGGTACCGGAAGTCTTGGCATAATATAATGGTTTCCCCGGCCAGAGAATATCTTCTTTCCCCGCAACCATGAGATCAACATATTCTCTAAGCTCCTCATAATCCCGGACAGGAACTCTTTTTACGAAATCTTCATGATTTGCCACCTGATCAAAACCATGATCAAGTCCAAATTTGGTTTTGGAAGCTTTTTCTATTAGCTCTTTAAAAACCTTTTCCTGGGTTTCATGCGGATTTGAAGCCCATTTATTTATTTTTCTCCTTATTACAGATGCAAAGATTTTTGCAGCAAAAGACTTTACAGACATATTTTAATTGAAATCTATATATTCAGCAGGGTCTACCGGGTTTCCTTCATTCCATAATTCAAAATGAAGATGAGGCCCTGTGGTTAATTCTCCAGTATTTCCAGCCGTGGCGATCACCTCACCACTTCTTACCATATCACCTTGTGCTTTGCTAATGGAAGCATTGTGTTTATAAACCGACAGCAATCCATAACTATGTTCGAGAATGATCACATACCCGGTTTCTGCCGTCCATTCAGCAAATATAACACGACCATCGGCCACAGCCTTAATTGGCGAATTACGCGTGGTCACAATATCTATGGCGTAGTGCTTTTTTTTGATATTATAAGGCTCTGAAATTGATCCTTTCACCGGAGGGAACAGAGAGAAATTGATATTATCTGTGGCGGTTGGAAGGATATTGTATTTATCTTCCTGAGCTACTTCTTCCCTTAAAAGTGAATCTGCTTTTATCCGGTTAATTTCCTCGTATTCCAGATCTGTGATGGGCTGACTTAATAGAGAATCCCTATTTAATTTATCAGTATCAAATTCACCCAATAAAGCATTTTTAATGGAGTTTAGATATTGATCGTTTAGCTTGATCACTTCTTGCAAAGAATCTGAAGTATAAGCAAGGTTTGCTGCCTTCTCCTTTAAATCTGCCGATGAGTACCCCGGAATATATTCTCTTAATGGGGTAAAAGCAATTAAGATGGTGGTTAAGGCGATAAGTAAAATTGCAGATACTCCCACTGCCACAAATACATTTAATCTGGTTAATCTAAAGGAAAACCTTTCTTCAAAGGTATCCTCATTTAGAACCACCATTCTGTATTTATGGAGGAGCTTCTTCGCGAACTTCTTTTTTTCCTTTTTATTTTCAGCCATAGGCGTAGATAAGTGTTACAAAGATAAATTAAATAATTTCCTATTATATACCCTGTTACAGGTAATTGAGAAGCGCTTAAAAAAGCTAATTTATTCCCATCTTAACGTTTATATTCCTTATTTCTTGCTAAGTTTGTAGAACTAAATTAAAAGACATGAATGCAATTATTTTGCCTTTGGCCATAGGAGCACCTCAAATAATTTTAATTGTGGTGGTGATATTGCTGCTCTTCGGAGGACGCAAAATTCCTGAATTAATGAGAGGTCTTGGAAGCGGAATTAAAGAATTTAAAGACGCATCGAAAGATGATGATAAGGATCCTAATCCAGATAATGGTAATAAAGTACCTAAAGAGAACAAATAGGAAACCGCTATAAAATTAAAAACCCAACTTTTCAGTTGGGTTTTTTTATTTAGTCAATCCTCGCAGATTGCAGGATCGCATCTAATTCAAATATATTATCCCGTTTACTTCTCGAAGGGGAAAAAACAAATCCTTCCAGGATTATAAATCTGTTGTTTTCAGTGTCTTTAATAGCATAATTCACAAAAGGTCCGGCCATAAAATCATTGTGAACTTCCCAGGTTCCTCTGGTTTCGTAGGCAAATTTTCCGTCAATTTCAGATTCAAAAAGGTAAGGAGCATAAGCTTTTTCAGTAATCATATAAGAACCTTCCAGTCTTCCAGGAATTTGAGCCTCTCCAATAGAATCACGCATTTTAATGATGTTAGACACTACAGAAGAGTCATTTTCTATCGAACTAATTGGCACCTCATAAACCAGTATTTCCATACTTCCCTTAGGGATCTCTTTTCTTATCCAGGAGAACTGCTCTTCGTCTTTAGCATACCTGTATGCAGTAGGAAATTTAAGGTTTAAACCAAACTTCTTACTTAGAGCATCATCTTTCTTTAAAGACTTTCTAATACGGCGTTGCTTTTCTTTAAGCTCAGTTTTTTTAAGAAGTTTTACGATGGAATCCGCCTGTTTATTGATAACCTCAATGATTTCATCTGAATTTTGTCCCTGGATAACAATACCTGTTTGAGGTCGTGAAAATTCATCGGTAACAAGGTCCATCCCTTTATTTCCGTCCTTTTCGATCTTAAGGAAAATTCTACTGTTCCTAACAAAGCCGGTAAATGTTTCCGGCGGAATCTGACTTAAACTGAATAATGGTTCTTCCTGCGGCAGACCATCTACCGGAGCGGCAAAATTTTGTCTAATAGCTTCTCCTACTTCACCTTCCCATAATTTATTTTCAACAACTACGGTAAGCTGATTAATATTACCGGAAGAATCTGTAAGAATCCGGTCGTCCTTAGTTGTTTTTTCCTGTTTACAGGCAATTAATAAAAAGATACCGGCTAATACGATTAAGCTACGTTTCATTATTCAGATTTTTGGATTTAATTCTTAACCTTTGGAAATCTTTATTTTCATTCCGGGTTTAAGACGATTGGTATTCATATCATTCCAACTCCTCAAATTTTGTACCGTAACACCGGGAAATTTCTTGGAAATACTCCACAGCGAATCCCCTCTCTTAACCGTATAGAATCTTTGATCTGGTTTTTTACTACCAGAATTAGACGATTTAGAGGAAGTTATGGCTACAGGTTTTTGAGGATATATGGTAAGGTATTGGCCTATGCGTAAATTATTGTTACGCATATTGTTCCATCTTTTGATACTACTTACTCCAACTCCATATTTTTCGGCAATTTTACCCAAATAATCACCTTTTCTTACTTTGTAGCGTATCCGGTCTTTGGTTTCTACATACTGCGGCAGAGACTCTTTTTTCTCTTCAATTTTGGTTTGAACAAAATCATAAATCGCTTCTTCATTGCTCACAAACTTACCTATCACGGGCTTAGGAAGTCTTACAGAATATTTTTCATCCTCCACAAACGGGATGATATCCAGCTTATAACTCGGATTTAAGAACTGCAGCATTTCCTTTTCTACTCCGGTAACTTTCGAGATCTGGTCAAAAGTCAGAAGTTTTTTAACCCTGATGGTATCGGTTTCAAAATAGACAACATCGGGATTTTTTGGTTGAAAGTTATGCTCATTGGCATATTCAAAAAGGTATAAAGTAGCAAGAAAAGCAGGTACATAGCCTGCTGTTTCACGTGGAAGATAATGTCGTAATTTCCAGTAATCTGTAGATCCACCGCTTCTTCTTATGGCTTTGGAAACATTCCCCGGCCCTGAATTGTAGGAGGCTAATACGAGATTCCAGTCTCCAAATACTTTATATAAACTCGCCAGATATTGTGCAGCGGCTTCAGTAGAACGTGCAGGATCCATTCGCTCATCTACATAGGAACTTACATCTAAACCATGCATTTTTCCTGTTGCAAACATAAATTGCCAGAGCCCTGTGGCGCCAACTCTTGATTTTGCCTTTGGATTTAAGGCAGATTCAACGATGGAAAGATATTTGATCTCCAGAGGAATGTCATATTTATCCAATTCCTGCTCATAAAGAGGAAAATAATAAGTACTCAGCGCCATTAAACGCTCCATACTCTTCTTATTTCGCTTTAGGTAGGATTTGATAACACTTTCAAGAATAGGGTTGTATTCCACGTTAAAAGGCGTACGGGCATTCAATTTTGCCAGCCTTGCTTTTAAAGTATCTGTGGGCAACTCATCATAGACCACATCTTCATAATCCTGATCCAAAATAGACTGCTGCATTTCCGCAAACAGATCTGAATTGGTAAGCTCCAGCTTCCACAAAGAATCTATGGTACGGGCATGTGGAAAATCTGCCAGTTTTACTTTTGCAGAATCATTGATCGTTGCAGAAATTGGCAGTTTATCAAGATACTCTTCATCTGGTGCAGCAAGTTGAATTTCTGTATCAGCAGATTTCTGAAATATCTGTACTCTGAAGTTTGCCTTTTCAACCCGTTGCTTCTTATCACTTTCCTGAGCAAAGCCAGAAATACCCGCCAATAATAACAGCGTAAAAAATTTTCCTCTCAGCATAAATCTGTTTTCAATAACGAACGGAATATAATCCGGTTTCGTATCATTTAATTTTTAATTGCTTCGATCCCTGGCAGGGATTTACCTTCAAGCATCTCCAACATGGCTCCACCACCAGTGGAAACATAACTTACCTTATCCTCAAAACCGAATTTTTTAACAGCTGCAACAGAGTCCCCTCCACCAACAAGTGAAAAAGCACCATTTTTAGTAGCTTCAGCTATGGCTTCACCAAGTTTGATGGTACCCGTAGCAAAAGTGTCCATTTCAAAAACACCTAAAGGACCATTCCATAAGATAATCCTGGAATCCTTAATCACGTTAGCAAAATTCTTAATTGTTTGAGGTCCCACGTCAAGACCCATCCAGCCATCAGGAATATTATCCACACTTTCTGTCTGAGTGCTTGCCTGTTCAGAAAAACTATCTGCAATGATAGAGTCTACCGGTAAATGTACTTCTACACCTTTTTCCTTGGCTTTCTTCAAAATATCCAGTGCAAGCTCCTGCTTGTCATCTTCTACCAGTGAATTCCCTATGTTTCCACCCTGGGCTTTGATAAAAGTATAGGTCATTCCACCACCAATAATCAAATGATCAATCTTATCCAGGATGTTTTCTATAACTGTTATTTTGGAAGATACCTTGGCACCTCCTAAAACTGCAGTTACAGGTTTTTCTTTACTATTTAAAACCTTATCCAGGCTCTTGATTTCTTTTGCTAAAAGGTAACCAAAACACTTTTCTTCAAAATATTTAGCCACAACTGTCGTGGATGCATGGGCTCTATGTGCAGTACCAAAGGCATCGTTCACATATATATCCCCTAATTTAGCCAGTTTTTTAGCGAAGTCTTCATCCCCTTTGGTTTCCTCTTCATGAAATCTAAGGTTCTCGATTAAAAGGATCTCTCCTGACTTAAGGTTGTTGGCTGCTTGTTCAACTTCCTCTCCGGTACAGTCTTCCACAAACTTTACCTCTACCCCTATTACTTCAGAAACTTTCTCAACTATATGATTAAGAGAGTATTTACTTTCTTTTCCTTTTGGTCTTCCTAAGTGAGACATTAAGACAACCCTACCTCCATCTTCAAGAATTTTAATGATGGTTGGTTTTGCTGCTTCAATTCGGTTTGCATCTGTAACCTCCATATTTTCATTAAGAGGAACATTAAAATCTACCCTGATTAAAGCGGTTTTATCATTAAAATTGTAATCGTCAACTGTTTTCATAGAAATGCTTTGTTACAAATATAAATTTTTCCGAAGATAATAAAGCCTATATAATTTTATATTTGCCTATGCTTTTTAACGAAATAATAGGGCTTCCGCACATAAAAAATCACCTGATTACAACGGCAGATAAAGGGAGAATTCCTCATGCCCAACTTTTTACAGGAAAGCCTGGAAGTGGTACTCTACCCATGGCCATCGCTTATGCACAATATATTTTATGCCGAAATACCGGTGGTGAAAATAATGATGAATCGGCCTCCAGCTGTAATTTAAAATTCAACAACCTTTCGCATCCCGATTTGCATTTTGCATTCCCGGTAGCGGCCAATGATAAAATAAAGAAACATCCGGTTTCTTCTCATTTTTTAGAAGAATGGAGATCTTTTATAAAAATCAACCCATATGGTAGTTTATATGACTGGTACCAAAATCTGGGAATTGAAAATAAACAGGGGAAAATAGGTGTTGATGAAGCTCAGGAAATTGTCAAAGCACTTTCCTTAAAATCATATGAAGGCGGATACAAATTCATGATCATCTGGATGCCCGAGAAGATGAATATGGAAGCGGCTAATAAATTGCTTAAACTAATTGAAGAGCCTCCAAATAATACCATCTTTTTACTTATTGCAGAAGATGAAGAACAGATCATCCAGACCATTCGAAGCAGATGCCAGAGATTGCACTTTCCGCCACTGGGAGAAGCAGATATTGAGAAAACTTTGATCAATAAAGAAAATTGTGAACCTAAACTCGCAAAAAAAATAGCCCATCAGGCCAACGGGGATTATACCCGTGCAACTCATATTCTAAAAAAGGATGCCGGAGATGAACAATTTGAAACCTGGTTTATAAGCTGGGTTCGTAGTGCATTTAAAGCAAAAGGAAATAAAGCTACGGTATTGGAACTGGTAGCCTGGAGTGAAGAGATTGCAGGTTTAAACCGCGAAACCCAGAAAAGCTTTTTACTTTATTGTCTTGACTTTTTCAGGCAATCTATGCTTTTAAATTATAAAGCTGAAAAACTGGTTTATCTGGAACCGACCACGGAAAAATTTAAAATGAAGAATTTTGCTCCGTTTGTGCATGGAAATAATATTCTTGATATAACTGAAGCTATAGAAACTGCTATTTATCATATTGGACGGAATGGAAATGCCAAGATCATTTTAACCGACCTATCAATTAAACTAACCCGATTTTTACATAAAAAAACAGCCTAACAATGGAAAACCTTACTAATCACATTACCGAGTTATTAATCCTTGTTTTTATACTTATAACCTTCCTGCAATCTGGAGTAGATAAAGCTATAGACTGGAATGGGAATACCGGATGGTTAAAAGAGCATTTTTCAGGAACTTTTTTAAGCGGAATGGTTCCTTTAATGGTTGGAATCATTTTAATTATTGAAGTTTTGGTAGGAATCCTTGCAATTGCCGGTATCGTATGGATATTAGGATATAATGATACAAGCCTGGCTCTGTACAGCTGTATTCTGGCATGTATTACTTTACTAATGCTTTTATTCGGCCAAAGAATCGCGAAAGATTATGCGGGAGCATTTACCCTTACCGGATATTTTATCGTTTGCATTTTGGGTGTTTACATAATGCAATAAGAAAAACAATACTGCATAAAAAAAAGGCTTCAAAAAATCTGAAGCCTTTTTTATTTTATTAAACTGAAAAT
>NZ_JBLVTL010000002.1:371628-393625 GCF_048285835.1 Christiangramia aquimixticola
ACTATATCCTTCATTTAATTTTGCAAGAATATCCTGAGTGATGTCCAAGCCTTCTTCAGCATACATAATGTTTGCAGATTCATTTGAACCAAAGATATAAGTATAGTTATTCTCTTTTCCGTAATCCTTAACGTAGTCTTTCACTTTATTAACCAATGAATCCATAACCGCAGTACTTTCTTCTCTTAAACGGCTGCTTTGCATTTGTTGTTGCTGCTGAAGCATTTGTTGCTTTTGCATTAAAGCACGTTCTTTTTCCTTACGTTGAGCTTCACTCATTGATCCCATTTGAGATTGATAAGCCTGAACCTCCTGTTGAAAAGCACTGGCTACAGAATCCAGTTGTTGACGTACAGATTCAGATTTTGAAGTAAATTCAGCTTCAACATCTTTCATCTCTTTATACTCCTCTACTAATACTTTAGTATCAACATATGCAGTTTTTTGCTCATTACATGAAACGAACATAATTGCAAGGGCGGCTAGGCCAATAAATTTTTTTACCATAATTAAAATTTTAGTCGCAAATGTAAGAAACTATTCCAAGGAAAAAATATTAATGGATTAGACCTTATTAGAAAAATTGATAAAACAAACAGTATCCATAAGATAAACTTATAAAAAACCACGCTATTTAATACGATTTAAGAGCGTTTTAAATAAATAGCGTATCAATTTACCACTAAAAGGCAGTTCGATTAAAATAAGGCCTTAAACAAGGTTTTAATCGTTTTTTTGGAAGAAATAGGTGAGCGAAGAATATTCACCTGTGCCACGGGCATTCAAATTGGAAATAAAACCTCTTAGGAGCGCTTTTGGGAAAGGAAATCTGGAACCTTTATTTTTTTCACTTAATAGACTCACATAATAAGAATCAAAAATCAAAGGTTTTTCCTGAAGTAATGAAAACCCATTTTCCTCAATAGTATTTTTTAAACCCTTACGGGAAAAATGCCAGAGGTGTCTGGGAACATCCCAGGCCGCCCATTTATTATTATAATAAAAAGCATCAAAGGATTTAAAGTTAGGAACTGCGATAACCAGAAATCCTCCTGGCTTTAATTTCGCTTTTAAAAGATCAACCACATTTTGATAATCCGGGATATGTTCTAAAACATGCCAGAGTGTAATCACATCAAATTGAGTTTCTGAAATATTTTCTAATTCAGAGGAAATTTCCAGACCTTTTTTTATTCCAAGATTTCTGGCAGTATAATTTGGTTCTACTCCTTCTACCTCCCAGCCATCAAATTTCATTCTGTTTAAAAAGTCTCCGGTGCCGGCTCCATAATCCAGAATTTTTCCAGTTTTTGAGAGTGTATTGATCCAGGATGCCTTTTTAGAAAGCATCTTGTTTTTTACAATTTGATATATTTTATCCTGGAAAGTTTTTGACGAATCGGTGTGAGAAATATAATCTTCGCTCTGGTAATATTTATTTAAATCTTCAGGAAAAGGATCGGTTTTTAAAATACCATTTTTAAGATCAAGAATCTCAAATTTCTCACCACTCACTAAATGATCTTTACATTCCAAAATCTTTTGAGCTGGTGTAGCAATCTTATTTTTTAAACCTGTTTCCTGCACTAAAAATATATTTGTTCCACGTGGAACATTTAAAAATTATCTTCCCATATAAACCAAAAGTACCGAAATATCATTCGGACTTACCCCACTTATTCTTGAAGCCTGAGAGACCGTTGCCGGTTGTACTTTTTTCAATTTCTCCCGTGCTTCGTAAGACATGGATTTGATCCTGGAATAATCAAAATTATTTGGAATACGAATATCTTCAAGTCGGTTTAGCTTATCTGCATTATTCTTTTCCTTTTCGATATAACCGGAATACTTAACCTGAATTTCGGTTTGCTCTATCATTTCCTGATCCAGTTCATTCTCTGTGATAAAATCTTCCACTCCGCTAAAAGATCTTACATCTTCCATAGTGATCTGTGGTCTGGAAAACACTTTAAAAACCTTATCGCTTTGTTTCATTGGAGAAGATTTTCGCTCTTCCAATACCGGATTAGCTTCTTCAGGAGCAACACTAAGATCTTTTAAATATTGAACGAATTTAAAAGACTTCTCCTTTTTGGATTCCATTTTTCTCATCCTCTCTTCAGAAGCGAGTCCAAGCTTATAAGACCTTTCAGTTAATCTAAAATCGGCATTGTCCTGTCTTAGTAAAGTTCGGTATTCAGCTCTTGAAGTAAACATTCGGTATGGTTCCTCAGTTCCTTTGGTAATAAGATCGTCTATTAGAACTCCAATATAAGCCTCATTACGCTTAAGAATAAATTCCTCTTTTTCCTGGACTTGTAGGGCAGCATTTATACCTGCCATTAATCCCTGACAAGCCGCTTCTTCATATCCGGTTGTTCCGTTGATCTGTCCGGCAAAATATAAACCTTCGATCAACTTAGTTTCAAGAGTATGTTTTAACTGCGTAGGCGGAAAATAATCATATTCAATAGCATATCCAGGACGGAAAAATTTCACGTTTTCAAATCCCTGTACAGATCGTAATGCTTTAAACTGAACATCCTCTGGCAAAGAAGTAGAAAACCCATTTACATAAACTTCCACAGTATTCCATCCCTCCGGCTCAACAAAAAGCTGATGCCTGTCCTTATCTGCAAAACGATTGATCTTATCTTCAATAGAAGGACAATATCGAGGGCCAATACTTTTAATTCTTCCGTTAAACATTGGAGACCTGTCGAAACCTTCTTTTAAGATCTCGTGAACCTCGTTAGAAGTATAAGTCATATAACAGGACCTCTGTTTAGTTAGAGGTTTTGTTTCATCTGAATATGAAAATTTACCAGGAAATTCATCTCCCGGTTGTTCAACCATTTTTGAATAATCCAAGGAACGACCATCCACCCTTGGAGGAGTTCCGGTTTTCATTCTCCCGGCTTCAAAACCGGCTTCAATAAGATCTTTGGTAATTCCGGTAGCCGCTCTTTCCCCTGCTCTACCACCACCAAATTGTTTATCTCCAATATGAATTAAACCATTTAGGAAGGTACCATTGGTACATACTACAGATTTTGCAAAAATCTCCAGACCAAGTGAAGTTCTTACACCGGTTACCTTACCATTTTTAATAATCAATCCGGCCACCATTTCCTGATAGAAATAAAGATTAAGCGTTTGTTCTAATTTCAGTCTCCAGTCTTCGGCAAACCTCATCCGGTCACTCTGGACTCTGGGACTCCACATAGCAGGCCCCTTGGATTTATTAAGCATTTTAAACTGGATGGCACTGGTATCACTTACGATCCCACTATATCCACCCAAGGCATCAATCTCGCGTACTATTTGTCCTTTTGCAATCCCACCCATAGCCGGATTACAACTCATTTGGGCGATATTTTGAAGATTCATTGTAATTAAAAGGGTTTTACTACCCATATTGGCAGCTGCTGCAGCAGCTTCGCTACCAGCATGCCCTGCTCCAACAACAATTACATCATATTCTTTTTCGAACATATATCAACAAAAATTTATGATTGTTCCACGTGGAACAATTTTATTTTTTCTTCTTCCTTGCGTCGCATTTCCAACTGATCCCTTTCAGATTTATCTTTATATCCACAAAAGTGAAGAATTCCATGCGCCATTACTCTTCTCAATTCAGTACCAAAATCTACAGAATACTCACCGGCATTTTCTTTTACACGTTCAATACTTATATAAATATCTCCCTGTAATACATTCCCTACTGTATAGTCAAAACTAATAATATCAGTATAAGTATCATGATCCAGATATTGCTGATTTATATCCAGCAAATATTCATCATCACAGAAAATATAGTTAATGTCTCCCTGGAATTTTTCTTCAGACTCAATGACGGCTGTTAACCAGTTCTGGTAGTCTTTTTCATTAGATAATTCGAACCCGGTTTCACTAAAAAAATTAATCTCTCCCTTTTCCAAAATACTCTTTGACTTTATCTCTGTAAATTTGGCGCAAAGGTAAGGCTTGTCTGTTTAATATTTCAGTAGAATTAAAATATTCTTTAGCCCTGTTAATCTGCTCCTTAAGCGGACTATTATAATCATTTACATTAGTTTCAGATTTCCTTTTTTGGTCCTTTCCCTGTAACTGATTAGCTTTTTCAAATTTGATCAATTCGTATTGCAGTTGCTGCATTCTCTTTAAAGTTTGAGGATCCATTCCTTTATCAAGCAATTCCTCCTCGATCTTCTTCATTTGTTTTGTTGCATTATTATTAGGTGAAACTCCTTCCTCCTTTAATAATTCTTCCAGCTGCATACGCAACATTTGTTGCTGTTTATAGATCTCAAATAGTCGCTCGCTTTCCCCTTCTCCGTTTTCATCAGATTCTTTTCCCTGTTCACCTTTCTCAGGTTTTAAACCTTCCTTTAGTTCCTCGCCTAATTTTTGCTGGCCCTGAATAATATCCTGTAATTGAAATCCATTTTTACCATCGCCGGAACCACTACCCGGTTTCCCCAATTGTTCCTGCATAGAACCCAGAATTAGATCAAGCAGAATTGCCAGATCATTGGCCCCCGTCACAACATATTGCTGACTGGAAGTACCCTGTGGGATCTCATTTTCAGATAACCTCTCCAAAGATTTTTCCAGATCAAATTCAACATCGGTCAATTTCTCAGTAATTTTTTCATTAATCATGGGATTGCTTAAAGCAAGTGTATATAAACTGTCATCTATATGTTTGAAGTTCTCGCGAAGATCACTTTGCACCTTTAAGCTCCGGGCATACTTTGGATTTTTTTGATTGATCTGGCTAAAGACGTTTAATAATGCTTCCTGTTCAAATGAAAAAACGATAAGATTATCCAGGATTTGCCGCAATACTTCCACATCTGCTTCCAGCTGTTGAGCTTTTTGCTGCATGGAAAGCTGTTGCATTTTATTACTCATCTTTTTCATTTTTTTGGCAGCATCTTCCTGTTTCTTTTTAGCCGATTCCCTTTGCTCTTTCTTGAGTTCCTCGCCGGCAGCTTTTTGATTGTCACCAATGCTTTTTTCCATCTCTTCTTCACGACCTAAATCCTGCGGATCTTTAAGCTCCTTATTTTCTTTTTCCAGTTGATCCAGCTCTTCCTGAAATTCCTCAAACTTTTTACTTAATTCTTGCTGCTTATTTAAACTTCCCTCCTCCTCTTTTGATAATTTCTCCTGTGCTTCCCCTAACTTTTCGAGATCTCTGGCGAGTTTCTGTTTCTTCTCTTCTACATAATATTTCTTGGTTAGTTCGAGTAACTGAGAAAGATTTCGGGTACTGTTCTTATTCCTTTTGGATAATTCTTCCAGTTTGTTCCCCAGATCTTCCTTCTCGATTTTCTCTGAATATTTTTCCAATTCTTTTAAAAGAGCTTCATTTTCGTCAAGATTTTTTTCGTTCTCTTCCAGTCTTCGCATTAGTTCTTTTTCGGAATTATCGCTTTCCTTTTTTTGAAGCTGCTCCAAATTCTTCTTTAACTTTTCAGAATAATTCTTCATTAAACTATTCTGCTCTTTTTGCCTTTTCAGGAATTCTTCAAGCTTTCTTTTTTTATTATAATCCAGTTTATCTGATTCCTTTTCGATTCGGTTTAACTCCTCTAATTCTTCGCGGGATTCTTCAATTTTCTCAAGGTCATTTGTAAAGTTTTCGATAGTGTTCTTTTGATCCTGCAATAATTCGTTTTCAACCTCATCCCTGGTTTTTTTACGATAACTGAACATTTGACTTTGGGCTGTTTTGGAACCATTTACCGCATCATTATCAAATACTCTGAAAAAGAAATTATAAGCCTCCCCTTGTTCTAACTCAAGATCACCCGGGAAACTGTATAAAAATTCAGCAAAATTTGAGCTACCAACAGCGATCCTGACTGATGTCTTTTTTTTAGGTTCATCTACTTTGAAATAAACCAGGTCTACTTTATTAATTCCGTAATCATCCCTTACAACACCTTTAAAGTACTGGTAACCAATGTTTAAAGAATCTGTTTTTTGATATATTTCTATTTCGGGCGCGGTATCTTTTATTACAGAGATACTATAATCCAATGGTTCATAGTTACTTAGATTTGAATTACTGCTTCCAATACTATAATCTAAATTAGAAAAGACCTTCCTATCGATTATTGCCTTGTTGGAATGTACAGGTACGACCAGAGATGAATCCCTGGTTTGAAATTGTATTGCATTAGTATTTTGCGTATCAAATTTCCAGATGACTCTGGTACCTTCCGGAATCGTAAAATTTCCCGTACCAGTTTCGGTTTTATCAGGTTTTCCAATATAATCAGGAAAATCAAGGTCTACCTCAAAACCGATAAGTTTTGGAACTTTTATAATTTTTAACTCATATTCTTCTGAAGTTATTCCGTTAGCTGAAAGTGAAAAATGAAAATCATCCTGCAATTCGTTATAGACAAATTCCCAGGTTTCCGGAGAAACCTGTTTCATATAATTAGAATTTCCTTCTCTATGTATCTGAATATTTTCAGGGAGATAATCTCCCTTCACATTTACCCGTAAGACAAAAGGTTGATCTTCCCTCCCGGTTAAACTATCATTAAGAATATAAAATTTGAACGGAGCCGGTTTTAAATATGCGGTTTGATAATTTGTTATCCTGTTAAAACTATTGGTCAAAGTATCTGTTCTCCCGGCAAAATATAATCCGGCAATAATCAAAACCGGAAACAGAACAAATCTTAAATAATACCTGTTATGGGAAAGGTCTATAGCTTTGAGAAATGGGATATCATGTAACTCTTTAGACCGCTGATCAATACTTGCTAATAACAGATCTGATCTTGCAGAACTATCGTTTAGCTGTAAAAGATTGGTAAGTTTATCGCTAACTTCAGGAAAATGCTTTCCAATTAGAACAGAGGCCTCATAATCGCTAATACCTTTAGATAACCGGAATAATTTTAATAATGGGATTCCTATAAAGTAAATCAGCAAAAGAATTTCAACAGAAATAAATACCCAGAAAAGAATGGTTCTGCCGGTAATTCCAAACCAGAGAAAATGCTCTAAAAAAGCAATGGCGATAAAATAAATTAAGCCCGAGGTCAAAAACAACAATGCTCCTTTAAGTATTAAATTGATATAATACTTTTGAATAAAGGCCGTGAGCTTTTCTTTTACCCTCCTGAAATTCTCCATGGAAACAAATTCTATCTTTAAAAATACAACAAAATAAAGCGTTTTAAAGGTGTATAAACCTTCATTTAGGATTGCTTCAATAAGGTTGTATCTTTGCCAGCAAAAATTAAAGAATTATGTCTTCTAAAGTTAGAGTAAGATTTGCTCCCAGCCCTACCGGTCCTTTGCACATTGGTGGAGTAAGAACTGCCTTATATAATTACCTTTTTGCCAAAAAACATGGTGGTGATTTTGTGTTAAGAATTGAAGATACAGATCAAAACAGATATGTAGAAGGTGCTGAGGATTATATAATAGAGTCTTTGAACTGGTGTGGGATTCCTTTTGATGAAGGTCCCGGGAAAGAAAAAGGATTTGGTCCTTACCGCCAGAGCGAAAGAAAAGAGATGTATCGTGAATATGCTGAGCAGTTGATCGCTTCAGGAAATGCCTATTATGCTTTCGATACTGCCGATGAACTGGATGCTCACCGAAAGGATCATGAAGAAAAAGGAAAAACTTTTATCTACAACTGGCATAACCGCGAAAAACTGAAAAATTCTCTTTCACTATCTCAGGAAGAAGTAGATCAAAAATTAGATGCAGGAGAAGCATATGTTATAAGGTTTAAATCACCTCAAGATGAAATTCTTCAATTAAAAGATATCATCCGGGGAAATATGGAGATCGATACCAATATTTTGGATGATAAGGTTCTTTTCAAAAGTGACGGTATGCCTACTTATCATCTTGCAAATATTGTAGATGACCATTTAATGGAAATTTCTCATGTGATACGTGGTGAAGAATGGTTACCATCTCTTGCCCTGCACTACATGTTATATCGTGCTTTTGGCTGGAATGCTCCGGAATTTGCACATCTGCCATTAATACTGAAACCACAGGGGAAAGGAAAGTTAAGTAAGCGGGATGGTGAAAAAATGGGATTCCCGGTGTTTCCATTGGAATGGAAAGATCCAAAAACAGGTGATATTTCAGCAGGATACAAAGAGGACGGATACTTCCCGGGAGCAGTGGTGAATATGCTGGCCTTCCTGGGCTGGAACCCGGGAACTGAACAGGAATTCTTTAAACTGGATGAACTTACCAAAGCTTTTGAACTGGAAAGAGTTCATAAAGGCGGCGCTAAATTTGACCCGGAAAAAACCAAATGGTTTCAACAGCATTATTTACAGGAAGCATCTAACCAGGAGCTGGCAAATGGTTTTGAAAAGGTGCTTGCTGAGAAAAATGTCGATGCAGAGAAGGATTATATAATCCAGGTTGTATCTTTAATAAAAGAAAGAGCTGTTTTTATCGAAGATCTTTGGGATCAGGGACATTTTTTCTTCGTCTCCCCTACTTCATATGATCCAAAGGATTCCAAGAAAGCCTGGAAAGAAGATACCACCGCTTTAATGGAAGAATTAAAGGAGTATATCAATGGAATAAGCAATTTTGAAGCTGAAAATGTTCAAAATGAGGTGAAAACCTGGATTAAGCAAAAAGAAATTGGTTTCGGAAAAGTAATGATGCCTTTAAGAGTAGCCCTGGTTGGAGCTTTACAAGGTCCCGATCTTTATAAGATTGCCGAATTTATTGGAAAGGAAGAAACTATTAGCCGAATTGACAAAGCTATAGAAACTCTTAAATAGATTATTGAGATTTATAAGAAGATTCCGGTCATGTGATCACTCACAGGCCGGAATTTTTTATTTTAAGCCGTTAGCTATTTTATACTTAAATTGAGGCAATCTTAATTTAAGTTTATGGCAAATTTCATTCTCTTTCCCATTCTAGGAATTTTTCTTCTCCTGATCATCTTTTCAGGAATCTTCATAGTAAGACAACAAACCTCTGCGGTAGTAGAACGCTTTGGTAAATTTACCAGTATCCGCGGTTCCGGATTACATTTAAAAATTCCGCTTATAGATCAGGTTGCAGGTAGAATTAATTTAAAAGTTCAGCAGCTGGATGTATTGGTTGAAACCAAGACCAAGGATAACGTATTTGTAAAATTAAAGATCTCGGTACAGTTTCAGGTGAGACGTGATAATGTATATGATGCGTTCTACAAGCTTGAAAGTCCTCATGACCAGATAACTGCTTATGTATTTGACGTTGTGCGCGCAGAAGTACCTAAAATGAAGCTGGATGATGTTTTTGAACGTAAAGATGACATTGCTATTGCCGTTAATCGGGAATTAAATGAAGCAATGCAATCTTACGGTTATGATATTATAAAAACCCTGGTAACAGATATTGATCCGGATGTACAGGTAAAAGCAGCCATGAACAGAATCAACGCTGCAGAAAGAGAAAAAGTAGCTGCGGAATATGATGCCGAGGCAGACAGGATTAAAATTGTAGCTAAAGCACGAGCTGAAGCAGAAAGCAAACGCCTGCAAGGACAGGGAATTGCCGATCAACGACGGGAAATAGCTCGCGGACTTGAAGAAAGTGTTGATGTTTTAAACAATGTGGGGATTAATTCCCAGGAAGCTTCAGCATTGATCGTGGTTACACAACATTATGATACATTACAGGCCATAGGTGAGGAAACCAACAGTAATTTGATCCTGTTACCTAATTCGCCACAGGCAGGAAGTGAAATGTTGAATAATATGGTTGCATCTTTTACGGCTTCAAATCAAATTGGCGAAGCCATGAAAGAACAGAACCGGAAAAAAGCCGAGGAGAATGCTAAAAAGGACAACGAAAAGTAAAAGAAAAAGCCCCATAAAGGGGCTTTTTAAATGTCTTGTATTTTGAAAAATTATACCTGAGTTCTTTTCACTCCCATGATTTTAGAAACAGCCTTTAAAGCGAGGATCTTTTGCATAACTGCACTCGCACTACTCCCTATTAAAGATTTAAAAGATAACTGATGTTTGGTTTGATCCACACTAAGTTTGATCTCTTCCTTATCTATTTCGGTCTGTAATTTAAGGATCTTAAGATCCTTGTCTATTTCTTCAAAAGAGGAGTAAATTCTCATTTATTCTTCGTTTTCATTAAAAACTAACTTGGAGAACTTTTTCAAAATAAGTTTCTCAATTGGTTCTTTTCCAAATTTGAAAATAAGGGCAAAAACGATCAGGTAAAAACCACCTACGATAAAATAACCGGAGCTGGCAACTCCTATAGCTTCGCTAATAACGATCGCTAAAGCAAATGAAATCATGATACCGGCCGTACTTAAAAGAAAGCCCATAATCAAGAAACGAACGAGCGAAGTAGCTCCTTTCATTCCTTGTTTAAAGGCTTTTAATTTATAATATTCAGTATTACTGTGTATTAGCGACTGAACATTGGTATTCAAGCGATCTACGCTCTCGGATAGTTTTTCAAATGCCATACAAAAGATTATACTACTGCTTTATCTGGAGTATTACCAGATGAAGTTGATGTTTTGTCTTTTTGCAATTTAGAGTTTTGTTTTCTTAATTCCTCAAGTTTATGTTCCATGGCACTTAAGATATCATCTGCTTTATGGCTTGCAGAAGATAGAGTTTCCTCTAATCTTTTCTCAAAATCAACCCTTGCTCTCTTAGCTTTATCACTAAGATTAGAAGTAGTTTCAGAATATCTTTTATTCAATCTATCCTGAGCTGATTGAGCGTCTGATTTTAGCTTTTTACGGGTTTCTTCCCCACTCTCCGGTGCGTATAGCAATCCAATCCCAGCGCCTATTGCTGCGCCCGTAATTAATGCTAAAAGTGTATTTCCTGTACTTGCCATAAGTTTATGAATTTTAATTATTATTTACTCAAAGATAAAGTAAGCATAGTCCTTAGCTTGTTAACAACCGGTTAATATGCTAAAAATCCTATGCTAAATTCTTCTTAAAGTACTAAATTTTGGCATTAATTACTAATTTTTGCCCAGGAATCTCTTAAACTAACGGTTCGGTTAAAAACAAGTTTCTCCAGAGTTGAATCTTTATCAACACAAAAATATCCTATCCTTTGAAATTGAACCTTATCCTGAATTTTGGCATCTTTCAATCCCGGTTCAAGATATCCGGTTACAACTTTTAATGATTCCGGATTCACAAATTCCAGATAATCTTTATCCTTTACGCCGTCTGGTGTTTCTTCTGTAAACAACCTGTCGTATAATCTAACTTCAGCTTCTACGGCATGTTTAACCGATACCCAATGAAGGGTTCCTTTTACTTTTCTCAAGGATTCTTCAGTTCCACTTCCACTTTTACTTTTTGGATCGTAGGTTACATGAATTTCGGTAATATTTCCATCAGCATCTTTTACTACATCCTCTCCCTTGATGATATAGGCATTTTTAAGCCTAACCTCTTTTCCTAAGGTCAATCTGAAGAATTTTCTATTTGCGCTCTCTTTGAAATCTTCACGCTCAATATAAAGTTCTCTTGAAAATGGGATCTGTCTGCTTCCTGCAGCTTCATCTTCAGGATTATTTTCGGCTTCCAGCCACTCCTCTTCCCCTTCAGGATAATTAGTGATCACCAATTTCACGGGATCAAGCACACCCATTACCCGTGGAGCTTTTTTATTAAGGTCTTCACGTACACAGAACTCAAGGTGAGCCACATCAATAAGGTTTTCACGCTTTCCAACTCCGATAGAATCGGCAAATTTCCGGATAGATTCAGGAGTATAACCCCTTCTTCTTAAACCTGAAATAGTAGGCATTCTTGGATCGTCCCAGGAATCTACAAATCCCTTTTCCACTAATTGAAGCAACTTTCTTTTACTAACAATAGTATGGCTTAAATTTCTACGGGCAAATTCTCTCTGTTTTGGTTCAAAATCTCCGGGTTTGCTAACCTTTTCAAGAAACCAGTTATATAATTCCCTGTGTGGAAGGAATTCCAGAGTACAAAATGAATGTGATACATGTTCAATAAAATCTGACTGGCCATGAGCCCAGTCATACATTGGATATATCTTCCACTCGTCTCCGGTTCTATGATGCTTTTTATGCAAACAACGGTACATAACCGGATCTCTCATAAGCATGTTTGGAGAAGCCATATCTATTTTAGCACGAAGTACATGACCACGTTCCGGAGTTTCTCCATTTTTCATCTGCTCGAACAATTCCAGATTCTCTTCTACAGACCTGTTTCTGTACGGACTTTCCTTTCCGGGCTGAGTAGGAGTACCTTTTTGCTCTGCTATTTCTTCTGAAGTCTGGCTATCGACATATGCATCACCATTCTTGATCATGTCTACAGCCCAGTCATATAATTTCTGAAAGTAATCTGAAGCATAACACTCTTCAGCCCACTTAAACCCGAGCCATTTTATATCCTCTTTAATGGCATCCACATATTCCTGTTCTTCCTTGGTTGGATTTGTATCGTCAAACCTAAGGTTTACAGGTGCATTATATCTTTCTCCTAATCCAAAATTCAGACAAATTGAAGAAGCATGACCTATATGCAGATATCCGTTTGGCTCAGGGGGAAACCTGAACTTAAGGTCATCCTTCGTATAGTCCTTCACTAAATCCTCTTCAATTATTTGCTCGATAAAATTGAGCGACTTTTTTGCTTCAGCCATAACTATTTTAAATAAGTGGCAAATTTATTAATTTTTAATTCGATAGTGCTATGATGTGCTTACAGAATAACCAAATTTGATCATGTCTCCTCATACTTTTTAAGAATCTATCCTACTTCAATTTCTCAACAGGTTTAAATAATTCATTTTACAGCTCGATATAACTCTATAAATCCAGGATTTTGGTGATAATAGGAGGAAAATACCTTTCAATAATTTAGAATTCAGCAAAGGCCTTATCTTTGAAAAAAAATAACTGTGGGACAAATAAAATTAAAGAATATAAGGGTATTTGCTTATCATGGCTGTCTTGAAGAAGAGGGAAAAATTGGTAGTGAATATAGGGTGGATCTAAAGATACACGGTGATCTTTCTCATTCTGCTAAAACAGATAATCTTAGCGATACCATAGATTATGTACATTTAAATAAGATCGTTAAGGAAGAAATGGCGGTAAGGTCTAAGTTACTGGAAACTGTGGCTGAAAGAATTCTTAACCGGATCTTTAATGAACTTATTATGGTTCAGAAGGCTAAGGTTGATGTTTCGAAGATCAATCCGCCCATTGGAGGAAATGTAGCGATGGTTACGGTAAGTCGTACGAAATCGAGGTAAATTTTAGTTTTGAAACTTAAAATTTTTATTACATTTGCCATCCTGTAAAAGGGCATCGTGGCCGAGTGGCTAGGCAGAGGTCTGCAAAACCTTGTACAGCGGTTCGAATCCGCTCGATGCCTCCAAAAAAAGAAGCTTTCCAACTGGGAAGCTTTTTTTATTTAATATAATTCAGAATGGTACAGCGGTGCTCCCGAAGTTTCGGGACGATCGATGCCTCCAAAAAAAAAAGCTTTCCTAACGGGAAGCTTTTTTTATTTAATATTATTCAGAACAGTACAGCGGTACAGCTCCCAAGGATTGAGGGCTTTATTACGATATAATAAAAGGAAGGATATCCTCCTAAAAAAGTTAATCCGCGGGTTCCACAAATTTTTCAATTTGTCCTATCACGGATTCATTAGGGGTAATTTCATCAATCTGATCTTTGATCTCTTCCACCTGATCTGGAAAGAAACCCTGGAATATCAAGATTCCCCCAAACAGGATCAATACTCCTGAAATTATTTTTTTCATTATATAAATTCGTCCCGGAGTAAGTTTTCGGTTTAATTTCTTGGCAAGTAAGATTTTGATAATATCAACCAGTAAATAAGTTATAAGAACCGTACTTAAGAAAACTCCAATCCTGTTGGTTTCCATTTCCAATTTAGGGCCAAATACGATGATAACACCAAGCCAGAAACCCAATACCCCAATATTTATGAAATTAAGCAGGAAACCCTTCGCAAACAGGCTGAAATAATCACTTTTGGCTAGTTTCCTTATTTCGGGAGTCTCATCTTCGGTTTGTAAAGTCTTTTTTGATTTGAGATAACTCATTAAACCATAAGTCGCCAGGATCATTCCTCCAAAAACAAACAATGCCGGATCATCTTTTAAGCGTTCCAGCAGCTTGGTAGTAGAAAAATAAGCAATGATGATAAAAATAATATCGGCAAAGATTACTCCAATATCCAAAGCGAAGGCCGCTCTAAAACCTTTTATAGCAGCAGTTTCCAGTAATACGAAGAATACCGGCCCAAATAGAAAAGCCAAAAAGATACCAAGAGGCAGGGCAGCTAAAACGTCCTGTAACATACAGTTAGGTTGTTTTGCAAATGTAAACTTTTTGTTCGTTAAGCTTAAACAGGGTTAATATTACCTACTAACCCTGCCCAAACTTTAGTTTTTCGATTCGTATTGGGCTTTACTGCCCAATAGTTTAAAGTCAAGGTGTCTTTTAACCAGGTCGGCATTCTTAACTTTCACATATACCTCATCCCCAAGCGTATAAACCTGTTTGGTTTTCTTACCAACAATGGCGAATTCATCAGAATTATATTCGTAATGATCGTCGTTCATATCTCTTAAACGGATCATTCCTTCACATTTATTTTCCTCGATTTCCACAAAAATTCCGAAATCTGTTACCCCGGTTATCACTCCAAGGAACTCTTCATTTTCATGATCCTGCATGAATTTCACCTGCATATATTTAATGGAATCTCTTTCGGCAGTAGAAGCCAGATTTTCCATTTCGCTGCTGTGGTGACATTTCTCATCATATTCCTCTTCACTGGCAGATTTTTCTCCGTCGAGATAATGCTGCAATAATCTATGCACCATCACATCAGGATACCTACGTATGGGTGAAGTAAAATGGGTATAAAAATCAAAAGCAAGCCCGTAGTGACCAATATTTTCGGTACCGTAATAGGCTTTGCTCATAGTTCTTATTGCAAGGGTATCGACCATATTTTGCTCTTTCTTCCCCTGTACATCTTCCAGTAATTTGTTAAGTGAAGAAGTGGTAGAACTACGATCTTTTAAGTTCAGAGAATGACCAAATCTGCCAACAATGTTTTGCAGGGCAGCTAATTTTTCATCATCCGGTTCATCATGGCAACGATAAACAAAAATCTTTTTAGGCTTCTGTTTACCAATGAATTCAGCAACTTTACGGTTAGCAAGCAACATGAATTCTTCAATTAATTTATTAGCCTCTTTGGCGGTTTTAAAGAAAACTCCAACCGGCTCATTATCTTCATTAAGATTAAATTTTACCTCAACTTTGTCAAAAGATATAGCTCCATCTCTCATACGACGGGATCTCATCTTTTTCGCAAGTTTATTAAGAGTAAGAACAGCTGTGATAATTTCCTCTTTAACCGAATACGATTTATCTCTAATGGAAATATCTTCCGGGATAGATCCTTTTTCGGTTTCTATAATATGCTGAGCCTCTTCATAAGCAAAACGCTCGTCTGAATAAGTTACCGTTCTTCCGAACCACTGGTCCACAACTTTGGCGTCTTTGTCAATTTCAAAAACCGCAGAAAAAGTAAATTTTTCTTCATTCGGTCTTAGCGAACAGGCATTATTAGATAAAATTTCCGGAAGCATTGGCACTACTCTGTCAACCAGATAAACCGAGGTTGCCCTTTCATAGGCTTCTTCATCCAGGATGGTTCCCGGTTTTACGTAATGCGAAACATCTGCAATATGAATTCCTATCTCAAAATTTCCATTTTCGAGTTGTTGAAAACTTAAAGCATCATCAAAATCTTTCGCATCCTTAGGATCTATAGTAAAAGTTAGCACATTTCTCATGTCCCTTCTTTTACTTATTTCCTCTTTATTAATAGAGGTATCTATCCTATTAGCGAATTCCTCTACTTCTTCCGGAAAATCATGCGGTAGTCCATATTGAGCAAGTATGGAATGAATCTCGGTATTATGTTCACCGGGAGTTCCAAGTACACGTTTTATTGTTCCGAAAGGAGAATCTGCTCTATCGGGCCATTCTTCAAATTCAACCACTACTTTGTCACCATCCTTGGCACCATTGAGTTTGGAAGGCGATACAAAAAAGTCGGTGTACATTGATTTATCATCGATAACCACGAATCCAAAATCTTTCTTCTGCTGAAGAACACCTACAAATTCTGTACGTTTACGTTTTATAATTTTGGTAATCTCACCTTCACTTCGTTTTTTCCTGCGATGGTTAAAAACATAGATTTCAACAGTATCCCCGTCAAATGCAGCTTTTAGATCCTTTTCGGCAATAAAAACATCATCTTCAAGTTCATCAACCAGCACATAACCATATCCTTTGGTGGTAAGATCCAGTGTTCCGGTGTAATAATCTTTAGAACCTTCGATCATAAATTTCCCTCGTTCAACTTCGGTAATTTGTTTTTTAGCCGCAAGTTCTGCAAGTTTTTTGATGATCTGATTCCTGCTGCTGGCGTCATTCACACCTAGTGAAGCAGCTATTTGTTTGTAATTGTATGTTTTACCTTGATTGTTTCGAAGTATATCTATTATACTTCTGGAAAGATTTCCCTGTATTTTGGGTTTGTTCTTAGTCTTTTTCTTCATTATCACTTAGTATACGATAAAATTACACGAATAAAATCACACTTTGTAAAATTCAACTTAAAGTTTTGTTAAGCAGATCTCCTGCTAAGAACCATTATTTATTGATTTACAGATTTTTATAGCAAAAAATTTTAGGTTTTTTAAGATTGTTTCTTAATAATTTCTTAATTTAGCTAATGTATCCCCCGATAACTGACCCCACTTATTTTATTTTTTTTCTATGAAAGTCAGGAAATCCACATCATATTCAGCCTTACTCTTTCTGATATTTATCATCGGGGTAATAATCTTTATCTCTTTAATTAATAAATCACTTAATCAAAAAACTGATTTGGATAGGCACGAAAGGGATAAATCTGAAAATTTTATAGCTACCGTAGTCCAGGAATAAAACCGTATCTTTAGTTAGGTTAAGCTCTGGCTATGTTAGAATATGTATGTCTTGCAACTTTCACTTATACCCACGAATATTTAATCCTTAAATTAGAATTCGAGCAGGCAGCCCTGAGATATTATTTCCAAAACGAAACCCTTATTGGCCTTATCCCTTTTTCTTCTCTTGCCTTTGGCGGAATCAAACTAATGGTCCATCCATCAGACAGATTAATAGCAAAACAAATAATAGATTCTTTAAATGACAAATCTTCGAATCTCAGGATCGTTTAGTTATAAACATTATATATAATATTTATTATTTCTTCTTTTTTAAAAAATTTAAATGTTGTTATATGATGGCGTGTTAATTTGTAGAACAATTTTATGCCTCTATCCTTGTAATTTCAGTTGTAAACATTTGCTAACAGGTTGTCAACATAGCTCTATTTTGCTAACTGATTGATAGTGATAAGGTTTTAAGATTTACTTAACAGAATTTCTTAAAATTGTTTTAACAGGATTTATTGAAAAGTTTAAAATGAACAGTTGTCGATAACCTGTTTTTAAGTGCTCATAACTATTTCAAAATTTCCATAGTTATAATTTGATTTATTGGACCTACTCGCTGTATTGTTATAATTATCTTAAAAAACAAATTTCTTTTTTACTATTTCATCAGATGTTTTCCACAATTGAGTGTCAATTTTAAAGCCTTGAAAACTAACGTTATCTGTAAAGTAATTAACAATGGAATTTTGGATAGTTAACTGGAGGATTTTTTAACTTTGTGACAAACAACACAACTATGAAAATTGCTATTGGAAACGATCACGCCGGTACAGGTTATAAACAATTGATACAGGAAAAGCTTGAAGCTTTGGGACATACGGTTACCAATTATGGTACAGACTCTGAAGACAGTGTAGATTATCCTGATTTTGTTCATCCTGTTGCTAACGATGTAGAGAATAAAGAAGCTGATCTTGGTATTATCATCTGCGGAAGTGGAAATGGTGCTAATATGACCGCTAATAAACATCAGGGGATTAGATCTGCTTTATGCTGGAATGTAGAGCTGGCTAAACTGGCCAGAGAACATAACAATGCTAACATATTAAGTATTCCTTCCAGATTTGTCGCTGAAGAGCTGGCCTGGGACATGACAGAGACTTTTTTAAATACTGAATTTGAAGGTGGACGTCACCAAAAAAGAATAGATAAGATCCCTGCAAACAAGTCTTGTTAATAACCTATGGATTTAAAAATTGAAGTAAAAAAGTTCAGCGAATTAAGCCTTGCTGAACTTTATGATATTTTACAATTGCGTTCTGAAGTTTTTGTAGTGGAACAGGATTGTGTCTATCAGGATATAGATGGAAAAGATGCTGAAGCTTTACATGTAATTGGATGGAAGAATAATAAAATTGTAGCCTATACTAGATGTTTTAAACCAGGTTATTATTTTGAACAGGCTTCAATAGGTCGCGTTATAGTGAAACAATCTGAAAGAAAATTTGGATATGGCCATGACATCATGAAAGCTTCTGCACAGGCCATTGAACAACATTATAATACTACCAACATTAAATTATCTGCTCAACAATACCTTATTAAATTTTATGAATCCCATGGTTATCGCACGGTGGGAGAAGGATATCTTGAAGATGGGATTCCTCATATTGGTATGGTTAAAGAATAAAAAGGCTGCCCTCCTTTTATTAACAACTTCCAGGAAGATTATCTCTTAAGAATCTTATTATATTCTGCAGGTGTATTCAAAATTTGTTTTGCTGCTTTAATTTCAGGATTATGGAAGGTATAATATTCATATAAGCCTTCTTTATAAAAGTAACGCTTGATAATTTCATCTGTTAATAAACTAGCGATCTCAGGTTTCTTTTGTTCCAGCTCTTTTTTCTCAAAATTCTTTAATTGGGCTCTAATTCCTGAAAGTTCTGAAGCGATATCAAGGTTCTCCTGCTCTGCTTTCTCAAGCATTTCATTTAATTCTTTTTCTGTAGTCGTGACATAATTAAAACCGGACGTCTTTAGAAAATTTTTAAATGTTTCGTAATCCTTATCTGTAAATTCAAAACTTTCCGCATCGCTCAACGAATGGGAATAGTAATACTCTGTTGCAAAATCAAAAATGGCATCCTGCGATAACAGCGCCTGAGTTATATTGCTGAATTCTGAAGTTTCCAGTTTTATATCAGGTAAAATTCCTCCACCATCATATACGGTTCTACCACTTCTGGTTTTAAACTGATTATAATCTTCCACACGGGTTCTAACCGCCTTACCATTTTCATCTCTTTGCCTGTAATCCAGGGCTTGAATACATCTGCCGCTTGGAGTATAATACCGTGAAATAGTAACTTTTAACTGAGTGCCATAAGCTAATTCTCTTGGCCTTTGTACCAGACCTTTCCCAAAACTTCTGGCGCCCACAATTACACCTCTGTCAAGATCCTGAATGGCTCCGGCTACGATCTCGCTGGCAGAAGCACTACGTCCATTAACCAGAACTACCAGTGGAATTTTAGTATCTATTGGTTCCCTTTTGGTAAAATATTCCCGGTTATATTTTTCGATAACAGACTTTGTGGTTACGATCAATTCACCTTCCGGCACAAAAATGTTACTAACATTAATAGCTTCATTCAGCAATCCGCCGGGATTACCTCTTAGATCAAGAATGATCTTCTCAGCTCCCTTAGCCTTCAAATCTTTTAATGCTCTGGCAACTTCTGCCGAAGCTTTTGAATTAAATCTGGATAAAACTATATATCCGGACTTATCGTCCAGTAACTTATAAAAGGGCACGGCATTTAATTCGACTGAGCTGCGGCTTAAAGAAGTAGTCTGGGTTTTGCCCTGTCTTATATAGGTGATCTGGATATTTGTATCTGGAGCACCATTTAAAAGCTCTCCTGCATCTTCTTTGAAATCGGCTACTTTGATGTTTCCAATCTTAATAATTTGATCTCCGGCCTTTAAACCGGCTTTATCGGCAGGATAATCCTTATAAGCTTCAACAATAGTAATGGCTGCCGGTCCCGTTTTTACAAGTGCACCAATCCCTGTATATTCTCCTGCACTGTTGATTCTTGCAGCTTCCACATCCTGTTCGTTCCAGTAATTGGTATAGGGATCAAGATCCTCAAGCATGGATTTGATGGCGGTATCCATCAATGCAGCCGGGTTGGTTTCATCAACATAATTCATGTTGATCTCCTTGAACAGAGTTGTGAAGATCTCTATTTGTTTGGCGATTTCGAAAAAATCTGATTTGAAACTTACGGTTCCAAAAAATATTCCGGTTAGAACAATGGGGAGGATCAGGAATTTATTGATGCGCTTTTTCATGACCTTGCTGTTTTTGCATAAATTTCTCCAATACATTTTTCATGCTCGCTTCGAGCTTTTCATAGCTAATTTCCTCTCTGGAAATATATATGAACATAAAAGCATGTGAAGAAGATAAATCTTTGGTAACAAGGTACTTATTTTTCCTGAAAACTTCCCGCATCAGTCTTTTTATTCTGTTCCGTTTAACTGCAGTTTTCACTAGTTTTTTAGGAACTGAAACTCCGGTTTTTAATTCAGGTAGATCTTCAGATTCATAGTGAGTATAGATCAATTTTAAAGGGAATGATTTCACACTTTTCCCTTCAGCAAACAACTTATCGATAAGTTTTTTACTCTTTAATTTTTCTGTTTTTCCGAATCTTTGATCCATGCTTCAAAAGTAACAATACTCTCAAATAAAAAACCCTTTCCGTTAAGAAAGGGTTTAAAATTATTACCGAAAAATAAGATTATTCTGCTTTCTCTGCAGTTTTAGCTTCTTTCTTCCAGCTGTTATTATTTTGGTTGACATCAGCCAGCCTGTGGGTACCATCTATTTCTACCATAGATACTTCTCCTTTTGATGCAGGAATGCTGAATTCGTAGGTAGGGAATCCCCATGCCCAGTCTTTTTCAACAGTTCTTTTTCCATCTTTTTCTGCAGGTTTTTCCCAACGCATCATTTCTAACGGGATGTAATATAACTCCTCAGACCCATCGGCATAAGTTACCTTAACATCCATAGGTATAGGCATTGGTCCAATTCTTCTAAGTTTTACCTTAGTATCTCCCTCAGTTTTTTCTACTGAATCTACCGCATAATCAATTTTATTGGTGGTTTGAGTCCAGTCCATTAAGTACCAGTCCAGCTCTGCTCCGGAAACCTTTTCAGCAACTCTAATAAAATCGTTTGGAGTTGGATGTTTGAATTTCCACTCATCATAGTATCTATTCAGGGTTTTAGCCAGATTTTCTTCTCCTATGATGTATCCTAATTGAGCAAGAAATACAGCACCTTTAGAATAAGCTGAAGCTCCATAAAGTGCATTCATATCATATCTATCGGCGTGAGTAGTTTGTGGCTGCTCTTTTCCTGAATTAGCAAGATACATGTAGCCTCGGTAAGATCCTGCGTGAGGATTTTCCTTGTTTTCCCCGAAGATCACATTTTCAGCCTTTGTAGAGATGTAAGAAGTAAATCCTTCGTCCATCCATTCATGCTTCCCTTCGTTGGTGGCTAATAAATGCTGGAACCAGGCATGTGCCATTTCATGAGCGGTCACACCAACAAGGCTTCTAAAAGAACGTTCCCCGGTGATCAAAGTAAGCATTGCATACTCCATTCCACCATCTCCACCCTGCACTACAGAGTATTGATCCCATGGATATGGTCCAATATGTTCGTTGAAATACTTCAATAATTCAGCAGTTTTTGGCTGAAGATTTTTCCAGTTTTCTTTGATCTCTTTTTTGTCTTTGTATAAAAAGTGCAGTACAGTTCCATCTTCAGCAACCAGCTTGTCGTGAATATATTCAGGATCTGCCGCCCAGGTAAAATCATGCACTTTTGGTGCTACAAAATGCCAGGTTAATTTATC
>NZ_JBLVTL010000002.1:393681-399779 GCF_048285835.1 Christiangramia aquimixticola
GCGGATTCTGAAGATAACCGGTACTACCTAAAACATAGTCTTTATCTATGCTGATCTTTACATCAAAATCTCCCCAAACTCCGTGGAATTCACGGGCGATATAAGGATCTGCATGCCAGCCCTGGAAATCATATTCAGCCAATTTAGGATACCACTGGCTCATAGATAGCGCTACACCTTCAGCACTGTTTCTCCCGGCTCTTCTAATTTGTTCCGGTACCTGACCCTTAAATTCCATATTAAAGGTGGTCTTTGAACCCGGAAGGATTGGTTTTGCAAGTTCAACTTCTAAAACAGTTCCAACCTCTTCATATTTCAAAGCTTCCCCGTTTTGAGTAAGAGAATTAACTCTTAAATATCCAATTTGATCTTTGGTAAGACCGGAGATCCTGCTTACAATTTCAGGATTTTCTTTAGTGCCTTTATTAATTGTCATTCTACCATCAGGATCTGGTACGCTCTCCAGTCTTGCGTTCATCTGCGAATCCGGTTGAAACGCATTGAAATAAAGGTGGTAAAATACCCGGTTCAAAGTATCCGGAGAATTGTTGGTATAGGTCAATTCCTGAGTTCCGGTATATTGGAAATTCTCAACATTCACATCCACCTCCATCTTATAATCAACATGTTGCTGCCAGTAGGAAGTGTTGTTTTGAGCCTGCATAAAGCCGGCTGTAAGCATTATAAAACTGAATAATATTCTTTTCATCTTAATTGTTTTTTGCGATTTGATCTGCAAGTATTAAAGCGTTATAAAGGTTAGCCATTTTTCCTGAAGTAGAAAGCTCCTGGAATTTTTTGGTATTATTTACATCTCCTCCAACTACTACGGTTGCTTTGGTAGTTAAACCACTATCAATAATGATTTGTTTTACCTGTGCAGCGGTCAATTTTGGATAATAACCTCTTATCAATGCTGCGATCCCGGTTACTGCAGGAGCAGCCATGGAAGTTCCCTGAAGATATTCATATTCATTATTAGGCGTGGTAGACCAGATCTTGGTACCCGGCGCAAACACATCTACATTGGACTTCCCGTAATTTGAAAAACTTGCTACCAGATTAGCTCCATATTCATAATTTAAAGCACCAACGGTAAGGAAATTATCGCTAATTTCTGAAGTTACTCCAGGTGTTTGATCATTAGGATAAACTCTTTTTTGATCAAGGTCCAAACCTTCGTTTCCGGCTGCATTCACAATAAGCACATCTTTTTCTGCAGCATATTTAATGGCGTCTATAACCCATTCCGGATTTGTTGAGAAATATTTACCAAAACTGGTGTTGATCACTTTCGCACCGTTATCTACCGCATATCTAATTCCTAAGGCGATATCCTTATCATATTCATCACCATCTGGAACTGCTCTTACCACAAGGATCTTTGCATTGTTTGCCACACCTTTAACCCCAATATTATTATTTCTATTGGCAGCGATGATTCCTGCTACGTGAGTCCCGTGCTTGGCATCTTCTTTTTTAGGATCTGGTCCTGAAACCTGATTATTTCCATAATTAGTCTCGGTTATATCATAAGGATTATCACCGGTCTTTTCACGACCATTAAAATTCATATTGAAGTGAGTATCCAAACGATTTTTAAAATATTCAATCGCTTCGTCAAGTTCCTTTAAAGCTTTTGGAATATTTTCATCCACATTGTTCTGGATCTGCGTAAGGATAGATTTATACTGCTGCATTTCCTGAGTTTCAGCCTTAAGATCTGCCAGTTGTTTTTTGGTATAATCTTCTGTTCCAAGTTTCTTGGAAACTGCTTTATGAGCAATGGTTATTTGATCCTTTATTTGAAGGTATTGCTGTTTTGTTTCCACAGCATCCTGATATTCCTTTTCATATTCGGCCTTAGCTTCAAGGTAAAGATTATAATCTTCACGGTCTGCAGTGCTTACACTACTTGAGGTTTTACCCTCGAAT
Source organism: Christiangramia aquimixticola (assembly GCF_048285835.1). Lineage (NCBI taxonomy): Bacteria > Pseudomonadati > Bacteroidota > Flavobacteriia > Flavobacteriales > Flavobacteriaceae > Christiangramia > Christiangramia aquimixticola. The sequence continues at coordinate 395,617 of NZ_JBLVTL010000002.1, forward strand.
TTAGGTTTAAGACGCTTATAAATACGGGTATATTCCATATTCTCAGCAACTGCATCTCCAAGGAAATTCCAACCGTGTATATCATCTATAAATCCATTATTATCATCATCTTTTCCATTTCCGGCAATCTCTTTAGGATTGGTCCAGATAACTCCTTTCAGATCTTCGTGATCTATATCTACTCCACTATCCACAACTCCCACGAGCACGGTAGAAGGTCTGTTGTTTTTAATAATTTGAGAATAAGCCCTGTCTACACTCATTCCCGGAATGGTATCAAGGGTAAGGTCATTATTGGTCCAGCCTTTCAATTCAGCCTCAGTAAGATCCATTACCTTTAATGGGATGGAATCGATATTACTAACCGGAGTTGAAACTATCTTGGGAGAGGTACTGCTACATCCGGTAAGTATACCGGCGGCTAAAAATGCCAGAAATGGTTTATAAACAGGTATTTTCATATATAATTTAGTTAAATAATTCGTTGAAAGTATAGGTTTTATCAAGTCTCACACCTTTTTCGGTGTTTTTTAGAGTAACTATTTCGTTATGGGCATCATGTTCCAGGAAGAGATATAAATTCTCAGCTGCTGCTTTTTCCAAAAATTTCTTTTTCTCCTCCAAGGTTAATAATGGTCTGGTATCGTAACCCATCACGTAAGGGAGTGGAATATGCCCTGCAGTTGGTAAAAGATCGGCCATAAAAACCAGTTTTTTCCCTTTGTAATTAATATGCGGAATCATTTGTTTATCTGTATGACCATCTACAAATAAAGCTTCGAAACCAAGAGGCTCTATTTGGGTATAAGCATCATCATTGTTTCTTTCAACAAATTGAAGTCTCCCGCTTTGTTCCATAGGAATAATATTCTCCTTTAAGAATGAGGCTTTTTCCCTGTCGTTAGGAGCGGTGGCCCAATCCCAGTGATCTTTATTACTCCAGAAGCGAGCATTTTTAAAGGCTGGTTCGTAACCGGTTCTGTCCTTATTCCATTGAATGCTGCCTCCACAATGATCAAAATGAAGGTGAGTCATGAAAACATCGGTAATGTCATCCCGGTGAAATCCGTGTTTTTTTAAGGATTTGTCAATGCTATGGTCACCCCACTGAAAATAATAACTAAAGAATTTTTCACTCTGCTTATCTCCCATCCCTGTATCTATAAGGATAAGTTTATCACCATCTTCAATCAAAAGACAACGCGCAGCAATGTCTATCATGTTATTGGCGTCAGCAGGATTAGTTCTGTTCCATAGACTTTTAGGGACAACTCCAAACATGGCACCGCCATCAAGTTTGAAATTTCCGGCTTCAATAGGATAAAGATTCATTCGGTTTATTTTGCTGAATTCTCCGCAAAATAGAAAATCTTAAAGCCATTTCGAATTATTTTTATTTGATTTAACAGGAAACGATAATTGTAAGCCTTTGTTATAATAAGCTTTGTGAGTTAAACATTTTTAATATTTTTAGCTTTTAAAGCAAACTGAGAACTTATGGTTGAATTAGCAGGTATTGTGATTTTGGGGATATTAGCCCAATGGTTAGCATGGAGATTTAAAATTCCTGCAATTTTACCCTTAATCCTTATAGGACTGGCCGTTGGCCCAATTTCTACTTTTTTTACTGCAGATGGTTCCAAGCTTATTGAACCAATCTGGGATGGAACTTCCGGGTTATTTCCGGGGGAAAGCCTTTTCTATTTTGTGTCTCTTGCGATCGGGATCATTCTGTTTGAAGGAGGTTTGACGCTTCGGAAAGGTGAAATCTTGAACGTTGGTCCCGTTATTATAAAACTAATTACCATTGCCGTTATAGTAACCTTCTTTGGCGCCGGGATCGCTGCATATTATATCTTTGACCTGTCATGGCAGATCTCGTTTCTGTTTGCTGCTCTTATCATAGTTACCGGACCCACGGTTATCACTCCTATTCTTCGGAATATCCCGTTAAAAAAGGATGTTTCAGCAATTTTAAAATGGGAAGGAATTCTAATTGATCCAATTGGAGCTCTTGTAGCCGTACTTATGTTCGAATTCATAAGTGCCGGAACAGGAACTGAATTTACTGAAACCGCTTTACTGGAATTTGGTAAGATCGTGCTGTTTGGATTCACCTTTGGATTCACCTTCGCACATGCACTGGCTTTTGCCATTAAAAAGAATGTAATCCCTCATTATCTACTGAACGTATTAACTCTGGCCACGGTATTGGGAGTGTTTGTACTTGCCGATCTTTTCGCTCATGAAAGCGGACTATTGGCCGTAGTTGTTATGGGAATGGTTATGGGGAATATCAATTTACCTAACCTTAAAGAACTGCTTTACTTTAAAGAGTCGCTTAGTGTATTATTGATTTCTATCCTGTTCATATTATTATCAGCCAACATCAATGTAGATGACCTAATGCTGGTATATGATATCAAAGCTTTGATACTTTTTGGAACGGTGGTATTGGTAATTAGGCCATTAGGAGTTTTTGTAAGTAGTATTGGCTCCTCTTTACAAACCAATGAGAAATTATTTATAAGCTGGGTTGGACCACGCGGGATTGTGGCAGCCGGTATTGCATCTCTTTTCGGGATTGAACTGGCTAATCAGGGCGTTCCCGGAGCCGAATATATCACTCCGCTGGTATTTATGATCGTATTGGGGACGGTATTGCTGAATGCAACAACCGCAAGATTATTTGCTCAGCTGGTAGGAGTATTTCTTAAGAACTCTCAGGGGATTCTTATAATTGGAGCATCCACCATTTCAAGATTAATAGGATCTTATTTAAAAAAGAACAACAGGCATGTGGTACTGGTAGACAGTAATGGTGCCAATATAAAGAAGGCTGCGGAGCTTGGATTGGATGCCATTCAGGAGAATGTGTATTCAGATGACTTAATAAACAACATCGAACTTAGTGATGTTGGTTATTTGATGGCCATGACCGGGAACACTGAAGTAAACCTGAATGCCATTGAAAAGTTCAGAAAACACTTTGGTGAAAATGGGTCTTTTAGGGTAGTATCTTCAGATGAAATGTATGATCCTGAAAACAGCCCTAAAGAGGGTCTTTTCTCTCAAACCGATGATTATATCAAACTAACCAACCTGGCCAGAAAATATCCTTCCATCCATGAAATGGAACTTAACTCGAAGGAGCATTATGAAGGCCTTATAGAGATTAGTAAAACCGATCCGGACATTATTCCGTTATTCGTTAAGGATAAAGAAGGAGAATTAAGCATTATCCCTTCCAACAGTATGGAAGTGGAAATAGAGGAAGGTTATATGATCGTTTACCTTGGTAAACAAATGGAACCGGGAGACAGTGAAGAAAAAGAGAATATTGAGGAAAACGTGGAAAAAGATTAATCTCCTACTCTTTTTCCAGTTCTTCGATTAATTCATCGGTTATGTCAAGGTTGTGATATACGTTTTGAACGTCATCATCCTCTTCAAATTTTTCGACTAATTCCATGATCTTTGAGGCATCCTCAACAGGTAATTCTACTGTATTTAAAGGAATTCGCTGCACTTCTGAATTTTTGGGTTCTATGTTTAATTCTTCCAGTTTTGAGGACATTAATCCAAAATCTGTAAACTCGGTATAAACAGTAAGATATTCATCTTCTTTCTCGAATTTGGAAGCTCCACCTTCAATTAATTCCAGTTCGAATTCTTCAAGATCCATTTCGATCTTTTCCTTTTCAATTACAAAAACTCCTTTTTTATCGAACAGGAATTCCAATGAACCGTTGGTGCCCAGATTCCCCCCATTTTTAGAAAATATGGATCTTACTGAAGCCACGGTCCTGTTCTGATTATCGGTAGTACATTCAATAAAAAAAGCAATTCCATTAGGCCCGTAACCTTCAAAAGTTACCAGTTCATAATTATCTGCATCTGCACCTGAGGCTTTTTTAATTGCTCTTTCAATGGTATCCTTGGGCATATTCACTCCCTTGGCATTGGAGATGGCATTTCGCAATGCCGGATTGGCTTCAGGATCTGGCCCTCCACCTTCTTTTACCGCAACAGTGATCTCTTTTATAGCCCTGGTGAATTGCTTAGCTCTTTTCTTGTCCTGTGCTCCTTTTCGATGCTTTATATTCGCCCATTTACTATGTCCTGCCATTTTTTTAGTCTGTAGTTTTTAGTCCGGAGACGTG
>NZ_JBLVTL010000002.1:399823-411496 GCF_048285835.1 Christiangramia aquimixticola
TGAATAACAAAAGAAAACCTCTCCAATTTTGACGCTGGAGAGGTTAGATTATAATTCATGAAAGTCTTTAGTCTATTTAATCATTCAGCTTAAGAACAGCCATAAATGCTTCCTGCGGAATTTCAACGTTTCCTACCTGACGCATACGCTTTTTACCCTTTTTCTGCTTTTCTAATAGCTTTCTTTTCCTCGAGATATCTCCACCATAACATTTAGCGGTAACATCCTTACGAAGCGCTTTTACGGTCTCACGGGCAATGATCTTTGCACCGATCGCCGCCTGGATAGGAATATCGAATTGTTGTCTTGGAATAAGCTCTTTAAGCTTCTCACACATTTTCTTACCAATGTCGTAAGCATTGTCTACGTGTAATAATGCCGAAAGCGCATCTACTGTGTTTCCATTAAGCAGGACATCCACTTTTACCAGTTTGGACTGGCGCATCCCGATTGGAGAATAATCAAATGAAGCATAACCTCTGGATACTGTTTTTAAACGATCATAGAAATCGAAAACAATCTCAGCTAAAGGCATGTCAAAAGAAAGTTCTACCCTCTCTGTAGTTAAATAGGTTTGATTGGTGATCTCACCCCTTTTTTCGATACAAAGCGACATTACATTTCCTACATAATCTGACTTGGTAATGATCGTAGCTTTAATAAAAGGTTCTTCTACCCTGTTTAAAGTAGATGGTTCCGGAAGATCTGATGGGTTGTTAACCAGAATAATATCATCAGGATTTTTATTGGTATAGGCCTGATAAGATACGTTAGGAACCGTGGTGATCACAGTCATATCAAACTCTCTTTCCAGTCTTTCCTGAATGATCTCAAGGTGTAACATTCCAAGGAATCCACATCTAAAACCAAAACCTAAAGCCGCTGAACTTTCAGGAGTAAAAACAAGTGAAGCATCGTTTAACTGAAGCTTTTCCATAGAAGCTCTCAACTCTTCATAATCTTCAGTATCTACAGGATAAATCCCGGCGAATACCATAGGTTTTACATCCTCGAATCCTGCAACAGCCTCTGTTGTTGGATTCACTGCGCTAGTAATGGTATCACCCACTTTTACCTCACGTGCATCCTTGATCCCGGTGATAAGGTATCCAACATCTCCTGTTTTGATCTCTTTTCGAGGGAATTGCTTCAGGCGAAGTGTTCCCACTTCATCTGCATCGTATGTTTTATTCGTAGCAACGAATTTTATCTTTTCTCCTTTTTTAATTGATCCGTTAATAACACGAAAATAAGTTTCCACCCCTCTGAACGGATTATAAACCGAATCAAAAATCAGGGCTCTTAAAGGTGCATCAACCTTCCCGCTTGGAGCAGGAATCCGCTTTATAATTGCTTCAAGAATTTCTTTGATCCCAATTCCTGTTTTTGCACTTGCAGGAATAACTTCAGAAGCATCACAACCTAAAAGGTCCACGATATCGTCTGTAACCACCTCCGGATTTGCACTTGGTAAATCAACCTTATTAAGTACCGGAATTATCTCAAGATCGTTTTCCAATGCCAGATACAGGTTCGAAATGGTCTGAGCCTGAATACTCTGAGCAGCATCCACAACCAGCAATGCTCCTTCACAGGCGGCAATAGATCTGGAAACCTCATAAGAGAAATCCACGTGTCCCGGAGTGTCAATAAGATTCAGAACATATTCTTCTCCCTCATGCACATAATCCATTTGAATGGCATGAGATTTAATAGTGATCCCACGTTCACGCTCCAGATCCATACTGTCCAGCAACTGTTCCTGTTTTTCCCTTTCGGTTACTGAACCGGTAAAATCCAGTAGTCGATCTGCCAGTGTACTTTTCCCGTGATCTATATGTGCAATTATGCAAAAGTTTCGAATATTCTTCATCTCCAGTTTTTGAGTCCTTTCTCCCTTAAAAATAAGGTGATTTTAAGACTACAAATATAATTGAATTAATAGTCTTAAATAAAATTTCAAGTTTATGTTTGTTTTCTTAGGGGAAACCTCCCTGAAATAGTATTTTAGTTATAGTTTAAAAAGATGTGAAAGCTTTAATTTTAAAGGCTTCAGCAGTAAATATAAAATATGGAAGACCATAAACCGGATACCGAAAAAGTTTCCAAATATGACCATCTGGAAAGGATGAGCAGCAAGGAGTTATTGACGAATATCAATAGAGAAGATCAAACTGTTGCTGAAAGCGTGGAAAAAGTCATTCCAAAAATTGAGGTTCTGGTAGACAAAATCGTGGAAATGCTGAATTCCGGTGGAAGGTTATTTTACATAGGAGCAGGGACAAGCGGTCGACTTGGAGTTTTAGATGCTTCAGAATGTCCGCCTACTTTTGGAGTTGATCCGGGGATTGTAATAGGTTTGATCGCAGGTGGCGATACAGCTTTACGTAATGCTGTTGAAAATGCTGAAGATGCTACGGAACAGGCCTGGAAAGATCTTCAGAAATATAATATAACAGATAAGGACGTGCTGGTGGGAATCGCAGCTTCAGGAACAACTCCTTATGTGATTGGAGGAATTAAAAAAGCACGGGAAAATGGAATTATTACCGGTTGTATAACCTGTAGCGCGAATAGTCCGTTGGCTCAGGCTTCTCAGTTCCCGGTTGATGTGATCACCGGTCCAGAATTTGTGACCGGAAGTACCCGTATGAAAGCCGGAACCGCCCAAAAAATGGTACTGAACATGATCACTACCGCGAGTATGATAAAATTAGGACGCATCAAGGGAAATAAGATGGTAGATATGCAGTTATCCAATCATAAACTGGTGAACCGTGGAACGAGAATGATCATGGAAGAACTTGGAATTGGAGAAAAAAAGGCAGAAGAGCTTTTATTGCAGCATAAAAGTGTTAGAAAAGTTCTGGAATTTTCTAAAAATGAAAATAATTAATGCAGTCTACTTTTAAATTAATCGTACTAGTTTTTATTCTTAGTTTTTTACATTCCTGTAAATCTTCAAAAAGCATAAAAAAGGACCCAACGCCAGATGCTCCAATTGGACAAAAGGAGTCTGAAATTCGCGATTCCATTCGCGTTAACGAAGAAATCAACCAGAATGATGATTTTATTGCTGCCCCTGTAAATATTGCGGAATTCAGAGCTGCATGGATCGCTACCGTGGCTAATATTAACTGGCCGAGTAAACCGGGTTTAAATAGTGATGTTCAGAAAGAGGAAGCGGTTAAAATGCTTGATTTTCTGGCTAAGAACAATTTTAACGCGGTGATCCTTCAGGTTAGACCACAGGCCGATGCGCTGTATGAAAGTGAACTTGAACCCTGGTCTTATTTTCTTACGGGTAAAAGCGGAAAGGCTCCGACTCCATATTATGATCCTTTAGAATTCTGGATAAACGAAGCTCATAAACGCGGACTGGAATTACATGTATGGTTAAATCCATATCGCGCCCATCATACCACCGGGAAAGAAATTGGAGAAAATTCTATTGTAAAAACAAATCCCGAGCTTGTTATTGAGCTTAAAAATGGAATGTGGTGGATGGATCCCGGCAGCAAAAAGGTTCAGGACCATTCGGCAGCGGTGGTAAGGGATATTGTGAAGAGATATGACATTGACGCGGTGCATTTCGACGATTATTTTTATCCTTATGCATCCTATAACGGAAAAGGAAATTTCCCGGATGATAAAAGCTGGAATTCTTATTTAAAGAACGGCGGAAATCTTTCCCGTGCAGACTGGAGGCGGAAGAATGTAAACGATTTTATTGAACGCGTAGCTGAAGACATCAAGGAAGAAAAGTCTTTTGTGAAATTTGGAATAAGCCCGTTTGGGATCTGGCGTCCTGGTTTTCCTAAGGGAATAAGTGGGATGGACCAGTATGAAGAATTATATGCCGATGCTAAATTATGGCTAAATAAAGGCTGGATAGATTATTTCACGCCGCAATTATACTGGCCAACTTCTAAAGTAGCACAAAGCTTTCCGGTATTACTGGGATGGTGGGAATCTGAAAATGTCGTAGGCAGGCATTTATGGCCGGGAATAAATCTTGGACTTGAAGATGAAATTGAGAATAAAGGGGAGATCGCTTCTCAAATATTGATCAGCCGGGGAATATTACAGGATAACCCGGGAACGGTACATTGGAATATTGGCCCATTGATGAAAAAGCCGGAGCTTTTAAATTCAATTATAAATGGGCCATACCGGCAAAATGCGCTGGTGCCGCCCAGTCCGTGGTTAGATGAAAATCCTCCCGCTGCTCCGGCAGTAAAAATCATTAAGGAGAATGATATGCTTATTTTAAATTGGTCTTCTGTAGAACCAGAGGATGTATTTAGATGGGTGATATATTATCAATACGAAAATGGAAACTGGGATTACCAGATCGTAAATAAAGAAACAAGTAAGTTGAAGTTACCGGTCTTTAATAACCACGGTAAAAAGCTTAAAGGCATTGGAGTAAATTCGGTAGATCGCACCGGAAATCAAAGCAGTTTCCGGGAATATAAAATTCAGTAATAAATAATCAGATAAAATAAAGCTTCATGAAATTTTTCAGATATACCTTTTTAATGATGGGAGCCCTGTTGCTTTCATGTAATAATGATAGTGAGCAGGAGCAGGCAAATCCTGTGGAGGAGCAGATTAATTCTGTAAAAAGTCAATATGCTCCCGATAAAAGAGTTGCTCTTTTTGATATCACTTCAGAAAAAGCTGATGATTCCTTTATACTTCGGGGTGAAACCAATAACCCCGAGGCATTAAAAACCTTAAGAGTTAAATTGGATTCAGCTAACATTCAGTTTAAGGATAGCGTAAAAGTTTTGCCTTTAGATGAGCTCAAGGGAATTACCTATGGCGTAATTGATGTATCTGTGGCCAATTTGAGGGGAGAAGGGAAACATTCGGCAGAGCTGGTTACTCAGGCTACTCTGGGAACTCCGGTTAATATCCTGAAGAGGACTGAAGAGTGGTATTATATCCAGACGCCAGACGGTTATCTTTCATGGGTTGATCATGGCGGAATCACCACCATGAATGCCCGGGATTTTCAAATCTGGAAATCTTCTGAAAAAGTGATTTTCACCAATGCTTTTGGAAATTCTTATAGCGAACCGGATACCAATTCAAAGCCTGTTACCGATCTGGTTGCCGGAGCTGTTCTTGAATTGGAAGCGGAAAGCGATGATTTTTATAAAGTAAGATACCCCGATGGCAGAGCAGGTTTTGTTTCAAAAACCGAGTCAGAAATCTACCGAAAATGGCTGAATGAACTAAACCCGAATCAGGAAGATTTGGTTAAGGTTTCAGAAAAATTGATGGGTTTACCTTATTTATGGGGTGGAACCTCTGCTAAAGGCGTTGATTGCAGCGGCTTTACTAAAACAATTTTCTTTATGAATGGGATGGTGGTGCCGCGTGATGCGTCTCAACAGGTAAGAGAAGGTAGCCTGGTTGACGAAAAAGGAGATTTTAATAAACTTGAGGTAGGTGATCTGCTATTCTTTGGAAGACCTGCTACAGATTCAACTTCAGAAAAAGTAGTACACGTGGGCATGTGGATAGGAAATAATGAATTTATCCACGCCTCCGGAGACGTGCATATTAGCAGTATGGATAGTAAAGCTGATAATTTTGATGAATTCAACAAATCCAGATATCTTAGAACTAAGCGTTACCTGGGAGCCAGTAGCGATGGTCTCACTTATTTGAAGAAAAAGAATATTTATATTTCTGAAATTGAGGAGGAAGCAATTCAATAGAACCTTTGAACTTCAGTAGTTTAAATCGTAAATAGAATTAAAGAAATCATTTTTGGTCAAATTGAAATATGATTTGGCAGGAAATGAATTCACAAACAGGATCTAATTTTCGATAAACCTGTAAAAAATTGTGCCTCAGTTAAATAAATTTTGAACAAAAACGAAAAAATAGAATTCTAAATGCTCATTTAATGGCAAATTTTATTCAGAATCCCGTTTTAACAATTTTATTTTCAGTTGTATAAGTTTTGAAATAACTTGTTGAACAGGCGAGATATTCTATATTTGTTGAGCTTTTACGAAATCTGACCAATTTAACCATGAATAATAGATACTTTCTATCAATATTTCTTTGCCTTTTTTGTACTGTAGCTTTTTCTCAAAACCGATTAACCGGAAATGTGGTGGACACCAGTCAGGAGCCATTAGCATTTGCCAATGTGATTCTATTAAATGCTAAAGATTCCGTTTCGGTTATCAAGGGAACCGTGACCGAGGAAGACGGGACTTTTATTTTAAATGATCTTGCCGAGGAAACTTATCTTTTAAAAGTAACCTTTGTGGGTTACGAAGATTATCTGAAAAGAGTCAAATTAAAGAACGATACCCATTTAAAGAATATTACTGTTTCCCAGGCTTCCGGAGATCTGGATGAAATTACTATCCAGGCACGAAAACCAAAAATCAGTAGGGAAGTGGACAGGATCGTTTTTGATGTAGAAAACTCCACGCTTTCTACTGGTAATACCTGGGATATTTTAAAAAAATCACCTGGAGTTATCGATAATCAGGGTCAATTAATGGTACGTAATTCAGCGGTGCAAGTATATCTTAATGACAGGAAAATTTATCTTTCGGCCTCAGAGCTTCAAACTTTATTACAATCCTATTCAGCAGAAAATATCAAATCCATAGAGATCATTACAAATCCACCTGCTAAGTATGATGCTGAAGGTGGAGCCATTTTAAATATTACAACATCTAAACCTATTAGTGCGGGTTATAAAGGAAGTGTTGAGGGAAGCTTCACCCAGGCGATCTATTCAAAATTTAAACTGGGAACAAGTCACTTTTTTCAGGGTGATAAAGTAGATGTATTTGCCAATTATAGTTTTAGTCCGCGAAAGGATTATAAAAATGACGATTCCTATATAAACTTCATGCGTGATGGTTCCACTTTTTCACGCTATGAAACAGACTTTACCCGGGTAACTACTTCCCAGGCTCATAATGCCAATGCCATTATTGATTTTGAGTTATCAGAAAATTCGAGTTTAAATTTCTCTATAAATGCTCATTTTTCTCCGGATAAGGAGTTTGATAACGATGTGACTACAACGATAAAGAATTCTGCAGGAGTTATAGATACCACGCTGGTTACAGATTCACGGGTTTTGACCAATGAGGATAACGTGGCGCTTAATCTGGATTATCAAACCACCTTTAAAAACTCTGCTGAACTGTCTGTAAAGGCTCATTACACACGTTTTGACCAGAACAGGAATCAATATGTGCTTTCGCAGTATTACAATCCTAACCAGGAGCGCTTAAAAGCACTTGATTTTACAACAGATGCCAATCAGGAAATCGATATTTATACGGCCCAGGTTGATTATGATACTAAACTTAAAAACTCCTCTTTAAGTTTTGGAGGGAAGTATTCGGGAATAGAATCCACAAGTGGAATTGATTATATAGGAGCGCGTAAACTTACCGAAAAATATGATAACCTGGAAGATACTTTCTTATATGATGAGAACATATTTGCCGCATATGCTACCATTAGTCATGATTGGGAAAACTGGAGTGGTAAATTAGGTTTAAGAGGAGAGTATACAGATAGAACCGGCGAGAGTTTAAGTGTGAAAACCACTAATGACAGGGAGTATTTTGAATTATTCCCTACGGCCTATTTACAATACCGCGCTTCAGAAGCTCATAGCTTTACGCTGGATTATAGCCGAAGAATTCAACGACCCAGATATGAAAGTTTGAATCCTTTCAGATATTTCCTAAATGAAACAAATTACAATGCTGGAAATCCTAATTTAACTGCTTCCATCAGTAATAATTTTAACCTGAATTATACTTTAAAGAATTCCTGGTTCTTTGACCTTTATTACAATGATCTTGGTGAAACTCCTGAAATTCTAAACTTTCAGGATAACCAGCAACTTACTATTCGCAATGTGAACCGTAATTTACTTGGCTCAAAATCATACGGAATTGATATATTCCATGGCACCACCATTACCAGTTTCTGGTATGCCCAATTATTTACTTCTATCTTCCATCAGGAAAATACATTTTTGGCGGTAGAAAGTGGAAATGCTGAAGTAACCAGAGAAGCCGAAGGGGTACAGGCATATGCATACAATATATTTACCCTGTCTCAGGATGGTACTTTTGAAGGGACTCTGTTCGTGCAATATGTGTCAGATTATCTTTCAGGATCTTATGAGTTGGATCCTATGACCACGGTAAGCATAGGTTTACGCAAAACACTCTGGGATAACCGTGCTGAGTTAAGTCTTAATTTGAACGACATTTTTAATACTACCAATACAAGATTAACTTCCAATTATTTAAATCAGGATAATAGCTTTGCCTCTTTTGCTGAAAACCGAAGTGTGCAGGTAGGGTTTAAATATAACTTCGGAAACTTTAGATTAACCGATAATCAAAGGAGTATAGACGCTACTGAAAGAGAACGTCTGTAAGCATAATTTTTACTTCCAGTTTATTTCTTAATTTTGCGGTCTAAACAGAATTGGCTTTGGCAAAAATTGGAAATATAGATGTAGGAGACTTCCCGTTGCTTTTAGCACCGATGGAAGATGTGAGTGACCCGCCATTTCGTGCGTTATGCAAGGAACAGGGGGTAGATGTGGTTTATACCGAATTTATCTCTTCTGAAGGGCTTATTCGCGACGCGGCGAAAAGCACCATGAAACTTGATATTTACGAAAAAGAACGACCGGTTGGGATCCAGATCTTTGGAGCCAACCTGGATTCTATGCTGCAATCTGTAGAGATCGTGGAAAAATCTGGTCCGGATATTATTGATATCAATTTTGGATGCCCGGTGAAAAAGGTAGTTTCCAAAGGAGCCGGTGCAGGTATCTTAAAGGATATCGATTTGATGGTTTCACTTACCAAGGCCATGGTAGAACATACCAAATTACCTATTACCGTAAAAACCAGACTGGGATGGGATAATGATTCCATCAAAATTGTGGAAGTTGCTGAAAGGCTTCAGGATGTTGGTTGCCAGGCTATCTCCATTCATGGACGAACCCGGGTACAGATGTATAAAGGTGAAGCCAACTGGAAACCTATTGCTGAGGTTAAGAATAACCAGCGCATGCATATCCCTGTTTTTGGGAATGGCGATGTAGATTCTCCTGAAAGAGCGATGGAAATGCGAGACGAATATGGTCTTGATGGCGCCATGATAGGGCGAGCAAGTATTGGATACCCATGGTTCTTTAGAGAAGTAAAACATTATTTTGAGACAGGGAAGCATATGGCTCCTCCAACCCTGGAAGAACGGGTGGATGCAGCCAGAAGGCATTTGCAAATGGCTATCGACTGGAAAGGAGAGCGATTAGGAGTTTTCGAAACCCGTCGTCACTATACCAATTATTTCAAAGGAATTCCTCATTTTAAGGAATATCGCATGAAGATGGTCACCAGTGATGATTCTGTAGACGTTTTTAAAGCTTTTGATGAAGTGGAGAAGGAATTCGCAGGATACGAATTTGCCTGATCAGGCCAGAGCTTTTTTACTTCTTCCGGCAGCGATATAAGATGCGATCAATCCCAGCGTAAAGATAGTTCCCATTACCACCATAATATTCATAAACTTTAATTGTACAGGGTAGGGGAGATTGGGAGTGATCATTACCAGATCGTATTTTATTTGCAAAACGATAAGTAGAATTGCGAATATAAGGCCTGCAATCCCACCAAGTGTGGTCATGAGCATTCCCTGATAAAAAAAGATATTCTTTATTTGTTTGGGTGTTGCACCAAGACTGTGCAGTGTTTTTAAATTTTCTCTTTTGTCCAGGATCATGACTATTATGGAGCCAACCACGTTGAATAGGGCTATGGTTAGGACCAGAGTAAAGATGAGATAAACAAAAAGATTTTCTGAATTCAGCATCTTGTTCAGAGCTTCGTTTAACTCGGCTCTGGTTTTAATAATTGCCTGATCCCCCAGAATTTTCTGAATTTTTCCGGATATTTCCTTAGCATCCTGATTTGCTGAAAGCTTAAATTCCACCCCGGAGAATTCATCTTCTTCCAAACCTAACAGGTCTTTTGCAAAGCCAATATGGGTAAACACATACTTGTCATCAAGCTCCTCGTTCACACTATAAACACCACTAACAATGGTTTGTCTGGTATTAAAAGCGTTCTGGATATTAGTAAGGGTAATTTGACCTTTGCCCGGTTTGGGAACCATGATCTTTAAAAGATTCTGGTAATTGAAGGTCCCAACATCCAGCAACCTTGACAGTCCATTTCCAATCACTACCTGTGGTTCACTTTTAGTTAACCAGGTACCAAAAACAATGGCGCTGTCAATTTCATTTACCCTCTGGTAATTTTCATCCACACCCTTTATATAGGCTGGATTGGTTTTGGATTTATAACTCAGGATTACCCGTTCTTCAACGATCTGGCTTAATTCTTCAACTCCCTGGATCTCCAGCAAATCGTTTTTCTGAGCTTCAGTTATGCGAATGGTTTTCCCTACAGCAGGCAATGCCTTTAAGTCGGGATCAAATTCATTGGAAAATGACAAACTGAAATCCCTGAGTCCGGAAAATCCGCTTAAAACAATGAATAATGAAAAAGCCCCTGCAAAAACACCAATAGCTGCGATAATCGTAATTATATTGATCGCATTGTTCTTGCTCTTTGTAAACAAATAGCGCTTGGCAATATAGAGGGGAAATTTCAAATTAGGATTTTTTCCTTTTATCCAATAGATCCGGGTTGGAGATAGGATCTTCTTTACCTTTTATAGATTTTTCAATTCCGTCTATGTACTCCAAAGAGTCGTCCACATAGAAATTAAGATCAGGCATTTTTCTAAGCTGATGCTTGGTTCTTTGCGCAACCTCGTGCTTGATTTTATATTTATTCTCATTGATCTCTTCAATAACTTCATCCTGATGTTTTGAAGGGAATATGCTTACATAAGCTTTCGCGATAGAAAGATCTGTTGTTACTCTAACCTTGGAAACAGAAATCAAAATTCCCGTACGCCCACTATCTCTTAAAGAATTTTGCAAGATATCTGCCAGGTCCTTCTGCAACAATCCACCTATCTTTTTTTGTCTGTTAGTTTCTTCCATACTGCAAAAGTAAAATTTTTAAATGTGATTCTTCCTTATATCTATGAATTTGAATGGAATGCTAATAATTACTGATATTTGTTCTGAAATAAACCTCAATTTATGAAGAAAATAGAACATTTAGGCATTGCGGTTAAAGACCTGGATGCTGCTAATAAAACTTATAAAGCTGTATTGGGTGCTGAACATTATAAAACTGAAACAGTGGAAAGTGAAGGTGTCTCCACCTCTTTTTTCAAGATAGGTGAAAGTAAGATTGAATTACTGGCAGCTACAACGGAAGACAGTCCAATTGCAAAATTTATATCGAAAAGAGGAGAGGGGATACATCATATTGCCTTCCTGGTTGATGATATACAAGCTGAAATTGAGAGACTTAAAGCTGAAGGTTTCAAATTGCTGAATGAAGTTCCTAAGCCGGGGGCAGATAATAAGCTGGTTGCATTTATGCATCCCAAAGATGCCAATGGAGTCCTGGTAGAGTTATGTCAGGAAAAATAGAAATATTTTGTTTGGTGCATAACACGCAATTATCTAAATTTGCGCTCGCGATACGGATAAGTTAAGTATCT